>CAYFOM010000003.1:0-152960 GCA_964344765.1 uncultured Planctomycetales bacterium | reverse complement strand
TGGAAGGCATTTGATGAGTCTGCTGCTTTTTACAGAAAAGATGTTGCTTGATCCATTCTTTTTTCTTGGCTTAAACACGATGAAATTATTGGGCGAGCCGTCCTTTGCTAAACCCACATAGTGTTTGAGGAATTTAGGCTCATGGCCTGGAGCTACGCGTTGGACAATATCAACCATGCCGTCCATTAGCTTCAATGTTGATTTCGAACCTCGTCGCTCCCAATACGCCCGATCTGTAGGCTCCTGCAATTCATCCTCTTCAATAGGGCCAAGCGGCAATTCATCTAGCACTCTAGTAAAAGTTAACGCCAATCCTTCATTGACTTGATAAGCACTCATTTGCAAAGCAACTAATGGAATAAACCCGTTGAACAAGGATATGACATTCAAAAACCGCCCTGTCATCTGTTCAGCAATGATTACAGCGCAATGGTCGTACTGGGGATACCGCTTCCTTTCAAGGTCCCAATACTCAATCGTCCTAATGATATGACTCTCATCGATGGCGCCCAGTTGCAACTCCACTTCATATCGCCGATCAGTTTCGGAGTCTTGGAACAGCAAATCTAAACGACCCGCCCTTGGCTGCATCCTCTCTTTGTCTCTGAGGACAAGATCACCCAATCCAAGAATTTTTGGATCCTCTGCAATTACTTCTTGGACCCATTTTTCAGAGACATTTGGATGCCCCTTCAACGAAATCTGGTTCAACATAATGTGTTTCATTGTATTCCTGGCTAACGGGAAACGGGCAGGTCTTCATAACCTGCCACCATGAGTGTAGCAAGCGGCGCACGACCTATAATTTCGCAAGGAAAGAAGCTAATTAATCACGTTTTTCACCACAGAACCGAGGTATGCAAACCCGCATGCACATGCAAGCCCAAGCACGATTAGAAACATCCCGACGGCTCCCCTATTCGCCGGCACACTTAAATAGGCTTCAGATGGATCATCCGGGTTGTAGTGAACACTAGTGGTTCCCAATAAGTGGAATTGATTTGCAGCCAGGGCGGCTTCTTTTGAATTTGAATAAATAGGATTACCATCGGGCGTGAGCTCGATTCCCTGATAAGAGACTCCGTCTACGGTGTACAGGTAAGTTGCGGTTAGTTCGAACTCCTGGTCAGGCCCGATTGCGATCCATCCACGCCCCATGGGTCGAATTCCGGTTGACTTGATGGCGCCTTCAACCTGCGGCCATTGGGACATATCCACCTTTATGGCCTCAATCCATACGCCGGCCAAAATCAGCACGCAGCTCCAAATCAAAAGCTGGTTCCGTTTGCCGGCGCCATCGAACTGCTTCATACCCCGAATATGCTACAGTTCGAACGGCCCAAGAACGGGGTCAACGAAAAAACCCGCGCCGACTTGGGTCGACGCGGGTGATTGGTAGCGGAGGAGGGATTCGAACCCCCGACACGCGGATTATGATTCCGCTGCTCTAACCGACTGAGCTACTCCGCCGACCGCTGGGCTTGATGCTCAGCGGGGCGGAGATTCTAGCGACTTCTGACCGATTGCTCCACCCTTTCATCCGGTGCTTCTTGCCACATTGTCAAAAATTCTGATCCTGGCTCTGGCCGCCCCGCTTCAGACCGAGGTGCCGACGGGATCGGCAGATGGGTCGACCGAGCAGGCTCAGGCTGAGTCGCCCAGCGTGCCCGCCGCCGTGCAGGAGCCGTCGGCCGAGGAGGTGGCGGCTTTGGAGGCCTGGCGCGCGCTGCAAAGTAGCTTCAAGGGGCCCAAGCAGTCGACGCGCGCGGCATTTGAGAAGTACTTGAACGACCTGTTCTCGCAAGTCGAGAAATTCAGCATCGAGCACGCCGGCACCGCCGCGTCGTTCGAAGCCCGCCATGAGCTGGCGCTGATGGAGATCCACGCTCGCCAGCAACCCGATGCCGGCCTCGCGCGTATGAAGCAGATTCATGCCGACGCGCAGAAGTACGTCGGCACACCACCCGACGGCCTGCGCCTCGACCTGAAGCGCTATACCTTCGTCTACGCCATTGCCCTCGCCGATGCCGAGCAGTTTATGCAGGCCGAAGCCCTGCTCCACCCGATCGCCGCGACGCTCGACAAAACCGCCACCGATCCGGCCGCCAAATCCAAAAACTCCGACGCCGCTCAAGCCGCCGACATTCTCGCGCGCATCAAAGTGATGAAGACCTTGCTGATCGGCTTACCGATGCCCGAACTCAGCGGCACGCGCCTGCGCGACGGCACCAAGCTCAGCACCCACGATCTCAAAGGCAAAGTCGTGCTGATTCAATTCTGGGCAACCTGGTCCAAACCCTGCGATAAAGAAATGCCGATGGTCGCCTCGCTGTATCACGAACTTGCCGGGCAGGACTTCGTCATCGTTGGCGTATCCCTCGACGACGACCGCCGCGATGGACGCAATCGTTTGCTCAGTTATCTGAAGCAAAAGAACATGCCATGGCCGCAGTTATACGACGGCAAAGGATGGGAATCGGCACTCGCCAAGCAGTTGTTCGTGCGCTCGATTCCGACCAGCTTCCTGCTCGACACCGACGGAATTATCCGCGCCAAAAACTTGCGGGCACGCGAACTGCGCGCGGCAGTTTTGCCGTTGTTGAAGCAATTGAATTAAGTGCGGGCATCAAGCCCCCGCCGCTCAGCTAGCCACCGGTGCCACCGCAGCGCGAATGCGCCTCAAACTGCGCTCCTTGCCCAACAGCGCAAGTATGTCGACCAGCTCCGGTCCGCCCAAAGTCCCGCTCAACGCGGCACGCAACGGCTTCATCACCTTGCCAAGCCCCACATCCAGCTGATCGGCTTGCTCCTTGATCCACGCCGACCATTCGGCGGGCGGGAAGACGTCGGCGTTCTCCAAAGAAGTGGCGATGTGCGTCAGCGCAGCCACCGCTTGCTCATTGGCCACCGCATTGGCAGCTTTTTTATCAAGCTCCACCATATCGCTGAACAAAAACGCCGCCTTCTCCGGCAGTTCATTCAGCAAACCCAAACGCTCTTGCATCGCGCGCACCAAGTGCTCGAGCCATGCGCGATCTACGTCTTCGGCTAAGCCTGCAAGAATCAAACTCGGCATCACCGCGTCGGTCAGCTCGGCCACATCCATACGGCGGATGTACTCGCCACACAGATAATGCAGCTTATCGGTGTCAAACAAAGCACCGCCCTTGCTGATCCGCTTCAGATCAAAGTGCTGCACCAACTCATCGCGCGAGAAAACCGTGGTCTTGTCGTCGATGGAAAAACCAAGCAACGCCAAGAAGTTAAACAACGCATCCGACGGATAGCCTTTGGCGATGTAATCCCCAAGCGCGGTGTCGCCGGTGCGCTTCGACAACTTTTTGCCGTCGTCGCCGAGGATCAACGGCACGTGGGCAAAGTCCGGCACGGTCACGCCCAAGGCTTCGGCCAACAAGACCTGCTTCGGCGTATTGACCAAGTGCTCTTCGCCGCGAATCACGTGCGAAATTTGCATATCCGCATCATCAATCGCGCAGCAGAAGTTGTACGTCGGCATGCCGTTGGCGCGCACCGCAACCCAGTCTTCAACCTCGTCGGTGCGGAAGGTTACGTCGCCGCGGATGTGATCCTTAATCACAACTTCCTGTCCCAGCGGCACGCGAAAACGCAGCACAAACTCTTCCCCACTTGCCGCGCGACGCTCGGCTTCTTCAACCGGCAAATCGCGGTATGGGCCCTCCCAACGACCGGCAGTCTTGCTCTGGCGATGCTCTTCCACCAACTTGCCGATCTCCTCGGCACTGGCAAAGCAACGGAACAACCAACCCTCGGCCAAACCGCATTCAATCGCCGCCTTGTACTTATCCAAACGCAGTTGCTGGAAGTACGGACCAAAGTCGCCACCCACATCCGGGCCTTCGTCCCAATCAATGCCCAACCAACGCATCGACTCCAAAATGGACTGCAGCGACTCTTCGCTATTGCGCTCGGTGTCGGTGTCCTCGATACGCAAAATGAACTGGCCGCCAAAATGACGCGCCAGCGCCCAGTTAAACAATGCGGTGCGGGCGCCGCCGATGTGCAGGCGGCCGGTCGGCGAAGGCGCGAAACGAACGCGTACAGGACGATCTTGTGACATGGATTTGCTCGGTTGAAGCGGCGGCCGGACGGCCGGGAATCGAGCATTTTAGCGCCACCGAGCGGCTCAAACCGCGATCCAAGCAGCGGAGTTCCAGCCTAGCCGGCGACCGTCACGCGCTCGATCTCGACGATCAAATCCGAGATTGCAAACGGCCGCGCAATCGCGCCGTCGGCGTGCTGCGGCACCGGATTCAGCGGATCGGCAGCCGGCATCGTCGTCATCAAAATCACCGGCAAGCTCTTGCCCTGATGACGCCAATCGCGCAACCGCGTATCAGCCGGCCCATCCTTGAGCACATCTTTCATCAACACGACGTCGAAATCGCGAATGCCCAAGCACAGCTCAGCGGCGCCGCCGTCCTCGGCGATTTCGACCTGGAAGCCCTGCGCCTCCAAGCGGAAACTCAACGCCCGTTGAAACTCGGGCTGGTCCTCTACCACCAAGATTTGCGGCTTGCCCATGATCAGCGCTCGGTAAATACCGGGTTGAGGTCTTCGTGGAATGCGGCGTCGTAGCCCCAGGTAATGCGCTGACTCGCGCCCGGCGCCAAGCGGAATTTCCAGCGGTAAATACCGTCATTGCGCAGCTTCATCGACTCTTCGTCGTTCAGCGGCGGCGGCTGCATTTGCACCGGCGAAATTTCGATGCGGTCATCGCGGGTCAGCGGCAGCACTTCCTCGACCAGCACTTCCACCGGACCCGAATTCGGATTCAAACGGAAGTCGGCGCGGAACACGCGCGTGCGATGCGCGGTCGACGACAGCAAACCGGGGTTATCGCGCTCGTCACTCAGCGCTTCGTACTTCACCGTCAGGTTCGGATCGATGCCCAAGTGAATGGTGGTGCGATCGCCACGGTGCAGCACCGGAATCGCCGTTTCACCTAAGAAGTCGGGCCCCAAGTAAACCTTGGCAGTGCCGGCCACCAATGGTTGATCACCGGAATAAAGCACGTCGGCGCGTAGATAAGCCTGATCGCTGACCGACGGCACCAAGTAGCGCTCGGGCCAAACTTGCATCGGCAAACTGGTCAGCAAAATCTGGCTGGGCTCGCCGCCGCTGCGCACGGTGCGCGAACCAATCACTTGGAAACTCGCAGCCAATCCACTCTGCGCATAACTGGCATTACTCGCCGACAAAGTGCCGACGCCGCCGGTTGCATCCAACGCCGCCAAGTCGCCACCGTCATATCCCAACGCCGCCAGACCCTGCAGATCGGGCGCGCCCGGATAAGGCAGCACGTAATAACGCGACGGCAACTCCGGCGGATCCAAACCAATCGAAGGCATCGACGTGCTCAACTGCACTTCGACGTTCTCCCAATCTTCCCCGCTGTTTTGACGCACGCGCGCCACCTGCGAAATGCTGACACCGGTAAAGTCCGACGAAACGTGCACGTCGTAACTGGGCTCCCAACTGGCGCTGGAAACCAAGTACAGCAAACGCAATTCAGCAGTACCCGGGCGCTCAAAACGCAACGGCACATGCAAAGTCTGGAACGGTCGCGCCTGCCCCACCGCAGCTGCAATCTTGCGATTCAATTCATCGATAGTCGCAGTCAACTCGGCTTCTTCGGCTTGGAAGCGCGCGCGCTCTTGATCCAACGCTTCACTTTGCTTGCGCACCAAGTCCAAGATCGGCAACAGCTCTTCTTCGGTCAACGGCTTTTCGCGATTGGCAACCGAACCGACCAACGCATCCAACACCGACTGCTGACCTTCAACTCCAACCAACTTGGTCCGCACTTCGCGATGCAAACTTTGAATGCCGGCCAAGCGCTCTTTCAACTCCACCACCGCCGCCGTCTCGGCACCGGTGCTGTTGCGAATCGAAGTCTCGATGCCCTGCACCTCGGCTGGGCCCGACTCCACCCGCAGTTGGAACGACGACTTACTCGCCAAAATCGGCAGCGGTCCCAACTCAAAAGCCAACTCGCCGGCGCGCTCGGCTTCCACCGTCAGCACGCGCTCAACCAGAGCTTGTTCTGGATAAACGGTGACGCGATCCAGGCGCGTCGGCACGGTCGTTGCCGCCGGTTCCTGAGCCGGCATCCCGACACCAGCTAGCGGCGATGCCGCGCTTAGGAGGATGAGGGAAGCGAGCAACACGTCCGCATTCTAATGGAAAACGCCGCCGGAACCGAATCCAAAAGGTCAACGCCATTTGACTCAACTCCTGAAAAATGCGAATGTTGTGTCATGTTCTCCTTCATCCCCATAGTTCTTTGTGCTTTACAGGCCACTCCCCCTGGGCAAACCGCCGAATTCGTGGAAGTCACGCCAGAGGGCGCATTTGTGCGCACCGGCAGTGGCGGATTTGGCGCTCATAGCCTCGGTTCCAAGCAGAATTTGGTCACCGCGCCGCGCTGGCAAACCCTCGACGGCGGCCTGGCGTGGATCGGTTACGGCACCGATATTGGCGATAACGGTGGCGTCGTTATGGCCAGCCGCGGGCTCAACAATGAGGGAGTCAGCGTGCAGACCAGTTTTTCGCAGACCGAGCTGTTTTTCGACGACATGCTTGGTTCGGAGACGCCGCAGGTAGCTGTGGCCGACCGCGCGCCGTTTGCGGCGGCGATGGAGATTCACGACATCGATCCGGGTTCGGCTTACGAATTTGAAGCCACCGTCTCGCTGTACAACACCACTGGATCCGGCGCGCCGAATTGGACCTACACCTTCCCCACCACGCAGAACTATTTCGGTGGCGGTGTGGCGATCAGCGACGACGCCAAAATCATTTTGGCTTGGAAGGCAGATCCGAACACCGGCAACTTGTTGATCGAAGCTTTTGATCAAGCCGGCAATTCGGTTTCCAGCGGCACGCTGAACGACGGCTCCAATTTCCACGCTCGTCAAGCACGCTTGAGCAACGACGGAAGCCGCGCGTACTTCTTCATCGGCACGTCGGCTTACATCTACGACGTCTTCGCCGCCGCGCAAATCCATTCGCATTACATCGGTGCATCCTTCGATTCGCACGCCTTCTCCGGCGATGGCAAAACCTTCGCTTACGGCACCTTTGGATCGCTGAGCGTTTACCGCGATAACGGCGCCGGGTGGAGCCATCATCACACCCAGTCGATGAGCGGCGGTTACGTCGCCCGCTTGGCGTTGGATGGCGACGGCAACCGTTTGGGTTACATCAATCAGCAGTACTCGCCGGCGATGGATCGCATCAACGTTGGCATGATTGACTTGGACACCAACTCGGTGATGTGGGATGACGCGTTGTCGGCTCCCGGCACTGCATTCCAATTGTCGGCCTCCGGTCTCGACATCGATGACGACGGCGAACACTTGGCCGGTTGCTCTTGGGGTGATTCGCTGTTCGCAACGCCCGAAGCTTTTGCTTACGACGAAGCCGGCAACATGACCGCATCGATGTCCATCGGCGGTTCGGCCTTTGGCGTCAGCATCGCACCCGATGGCGAAGTGGCTGCAGCCGGCACCAAAGCGGTGCACGCGAACACTTGGGGCAATGGCGGTGCCGTCACTTGCTTCGATACCTTTGATCAAAACTTCCATCTCGACGGCATCACCCGCCAAGGCGACATCGTCAACCTGATGTACTTGAACACGCCGAACTACGCGACCATGGGTTTCAGTGCCGCACTGGCGCCGTCGCCGACGATTTTGGGTGTGTTCGACATCGACCTCAACGCGCTATACGCCTCGCAGACCTTCCTGGTACCGCCGGGCAGCGGAGCGGTTCCCGTCACCGTGCCGACCAGCGCGGCGATGACCGGCCAGCCGGTGCACATTCAGGGTTACCAGACTTATGGTCCGGGCAATCACGTAATGACGGTGAAGGCGTCGACGCGGATCTACCCCTAAGTTAGGCGCGACTCGCACGCGGACGTGCCGGCGTTAAAATTACGCCAATGAACGTCCACCCAAATAGGCCAGTCCCGGTCATCGGGGCTGGCCTCGCTGGTTCCGAGGCCGCCCTGCAAATTGCCGACGCCGGTTTTGCCGTGCGCTTGTACGAGATGCGGCCGGTGGTGCCGACGCCCGCCCACCAAACCGCCAACGCCGCCGAATTGGTGTGCTCGAACTCGTTGGGCTCGAAGCTTCCCGACCGCGCCGCCGGCGTTTTGCAGGCGGAAATGCGCGCGCTGGGCTGCGTGATTTTGGAAGACGCCGAAGCCGCTTCGGTACCGGCAGGTCAGGCGCTGGCCGTCGACCGCGATGCCTTCGGCGAACGCGTAACCGCGCGTTTGGAAGCACATCCCAATATCGAGTTGCTGCGCGAGGAAGTGCAAAGCATTCCCGATGACGAAGTCGCCATCATCGCTTCCGGCCCACTGACTAGCGAAGCCCTAGCCGCCGACATCGCCCGCCTCGCCGGCATCGATCACCTCGCATTCTTCGACGCCATCGCCCCGGTCATCGCCGCCGACAGCTTGAATCGCGACGTGATTTTCGCCGCCTCGCGCTGGGGTAAAGGCGACGCCGACTACCTCAACGTACCGCTCGATAAGGAGCAATACCTCGCATTCGTCGACGCACTGCTGACCGCCGAAAAACACGAACTCAAAGGTTTCGAAGCAGCCGATCCGCGCGCCAAGCAATTCTTCGAGCGCTGCTTGCCGATTGAAATCCTCGCTGCACGCGGTGTCGACACGCTGCGCTTTGGCCCGATGCGACCGGTCGGCCTCGATGATCCGCGCACCGGTCGCTGGCCGTATGCAGTGATTCAACTGCGCCAAGAAAACACTCTCGGCACGCTGTTCAACATGGTGGGTTTTCAAACCAACCTGCGCTACCCGGAACAAGAACGCGTCTTCCGCAGTCTGCCGGGCATGGAAAACGCCGAGTTTGCGCGGCTGGGATCGATGCACCGCAACACCTTCGTCAACGCGCCGAAGTTGCTCAACGATCTGCTCGAATGGCGCGAGCGCTCCGGCCTATTCCTCGCCGGTCAAATCACCGGCATGGAGGGCTACCTCGGCAACATCGGCTCGGGTTTAGTTGCCGGTCGCAACGCCGTCGCCCGTCTGCGCGGCCAAACTCCGCTACCGCTGCCGACGACCACGCTGCTCGGCGCACTTTGCCATCACGTTGCCTACTCGCCTAGCGGCGATTTTCAGCCAATGAAGGCCGAATTCGGCTTATTGCCGCCGTTTTATCCGCCGGTGCCCAAAAAGCAGCGAAAAGCAGCCTACGCGGCCAGAAGCGCCGACGAAATGGCTGCGTTTTTGGCCCCTTGCGAGCATAATGGTGGGCCGGCCTGCGCCGCTCCCCCCGCTGGGAACCGGAGCGACGCCCCGGCCCCCTCACCTGAGTCCTGAGACAGATGCAAACCACCTCGGAAATCACCCCGTTCGTCAACGAACCGTTCACCGACTTCTCCCAAGAAGAAAACGCCAAGCCGTTCCAGGCTGCGCTGGAGAAAATTGAAGCTTCCCTGCCGGTCGTCGTGCGCTTGCACATCGATGGCGAAGACAAAGAAGGTGGCGCCGGGACTTTTGAGTCCACCGACCCGTCGATGACTTCGCGCGTAGTCGCCAACTCGGCCAAGGCCAGCAAAGACGATGTGCTGGGTGCCATCGTCGGCGCGCACAAAGCCTTTGGTGAGTGGTCGCGCCGCCCCGCCGCCGAGCGTGCCGAGTACTTGTTCAAAGCTGCTCGCATCATGCGCCTGCGCAAGCATGAGTTCTCGGCGATGATGGTCTACGAAGTCGGCAAGTCGTGGGCCGAGGCCGACGGCGACACCGCGGAAGCGATTGACTTCCTTGAGTTCTACGCGCGCGAAGCTTTGCGCTGGGACCGGCCGCAGCCGATCACCCGCATTCAGGGTGAGGACAACGAACTGCGCTACATTTCGTTGGGCGTTGGCGTTGCAATTCCGCCGTGGAACTTCCCGCTGGCGATTATGGTCGGCGTGTGCATGGCACCGATTGCCGCTGGTAACTGCATGTTGCTGAAGCCGGCTTCGGACAGCCCGGGCATTGCTTCGATGTTCATCGACTTGATGAAAGAAGTTGGCCTGCCGGCTGGCGTGTTGCAGTTCGTGCCGGGTTCCGGTGGCGAAGTGGGCGACACCATGGTCGAGCACCCGCAGATTCGTTTCATTAACTTCACCGGTTCGATGGAGATCGGCAAGCGCATCTTCCAGAAGGCCGGCGAGTGTGGCGAAGGTCAGATTTGGCTGAAGCGCGTCACTGCCGAGATGGGCGGCAAAGACTTCATGTTCATCGATGAAGACGCCGACGTCGACAAGGCTGTTCCCGCGACTTACGCTGCCGCGTTTGGCTTCCAAGGCCAGAAGTGCTCGGCATGCTCGCGCTTGATTCTGCACGAAAAGATCCACGATGAGTTCATGGAGAAGTTCCTGCCGTTGGTCGAAGCCACCACCATTGGTCACCCGTCTGAGAAGAACAACTTCTTGGCCGCGATGATCAACGAAAAGGCGATGAACGAAGCTCTGAAGGGCATTGACGAAGCCAAGAAGAATGGCAACACTTTGGTTGCCGGTGGTGAGCGCGCCTCCGAAGACGGCTGGTACCTGCAGCCCACCGTGTTCACTGGCGTGGGTCGTAGCGATTACATCTTCCAGGAAGAGTTGTTTGCACCAGTGGTCGCCGTGACCAAGGTCAGCAGCTTTGAAGAAGGCATCGAGGCCGCCAACGACACCATCTACGGTTTGACCGGTGCTTACTACGGTCGCGACGAAGAGAAAATTGCTCGCGCCCGTCAGGAGCTGATGGCCGGCAACTTGTACATCAACCGCAAGTGCACCGGCGCTTTGGTCGGCGTGCACCCGTTTGGTGGCTTCAACATGTCGGGCACCGACTCGAAGGCCGGTGGTCGCGATTACCTCGGCTTGTTCATGCAAGCTAAATTGGTTTCGCGCGCTTCGAAGTAAGCAACGCCCTACACCTTGCCTAAAGACAACAACGTCGACCGGCGAGATTTCTTCCGCCACGGCCTGCGCAATTTAGTGCGGTCCGTGGCGGATTCCGTTGATGCGATTCGTCCCGACCTTTTGGGCGACGGCGAGTCAACCGCCGAGCAACGGGCAAAGGAATTTCAAAAGCAGCGCGCCGAGGAAGCTGCCAAACATGGCGAGTCGCGGCGCAATGTGCGTTTGCGTCCGCCGGGCGCGTTGCCGGAAGCGCAGTTCTTGACCTATTGCACGCCGTGCGATGGTTGCTTCGAAGCTTGTCCGGTCGACGCCATCGTGCCGGTGCCGGACGGCCGCGAAGATGCCGGCACGCCGCACATTGTTGCGGCGACCACCGCGTGCGGAGTTTGCAGCGAAATGAGCTGTATCAGCGCTTGCGATACCGGCGCGTTGCAAGCGTTGGATAGCGTGCGTGAGATTGATATTGGCTTGGCGGTGTTTGACGAAAGCACTTGCTTGGCTTTTAAAGATCATTACTGCGATGCCTGCGCTTCGGTTTGTCCGGTGCAGCCGCGCGCGATTGCTTTGTTGGGCGGTACACCCAGCTTGGTGCCGGAATTGTGCATCGGCTGCGGTTTGTGCGAGCAGTTCTGCCCGACGTGGCCGAAGTCGGTGGTGGTGCAAAACGACGCCCGCGAGGCGTACCATGTGACTACGGCGCCTGATCCGGTGCCTGTCCCTGTGAAGGCACCTGTGACCGAAGCCTCCGCCAAACCGCCTACTGATCCTCCTAAACCTGAAAAGGCGGAGGAGCCGCCGCGTAAAAGCCGCAAGATCGAGCCGGTTGAATTTGAGCCCGACGACCGTCCGCCGTCGCCATCTACACTGCCGCGTCCGCTTGCTGCGGTTTTACTCTGGACCGCACCTATCTTCGCCACCATCGGCTTGTTTGGATGGGTGCGCTTGCTGTTCGGCGCCGATTTACATGCCGCGACCGAATTCAAACCGCTCGCACTTTTATTCGACGTCTTCCTCCTTTCCCTCTTCATCATTCCGCATTCGATCTTCGCGCGCGGTATCGGCCGTAAGTGGCTAAACCTGCCGTTGGGCCCATGCGGCGAACGTCCGCTTTATGTATTTATCACCGGCATCGGCTTGTGCCTGATGTCGACCTATTGGCAGACCACCGGGCCGGTGTTGTGGAACCTCGAAGGCTTGCCGGGCGTGATGGCAAACATCGTGCAAGGCATCGGCTTGGTCTTGGCGACATGGGCGGCATTCGTTGTCGGCGGGGCCCAGTTACTCGGTCTGCCGCATTTGCGCGCACTAGCCACCGGCCGCAATGCCCCTGGCCAAGAGTTCATCGCGCTGCCGCCGTATTCGGTGATCCGCCAACCGATCAACCTCGGCATTTTGTTGGCGTTGTTGGGCATGCCCGAGGTCACGCTGGATCGATTCGTCATGGGTGTGCTGACTGCTGCGTGGATCTTCTTGATCGCGCCTTATGAAGAACGCGACGCCGAAATGATTTTCGGCGACGGCTTCAAGGTCTACAAAGAACGCACTCCACGCTGGTTGCCTAAACGTCGGCCACCGGAGGAATCGTGAACCCCGTCGCTGCGGACGTAATTCGCTCGGCGCCGATGACCGATGCGGTGCTCCAGCAATTAAAAACCGCAGTTGGGGAACGCTTTGTCCTCACCAACGCCGCATCCCTGCTGGCTTATGAAAGCGATGCCTTAACCTTGTTCCGCTGCAAACCGTCGGCGGTTTTGTTGCCGGCCAGTCGCGACGAGGTAGCGGCCTGCGTGCGCATCTTGCATCAAGCAGGCATCGTTTTTGCCGCACGTGGCGCCGGCACCGGCTTGTCGGGCGGTGCGCTGGTGCCGGAAGGCGGTGTGATTTTGGCGATGGCGCGGATGCGCAAGGTTTTGCACATCAACGTCGAGGGCGGTTGGGCCAAGGTGGAGCCTGGAGTGGTGAACGCCGAACTGGGCAAACATGTGGCCGAATTGGGCATGCGCTATGCGCCGGACCCAGCCAGCCAAATGGTCAGCACCTTGGGCGGTAACGCGGCTGAAAATGCCGGCGGACCGCAGTGCTTTTTGCATGGCACAACCAGCCAGCACATCCTTGCTGCCGAAGTGGTGCTCGCCGACGGAACACTGCAAAGTTGGGGTAGCGCAACCACATTCAGTGATCCGTTGGATTTGCGCGGATTCCTTTTGGGTTCGGAAGGAACAGTAGGCGTGATCGTTTCGCTGACGGTACGCCTGATTCCCCTGCCGCCTTCAATTGTGACGCTGATGGCTGCTTTTGATTCGCTTGCAACCGCATGCGGCGCGGTATCCGACATCGTTGCTGCCGGGCAGCAACCGGTGGCGCTGGAAGTCATGGATCAAAACACCATTCGCGCAGTCGAGGCTTCGGTTTATCGCGCAGGTTTGCCGACCGACGCCGGCGCGGTGTTGATCGTGGAAGTAGAAGGCACCGAAGAACGCACGCAAGAAGATTCGGCCGCCATCGACCAAATTTTGCGCGAGCATCAGCCGATGCGCATCGAAAAAGCGGAAACGCCGGAGCAGCGTTTGGCGGTGTGGAAAGGGCGCAAAGGAGCCGGTGGCGCGCTCGGCCAGCTGGGTCCGGATTCCTACGTGATGGACGGCGTGGTGCCGCGTTCCAAGCTGGTGGAAATCATCGAGTATGTCGACAAGATGGAAGCCGAGACCAAACTCCAAATCGCCAACTTATTCCACGCCGGCGACGGCAACATTCACCCCCACATCACCTATGACGCAGCCGACGCCGAGGTCGTCGAATTGGTCGAAGCCACCGGCACCAAGATCTTGCGCAAGTGCTTGGAAATGGGCGGTTCAATCACCGGTGAACATGGCGTCGGTTTAGAGAAGCATCATTTAATGGCCGAGCAATTCAGCGCCGACGAATTGCAAGTCATGGAGGCCTTACGAGGCGTGTTGAACCGCGACAATTTGCTCAACCCCGGCAAAGGCTTGCCGATGAAACGCGGTTGCGCCGAAGCCTTCCACCGGCATGCGCGGAGGACTGGCAAATGACCGCCTCCCCCAACGTCCACAAGGTCAGCGATATCGATCAAGCACGCGAGTTCGTACGCAACGCGCGTGCCGACGGCAACAGTTGGCTCCCAGTTGGTGAGCGTACTCGGCAATCGCGCTTGCATCCAGAGTTAAAGGCCGATCAATGGCTCAGTAGCACCAACCTGCGCAGCGTTCATTGGTTGGATGCCGAAGACCGCACTTGCGAAGTCGACGCCGGCTTGCCGGTAGCCGAATTGACCGACGCGCTTGCGCAACACGGATTGATGCTTGGCCATCATGCGCAGCACGGCGGCACCGTTGGCGGTTTGCTGAATTCCGGCGACCCATCGCTGTTGGCAGGCTCATGTGGATTACCGCGTGATCAAGTCCTCGGTGCGACTTGGCTGTTGGCCGACGGCCGCGTCATTCGCAGCGGTGCGCGCGTCGTCAAGTCCGTCGCCGGTTACGACGTCACTCGGCTCTTCCTCAGCGCCCACGGTCAATTGGCAATGTGCTTGCGTTTGATTCTGCGCCTGCGACCGATTCCGCAAGACTTGCGCTGGTATCGCCTGCCGTTAGATTTGCACCGCCCGCCGGCCAGCTGGAAACCATGGTGTGATTTCTCCATCGGCGAACATCGCTGGGCCGCGTGGGATGGCTGCTCCTCGCCGCTGCAAGATGCCGTCGCCATCGCCGCCGACGAGGGTGGCGAGGCTTGGCGAAAAGCCCAGCAAGAAAGTGCAAAAGCCCAGCAATGGATCGCCACGCCGACGCCGTGGTTGCCGCAGCAAATGGCAGCCGATGGCAAGAACTTAGATGCTTGCTTAATCGCCGACCACCTCGCCATGCAAAGCGCGTGGAGCAGCAAGCAAACGTTGGCATCGATGCCGGAGGGCAGCGCGGTTTTGCCTCATTCGGATGGCAGCGAATGGCTGCAGCCGATGCGTGAGGCCTTGCAGCTGGAAGGTTGCTAAAGCGATCTCGAGGCTAGAGCTTCGTCGCAGTTAAGAACATCCAACCGGCGGTGGCGAAGGTCGCAACCAAGCTAACAAGGAAGCCGAAGATCCACTTTTGATGCAGCCGCCGTGCAGTTGGGTTTTTCCGCAACTTCAAACCGCTGAAGACCAAACCCGGCAGGGTCAGCAAGCAAACGCCGGCGCAAAACAAGTGCACGTTGAGGCGCAGCGCTTCAAATTCAAATCCTTCGCCAAAGATTCCGGCTTCACGAATGGTGACCAACAAAGCCAACACGGCGGCAACCGCCACCGAGTAGTGCATGGTGCGTTTGCGCTGGCGGCCGGTCCACAAGGTGGCGGCGACCAGAATGGCGGTGATCAGCAATAAGGCTAAGAAGGTCAGCATGCGTGCGGCGAAATCATAGCAGCGCGGCGCTTGCCACCACTACCCTCTGCCTAAGGTCCCCTGCCGACGAGGGTCCGCAGAGCTAGAATAGTAGCCGTGGAAAGCGCGCTGGAAAACCCGATGATTTCAATCCCTGCAGACTGCGGCGACGAAGCCGCCTCACGCGGCCTCAGCTCGATGGCCAACGCCATGCGAGCCTCGTCGATCTTGGTGATTGCCAACGAGATTCGCGAAATGAAGGCCGCCGGCAAGGACGTTGCCAATTTGACCGTCGGTGATTTTTCGCCGGAACTCTTCCCGATTCCGGATGAGTTGAAGAACGGCATTCAAGCTTCGCTGGATCGCGGCGAAACCAACTACCCGCCGCCGGCCGGTGATCCGCGCTTGCGCGAAGCGGTGCGCGAATACGTCAAGCGTACCCAGGGTTTGGATTACCCGTTGGAGTGCTACACCATCGTTAGCGGTGGTCGTCCGGCGTTGTATGGCACTTACCGCTTGATCGTCGATCCGGGTGAACTGGTGGTCTTCCCGGTGCCGTCGTGGAACAACACCAACTACCGCGACGTCTGCCAGGTGCGCACCAAGATGGTGCCGTGTCGGGCCGAAGATTCGTTCCAGCCCACCGCCGAGTTGCTGCGCCCGCACCTGCGCGATGCGCGCATGTTTGTTTTGAACACGCCGCAGAACCCGTCCGGCGGTGTGATGCCGAAGGAAGAAGTCGAAGCCTTCGGCCACTTGCTGGTAGAAGAAAACGAGCGCCGCAAGGCCAACGGCGAGAAGACGCTGTACTTGCTGTTTGATCAGATTTACCGGTCGATTACCTTCCCGGGTTATCAGCACTATTCGCCGGTGCAATTGGTGCCGGAATGTGCGCCGTACGTGATTCATTCCGACGGCATTTCCAAAGGCTACTGCTCGACCGGTCTGCGTTGCGGTTGGATCTTTGGCCCGGCTGAAATCGCGCGCAAGTCTTTGGCTTTGTTGACGCACGTTGGTGCATGGGCACCGAAGCCGGTACAGGTTGCTACCGCCGAATGGCTGAACAACCAAAGCGCAGTTGAAACTTGGGATGACAACCTGATCAGCCGTGTGCAAGAAAGCTTGACCGTGCTTTACAACGGCATGAAGGAGTTGAAAGACGCCGGGCATCCGGTGGATTTCATCGAACCGCAAGGCGCGATCTACCTGTCGGTGCGCTTCAACTTGGTCGGCCGCAAAACTGCCGACGGCAAGGTACTGGAAAACAACACCGATATCCGTCGCTACTTGCTGCAGAAGGCAGGCTTTGCTTTGGTGCCGTTTGCCGCATTTGGAGCAACCGACGCCGATCAAGAAGGTTGGTCCCGTGCCAGTGTTGGTGCTGCAAGCGCCGAGGAACTCGCTCGCGTCATTCCGCGGGTGCGCGCGGCGCTGGACGAGCTGCAGTAAGCCTCGCCCACATTCCTACTCGCCAAGCGGTAGGTCGCCTTGCGGTGGCCTACCGCTTGAGCTCAAATTCGACGGTTTGGTATTCCTTGCCGTTGAGAAAGAATCGCGCGCGACAAGTTCCATCGATTAACGGTGCGGCGCGGCGGTCAAAAATGCGTTCGCGAATTTTGAACTGGCTGCAGCACGCGCCGGGAATTTCGATTTCGCCGGCGCGATACTTTTTGCGTCGTGGCCGCGCCGGGTTTTTACCTGGAGTTTCGATTTCATAAACCAACTGCGCCGCGCAAGTCTGGCCTTCGTTTTGGATTTCTAACTCGAACACCAGCGCAGTATTCGGCGGCACCGGTAGTTCATTCACCATGTTGACTTGCACTTGCAAATCCAATTCACCGAAGCCGAGCAAAGCCAGCGCACGTTCGTCGCCATCTTTGACCATGGTGCGCAGCGCTTTGCGAATGATGTGATCCTGCAAAGGCCCGACGTCGCCCTCTTCTTGCCAGCGCGCCGCGACCTCCAACACCAACTCCGGCTTCTTTTTGGAAATATCGTTCAGCGCGTTACCGACGGCATTGGCGACGTAACGTGAATGATCACCGCGCAGCGATTCAATAATCGGCAGCATCAGCGCCGGCGCCGCCACGCTCCACGAAAGATGCTTCACCCAAACGCCGCGCGGCCGCAAAGCTTCCACCGAAGCGCGCCGCACCGTTGGCGACGGATCGTGGGCCCAATCCATTAGGTCTTGCACCACATCCGGACCCAGCGCCTCGGCCTGCGGACGAATGCCAAAAGCTTGCACTGCTTCACCGACGATACCGCTGGCGTCGGCCGCCATCGGGCGCAATTCTTCCAACACGCGCTGCGGATGATCCGCCAACAAACGCGCACAAACACCCGGCATATGAAAGCGCACCCGCGGTTCGGGATAATCCGCCAATTCGCGCATTAATGCCAACGGATCGAAGTCTTCGGCCAAGCGTTCGGCGAGTCGATCTTGCACCAACTTCCATTGAGCAACGATGCCTAATTCAAAGTAACCCGCAGCATGCAACTCTTCGGCCAGCCCAAACGCACGCGGAACTCCAACCGCCACACCGGCGGCTTCTAAAAGCGGCAGCGAACTGGTCTGCGCGTTTTCCGCGGCCAGCCCTGCCCCCGTCTTCGCGCGTCGTCTGAGTTTGCCCGGCACCTTAACTCAACTGCCGTCCCAACTCTTGCAACGCGAAGTGAACCGCTGGAGTCTGATACGGCCGTGGACGCGCTTGCAAGCGCACCAAAACGCGGCCGTCTTTCTTTTGCTGCACGCGCACGTAGCAATGCTGTGAAAAACTGTCGTCGGCGGTGACCACGTACAAAAACCAACCATCCTTGGCAGTGAAGACTTCTTTGACTTCAAACACCGACTGACCTTCCGTGAAGCGTTTGCCGGTTAAGTTTTGCACCGCGTCGGCGGTTGGACTTTGCTTGAGGTGAACGATTTCCATTTCTTCCAGATCCAGCAGACGGGGCGCCGAGGTGGCTTTTTCAATGCGCGCGACCACGCGGAAGATGTCGCGCTGATCGGCCAACCATTTTTCTTCGTAACGAGTGCGGAAGGCGCGCTCGGGATTGGTTTGTTGAGCAAGGATTTTGAAGTAACCGCTACCGCCCAAAACTTCGGCGGTTTCGTCGGCATACCACTGTTGGTCGGTGACCAATTCAAAGACGCCTCCAACCTTGAGCACGTCGGCCAACGTGGTCGAGAAAGCCGGCGAATAAACGCGGTGCTTGGCTTGCTTGGCTTTGGTCCACGGCATCGGGAATTGCATCAGCACGTGTTCCAGCGAATCGGGGGCAAACAACTCGCGCAACAGATAGCGCGCATCGCCGCGCACCACGCGCACATTGCCACGCTGACTTTGCTCGAACTTCGGCAGCGCGCGAATCACGCAATCCTGCGGCAGCTCAATGCCGACGAAATTCCAATCCGGGTTTTGGCCGGACCAAAAGTCCAGGTATTCGCCGTTGCCAAATCCAATTTCCACCGCAAGCGGCGCTTCACGGCCGAATTCGGCGGACCAATCCACCGGCAACTGCGGCAGCAGCTCCGGTTCCAGCTCGTAGCGCTGGAGCAAATGAGGGCGCGCTTTCATGGCCGGGCATTATCTCAAAAACCCGCCAAAGGCTCAATTTCGGCGGCTAGAGAGGCTCGAATTTCATTTGCGTTTGCTTTTCGGTGCTTTTCGCCGATAATAGAGGGCGATGGATCGCTACTTTGGCCTGTTGTTGATCGTGGCGCTGCTGTTTCCCAGCGGCCTGCCGCGCCCGGGCCAGATGTGCGCAGCGATGGATCCGGCCCAGCTGTCCTGCTGCTGCGAGCCGGTGCAAAACCTAGCCAGCGCCGAAGATCGCACGCCGCGGATGCAAAAGCAGTGCTGCTGCGATGTAAAGGCGCCCGAGCCGGGCCAAAAGCCGGTACCGGCAGTGGTGGTCCAAAGCGACTTGGAATGGAGCGCGCCGCCGTTGGCCGCGGCTTCCGCTGCAGCCTTGGTGTTGCCCCAACCGCGTGCCCATTGGACCGCCCAGGTCGGCGCGCCGCGTGGACCGCCCGGCGATTTGTATCGCCGCTTTTGCGTGATCCGTTGTTGAGATTCAGCACCGCCCCGGAGTAGTCCGGTGCGGATCGTTCTGATTGCATACCGGGGAACCGGTGTGTTTGCTGATCACTCAACTCCAGGAATCTAGTGAAGATCGTTCCAAAACATCACGCACATCCTTCGTTACTTGCGTTGCTTCCCACTTTGCTGCTGCCGTTGGCATGCCAGCAGGCACCGCAACTTTCTCAGGAACCAGCGCCGCTACAGGTAGCCCCCAGCGAAGCTGCCAAGGTTGCACCAACCAAGGTTTGGTTCGCCGACCTTCAGGAACTTCAAAGTGCCGCGGCGCAACAAAACCACGCCCTACTCGCCGCCCGTTTAAAGGCCGACGCCGCGCATAACGCGATTGCCGCAGCCGGCGGATATCCCGATCCGGTATTCAAGATCGGCGGCTTTGTGCAACCGTTGGAAACCCGCAACGGCCCAACGCAAGCCAAGTTGACCTTGCAGCAACCCCTGCCATGGAGTGAGGGATTGCAAGCACAGGAAGACGTCGCCAAAGCCGGGGCGCGTCAGGCGGAGGCAGCGGTCCATGCGTTGCAGCTGCGCATTCGCCGACAGGTCGAGGTGCTTTGGTGGGAGCTGGCTTATTTGCATCGCGCGCAGCAGATTTTGCAAGCCAATTTGGAGTTGGTGGAGAGCACGCATGCGGTGGTGAGTAGTCGGTTGGAAGTGGGTCGCGCCCGATTGCCGGAGTTGCTGCGGGTGGAAATGGAAGCGGTGCAATTGCGCGATAGGCAGCGGCAGTTCCAAGACCGGCTGACGCCGCTGCGCACGCGTTTAAATGGATTGCTTGGTTTGTCGTCCAGTGAGGCGAACTGGCAGCAACCGGAGCTCGTGGCTACGACGCTGGTCAGAGATGCATTGGAGTTAAATCTGCTTGTCGATGCATCCGTTCTTGAGCAGCATCCAACACTGTCGGCTTTCGACGCTGCGGCCCACGGCAAGCGTGCACGCTGGCGGTTGAATCAAAACGCTGAACGAATGCAATGGGCAGTGGGCTTGGATTGGACCTTGATCGGTGACGGCCCAGCGTTGGCCCCGGACTCGGGTGAGGATGCGGTTGCGTTGATGGTGTCGGTGAAACTCCCCCTTCATCGCTCGCGCGATCAGGCTCGCACCGCGCAGGCTCATGCCGAGTGGCAGATGGCCGAGCAGGAACGTCGCCAGCAGGAAGTTCAATTGTTAAGCGAATGGCAGCAGGCGCGCTTTGAGCTGGAGAATTCATTGGAAACGGCGAGGTTGCTGCAGAACGAGCTCAGCACTCGCGTGGAGAGTGCGCTGGAAACTGAGTTGGCCGCGTTTGAGACTGGGGATGCATCCTTCGAGGGGTTGCTGGAATCGTTGCGCTTGTTGTTGGATTTCCAACTCCGTCAGGCGGAAGCGGATAAGCAGATTCACCAGAGCATGGCGAAGTTGCGTGAGTTTACGAATACACATTCGGTACTGAGGGAAGATTGATGAGCACGGAAAAGAAGGAAAGCAAGGAGCAAAACAAAAACTCGTTTTGGAGCGGCCGACGCGTTGCAGCGGTGTTTGTGTTTGGCTTAGTAGTCGGTTGGTGGTTTGGCGGAGATGATGCCGACAACTCGAACGAACTTGAAAATGCGGCTATGGAAGCCTCTGGAGAATCGGGTGATTCGGAAAGCCAGGCTGCAGCCGAACCGGAAGAATGGACTTGCTCCATGCACCCCACCGTCAAGCTGCCGGAGTTTGGGCAATGCCCGATTTGCTTTATGGATTTAATTCCGGCTACCGCCGGTGGTGGCAGTCAAGCCGAGTTGAAAATGAGTCCCGAGGCAGTGGCGTTAGCGGAGATTTATACCGTTCCCGCTGCGCGGCTAGAGGTCGCCACCACGGTCAATTTGGTTGGCAAGCTTGCTATTGACCAAACTCAAGTGGCCGAGATTGCTTCTTGGATGCAAGGGCGAATTGAACGCGTTTACGTCGATTCGACAGGCGTCCCGGTAGCCGAAGGCGAACACCTGCTTGAAATTTATAGTCCCGAGCTCATTGCTGCCGAGCAAGCGCACTTGGAAGCGCTGAAGAAACCCGGTCGATTAAGCGAAGCCACTCGCGGGCGATTGCGCCAACTCGGTATGAACGATGACCAGATCACCGAACTGGAGCAAAGCGGTGAACCGCGGCCGTCGGAAACGGTCTATGCACCAAAAGGCGGGGTAGTGTTGCACTTGGATGCACGTCAAGGTGCATACGTGAAAGAAGGTAGTCATCTTTACACCATCGCCGATTTGTCGAGTTTGTGGTTGAACCTCGAAGCTTATGAAAGTGACTTGGCCAAGTTGCATTACGGACAGCAAGTGCACTTCCAAGTTGCCGCGTGGCCGGGCAAACAGTTCAGTGGTCGAATTGCGTTGATCAGCCCGTTGTTGAATGATCGTACGCGCACCGTTGCGGTACGAGTTTTGGTGGATAACCAAGACGGCAAGCTGCGCCCGGACATGTATGCGCAAGCCGAAGTGGAAGTCAATCTCGACGGTTTCGGCCGCGCACAACAACCGGATTTAAGTGAGCATTGGACCTGCACCATGCACCCGGACATTCTGGCCGACGGCCCCGGCTCCTGCCCGCAGTGCGAAATGCCGCTGGTGCCGGCCAGTGAAGTTACCGACGCCGCCGGTAGTGATTTGCCTTTGCTCATCCCATCCTCGGCACCGATGTGGACCGGTACCCGTTCCTTGGTTTATGTACGTCAGCCCGGCGACGAACCCATCTTTGAAGGGCGCGAAGTCGTACTGGGTCCGCGCGCCGGCGATTACTACGTGGTGTTGGAAGGCTTGGAGGAGGGCGAGCACGTCGTCGCCCATGGTGCTTTTAAGTTGGACTCCGAACTGCAACTGCAAGGCAAATGGAGCATGATGAATCGGCCGCAAGCCGACGATGCGCCGGCCGCCAAACATGTGCACCAGCAGTCGTTCACCGCCGACCCGGCGCCGGCTTCCTTCCAGCAAGCGTTGGGACATGTGGTGCTGCCCTACCTCGCGATGCAAACTGCGCTGGCTGCCGATCAATTCGACGATGCGGTCATGGCGGCGACCGACCTTAGCTTTGCGTTGGACTTAGCGGATGCAAGTGAACTGAAGGCGGCGCAACAACAACGCTGGCAGTCGCTACAGGACGGGATTCGCGAACACACGATGCTTGCGTTGGAGGCCGAAGACATCGAAGTGGTGCGGCGCAACTTTGACGGCATCAGTCGCGCCTTAATTGAAGCGGTGCAAGTCTACGGCCAAATCGGTGGCGGCGATGTGCATCTGGCGTATTGCCCGATGGCCTTCGATGACTTCGGTGCCGACTGGCTGCAACTCGGAACCACCATCGCCAATCCTTACTTCGGCGCCAGCATGTTGCGATGCGGCACCGTCGAAAAATCGCTGCCCGCCATTCAGGAATAAGCCATGCAAAAGCTCACTTCTTTCCTGCTGGCGCGACGCTTCATCGTTTGGGTGATGCTGTTGCTGCTGCTCGGCTGGGGCTGGCACACCGCCCCATTCGACAGCGGCATCTGGCGTTTGGGCAACTTTGAGCGCAACCCAGTGCCGGTGGACGCCATTCCCAACATCGGTGAGAACCAGCAAATCGTCTTCACCGAATGGATGGGACGATCGCCGCAAGACGTCGAGGATCAGGTCACCTATCCGCTGACCGTTTCGCTGCTCGGCTTGCCCGGCGTGCGCACAATTCGCTCGTATTCGTACTTCGGCTTCTCAACCGTTTACATCATCTTTGAAGACGACGTCGAGTTTTATTGGTCGCGGTCGCGCCTGCTGGAAAAGCTCTCTAGTTTGCCGCGCGGCACGCTTCCCATCGACGCCAACCCCACCCTAGGCCCCGACGCTACCGCGCTCGGTCAAGTCTATTGGTACACGCTGGAAGGCCGTGACGCCGACGGCAATCCCACCGGCGGTTGGGATCTACACGAGTTGCGCAGCGAACAAGATTGGGTAGTCCGCTATGCGTTGATGTCGACGCCCGGCATCGCCGAAGTCGCATCCTGCGGCGGTTATCTGCGCGAATACCAAATCGACGTCAACCCCGACGCGATGCACGCTCACCGAGTGACCTTGCAACAGGTTTATCAAGCGGTGCGCAACTCCAACCGCGAGGTCGGCGCCAAAGTGGTTGAGCTCAATCGCGCCGAATACTTCATGCGCGGATTGGGTTGGGTGGAAGAACTCGAAGACCTCGAGCAAGCTGTGATTCGCTCGGTCGATGGCGTCGCCGTGCGCATTGCCGACGTCGCCCACGTCACATTGGGCCCAGCGCAGCGACGCGGTGCATTGGATAAAGGCGGCGCAGAAGCCGTCGGCGGTGTTGCCGTGGTGCAGCATGGAGCCAATCCGCTGGAAGCACTGAATGCGCTCAAAGCGAAGATCGATGAGATCTCACCGGGTCTGCGCCGGAAGACACTGGCAAACGGCGTGGAATCGCAATTGACGATTGTGCCGTTTTACGACCGTTCCGGGTTGATTCAGGAAACGCTGGGAACTCTGGAAAAAGCCATCAGCGAAGAGGTGCTGGTCACCATCATGGTGGTGCTGTTACTGCTGATGCGTTGGCGCGCGGCGCTTCTGGTTTCCGCCACTTTGCCGATCGTCGTGCTGCTGTGTTTTGTCTGCATGAAGCTTGCCGGAGTCGACGCCAATATCGTCGCACTTTCGGGCATTGCCATCGCCATCGGCACTATCGTCGACGTGGCCATCGTGTTGACCGAAAACATCCAACAGCGATTGGACCAACAAGCTACGGAGCAATCCAAACTCAAGCCAGCCGACGGCGGTGTCGCGCCGCCGGTCATCCATCGAACCGAAGCTGTGCGTCAAGCCGTGGCGGAGGTTGGGCCGGCATTGGTCACCGCAATTCTGACTACGGTGCTCGGCTTTTTGCCGGTGTTTTCCATGACCGGCGCCGAAGGCAAGTTGTTTCAACCACTCGCTTGGACCAAAACCTTTGCGCTGATTGGCTCGGCACTGGTTGCCATTTTGATCTTGCCGACTTTGGCCGTCACCATTCTGCGACCTCGAGCTAAGCCGAAGCCAGCTGAGAAAACCAAACCATCTGCGGTGACACGATTCCTGCGCAGCCTCGCCTCACCGTCGACATGGGTCAACCTGGCGTTATTCGCCGTTGTTGGTTGGTATCTCGCAGGCCACTGGGCACCGCTGGGCATGGAGCGCCAAGCCAGCAACTTTGTCTTTGTACTCGTGCTGGTTGGCGGTTTGCTGATCGCCTTCCGCTTGTTTGAATTGGCTTACCCAACCATTCTGCGTTGGTGTTTGCGCAACAAAGCCCTCTTCCTGCTGCTACCGGCTGCAATCGTCATTTTCGGAGCGGCAAGTTGGCTGGGTTGGAAAAACGCGTTCCAATGGCTGCCGCGCAGTTTGAATGCAGTTGGGCTTCCCGGCGACGCGTTGGAGCAAAGCGAAACTTGGCAACAAGCAGAAGAAACCTTCCCAGGTTTGGGGCGCGAGTTCATGCCTCCGCTAGACGAAGGTTCCTTTCTTTACATGCCGACCACCGCGCCGCATGCATCCATCGGTGAAGCGATGGATGTGCTGAGCAAACTAGACATGGCAATTTTGTCGGTGCCCGAAGTCGAAACTGCGGTCGGAAAAATCGGTCGCGCCGACAGTGCGCTCGACCCCGCCCCTGTTTCGATGGTTGAAACCATCATCGAAATCAAACCGGAATATTCCACCGACGAAGACGGCAATCTGCAACGCAATTGGCGAGAGGAAATCCATTCCATGGAAGATGTCTGGGATGAAATCCTCGCTGCCACCCGCCTGCCCGGCGTAACCTCGGCGCCTTGGTTGCAACCGATTGGCGCAAGATTGGTCATGCTGCAAACCGGTATGCGCGCACCGATGGGCGTCAAAGTATTGGGACCGGATTTGCAGACCATTGAGAAGGTGGCGCTGCAAATCGAAGACTTTCTCAAGCAAATTCCGTCGGTGAATCCGGCAACGGTTTTCGCCGATCGCGTCATCGGCAAGCCATACTTGGAATTCGACATTGATCGCGAAGCTGCGGCGCGCCACGGCGTTTCGGTCGCCGCCGTTTTAGACGTATTGGAAACCGCGCTCGGCGGCAAGACGGTGACCTTCACCGTCGAAGGACGCGAGCGTTACCCGGTACGCGTGCGCTATCCACGCGAGCGCCGCAACGATCTTCAGCAAATGCAAGAGGTGCTGGTGCCGTTGCCATCCGGCGCGCAGATCCCGCTGAGCCAACTCGCCACGCTGCGTTACACCCAAGGGCCGCAAGCAATCAAAACCGAAGACACTTTCCCGGTGGCATACGTCATTTTCGATCGCAATCCGGGGCGCGCCGAGGTCGACGTGGTCGAAGACTGCCAAGCCTTTCTCGCCGAGCAAATGCAAAAGGACTGGCAGCTTCCAGCCGGTGTGTCCTACCGCTTTGCCGGTTCTTACGAGCACCAACTGCGCGCGTCGCGCACCTTAGCCATCGTACTTCCGTTAGCGTTGGCGCTGATTTTGGTCGTGCTTTACCTGCAGTTCCGGGCCATCACCACCACGCTGATGGTTTTCTCCGGCGTGTTCGTCGCCTGGGCCGGCGGCTTCCTACTGCTGTGGATGTACGCTCAACCCGGCTTCCTCGATTTCGATGTCGGTGGAACCGCGATGCGCGACCTTTTCCAAATCGGTCCCCGAAATCTCAGCGTTGCCGTTTGGGTCGGCTTCCTCGCGTTGTTTGGTATCGCCACCGACGATGGCGTGCTCATTGGCACTTACATACGCCAAACCCTCAAAGACCGCCAACCGCGCAAAAAAGAAGACGTGCGCGAAGCGGTACTCGCCGCCGGCAAACGACGCTGCCGGCCGTGCTTGATGACCACCGCCACCACTCTGCTCGCCTTGCTTCCGGTACTTAGTTCCACCGGCCGCGGCGCCGACGTCATGGTCCCTATGGCTTTGCCTTCGTTTGGCGGCATGGTCATCGCCATCATCACCATGTTCGTTGTCCCAGTGCTGACTTGCGCTGTGGAAGAACGTCGCTTGAAAAAACACCTCGCTCACTCCTCAAAATGATCTCCATCCTCGTAACTCTACTCCTTGCCGTTCCGGCTCAAGCCACGGCCCAAGATGAACCAGCTGCGCAAGCACCCGTTTTCGCCAAACAGTCCATTTGCGCGGTTGACGGTAAAGCCTTGGCCAATCGTGATTCTTTCGTCGACTATGAAGGCATGCGCGTTTACCTATGCGGAAATGAAAAATGCAAAAAGCACTTCGTTTCCTTCCCCGACAAATGGTTGTTCGCTTTGGAACGTAAAAAGCAAGCGCCAAAGAACGTTCAAACGGAATGCGCGGTTAGCGGCGCAACCTTAGGCGAAAGTGCAGTCACAATCTGGATGGGGAACAAGTCCATCAAGGTGGGCGGTGAAAAATGCGCCAAGCTGTTTCAGCAGCATCCATCCCATTACGTCGACGGTTTGCAACGGCGCGTGGCACAACAAGAATGCGCCGTTATGGGCGGCGACTTGAAGCCTGCCAATGCGTTTGGTGTCAAAGGTACGCGCGTCGGTCAGTGTTGCGCACCTTGCGAAAAGAAATGGCGTAAAGATCCGCAGAAGTTCTTCACCAAGCTTGCTGCCGAGAAAATTGTGCTGCAACCCGTCAGTGCCAGCTGCGCGGTTTTCCCCGATAAGCCGGCCAAAGCGATGCACTTCGCCACCTATGGCAGCCGTCGTTTTTACTTCTCCGATGGCAAAGCGCGCAGCCGCTTTCTGCTTAACCCGGAAGGCTATTTGAAGAAACTGGCCGACGTAAAGATTGGCGCTCTGCCGAAGAAATTGCCCTTCCCCGCGCCCAAAAAGCTCCCCAAAGGCGCCGATGGCAAACCTAGCTGCGACTGAAGTCTCTGGAAGTCACCGGGTTCCATCCGGTAGCATAGGAGCATGCTGCTGAAGGCCATCCAGTGCCATGTCCTGCCCGAGCAACAACAGGTGTTCTCGCGTGCACAGGAGCATTGGGCGTCGCTGGAGTCGCTTCCGGGTTTCGTCGCCCAGCAAGGTGGATGGCAACAGAACACCGCGTGGGTGTTTGGCTGGTGGCAGAATTGGGATCACTATTCGGCGTTTATGGCCGAACAGCACGACCCGATTTTTCACTCCAGCCAACAAGCCGGGACTTACCAAAGTTCCGATATCAGCTTCTGGCAAAGTTTGCCGTCGGCGCAAATTGATCGCAGTCGCAATCTGCGCTCCGGCACCGCCGCAACACCTTCGGCAGATGGTGCCGGCGAAATCATCTTGCTGGAATTGCTGCAACTCGCCCCCGGCGCATGGGCGGATTTCGACGACTTCCTGACCTGGCGATGGCGTCCGGGGTTGGCAGGCGCCGGCGGTTTGGCAGCTGCGCGCATTTGCCAGCATCGCAAATTACCCGGCCGCTACTTATCGTGGAGTCGCTGGCAAGAGCACGCCGATCCCATCGGCATGGCACGATTGCTGCAACCTGGTTTCCGCCTGCCCCACCGCCGCACGCAGTTATTCCGCAGCCTGAGTCAGATTAAGGTGCGGACCGAATCGCGTTGGGAAGTTGAGAACGCTAATCCGCGCCGCAGTTCCACGTCCGAACCGCGGTCGGCGGACTGGGACGAGCGCAGTTAGCCACGACGGACTCTGGCGGTTGCAACAACGAGGCCAGCAACCGATGCCCTATTTACCAACCGCCGGCTTCTAGGCTTTCCAACACCTGATAAGCGACGACTACGTTGTCTCGGCCATCGCGACCACTGACCTCGTGATCGGTCCCGTTGCGAACCGCATCGGCAAAACACTGCAACTCGGCGCGCAACGGTTCCGATTCTTCCAGCTGCAGCTCTTCTAAGTTCAGCAAGCTTTGGAAACCCTCCAGCGGGTTCTCCGATTGCGCCGCCTCGGCAATTTTTTCTTTGCTGAAGTCACCGGACTTCTGAACCAACAACGCATAGCGATCTTGCGAATCAATCGACACGTAGCTGTCCGGTCCAAAGAAGCGGAACCGCCGCATCGGCTTCAACGACAAGCGCGACGCGGTTAGGTTGGCCACCGCCCCACCTTCAAAACGTAAACGTGCCGACACGATGTCCTCGGACGGGCTCAACGTCGAACCGCCGACCGCATCCACCGATTCCACCGGTTTGCCGATCCATGCCAAGCACAAATCGATGTCGTGGATCATCAAGTCCAACACCACGCCGACGTCGGTGCTGCGGAAGGAGTACGGCGCCAACCGGTGCGCTTCGATGAAGCGCGGCTGAATGCCCAATTCTCGTGCCCGCACGACTGCCGGATTGAATCGCTCAACGTGGCCTACACCGACCATCGCGCCGCCTTTCTCCGCGTCGGCCAAAATGGCTTCGCAGGTTGCCACATCGGGGGCCATCGGCTTTTCGATCAGGCAGGCTTTGCCGGCCAACAAAAACGGCGCGGCACATTCGCGGTGCAAGACCGTCGGCACGGCGATCACGGCAAAGTCGACGCGTTCGACGATGTCGTCCAGCTCCAGCAAATGCTCACACTGATAGGTGTCGGCGATCTTGCCGCCGCGCTCGGCGTCGGAATCGACGATGGCGACCAAATCCACGCCGTCCATGTCGGCGAGAATGCGGGCGTGATGGCGACCTAAATGGCCTACGCCGACCACGCAGGCGCGCAGGGTTTGGGGATGGGTGTTGGACATGCCGGAATCAGTCGGTTGCCGCCCGGTGGCGGTGTCAGTCAGCTGCCCCAATCAGGCAGCGATCAGTCGGCGGCTTGCGGCGGCCGACGCAGTGCCTCTCGATAACGCCCCTGGTAGCCTTTTTCCATATCTCGCAGGAAAGAAACTAGGCGCAACACTTCGGAGGTCAAGCTTTCGACGGCTTCAATTTCGTCGAGTACCAGCGCACTGGGCGTGTCGTCTTGGAAAAGCTTGCGATAAGCGGCGCGCAATTGACGAATGGTTTCGTTCGCCGTTTCCTGGCGCTTCAGCCCAACCACATTGACGCCACGCACGCGCGCCGGACTGCCTTCCAAGGTCATGAACGGCGGCACATCTTTGACCACGCGGCTCATGCCGCCCACCATCGCCAATTTACCGATGGTGACGAAATGGTTGACCGCCGCCCCACCGGAGATGATGGCGTTGGATTCAATGCGCACGTGACCGGCAAGCAATACGTTGTTGCCGATGATGACCTGATCTTCAATCACACAATCATGCGCGACGTGGGCGCAAGCCATGATCAAATTCTTGTCGCCCAGGCTGGTCACCCAAGAACCGGCAGCGGTGCCGATGTTAATGGTGACGAATTCACGCACTACGTTGTCGTCGCCGATGACCAACGCCGACTCTTCGCCGGTGTACTTCAGGTCTTGCGGCATGCCGCCGATCGCGCATTGACCAACAAAGTGGTTGCGCTCGCCAATGGTGGTGTGGCCTTGCACGGTAACGTGCGGCCCCAATATCGTGCCGGCGCCAATCTTTGCCCGGCTGCCGACGTAACAGAACGGCCCGACGACCACGCTGGAGTCCAACTCGGCTCCAGGGGCGACAAAGGCGGTGGGATGAACGGAGCTCATGCGGGTTCAATCACGGCGAAGGAAAGCATCGCTTCGGAAACCACGCGACGGCCAACCTTGGCGTGGGCTTTGATTTGCGCGCGGTTTTTGTTCAGGCGCAAGACGTCGACTTCCAAGCGCAACTGATCGCCGGGAATCACCGAACCGCGGAAACGCACCTTATCGATGGACGCCAAAACGCCCAACATGCCGGTCATTTCCAATTTACGCTGCAACAAGAAACCGGCCAATTGCGCCAACGCTTCCAATTGCAAAACGCCGGGCATAATCGGCTGGCCGGGGAAGTGACCCTGGAAAAACGGCTCGTTAATCGAAACGTTTTTGACGCCGACCGCACGGCGGAAGCCTTCAACCTCGATGATGCGATCCACCAGCAACAGCGGATAGCGGTGCGGCAAACGACGCAGTACGTGCTGAATGTCGTACTGAATGCCGTAGTCTTCGCCGCGCAGTTCGTGCTGATCCAGCTCGCCGCGAATGTGCTTGGCCAGCACTTGGTTGAGATTATGGCCGCTGCGGTTGCAGATCACGTCGGCATGCAGATCGGCACCGACCAAAGCCAAATCACCGATGGCGTCGGCAATTTTGTGGCGCGTCGGTTCGCACGGCACGCGGAACTCGGGCGCGGTGTCTTCACCGCCGAGCACTAGAGTGTTCTCGGCATTGGCACCTTTGCCCAAACCGGCTTCGAGCAACTTGTCGATCTCTTCGGCGCGTACGAAGGTGCGCGCCGGAGCAATTTGCTCCATGTAATCGTCGGCTTCCAGATCAAAGATCACCGGCGAATCGTCGACGCCTTCCGGGTACTGCGGGAAGTAACGAATCTTCAAGCCTTCGCCGGTAGGCGGCAGCACGATCAATTCGGCGCCGGCGTCATCGCGGAACACTTGCGGCTCTTCGACTTTGTAAGCCTTGCGCTCTTCCTTTTGCTCGACGATGACCCCTTCTTTGAGCTTTTCGCAGTAAAGCAGCGGCGAGCCATCCATGCCCGGCATTTCGTCGCCGGAAACCTGCACGCGCAAGTTGTCGACCTGCATACCGGAACACGCCGATAGCAAGTGCTCCACCATGCCGATGATCTGATTGCCGGCGCGCAGCACCGTGCGACGCATCGACACCGTCAGATTGCCGGCCAGCGCCGGAATGTCCGCCGGGTCGTCCAGATCGGTGCGGTTAAAGACCACGCCGGTACCCGGAGGAGCCGGCTCCAGCCGCACCTTGATCTGTTCGCCCGAGTGCAGGGCTACGCCCTCGAACTCGACGGCTTTTTTGATGGATCGTTGCTTACGTGCCATGGTCTGGCGAAACGCGCTACTGGTTCAGGATACCAATCAACTCATCGGTCACATCGCGGTCGGGGTGAATCCAGAAAGTGTTGCGCTGCTGGATCAAGTCCATGCTTTGCTTCGGATCTTCCTCCCACGGAATCTTGGCCAACTCGATCGGCGACACCTGAATGGCCTCGTAGCCCTTTTGAGCTCCCAAAACGTCGACGGCTTCGTGGATGCGCTTGGACGCCAAGTACAACATCTCATCGTTGATATTGCGCCGCGCTTGATTCAACAAGTTCATCTCGCCGTTCAGCGTTTCTTCGCGGATGGCCAGTGACAGTTTCAAGTTTTGGAAATCCTGCGAAGCCGGGTCCATCAGCGCCATTTGGCCCTTTTCTTTGTCGACCGCCGCAGCCAATTGCTGCAATTCGGCGGCACGATCCTTGATTGGCTTCAGCATCGCCTCAAAGCGGGTGGTCAGCTCAGGAGTGGCCGCCAGTGCACGCCCCAAATCGATGTAGTAAGTGCCGGGCACCAAATCCGCCGCGCCGCGCACGACGTAACCGGTAGCGGAGCCAACCGCAACAGCGGCAGTCAGCAGAAGCAGGAGGAAGGGTTTACGCATTAGAATTCACCGAAGTTCAGGTGGAAGACGCGGTCGTCGTCGTTGTTTTCGTCTGCCAAAGGCCAGCCGAAGTCCAACGCGATCGGGAATTGTGGCATCATCGGCAGGCGGATGCGAATGCCGAAACCGGCCGAGACGCGCAGCGGCTCCAGGTCGCCGAAATCGTTGCCGTAAGTACCGGCGTCGAGGAAAAAGGCTCCGCGCACCCACTGGAATTCGGCGATTTCCTCGCGGATGCGGGCCGACGCGATCGGGAAACGCAGTTCCATCGAACCGCTGATCGCCGCTTCACCACCAATGCTGAAGCCTTCGTCGGTACGGCCGATGCCACGGTAATCAAAACCGCGCACCGTGCTGGTGCCACCCATCCAATAACGCTCGGAGTACGGCACCGGTCCATCCGACCAGGCTTTGCGCGCCCGGCCTTCAAAAGCCAAGGTCCAATCACGCCCCAGCGTGTCTTCCCACAGGCCGAAGTACTTACCGAAGCTGAGATCCGCTTCGAAGTAATCCATATCGCCGCCCATGAACTCGCCGTTTTGACGCAGTTCCAACCGCGTCTTCCAGCTATCCACCGGCGAGAAGCGGTCCTTCACCGTGTTGTACGAAGCACCGGCAATCATCGAATGCTTCCACTGCTCGTACGACGAATCCAAACCAATGCCCGGAGTCACGCCGGAGCTAATGTCGGACACGCCGATCTTCTCCCAGCGCGGGCCGGCAAACAGCGAGAAGTAACGACCGAAGCGACGCGACAAAGTAAATCCGGCGCCGGTGCGTTGCTCCTGGTGTGTGCGCAGGTAGCGGTAGGTCTTATAAAGGTCGGTACGGAAGCCCAAACGGCTGACGTGTTCGCCGAGCAAGTCAGGCTCGAAGAAGCTCAGCTTATAAGTACTGAACTCGGAACCAGGTGCCAAGAACAACTGCAGCGTTTGGCCTCCACCGGTGAAGGCTTCGCCGTCGAGAATCTCCGAGAAGGCGCTGGTCCACGACGACGGCGTATCGAACAAGTCGAAGTTCGACTTCTGCAGGTTCACCGATAGGAACGGACCGTTGTTCGAGCTAATACCACCACCGAACAACATGTTGCCGGTGCCGGCGCCTTCGCGCACATCGAAGCGCAGGTCGACCAAATCGGGATCCGGCGTCGGTAGGAAGCGGTAATCGACGTAGGGCTGACCAGAAACCGGATCGAGGTAATAACCACTGCCGAGCAAACGACGGTGAGCAACCGCTGCCAAACTGGAATCGGCCAAATCGCCAGGCTCCGGCTCGATCTCGCGGCGAATCACCCGGTCTTGGGTGTACTCGTTGCCGAAGATCAAGACGTCACGAATGTGCTTGGGCTGACCCTCGTGAATGCGGTAGACAATGTCGAACTTATTGCCTTCTGCCAGCAAACGCTCGGTGCGAATGGTGAAGAAGGTGGCGTCGGAAGAGCTGGCTCCGCGCCCGGCTGCGGTATGACCTTTGGCACCGTAAAAGCGCTTCAACGCGGCTGAATCGCGATCCAGAATGATTTGCTCCAGCGGCATGCCGGGCTCAACCTGGAGTAATTCAAGTAGCTCTTGGCGATCGTAGACCAGCGGGTCAGAACCCTGCGCTGGTTGAATGTCCACCGAGTTCACAGTGAACAACGGTCCTTCGTCGACCTCATAGGTCAAGCGCACGCGCGTGTTGTCGTCGTAAAACTCACGGCTATGCAAGCGCACCTTGGCTTCCAAATAACCGTATTCGTTGTACAGCCGCTCCACCGCCACAATGTCATTGCGTGCCGTGCTTTCGTTGTTGTAAGCCGAACCGGGGAAGATAAACCAACCGGTACTACTCTCAACCGTGCCTTCCAAGTCGGTGCCAACAAACTTATCCGACTCAATTGCCTCGTTGCCGATAAACAGGATTTCGCCGACGCGAACTTTGCCGCCCTGCTTGATGTGGAAGATGACCTCGTCTTTGCCTTCCACAATCTCCGGGTCCACTTCCACGAAGTGATATCCCTTGTCCTGGAAAGCGCGCACAATGTCGCTTTGAATACGCGGCAATGCGGACCGGTCAATGGACTGTGCGCCGGTTAACCCTGTCGCCAGCAGCAACTCATCACGCGACAAATCACCTTCATCGTGGCCAATGAACAACACCCGACGGAAGGCTTCCATCGGCACGCAGTGAATGATTAGCTTGATGCGCGATGCTTCTTTGTCGAGCACAACCACATCAATCGCTTCGAGGCGCACGCGCATGCGGCTCCATAGGAACTGCACATCGCGCAACCAGTTATCCATGTGGTACGGCTGACCGACTCGCAACGACAACGCAGCTCGGATTTGAGCCTCGCGATCGCCGGCGCCGATCAATTCGATCTCTTCGATGATCGAATCCACTTCCTGCTGCTTGCCATTGCCGTCTTGCGATGGAGCAGGTTGTTGCGCACCATCGGTTTGCGGTAGCGGTGCGGCAGCCCAGGAAGGCTGGCTCAAAAATAAGAAAGCGACCATCGGAATCCCCAGCGCGGTCAGCTTGCGTAAAGCCTTGCGACATGGGGTCGAGATGGACAGGGGGCGGGAAATCCCGTAGTTCGGGGGCGTAGACATGATCTAGAAGGCAGGTTCACGCACGAGGTTTTCGAAGCGCATGCACTCCTTGGTGAAGCGCATCAGTACGCTTCCGGTGGACCCGTGTCGGTTCTTTGCGATGATCAATTCGGCGACACCGGCATTATCTTCACTTGGCGTGTAATACTCCTCACGGAAGAGCATCATGACCATGTCGGCGTCCTGTTCAATGGCCCCGGATTCCCGAAGATCGGAAAGCATGGGCTTGTGGGAGTCCCGCTTTTCAGCAGAACGGTTCAACTGGGAAAGTGCCATCACCGGCACTTTCATCTCACGGGCGATGGCCTTCAGCGTTCGCGAAATCACGGTGATTTCCTGCTGACGGCTTTCCGCCTTGGTCGACAACAATTGCAAGTAGTCGACGACGATGAAGTCCAATTCCTTATCACGCTTCAAGCGCCGCGCTTTGGCGCGGATTTCGGCCAGCGCCGGCTGCGATGAATCGTCGATGAACAGCTTGGACTTGCTGAATTGAGCCGCCGACATCGTCAGCCGCTGACGCATCCCGGCATCCAAACGGCCGGAACGCAGGTTGTCGTGGCGAATGCGCGCGTGCGACGACAACATTCTGGTGATGAGCTGATCGCCGGGCATTTCCAGCGAAAACATCAGCACGCCTTTGCCGTGTTCCAACGACATCCGCTCCATCATGTTCAACGACAGTGCGGTTTTGCCCATCGCCGGACGAGCGGCCAACACAATCAAGTCGCCGGGGCGGAAGCCTTGCAGTTCATCAAGGTCGGCAAAGCCGGTCACCAAACCTTGTGGGGTGCCGTCGTGAGTCAGGATGGCGTCGAGGTTTTTCTCGATCAAATCCTTGGCTCGCGAAATGTTGCCGTCGACCAAGCGGTCCCCCACTGCGAACACTTTTTGCTCGGCCAAGTTGACCAAACCTTTGACGTCTTCGTTTTCGGCGTCATGGACCAGTTTTTGAATTTGGTCGGCGGCGCCGATCAAGCCACGGCGAATGGCATTGTTTTGCACGATGCCGACGTGATTTTCCAAAAACGCGACCGATGGAACCGCTTCCATCAGCTCGATCAAGTAGGCGCGACCACCCAGCTCATCGGTTCGCCCAACACGCTCCATTTCATGAGCGATGGTGACCGGATCGCAAGCGCCGGATGCGCGCTGCTCTTGCTGTTCGATCAAGCCGAACAGGCCGCGATGGCGAGCGGCGTAAAAATCGTCGGGCTTGAGCTTGGAGACCACTTCCGGCGCGCATCGCGGGTCGCGTAAAACGCTACCCAACACGCATTTTTCCGCTTCCAAATCGAAAGGGAGCTGGTCGTTCAAGCCGCCTGTTGCCATCGTAGATTAACCAGGATACAGGAACCGGCGACTGCGTTCTCCACAGCCGCCGGCGGGGATTGACCGAGGCTTAGGCCTCGGCGCCTTCTTCCTGAATGGCGACCACCCAGACTTTCATCTCGGCGTTGATGTCACCATGGACGTGCAGCGGTACTTGGTACTCGCCGGTCGCGCGAATGGGCTCGGCCAATCGCACGTTGTGCTCGGTCACCTGGAAGCCTTGCTCGTCCAGCGCGTCGGAGATGCGCTTGGCGGTCACGGCACCGTAAAGGTGGCCTTCGCCGGAAACCTTCTCTTCGAAGGTGATTTCCAGCGCGTTCAACTTGGCGGCAATCGCCTCGAACTCTTGGTTCAATTCAATGCGCTTCTGCTCGGCCTCGGCGCGAGCTTTTTCGATGCGCTGCATGCCATCCTCGGAGTACGGATAGGCCTTACCGGTAGGAATGAGGAAATTCCGGGCGTAACCCGTGGAAACTTCGACCACATCGCCGACGAAACCCAAGGTCGGAATATCCTCGCGGAGAATCAGTTGCGTTTTCATCAGGTGCTGTGGGGCATGAGGGCAAGGAAACGAGCGTACTTGATGGCACGCTTCAGTTTGCGTTGATTACGGGCGTTCAAGCCGGTGCGCTTAGCCGAGTAAATGCGGCCCTGCGCGTTGACGAAGCGCAGCAGCGTTTCGACATCCTTGTAATCGAACACGATGGTGTTCGGGTTCTGCGGAGCAGCCTTGGGAGTGTTTTCTTCAGTCATCTTGATGCTCCTCAGCTCTCGGTTTTCGCGGTTTCGGAATCAGCGTCCTTGGCCTTTTCACCGTCGGCAGCTTTTTCACCTTCTTCACCTTCAGCCTTCTCTTCGTCGGCTTCTTCGGCTTCCGGCTCATCGGCAAACGGATCTTCGATTACCTCTTCCGGAATGGTCAGGTCTTCGTCCTTGAATTCAGCGATGCCCTGAGCCAATTCGTCGGCCGGGATTTCGTCTTCCTTCAGGAACAACACGCGGATCACCGGACCCAACAGGTACATTTCGGCCTTGGCCTTGCTGACGGTCTGCTGGCTAGCCTGCAGGTATCCCAACAAGTAGGTCGAGCGGTTGTTGCCCTGGATCGGGTACTGCAACTGGCATTCCTGCCACAAACGCAGCACCTTGACGTCGGCTCCGTGCTTCTCAAGGGTGGTTTTCACCCAATCACGGACGGCGTTGAACCCCTGGTCACGGACTTCTCCGTTATCCAGCATGAACATCGCCTGGTAGATGTAGTTGTTATCAGTCATTTTTCGCCATTCCGGTATTTCCGGTTCGCCTCGGGCCCATCCCGGGGTCACGCCTGCGGCTTGCGGCGGTTGTAGCGGGCTTGGATTTCCTCGATGGGAACACCCTTCGCCCAGTCTTCCGCAGCGCACGATGCAGTCAGCAGCGTTTCTTCAATCACTGCCTGCTCGTCGGCGCGGAAGGTGTCGAGGACATGATCCACCGTGCTGGATCGCGGGCTACCGACGCCGATGCGTAGGCGCGCGTAATCCTGCGTTCCCAGACAGTCTTCAATCGAGCGCAAACCGTTATGGCCGCCCGCACTGCCTGCTGCCCGCGCGCGCAAGGCGCCCAGGTCGAGGTGGAAGTCGTCCGTAAGGACCAGAATTTGTGCAGGGTCGCTTTGCAATTCGCGCAGCGCTGCGACCACTGGTCCACCGCTACGGTTCATGTAAGTCAGCGGCCAAAGCAGAGCAAAGCCTTGCTCTTCGTCGACCACCCAATCGGCCACCCGTTGACTGCCCACGTGGAGCGGCTCGGGTTCCCGTTTTAAGCGACTTGCAAAAAGATCGATTGCGTCGAATCCGACGTTATGCCGGGTGGCGATGTACTTGCCTCCCGGGTTGCCCAAACCGACGATTAAACGCGGTCCAGACGGTGCTGGAGCCGGTTCCGACGCTTGCGCCGAATCCGGCTCCGGCTGTTCCGGCTGCTGCGACACTTGAGTTTCCGTCGCCGGCCGGGGGTCCTTATTCCTTATCCTTTGCAGCAGCCGCTTCAGCATCGCGGGCTTCACGCACCGAGCCGTCGACGTCGCGCAAGAAATCGATGTGCTGAATGAAATCCCCCATGGAATCCCACTGCACTTCCTGCAGCACCATTACGGCGTCCTCGTCTACGTTTTCGAGGGTGAAAGCGCGGTAGCCATGACGAATGGCGGCATCGAATTCGCGCTGGTCAATGAGGATCTGGCGGCTCTCTTTGCCACCACCAATGATGTTGGCGGGGTAGCCGCCTTCCTTGCGGTAGGCATCGGCGGCCCGCGTACCGAACTGGTCGCGGAGCTTGACGTTCTTAAGGACGGTGGTTTCCATCGTTTTCGGGCTCTCTCTGCGGAGAAGGACGCGACATTCTAGCGGCTGCGCGCTCAATCGAACAGTGCAGAAACCGACTCCTCTTTGTGGATTCTCAGAATCGCCCGCGACAGCAGCGGCGCAACTGAAATTTGGGTCAGGTTATCCGGCAAATCGCCGCGCAACGGCACCGTGTTGGTGACCAGAATCTGCTCGACCGGCGCGTGGGCCAGGCGCTCGCGGGCAGGACCGCACAAAACCGCGTGCGTGGCGGCAATAAACACCCTTTTTGCCCCCTGATCCTTCAAAATCCGCGACGCCTCGCTGATGGTGCCGGCGGTCGAAATCATGTCGTCAGTGAGCAAAACGTCGCAGCCGTCGACGTCACCGATGACGTTTTCCATCACCACCTTGTCGCCGGAGGTGCGGCGCTTGTCGACGATGGCCAGACCGCAATCGAGGTTTTTCGCCCAGGCCCGGGCCAATTTGACCGCGCCGACGTCGGGCGAAACGATGGTCAGGTTGTGCAAGTCCATGTTGCGCACCACCTCGGTCAGCACCGGCCGTGCCCACAGGTGATCCACCGGAATATCAAAGAATCCCTGAATCTGTTGCGCGTGTAAGTCAATGGTCAGTACGCGGTTAGCACCGGCGGCGACGAGCATATTGGCAACCACCTTGGCCGAAATCGGCACCCGGCCTTCGTCCTTGCGGTCCTTGCGCGCGTAGCCGAAGTACGGCATGACCACGGTGATTCGGCCGGCCGACGCGCGTCGCAGCGTATCCAGCAGCAGCACGGTCTCAAGGATGTACTCGTTGACCGGTGGGCAGGTCGGCTGGATCAGGAAGACGTCGGCGCCACGCATGTCATCGTGGACTTTGATGTCGATTTCCCCATCCGGAAAGCGTCCGACGTAGGCCGACGCCAGCGGGACGTCGAGCTGGCAGGCGATTTCGTGGGCAAGATCCGGGTGGGCAGTGCCCGCCACCATTTTGAAGCGTTCCATTTGTAGTACAGAATCTTGGTAGACCGGAGAGGGTGCGATGCCAGTCAGGGCCATTTTCCGAAGTGCGCCGTCAGTTCAGTTTTTTAGCAGGCAAAGGCTGCGCGGGGACCCCGGCGACGACTCCGTGATCCGGTACATCCTTACCTCGCGTAACCACGGCTCCGGCGGCGGTCATTGCGTGGTCCCCCACTTTGACCGGTGCCACCAGCACGGTTCCCGAGCCGATGAACGCGCGTTCACCGATGTCGGTTTGGTGCTTATTCTTGCCGTCGTAATTCGCGGTAATGGTGCCGCAACCGATGTTGGCGCGGGCACCGACCTGGGCGTCGCCTAGGTAAGTCAAATGCTTAGCCTTGGCTCCCGGGTGCAAAACTGAGTTTTTGGTCTCTACAAAATTGCCGAGCACGGCGCCTTCTTTCATTTCCGTTCCGACGCGCACGTGAGCAAAAGGTCCGACCTCGCAACCTGCGCCGATTTTGACGCCGGCGCGGATGACGCAATAAGGCATGATGCGCGCTCCCGGCGCGATTTCGGTGTCGACTTCGATAAAGGTGGAATCGGGGTCGTCGAGAATGACGCCGCTGTCCATTAAATCCATGTTGCGGCGGTTGCGCATAATTGCCGACGCGCGCGCGAACTCGGCCAAGGTGTTGACGCCGAGGATCTCGTCGTCGCCGTTTTCCAAGCAGATGATGCAGCCTTCGGTTTTGCGCAGCGACGCGACTGCGGCATCGGGCAAGTAAAACTCACCCTGCGCATTATTGCTGTCGACGTTATCCAACGCGGCGCGCAGCTCGGCGATGTCGAGTAGGTAAACGCCGGCGTTGACTTCGGCAATCTGCTTGATCGCGTCATCGGCGTCGGCTTCTTCGACGATGGCCATCATGTCGCCGCTTTCTTCCTCGCGCAGGATGCGACCGTAGCCGGTCGGTTCTTCGACCAGCGCGGTCAGCAGCGAGCATCCTTCCTGCTCGCACAGGAATTCCAGAGTTTCAGGAGACAGCAACGGAGTGTCGCCGCACAGGATCAGCAAACGCCCCTCGCTGGGCAGTGCTGAGAGTCCGCACATCACCGCATCGCCGGTGCCTTTGGCGACCGGTTGCACCGCGATTTGCCAGCGCGATTTCTGCCCCGGCTCAGCGGCGGCTTCGTCGTCGTTCGCGGCCAATCGACCGGCTTTTTGCATCCAACCCTCGATTTGCGGCTGATGCTTCGGCCCCAGCACGATGGCGCGCTGGCCGGCGGTCAAACCGTCGGTAGAGCGGAAAATGTGCTCGAGCAACGGCGCGCCGCACAAATCCAGGAGTGCTTTGGGCCCCCCGGTGCGGATCCGAGTGGATTCGCCGCCGGCGAGGATGAGGATGTGCAGGGGTTGCGGAGCAGCCATGGGGGGAGGCCCGATTATAGAAAGCGGCCCCGCTCAGAGAAACTGCCGATCCAACCAGCGCAGTGCAGTTTCTACCATTCGCGCGTGCTCGCCGACGCGCTCGGGTTGGCGCGGCAGGTGGAGAAAGCCAATCCACGGTCGCGGCTGACCGGCCGCAGTCAGGCGTGCGCGCAGGGTTCCCCAGTACAGAAGTGCGTTGCAGCAGTGACTACCGGGGTCGTCGCTGAGCTCGACGTCGATGGATTGCTCCCCTAGCGCTGCCTGTAACTGCACTGCCGGCCAATGCGCGCGCACGCTGGATGGAGCGATGGTTTCGAGCTTTCCTTCCAGGGGTCCACCACCAGCGGATGGTTCGTCGTGGCGCAGGTCGAAACGGTTGTAAGCGCGGGTTTCGAGCTTGGGCAAACCGTCCTTCGCGCCCTCGCCGAGCGCCAACCAGTAGCGCAGCTTTGGAATTGCCAACGCCGAGTCGACAAGGCTGTCGACCGTCGGCAACACCACCGGCCATAACTGTAGGTCGCAATCCAAGCCAAGCTCGCGCTCACGCAACGCATCCAAAACCATCATGCTTTGGTTTTGGTCGCGCCCCATGAAAGTGCCGTACGCGGTCAGCAAGCCGTGCATGGGCGACAAGATAGCAAAGAAGCTTATGGGGTTGGGAGGAACAACTCGCCGGTGGCGCCGTCGAGGACGCAGGCGACAAGGGTAGATTCAGATAGATCCAGATTCAGCCAATCGCTTCGGCGTAAATTACCGCGAATCGCGATCTCCGAATAACCGTCATTGTTGTAGTCGCTCAGAATGGAATAAGTAACCGAGGGCCAGTAACTGTCCTCAGAGGAATTCGATACGTCCTTCGACCAGATTAACCGATTGCCTTTTAGGTTCCAGTAACCAATGGTGGTTGGTTTCCCTTCTATATAAGAGAAGAATAGAGCTCGACCTGCGTCCGTCCGGCTGCTTTGAAAGCCACTTTTTGGCGGAAGCCACTGGTAAGACTCGCCCAATCGTCCTTTTACGCAAATGGCCTCGGGGATATCGTCAAGGTCGGCTAACGGCAACACAGTGTATGCCAAACCAGAAATTTGCGGATCGTCATAGTCTTGGATGCTTGTTTGGTGATGAATGATTTTTTGCTGCTCCCAATCATAAACATAAACCGTGGCTTGTCGGCCATAAACCGGGCGCTCCGGGGCTGCAACAACTAGCAACCACTTTTGCCGATTACCCATTCGATGCAAGGTCCAACTCATCACCGGTTCGCGCCCGATCGTGGGCATGGTTGCTTGGCAAATCCCGGCTTGGCTGCCGACTAGCTGGAACCCGCCTTCAATTGCTTCCCAACGAATGATCTCCCCGGTCTGCGGGTGCATAGTCACCCCCCTTCGCCAGTCGCTTCCAGAGGGAATATCGAGCAGCATATTTTCGCCGTCATATACGTCGTTATCGTCGTTGGGGTGGCGCCTCAATACCGGGATGCGTTTAGTCGACGGCGAAACTCCTAATGGGCGGCGGTAGATTTCGTGGCCTTCCCCGCGCGCGTGCATAAGGCGAATCATCTCGCCGCTAATTCCCGACCGTAGCTTGACTAAGCTTGCACGGTTTTGTGCGGTGCCAATGAATTTCTTCCAGCGATGCTGCAAGGTACGCGCCGGTCGTTCCTGGGAAAGTATGTCGGGATAGCCGTCGCCGTCGACATCATTCACCCAGCCCAATGCCATCAGTTGCCCCGAGGAAAGCCGGTTGTCCAAGGCCACATAGACCCCCGGTGTCGACGAATAGCTGGAATGGCCACGCTCCACCATCAGGCTGCGGCCCAACCACAGGCTGAGCAGGCCGACGAGGAGGATAATGAGAGGCTTTTTCATTCTGGATGGCGCTGGAAACACCGCCATTCTACGAAAAATGAAAATGCGTTCATTAATGGAAAAATCAGCTAATGGACGAAACATTAGAACCTTTCTTGTGTTTTTTGATCATGCGCAAATTAGCTGTCTCCTCCATCCTGGGTGTGCTGGTGCTTCTGCTATCGGCCAGGGCAACTGCTCAAGGTCTCTACGACGAGACCATCGTTCGCGATTTCAAGCTGACTTTCCATCAAGCCAATTATTGGACCTTGCTCGACCAAAACCGGGCGACCGAGGATTACATCGAAGCTGACATGGAAGTGGACGGCGTGGTGTACCTCAACGTCGGCGTGCGGTTTAAGGGCAACTCTTCGGCCAGCGTTTGGCCCGAGGAGAAGATGCCTTTCAAGATCAAGATGGACCAGTATGTGCTCGGCCAGGAGCTGCTTGGCTTCGACACCATCAACCTCGGCAACGCGTTCATGGATCCGACCTTCTGTCGCGAGGTGGTGACCTACAACGTTCTTCGTCAGTACATGCCGGCGCCGCGCGCAAACTTCGTGCGCTTGTGGATCAACGATGAATACTGGGGCATTTACAACAACACCGAGCAGGTCAGCGGTGAGATGTTGTCGGACTGGTTCGACGACAACGACGGCAATCGTTACAAGTGCGACCCTGTAACCAGCGGCGGTCCCGGCGGCGGAAACATGGCGACGCTGCTGTGGTTGGGCAGCAACCCAACCAGCTACTACGACATTTATGAGCTGAAGAGCGATCCCAACGGCACCGAATGGTTGGACTTGATCGATCTATGCGACGTGTTGAATAACGGCACCATCGCCAACATCATCAGCGACGTCGACGACAACCTGCGCATCGATCGTGCACTGTGGTTCCTGGCCGGCATGAACTTGTTCGTCAACCGCGATTCGTACATCGAAAGCGGTCACAACTATTACGTGTTCAACGATCTGGCCGAGGGCCGCTTCTCGACCATCCCGTGGGACGTCAACGAAGCCTTTGGTAACTTCGGCATGGGCATGTCGGTGACGCAGTTGCAGCGCATGTCGCCGATTGAGAATTACGGCGATAGCGATTACCCGTTGATTACGCGCTTGCTGAACACCAATAGCGGTCCGCGCGGACGGGCGGCTTATTACGCCAACTACCGCGAAATGCTTGAGCGTTCGTGGAACTGGACAGTCATTGGTGGCTTGGTCACGCAATACCAAGACTTGATCGAGCCTGATGTCATCGCCGACACCAAAAAGCTGTACACGCTGCAGCAGTTCTACAACAACGTTACTCAAGACGTCACCATCGGTGGTGGCGGCGGTGGCGGCGGTGGCGGCGGACGGACTTCGTGCGGCTTGCAGCCTTTCGTCAATAACCGCCAGTCTTATCTGCAAGGGCTGGCCGCGCTGAACGGCATTCGTCCGGAATATTCCGATGTCGCTGTACTACCCAGCAACCCCACCGATCAGGATTTGGTCGCGGTCACTGCGCGCATAGAAGCCCCTGGCTCCAGCGTCGAAGGCGCGGTGCTGATGTGGCGCGCCGGCAAGGTCGGCCCCTACAACGAGGCGACCATGTACGACGACGGTAACCACGGTGACGGCGCCGCCAACGACGGAGTATGGGCTGGTTTGATCCCGCCGCAGCCTGAGGGCACCAAGGTGCGCTACTACATGCTGGCGTGGACGCCGTCCGACAACGCAACTCACTTCCCGTGGCAAGCTGAAGAAGCGCCTAGTTCGTACAAGGTGGAGCCGCTGATCGATTCCAACGGTATCGTCATCAACGAATTCCTCGCCGACAACGACACCGGCGCCACCGATGAAGCCGGCGAGAATGATGACTGGGTGGAAATCCTCAACACCACCGCTGCGACCGTCGACATCAGCGGTTGGTACTTGAGTGACGACCTGCAACTACCGACCCAGTGGGCATTCCCAACCGGCACGACGCTGGCACCTGGTCAAGCCATCGTGGTTTGGTGCGATAACGATCTGGCGCAAGGTCCGCTGCACGCAAACTTCCAGTTGGATAAAAACGGCGAAGAGGTTTCGCTGGTGGATTCCGACGGCACCACGGTGCGCGACTTCTACGATTTCTCCGATCAAGCTCCGGATGTTTCCACCGGTCGTTTGTTTGACGGAGGAACTCCATGGGTAAGCCTGCACACGCCCACCGCCGGCGCATCGAACGGCCAAAGCTGCGGTTACCGCTCCTTTGACCAAGTCGACCCGTTTGCTCACGGTTTGCTGCTGGAAGGCTTCGGCAGCCCAGCCGTCGGCGGATCGGCCGACGTCAAAGTCAGCGGCGCGACGCAAGGAGACGCCATCAACTTGTACGTATCGCGTGAAGCCGATTACCTCAGCGGATTGACTGAAGCTGGCGTGGCGTTGGTTTCGCTGAGCAAGCTGGTCATGCAAAGCGGCTTAACCGCTAATGCATTCGGCGAAGCGACGGTAACCGTGCCGATCAACAACCCGGCACTGGTCGGCTTCACCTTCTACGCTCAAGCGCACATGCCGACGTCCAGCTTGGGCGAACAGCTGTCCAACGCGTTGGAAATCATCATCTGTCCGTAGGTCAATCCTGGGGAGTGAGCAACTCTCCGGTCGCACCGTCCAAAACGATCGCGACCATCGCGGACTCCGAAAACTTCAAGGCCAGCCACGTGCTTGCCTTGAAGTTTGCCGTTAAAGCGATTTCATCAATTCCGTCGCCGTTGTGATCGGCGAGAGTGGACATGGAAAGGTCACGTATGCCGGTTTGCTTGCCGAAGTCGCCGATGTTCTTTTCCCAAATCGGCTGCTGCGATTGCAAGTCCCAATAGACCAAGCGACAGGGTGTTTGATTCGGCTTGGTGATAAAAAGCGCGCGCTGCGGATCGACGCACATACTTGCATGCGGCTCGCGTATTCGCACTGGCGTGAACTCCGCTCCCGGTTGATCCCAAAGTTGAACGGCGTGTGGAACCCCGTCGGTATCCACTCGCAAAGTAATAGCCCAATCCCATCCGTTTTGATCCGCAAGTACACCCGTGGAGAGTTTGCGTTGTTCGCGAATGTAACGACGGTCCTCCCAATCCAAAAAGACCAAGGAATGACCTTCTTCGCTGGAATCTTGAAGCGAAAATCCAAGCATCAAAATCCACCGGTGCTTGCCCTCGAAAAAATGGCGGCTCCAAATCAGCGTTTGCAAATAATGAGGACTTTCAACTCGAAACGGAATGGAGTCAGCACCAAGCAAATCCACCCCATCGGCGGCAGGACGAACCTGAATCAATTCCGACGTCCCCGGATGCTTGGTCCAATCCGGCCAGCCTCCAGAATAGATCTTCACCTCGTGAAGCGATTGGCTGCCATCTGTTAGCTCCAGACCACCACGTTTCAACACTCGCCAAGCACCCAGCCTACCCGACAAAAACACCGGGCCAAACGCTGCGCGAAGCGTGTCTTGGGCATCCCCGGAGCCGTAAAGCTGCTGAAGGACTTCGCCATTACGCCCTGACCGCAACTTGACCCAACTCGCCCGCGTGGACGACGATGTCCACCAGTCGCGGAGGATGGAAACGAATCCACGGGTCGGCCTTTCATGCACAACAATTTCGGGATAGCCATCGCCGTCGGCATCGTTGACCCAACCCATGCTCAGCACTCGACCGGATGACAACTGATCGACGCGCTCTACGAAAACACCCGGCTGCGGGGAATAACTGGAATGGCCATCCTTGCCGATCTGAAAACCGACAACTCCAATCGCAAAGCTAAACGCCGCCAGAATAAACAGCTTCCTCTTCATCGCCTTATCTCAACCATTACTCATTCCCAAGCACCGGGTCGCTAGGATATCCGAACTCAGCGCCGTCCACCCGCGCGATCACCTGTGTCCGTCCGCAAAGTCCTGACCTTCCCCGGCGTGCCGCGCCGCACCATTTCCCGCGTGGCCGGGTGGATGGGACGTATGCCGGTGCCCAAATTCATGCGCCGCGGACTGTGGGGTTGGCTGGGCAAACGACTCGGCATTGACCCGGCGACCATTCCCGGAGATTTGCGCGATTACAAAAACTTCCTCGCGTTGTTCACGCGCCCACTGCCGGAAGGGTCGCGACCGCTGCCCGAGGGCGACGCCTGGCTGTCCCCCGCCGATGGCCGCATTGCTGCCTGCGCGCGCGTTTCACCGGAAGGGACTTGGCTGATCAAAGGCACGCCGTACACCACCCAAGAATTGGTGCCCGGCGGCGACGTGCGCTTGCTGTCCGGCTACCAAGCTATTCAGGTTTACTTGGCGCCGTACAACTACCACCGTTATCACGCCCCGTGCGAGCTCGAGATCCTAGAAGCGGTCACCGAGCCCGGGGATTTGCAACCGGTCGATCCAAAGTTGATTCGCCGCAGCACCCGCGTTTTGGCAACCAATAAACGCATCCTGCTGCACTGTCGCGCCGCCGACGGCACGCCGTTGTCGCTGCTGTACATCGGCGCATTGAATGTCGGCGGCATGCAATTCCATCACGATGCGACCTTAGGAAGTAGTCCATTTCTTGAGGGCCGACGCGTCTACGATCCGCCGATCCACGTTGAGCGCGGCGGTGAAATGGGAATGTTTGAATTTGGCTCGACCATCGTCGTGTTCGCGCCCGGCCAACGTCATTTGGCAATGGGTCTAGGCGATGAATGCCGGGCACGCGAACCTTTGCTTAGCGGAAGTTTGACGGAGCAAAACTGATGTCAGATCCTTGCCGTCAAGACTTAAGTCCGCACTTAGCCGTCGCGGCCGCTTTTGATCACGGCGACCGCCAGCACATGCATGATGCCGCCATTGCCCTGGCCGATGCCGAAGGCGCCGACTGCGTGCATGAGGTGCTGCGGTTCCTTCACCTGTTCTACGGTTTCCCCCGCCTAGTTCGTGCCTGGAATGCACTTCCTGCGGAATTGCGTGCCGGCAACGGACCGACCGATGGCGATCCGTTCGATCAAAACGCCAAAGCCGATCCCGTCGCCGCCGGCGAAGCGGCTTTCCAAGACCTTTACCACGATCGCGCCGAACGTGTACTCAGCCACTTGCGCATGCTCGATGCGCTGTCGGCCGATTGGGTTTTACAACACGCATATGCGCGCGTCATGAGTCGTCCGCATCTGCCGACGCCGGTGCAAGAACGCATCGCGGCGATGGCATTGGCGAATACGCATTGTTGGCAGCAGTGGCGGTCGCATGTCGACATTGCCTTGCGCCTGGGCGTGGATGAAAAAGTTCTGATCGCGGATTTGACTGCGGTGGAATGGCTGGATCAAGCGACGATCGATCGCGCGACGGAATTGCTGCAATCGGCCTAGCGCGAATACCATCGATAACGTCGGCGCCATCGATGTGACCTGAAATGGCTTCCTCGTATAGTTGACTGGATTGAACCGCAAGCGTCGGTCCCCGTTCTTCCCTAGTCCCCCACCAATGATTTCCCTCGCTCTCGCAATCCTGACCGCTTTGGCGCCCGCCGCAGGGCAGCAAGCCGACGAGCCGCAGCGATTGGCGCTGATGATTGGGATTTCGGATTATCCCGAGACCGAGGCCTATCAAGATTTCCCACCGCTGAACGGCTGTGAAAATGATTTGCAACTGCTGAGCAATGTGCTGGTCGAGCGCTTTGGCTTTGCCGGTGTTGGCGAAGATATTCGCTGGTTGCTGAACGAAGAGGCCACCCATCAAAACGTGGTGCAGGCTGTGTCGGCGCTTATTGACAAGGCCGGATCGAATACTGAAGTGCTGATTTATTTCTCCGGTCACGGTTCGCGTCTGCCCGATAGTTCGGGTGCAGCTGGCGTGGAATTGGACGGCAAAGATTCCACCTTCGTGGTCTTCGATGCTCGCGAAAAAAGCACGCCCTTCGACCTAACCGACGACGAACTGTTTTCACTGCTGCAAGCGCTTTGTGCAAAGACCGCCCACGTCACCTTGATCACCGATTGCTGTCATTCCGGTGGCGTTGCACGCGGAGACTCTCGTTCGTCCAGTCGCTTGGCGCCGGAAGCCGACGCCGCCTTTGATCCGGCAACCGTTGAAGCTTTTTGGCCGGATGGTGTTGTGCTGATGGACGACGGCGACCGACGTCGGCGCAAGGATTTGCCTTTTGTTCATTTAGCCGCGTGCGCCGCCGATGAAGTCGCGCGTGAGATTCATTTCGAGCAGTTGGATCACACTTACGGAGTGTTGACCTACTACTTGGTCGATGAATTGCAGCGCATGGTTCCGGGCACCACTTTTGAACAGTTAGCGGCAAAGTTGAAGTTGCGAGTTGCGGACGAAGTTTGGGATCAAACCGTTCATTTGGACGGCGCGGTGGATCGTATTGTTTTCGGTGGTGAATTCGCGCAGCCCATGCCGGGTTTCGCCGCAGTTGCCGAATGGCGTGAAGACGGCTACATCGAAGTCGAAGCCGGCGGCTTGCATTTGCTGAGTGAAAACAGTGAGTTGCTCATTCAAAGCTTGCAGGGCGAATCGTTGGGTACGGCATCGGTTTGGGAATTGGAAGCGATGAGCTGCACCGCAAAATGGACATCGGCACCTGACTTTGAAGCCGACTCCAATGGCGAAGCGAAAGCCGACGAAGTGCGAGCGGTGCGCGCCGTCGCGCGTCCGACTTGGCAATCTCATTCTTTGAATGTTCAGGTGCAAGGTGCGAGCAGCCAAGAACTGGTAAGCAAATTACAAGCTCAAGCGGGCGAGCAATTCCAGTTCACTTTGACTGCCGACGAGCACACTGCATGCAAATTATCGCTCATTGAGCAAAGTGGAAAATACCTTTGGCAACTCCGCTCCATCGACGATCAACAACTGCTGTGGAGTGCATCGGCAGAGGATTTTGAAAATCAATTACCGGCATTGCTTCAAGCGTTGGAACGCGAACAACTGTTCCGTTCCATCATGAGTATGAGTCGCGTCGGTGGCGGTATTGAGTTGAAAATGGAGCTACAGCCGGCGTCGGAGAAAACGCTGAAGGAATTGCGTCAAGCTTGGCCGGACGGAAACTTTGCTGCGGTGCAGCCGCGAACGCAAAGCGATAGTTTGAGCAATCAACAGCGCGCTCCCAGTCACTTTGTGGACCAAGGCGAAGAGCTGATTGATGTCGCTGAAATCAACTTGGGTTTTGCTGATCAAGAACGGGGGCTCGGCGCTTATGTTTCGGTTCTGTGTTTGAGTAGTAACCGCACCATCTCGGTGATTTACCCAACCGACTTGGCACGAGAAAATATGCTCGAGCCAAACGAGAGCTTGCGCATCCCGATCGAAGTATTCTTCCCGGAAAACTACGACCCCAAGCACGGCGTACGCGACCGATACTTCGCCATCGCCACTGCATCGTGGGCCGACTTCTCGATTTTCGAGCGACTGGAAGCACTGCAAAGCCAGTCCACTCACCGCGGCAACCTCTCTGACGGAATGCCCGACGCACTGAAGCAAGCAATGGCCGGTCGCACCCTGCGCGGTGCCGGCAGCCTCAGCGCCGACGACTGGAGTTTTGGCATCAGCGCCATCGACGTGCGTGTATTCTCTGCTCAGCGCCCATAATTGGGCCCGCAAATGACGCCCCTACGCACTCGCGGCTTCTGGGCATTGATGGCCACCCAGGGCTTCACAGTGCTCAACGACAACCTGTTCAAGCAGGTAGTGCTATTGATCGCCGTCAACGTGCAATTGAGCCGCCCTGATGACGGCTTCTGCAACGACTTGCAAGCTTGCACCGGCTTGCTGTTCGCCATCCCGTTTTTGCTATTCGGCACCTTCGCCGGAGATTTAGCCGATCGCTATTCCAAGCGCCGCATGGTGTTGATTGCCAAGAGCCTGGAAGTGATCGTCATGTTGCTGGCAGCGCTTGCCTTCGCCAACGACAGCTTCGCCGGGCTCGCCGTCGTACTGTTTTTGATGGGCACACAAAGTTCGCTGCTCGGGCCGGCCAAGTACGGCGCGTTGGTAGAAATGCTGCCACGCAACTACCTAGGCCGCGGCAACGGCATCATGCAAGCGGTAGTGCTTGGCGCCATCTTGCTCGGCATGGGCTCGGCCGGCTATCTCAAGGATCAGTTTCAGGATCAACTCTGGATACTGGGCGTGGCCTACGCCGTGATTGGCGCTATCGGCTTGGCATTGGCGTGGTGGATTCCAGCCCTTCCCCCCGCCGACGCCACCCGCCAACTGCGCGCCAACCCGTTTGCTCCGTTGAAAAAGAGTGTGGCCATGTGCACCAAAGTCCCTGGCCTGCCCGACGCGATCGCCGGCCACGCGCTGTACTGGCTGGTTGGCGCTTCACTAGTCTTCGCCTGGAACGAAATGGGCCAATCTCTGCTCGGTGTGCCGGAATCCGTGTGGACCGCGAAGCTGGCAACTCTTTCCATCTCTACCGCGTTGGGATGTCTGTTGGCCGGACGATTGTGCCGCGAATCCATCTCGGTGCAATTACCTCGAATCGGCGGTTACGGCATGGCCGTTTGTTTCCTAGCGGTCGCCGCAGGTCCCTACGAAGCCAACTTCGTCTGGCTTTGCTTGGTCGCCGGCAGCTTCTTCGCCGGCTTTTACATCATCCCACTGCGCACTTTGGTGCAGCGCTTGCCTGATCGTTTACATACCGGTCGCGCCCTCGGCTTTAGTCAATTTTGCGACTGGACCGGTATCGTCTTCGCGTCACTGCTCAAAGCGTGGATGACCTCCGCCGGCCTGAATGCCGTCGAAGTGTTTTGGGTCTTCGCGGCCATTATTGGCGGCGGAACTTACTTGGTTAGCCGCCGGCTTTCACGGGTTCAATTCGCACCCACAGATTCATCGGCGTAAAGCCGTCGGTGGCTTCGGCGCGCAATAATACGCGTCGCCCCTTTTGCGGTTGCCAGGTGCCGACGGCAAAGTCATCCAAACGAACTTGCTTGCCGTCCCAAGTCAGCGACTGGCGCACACCGGTGTACAAATACACACCATCGAACTTTTTACCGGCAGACGTAAACACCCACGAGCTCTTGACTCGCTCCATTTCGACGTCACCCCAAATCGAAAAACGCTGCGGCGGTTTCTGATCGGTAGGCACCTGCCATTCGAGCCCCCAGCCGGTGATTTTCCATTTGCGGCTTTCCATCGGCCATGTGCGCAACCACGACGGATCCCATGCCGGTTGTTGCCATTCAATGCGCAACGCGCCCTGATCGATACTGAAATGTGCACCGATCAACTCGGCAGCCAATTCTTCGCGCAAGTGTTCCAACGGCTCTTCGGTTGCTGGTACCGCTTGCACCGCGTCCTCACCGTTGCCGGTGCTGGCAATAGGTTCCGTCGGAATTGGACCATGCAACGCATCCGCATGGCGTGAGGCAATCATGTTCTCCCACTCCTTCGCCCAGAAGTATGGATCGGCCTGCGGCGGCCATTCTTGCACCGCCAATTCGGTCATGCGTTTCACCGCTAAGTCATTGCCTTGGCACCACAGAATCTGCGCTTCGATCCACATACGCGAACGAGCCGGCAGACTCAGCACCTCGCCCAGCCGACGGGCATCGAGGTCCAGCAACCGCACGATGCGGCGCTCGCCAGGCGCGGATTCGATCAACCACTGCACCGAATTGTCATCCTGCAAGTGCATGCGCACCCGACCTTTTAAATCTTGGCCGGGCATCGGCAATTCAATGATGGCGCCCAGTTGCCCCTCGAGCATTTGGTTGAGCTGCTGTTGCGCTTCGCTGAGTTGTTCCAAGCGCCACGATTCGCGCTGCGCGGCCATGGAGTAGGCCAGTAGGCGCTGGTCGAGTTGAGCCCAGACAAATTGAGCAGCAGCCAAGTCGCCGTTTTCAAGGTGGTGATTGACCTGTGGGCGCAAAACCGGAACCAACTCACGACTGCGAGCCGTCCACGCTTGGCGGTTTTGACGATCTAAGGTCAGCAGATGACTGCGCAGCAACGCCATCGGGTCGTCGTCGCCGGGGAACATCGGCAGCTGCTTGGCGCGCGGTACTCGGGCATACAGCTGTTCTTCGGCCTTCTTACTCCAGCGCTGCGAATCAAAGTTTCCACCCTGAATTTGACCACTCCCCACCTCGGCCTGGGCTTGCAAAACTTCGGCCACATCGATGTAAATCTCGCGCGCCAATTCCTGCAACCGAAGCTGGCCGCGCTGCACCTCGGTGCGGCGCAACTGCTCGAAGAATTTTGCTTCCGCAGCATCCGGGAAGGCCGCCTGCTCGAAATGACCCAAAGCTTGCCAAGCCATGCGGTAAGCCCCCTCTTGGAAAGCACTGCGGTGGCGATCCAAATAAGACGCCGCCCATGACTGGAACAACTGGCGCTGCGATACCACATCGAACGGTGGATTCTGTTGGACAACGCCGACGTCGCCGCCGCCGTCACCATTTTCAGCCTCTACCTCGATCGGCTGACCTTCGGGGGAAGAATCCCACCACCCCATGCGTTCGACCAGCGCATAACCGCCGATGGCCAATACCGGAACGGCAACCACGCCGATGGCGACATTGCGGCGCTTCTTGCGTTTGAAACGCGTCATTAGGTGCGGTTGCAATCCCAACAACACGCGGCCAAGGTCACCGCCAAGGTCACGCGCACGTTCGTAACGTTTTTCCGGATCTTTGGCCATGGCAGTGGCCAATACCTTGCGCAACGACTCGGGCAGATCGGCCGGCAATGGCTCGGGTTCGACGTGTAGGACACGGTGGATCACCTCGCCTACGCCTTTGCCCAAAAACGGCGGCGCGCCCGATAACGCATGGTGCAAGGTTGCGCCCAACGAATAGACGTCGGCTTCGGGACCGACACCGCTGGGGTCGCGCGTTTGCTCCGGACTCATGTACGCCGGCGAGCCCAATGCCGCACCTTGGCGGGTTAATTCCGGGTCGGTATCGCGCCGCACCAATCCAAGGTCGGCCAAAATTGCACCGCGGTCGACGTCGAGCAATACGTTGTGCGGTTTCACATCGCGGTGCAACGCGCCGGAGCGGTGCAGCTTGTCCAAAGCACGCGAAATCTGCACGCCAAAACGCGCCGCTTGCTCCCAGCGCAAAGGACGATCACTGACCGCGTCTTTTAACGTCGGCCCGGTGATGAACTCCAGCAACAAACCCGGACGGCCGTCGACGTTAAGCGCGCCGTAACCCTGAATCAAATTTGGATGACGCCAGTCTTCCAGCAGTTGCACTTCACGTTCGAAGCGCGCCGTCACTCGCGGATCGCGGGCCGCACTCGCGCGCAGCAATTTCAACGCATACCTAGCCCCACTTTGATGCTGAACTAAAAACACCTCGCTCAGCATCGAGCGACCGAGCACTTTTTTGAACTCGTATTCGGGGGGCAGATTAGGTTGGCTCAATCGTTCTCCTGATCAATGCCGTACTTATCCAGTTTACGCAACAACGCAAATCGCGAAATGCCCAATGATTTCGCCGCCTGCGAGCGGTTGCCGCGATGCTCCTGCAAAGCCTTACGGATCGCCGAGGTTTCCAGCGCGGTGACGCGGTCCGGCAACGACAAATCGCTATCTCCAGCGAAGTCGGTTTCCGGCTCTTTGGCATCACTGAGGATTTCGGGGGCCAAATCCTCGATCACAACTGCGCCCTCGCCCATTAAAGTTAATCGGCGTATTTCGTTGCGCAATTGACGCACGTTGCCGGGCCAAGAAAAGCTCTGTAGCCTGACCATTGCTTCGTCGCTGATTTCACGCCGCAAACGGCTTTGCTCGGCCGCTTCCGTTGCCAAAAAGTGATTGCAAAGCATTTCCAAATCCCCGGCGCGTTTGCGCAACGGCGGGCATTCGAGTTGCACGACGCGCAAGCGGTAGTACAAGTCTTCGCGGAATTTGCCTTCGGCAACGGCTTCTGTCAGATCGACATGAGTTGCAGCGATCACGCGGACGTCGACCTTGCGCAGTTCATCCGAACCTAGGCGGCGAATTTCCCCCTCTTGCAACACGCGCAGCAAACGCGTTTGCATGGCCTCGGACATTTCACCGACCTCATCCAAAAACAAAGTGCCGCCGTCGGCTTCTTCAAAGCGGCCGGCACGATCGCGTGTGGCCCCGGTGTAAGCACCTTTGACGTGACCGAACAACTCGGATTCGAGCAGGGTGTCCGGCAGCGCGCCGCAGTTGACGACAACAAATGGGTCCTGCGATCGCTGGCCATGAAAGTGCAAGCCGCGCGCAACCAATTCTTTGCCGGTACCGCTTTCGCCATAAACCAAAACCGGCACATCGCTTTCCAAGATGCGGCCCATCTTGGTGAACAACTCCTGCATCGGTGGAGCCGCGCCAAGCAAACCGGTGAACTGAGTATCGCCAATGGTTTGCGAACTGGCCAGTTCTTCTTTTTGATTGGTCACACGTCGTCCCAGCTCGGATTGCAGCTGCGACAAACGGCGCTTCATGTTGCGTTTTTGCCGTCCTTCAATCGCCGATCCCAGGTAGACCGCAGCGATGTTGGCCAAGCCCGACAACAAGTCGATGGTGTCTTGGTCAAACGCGGCGCCTTGCATGCGATGGTCGACCACCACCAAACCAATGGCCCGGCCGTGATGAATCAGCGGAATGGCCAGCAGGGAACGCAAGCCCAAGTCGGCGATGCTGGCGACGCCGGCGAAGTCGCCGTCGGATGCGGCGTCCTGAATCAGCAACGGCTCGGAAGCATGAATCGCTTTTTCCACCAAGGTCTGTGAGATCTTGCTTTCCGGCGACGGCACCACCTCGCGGGCGAAGTTGCGTCCCAACGCAAAAACGGTGCGTTGCTTTTCGATCAAAAACAAAAATCCGCGTTCGGCTTTGGTGATCGCCACCGCCGAATCGATGACCGTCGGCGCCATGCGTTCGATTTTGTCCTCGCTGACCAAAGCGCGCGCCATGCCCAACAAGGTGCGCAGAACGGCCTGCCCAGGAGCATCCTGCCGAACCACCGTCGACTCGGCCGCCGCCAATTTGGAATGGAAGCCACCCTCCAGCCGCAACTGGGTACTGCCGATGCGCACCACCTCGCCGGGGCACAGTTGGTGGCGGTCAATGCGCTCGCCGTCCACCCAAGTGCCGTTGGCCGAGTCCAAATCGACCAGAAAGACGTCGCCGCCGAGACGTTCTAGGCGGCAATGTTCGCGTGAAGATAAGGGGTCCTCGAGTCGTAAACCGCACTCACGTCCGCGCCCGACCAAAACCATATCGGCTTCCAGGCGCACGACTCGTTGGATATGATCCCGCTCAACAATGATATCCAGGGGTTCTGCCATCGCCCCCAGGATAACCACTTACACCCATGGCCGTTACGCGAAACCCTGAGGAGCAGCCCTGGTGGGCGGATGGGCTGCCGTTCTCCTGTCAGCAGTCCGGGCGCTGCTGCCACCGCCGTGGCGACATCGGCTACGTTTACGTCAACTATCGCGAACGACGGGCGTTGGCCGCGCACGTTGGTATTTCGGTGGAGCAGTTCACGCTGGAATACACGGTGGCCGAGGACGACGGCGCGCGGGTGCTGCGCTTTGAGAATGAGCGCTGCGTCTTTTTAGACGGCGTGTCGTGCAGCGTGCATCAGGCCAAGCCGGTGCAATGCCGGACGTGGCCGTTCTGGCAAGAGACTCTGGCCAGTGAACAGAGCTATCAGGAACTAGTACGGGAAATGTGTCCGGGCAGTCGCCAAGGACCGAAGGTGGCGGCGGCGGAAATTCGTCGCCAAATGGAAGAGACCGAAGAGGCGTTGTGGGAAGTTTGACCCGACCTGCGCACAGTTGAAGCCTTGCCGAATTGGCAATGAAAGGCTAGAAAAAATTACAGTGCAAGCAGCTACAATACGAGGTCAGTCATGTCGGAAAACCCCAATGAATACGCACTTCAGGTCATCGGCCTGAACAAGTTTTACGACCGCAGCCAAGCGCTGAAGGACGTGACGCTGGCCTTTTTCACCGGCGCCAAAATTGGTGTGATCGGTGCCAACGGCTCGGGCAAGACCACGTTGCTGCGCATTCTGGCCGGAGAGGACCAGGACTTCGAGGGTCGCCGCATTCAAATGGGCGATTTGTCGCTGGGTTATGTATCGCAGGAACCGGAGCTGGACGCCGACAAAACCGTCAAGGAGGTGCTCGATGAAGCCGTAGCCCACGTACACGCGATTGTCGATCGCTACAACGAAGTGTGCATGTTGATGGGCGAAGCCGACGGCGACGAATTGGAAAAGCTGTCGGCGGAGTTTGAGCACTTGCAGATGGAAATCGACACTCACAACATGTGGGAAGTCGACCGCTTGCTCGAGGTCGCCGCCGGAGCGCTGGATTTGCCGCCGATGGAGCGCAAGTGTGGTGTGCTGTCGGGTGGCGAAGCACGGCGCGTGGCGTTGTGCAAAACGTTGATCGAAACGCCGGACATTCTGCTGCTGGACGAACCCACCAACCACTTGGACGCCAACACCACGGCGTGGTTGGAGCACCACCTGGCGAACTACGCTGGTTTGGTTATCGTCATTACTCACGACCGTTACTTCCTCGACAACGTCGTTGATTGGATGCTGGAGGTCGAGCGCGGCGTTTGCACTCCTTACAAAGGGCACTACTCCGATTACTTGGAAGCCAAGCAGAAGGAATTGGAAGCCAGCGAACGTTCCCAAAAAAAGCGCAAGAAGCGCTTGTCGAGGGAATTGGAATGGGTGCGCAGCAATCCGTCGGCACGTGGTAAGAAGAACAAGGCGCGGATGCAGCGCTACGACCAGCTGGTCGAAGAACAGCAGTCGCTGAAGCCGGACAAGATTGACTTGGTGATTCCGGCCGGCGAGCGCTTGGGCAATAAGGTGCTGAACTTGGTGGACGTCAGCAAGGCCTATGGCGATCAGGTGTTACTGGACAAGCTGAACTTGGAGATCCTGCCCGGTGCCATCGTCGGTGTGATCGGCCCGAACGGCGCCGGCAAAACCACGCTGATGAAAATGATCTGCGATTTGGAGGTTCCGGATTCGGGCACCATCGATCGTGGTTCGACGGTAGAGATTTGCTTCGTCGATCAGCGCCGCGCCGAGTTGTCGGATTCCAATTCGGTGTACGAAGAGATCAGCGGTGGTTTGGAATTCCTGCCCTTCGGCGGCGGCGAGATCCAGTCGCGTGCTTACGTGTCGCGGTTTAACTTCAAAGGCGCCGATCAGGAGAAGTTAGTCGGCAACCTTTCGGGTGGACAGCGCAACCGCGTGCAGTTGGCGAAAATGCTGCGCGTCGGCGGCAACGTGATCATTCTCGACGAACCGACCAACGACTTGGACTTGCCGACGACTCGCGTGCTGGAAGAAGCCATCGAGCACTATGCCGGATGCATGTTCGTGGTCAGTCACGACCGTTACTTCCTTGACCGCATCTGCACCCACATTCTTGCCTTTGAAGGCGAGGGCAATGTCGAGTTCTACTATGGCAACTACACCGACTACACTACTTGGTTGGCGGAGCGTCAGGCTGCGGGTGAGGTCGGTTACGAGTCGAAGGCGTCGAAGTACCGCAAGCTGACCCTATAAGAAGCTGGCCCCTTTCATTGGCCCAAATCCAAACCGATCTGAGGCCATCGCCAGCGCAATAAGTCCACCCGATCCCACGCCTGCTTAAGTACTCCCAATGCTTGAGCAGGCGTCGTTTTTGTTAGGACGGTGATGCCTCGGATGTAGTTCCGATAGCAAGCCCAAATCCAAAAGTGCAGGTCAAGCCGCTGCCGAATTTTCGACGCCGCCCAGGTCCGCCGCACCAATCTTGAGATGCTGTCCCGCATCATTGCTAGCGTGTGGTTAATCGGGAATAATCGATTCGACTTGTCACGCTTTTTCTTTGAGTGCACCCGATAGTGGCGAAAGTAATCCGATCCGGCAATTTTTCTAAATTCTTTCTGGTAGGAAGTCTTGCGATCGCTCTCTAGAGTGATTCCAACACCGGGACGATTCACAAACTTCAATCGATTCAAGGAATTGATTACCGCCTGTCGTGACCCCGACCGACGCTTCCCAAACTTGCGATCTCGCCTCTCCTTTTTCTCCCTCATGCCCTGAGTAAGGTTTCCCCGGGCTCCCATGGGTGCCGTTTCTGCATGGATGACGAAGTATGTGCTTCGCTCAATCAAGACTGGCATCGTGACCGGTGAAAGCCTGCGATCCGTTTCATAGGTCTCCAATTCATCGAGTTGATAGATCCCGGTTAATCCACCCCGTTGTACTTTTTGGGCTAGCGCAAGCGCGTGAAATTCGCGGCAAACTTGGCCTAATCGGCGCAATCTTCGCTCAATGGTCGGACGTCTGACGCCATGAATGCGAGCCATTTGCCGCATGGTGACCTTGGATACGAAGAGGTCGAAGACCCTGAAATGCAGCTTGGGTTTCTTCCACCGGTAATCCGTTTTAAAGGTCTGCGTACTGAAGCGGCGATCGCAAACCTTGCAGCTGAAACGCCTTACCCAGCGGCCATCGCACTTACGGTAATAATGGCCACGCGATCTCCATCCGAAGGATTGGGTATTGAATTGTGTTTCACAATCGGGGTAAGGGCAGAATGGTGGTCGAAACATGAAGTCATTCCGGCAAGTGGTTTCCTGCCGGGATGACGGGTGAGGCTGCGAAAAGTTACGCAGCTTCTAAATTATTGGGCCACTCAAAGGGGCCAGCTTCAGCAAAATTCGGGTGAGCGGCCCAGGTTTTTAGGGCCATGCGTCGATAAAGGTCTGCCGAAATCAGGCAAACATCGATCATGGACCACAACTACGACGAAATCGAACGGATGGCCGCTCAAGGCCATCCCGCAGCCCAGTACAACCTGGGCATTTGCTATCTGCTAGGCGAAGGCGTTGAGCGCGACATGAGTACCGCCATGCAATGGTTCCGCAAAGCTGCGGATCAGGGTTTGGCCGAGGCTCAATACAACTTGGCTTTGGGATATCGTCGTGGTGAGGGATTAGAAAAAGATCATGCCGAAGCCTTGCAGTGGTTGCAGGCGGCTGCCGAATCCGGTTATCCAGATGCGCAGGTCAACTTAGGCATTTTGCTGCAAGAGGGCGACGGCGTGGTGGCCGACGTAACTTCGGCGATGAATTGCTACCGCCAAGCGGCGGAATCCGGGCATCCGGCAGCCCAATACAACCTTGCTCTGCTGTATCTTGAGGGAAACGGCACGCCGCAGGACCTGAAGAAAGCGCTGATCTGGTTCCTAGCCGCAGCGCGTCAGGACCATGCGCCGGCGCAGGAGGCCGTCGCCATCGCCTATTTGAAGGGTGAAGGAACTGAGATCGATTTGGAAGAAGCCGGCGTGTGGATGGAACGCGCGGCGCTGCAGGGATTGGCCTCGGCCCAACACAACTTGGCGGTGCTTTATGCAACCGGCCAAGGGGTGGAGAAGGATATGGATCAGGCCGAGCATTGGAAGACGCTTTCTGAGCGTCGCGAAGCTGCTTAGTACCGCGCCAGATTTAGCCTGGTCGGCTGGGCTACAGAGCCTCGCCGCAGCGTTTGCAATGCGTCATCGCTTGCGGGAATGCCGACAAAGGTAGGCGGCAATGAGGGCAGCGCCATAAAAACCGCAAGGCCACCAAGCCGACCACGGCGAGGGTAGCGACCCAAGGCTGCGCGGGGTGCTCGCGAAGGAAAGCCGTTGCCACTAGGGCGACCAAAATCACCAGCCCGATCAAGCGCGCCCTCAGTAGGCGATCGGCGATATGCATGACGAGTTAGCAGCCTTTGAAATTGGGGGCGCGCTTCTCAGCGAATGCGGCCAAAGCTTCTAAACGATCTTCGGTAGGAATGATCGTCGTGTAGCACTCGGTTTCAAACTGGCGCGCTTCGGCATCTGGCAGGTCCCACCCACCTTCCATCGCGCGCTTGGCGGCGCGCAAAGCCATCGGGCCGTTGCGCAACAACGCATCGACGTAGCTTTGGCCAAGCGCGGCGATGTCGGCCGCAGGTGCGGTTTCGTTGACCAAGCCAACCTTCAAAGCGTCGGCTGCAGTCAGGCGCTTGGCCATCAGGATTAGTTCTTTAGCTTTAGCCAAGCCGACCAAACGCGGAAGGCGCACACATCCGCCAGCGCCCGGAATGATCGCCAAGCTGGTTTCGGTCAGCCCCATCATCGCTTCATCGGCAAGAATGCGCAGGTCGCACGACAACGCCATTTCGCAACCACCGCCAAAGGCATGGCCATTCAAAATTGCGATCGACGGTTGCGGCAACGCGGCGACGTCGTCCATCACGCCGCGGATCAACGCCAAAACCTCAGGGACTTGCTCCTCGGGAATGGTGCGGCGCTCCTTAAGGTCGGCCCCGGCGCAGAAGGCTTTGTCACCGGCTCCGGTAATGGTGACGATCCACACCGAATCGTCGTTGCGCAGCTCAGTCAACGTCTGGCGCAGTTGCTTCATCATCGCGACGGAAAGCGCATTGCGCGATTCAGGACGGTTCAAGGTCAACGCAGCAACGTGGCCACGGCGTTCCAGCAGGACGGGAGCTTCTTCGGTCATCGGTTTAAAGGGACTCGCGCAACAAGGCTTCGGCCGCTTGCAAAGCCGGATTCGGCAACAAGGGGTCGGCCCCGTTTGCGGCTGCCCATTCTAGAAGCTTGGCCGAGTTCAAATTGCCCGCTGCCCCCGGCGCAAATGGACAACCACCGGTTCCGCCGGCAGCGGCGTCGACGTGGCGCACGCCCAATTCCCATGCAGCGGCGCAGTTCTCCAACGCGCGACCGTGGGTGTTGTGCAAATGCATGCCAAACTCGGCTTGCGGCATTAAGCGCCGTGCTTCCACCAACAAATTAGTGATCTCGGCCGGGTAGGCAGCGCCGAGAGTATCGGCAGGCAAGATGAGGTCGGCGCCCCACTGTTCGAATTGCTGCATCAAGTCCAACACCGGCGCCAACGGCACTGCGCCATCGAATGGGCAATGAAAAGCCATCGACACATAAGCGCGCACGAATAGACCGTCGGCTTTGGCGTGTTCGATCAGCTGTTGCGCTAACTTTTCCGCCTTGGCGCGATCCATACCGACGTTGGATTGACTGTGCGCATCGGTAGCCGAAACTAACAAGGTGACGCTATCCAAGCCGGCTTCGAGCAAGCGGTCCAAGCCGCGCTGATTGGCAACCAAACCGGTGAAGCCGATGCCGTCGCGGCGCGCTTCCTGAAACCACGGTTGGTCACGAAGGGCGGCACAAAGTTCAGCAGCGTCGGCTAGCTGCGGCACGCGATCCGGGCGTACGAAACTCGTCACCTCAATGGAGGCAGGCTTGGCCGCGACCAGATGGCGCATCAATTCCAACTTTTGCTCGAGCGTTAAGATTTGCGCTTCGTTTTGCAGTCCGTCGCGCGGCGACACCTCGTGCCAAAGCAGCGAATTGCCGATGCCGTTGCTGCTGGAATCCTTCATTGCAGCCCCCATTAGGCCGTTCCGCTTGGCTTTTCCAGCACCAACATCGCAAACGCAAATTTGGCATTGGGGTGACGCTTATCGAGCACGTAGCGATCTCCACAATCTTCGAATGCCGCCGAAGCCTGGGTTGCATCGGTGCCAAGCTGTAGTTGCAGGCCGCGGTCGCTCAAAATAGAGACCATGCGTTGCACACGCTCAAGATCGCGCCACGGTTGTTCCGCCGGAGCGTTTTCGCCGAACTCAAAGGTCAATACCATGCCGCCGCCGGGTCGGACGGCATCGGCGAGGTGGGCAAGTACTCGTTCTTGCCCCTCCATCTCGATGTGCTCCATCACACAATAACTGTAGACGCGGTCAAAATGCTCTCGCCACCGGGTCGGCAGCGCGGCGTCGGCAGCGGCGAGGTCAAAAGTATCCACCTCGATCGGCCAGTTGCGCTTTCCAGCAACTTCTGCGCTGTAATTCGCTAGGCGCTGATTGATGTCGAGCACATGCACCGGCGTTCCACTTGCAGCTAGGTAAAAGGGCGGCAAAGTCCCGCCCCCGCCGAAATCCAGGACCGGCGCACCGGGTCGCGGCGGCAGGGCGGTCAGACCTCGGGCATACTCCCACATCTTCAGCCGGCGAACATACCAACGGCGTCGGAGCACCCCATTCACCGCCACCGGCACCGCCCGCAGAGTGAATTCGCGCAGCAGAAACTGAGTGAGAGCGCGTCGCTGTTGGGCAACCTGCGGTTCTCGCAGATCCTGCCATTCCAGGGTCTTATTCGGACGCCGAAGGCTCAAGGATATGCCGGCTGATGGCCTTTCATGCGCGTAACCCGCGCTTCGACGCTCGCAATCCACTTACGGGTCAACGGATCCACCCGCGTTTTGCCGAGGTATTGAAGCAAAAAGCGCAGCCGGTCGGTCCGCGTGAAGCTCGGCGGCGCCGAATAGTGCAGTGCGGCGATGTCTTTCACCAACCAGCGCGTAGCCGGCGGGAACTTCTGTTCGACGCGCTGCAAATCGACCATGTATGGACGCCCCCAACGCGGGTCGTCTTTAACGATCAAATGCTGCAGGTACAGGTCCTTGTGATAAAAGCCGGAGCTGTGCAAACGCCGGACTAAGCCACTGAGGTCGCGAATCACCGCTTGCACCAGTTTTTGATCGCGGCCGTCGCCAAAACCAGGCATTCCGTCGGTGAGGACGCGATCGAGGCTGGGCCCCGGCACCTCGCGGGTGATCAAAAACGATTCGGCGGGAACGGCGAATACCGCATCGGACTCGCCCATAGCGACGGGATCGGGCACGTCGAAGCCGGAGCGGCGCATGATCAGGTGGTTATCCCATTCGGTGCGAGCCGGGCTGGAGTTGCTGCGCCGGAACGGCCAAAACCGTTGCGTGGACGTCAAACCGCGATGGCGCTTCAAGAAGAACACACTTTGCGGGCCTTCGACGCGATGAGTGGTCCGCGTACCAGCCTCGCGCACCAAAGTGCCGCCGCTGTAAGCCATTGCCTTGGCGACGGTTTCTAGGCCGAGCTCCTTCAGTTCCTCGAGCTCGTCTTCGGCGGCCAGCACGCGCCCCTCGTCCAGCGCAACCAGGGCGCGGCGTTTAGCCTGATACAGGCGGGCGGTGCGGGGCGTCTCCATTCCAGATATTCCCCTAACCGCATTGCCGCTGCAAGACTTTCCTCGGTTTCCTCTCCCCTTCTCGCGGCACCTTGACTACGATTTCCAGATTCGCTCCTCTCTCCCCCCATTGACTGGAGGGGTCCACCCAAGACGAAAATGACTACCACTCATTCGAGTGCCGAATCCAACCCGTTCGTGCAAATGAAGCACCGGTTGGACAAAGCCGCCGGCCTGCTGGATTTGGATCCGGGCTTGTACGCGATTTTGTCGGAGCCGGCTCAAGAATTGACGGCGGCGTTGCCCGTGCAAATGGACAACGGCACGACTCGTGTATTCACCGGTTATCGCGTGCAGCACTCGGTTGCCCGCGGCCCCGCAAAAGGCGGTATCCGTTATGCACCCGACGTCCACCTCGACGAGGTGCGCGCGCTGGCCGCGTGGATGACCTGGAAATGCGCCGTGGTCAACGTTCCATTCGGTGGCGGCAAGGGCGGCATCATTTGCGATCCGCGGCGCATGTCGCAAGGTGAGTTGGAACGCCTGACGCGCCGTTACGCGGCCAGCTTGCTCGACATTATTGGCCCGGAACGCGATGTACCCGCACCGGATATGAACACCAATGAGCAAGTCATGGCGTGGTTCATGGATACCTATTCCATGCACGCTCGCTCGACGCAAACGGCAATCGTGACCGGCAAGCCGATTGGCTTAGGCGGCTCCAAAGGCCGACGCGAAGCCACTGGTTTGGGCGTTGCCTTTTCGGCGCGCGAGGCGCTGAAACACCTTGGATTGCCGGATAAAGGCTGTTCGGTGGTGGTTCAGGGCTGCGGTAACGTCGGCGGTTTGGGCGCGCAATTCATGCAGGAGATGGGTCATAAGGTGACCGCAATTTCCGACATTTACGGCGCGGTGCACAATGAAAACGGGCTGGACATTCCACAGGTGTTGGAATACATCGGCACGAATGGTTCGCTGGAAGGCTTTACCGAAGCCGATCACATCGACGGTAAGGATTTGTTGGAGTTGCCGTGTGATGTATTGATTCCGGCGGCGACGGAAAATCAGCTGACGTCGGCCAATGCCGAGCGCATCCAAGCCAAGGTGATTGTGGAAGGCGCCAATGGCCCAACCACTGCCGACGCCGATGCAATTTTGGAGAACAACGGCGTTTACGTGGTACCTGACATCCTTGCCAATGCCGGTGGAGTAACGGTTTCTTACTTCGAATGGGTACAGGACCGCATGGGTTACTTCTGGGAACAGAAGGACGTCTTCGACCGGATGGAACGCATCATGGTCGAAGCTTTTGAGTCGGTGGCGACGACCGCCGAGAAGCACTACACCAGTCCGCGCATCGGTGCCTATTGCTTGGGCGTCGACCGCGTGGCGTACTGCCTGAAGATGCGCGGGATCTATGCCTGATTCCACAGACCATCTGCTGCCGGAAGAACCGCAGGATCCCTCGCCGATCCTCGATTCCGACAATCCGTTCGCGTCGATGATGGAGCGCTACGACGAGGCGGCTGCCGTGCTCGGCATGGCGCCCGACGCGTACTCGTTGCTGCGCACCCCGGACCGCCAGTTCAAGTTCGCGCTACCGGTCAAATACCCGGACGGCGAAGTTCGCGTGCACAGCGGCTACCGCATTCGCCACAACCTGTCGCTGGGTCCGTGCCTGGGCGGATTGCGCCTTGATCCGACCATTAAGCGCGAAGAAATCGCCGCTCTGGCCGGCTGGACGACTTGGAAATGCGCGGCGATGAACATCCCCTTCGGCGGATCGGCCGGCGGTGTTGATTTTGATCACCGCAAAGCCGACCCTGCTGTCACCGAAGCCGTTGTGCGTCGCTACACCGCATCGCTGCTCGACCTACTTGGCCCCGAGAAGGACATTTTGACCCCGGACCGCGGCTGCAACGAGCAGATCATGGCGTGGTGCTTGGACACCTACTCCATGCACCAACGCCATACCGAAAACTCGGTTGTGGTCGGCAAGCCGTTGGGATTGGGAGGCAGCCATGCCCGCACCATCGCGCTGGGTCACGGTGCAATTGTGTTGATGGAACGGCGATTGGCAACGATGGATATTTCCGGTCCGGTGGACATCGTCGTCCAGGGGGCCGGCAACGCCGGGGCGCAAGTCATGCGTGCGGCGACTGAGCGCGGCCATCGCGTCATTGCAGTGGGCGACCTAAACGCGGCGATCATCAACCGCGGCGGCCTGGATGTGGAGGCTTTGCTGGCCTACCGCCAAGAACATGGCTCGCTGCTCGGTTTCGAAGGCGGCGACGCGCTGGAATGCAGCCAATTGCTGACTTTGGATTGCGATGTGCTGATTCCGGCCGCAACTTCGAAGCAAATTCTGAGCACCAACGCGCATCAAATCAAAGCCAAGCTCATCGTCGAAGCCGCCAACGGCCCGACCTCCAAGCAAGCCGATGAAATCCTGATCGAACGCGGCATTCCGGTGGTCCCCGATCTACTCGGCAATGCCGGCGCCATTCTGGTGGCCTACTTCGAGTGGGTGCAGAATCGCACCGGCTACCAGTGGCCGTGTGAGCAGGTCCTGGAACGGCTCGACCGCATGTTGCTGCAGGCTTACGAACGCTCGCGCGCAATCGCCAGCAAACACAAGGTCAACCTGCGCTTGGCGACGTGCATCCTTGGCGTCGAACGCGTTTCTTACTTCGATAAGATCCGCGGGATTTACTCCTAAGTAAAACCCATCCACGAAAAAACCCTAGGCCGCCAAGCCTAGGGTTTTTTGTTGTCTAAGGAGCTCCTTAGCGGGCGTACTTCGCCCAGTAGACGGCACGATTGGCAACGGAAGTATTGCCGAAGTCCTCGACGATCTTCTGGAACTTCTTCTGATACTTGCCCTTGTAATCAGCAAAGAATTTACCTTCCAGCTTCTTGAGTGCTTTGGCCGCAGCGATCTCCTGCTTCATGTCGTCGGAAGTCAGCATCGAGCCCAACTCCTTCAACTCTTCTTGCACACCTGGCAATCCTTTGGCGCGTTTCATTAAGCTCTTGTGCCGATCCATCGCCTCAATTGGATAACCATTAGAAGCCATCCAGCGCAATTGGTTAATCTCGCCTTCGACGCGATCCATCAACTGCGTTTGCGCAGTTTCCGCCGCGGTCTTCAGCGCCGCCGGATCCGGTCCGCCCGGCTTTTCGATCAGCTTGTTCAGCACCGCATTCGCTTTGACGTACTCGCCCTTGCGGATATCCACCATCGCCTTGCCAACCGGCTTCGGCAGATCGGCTGGTGCTTTTTTCGAGTTCTTCACCATCTCGGCGACGGACTCTTTGATCGCCGTGTGCATCGCGTTGCTTGAGCCCGAAAGCACAATGCGACCCTCAGCGTCGAGCAGCGCAAACTTCGGCAGGCCATTTCCGGCCAGCGCAAACGGGCGCTCCTTGGTCCAAACGGCGGGACCACCCAACCATTTGTACATCAACTGTTTTTTGACAATGTCAGCTTCGGCACTGTTTTGGCATTCCACAAACAGCACGTTGATCTGATCACCATATTCTTCCTGCAAACGAATGGCGGCCGGCACGGACCCCCCAACGCACCCACCTCAGCGAGTGCCCCAGAAGTCCACCAGCAGCGGCTTGCCGCGGAAGTCGGCCAGGCTGGTTACGCCCATACCGTTAAAGGGCGCTTCACGGAATTTGTATTCAGGCTGATCGCCCACTTGGGATTGAGCTTGGAGCGCCGGCGCTGCCGCCAACATGCCCCCCGCAACCATCATGGTGAGAAAGCGTTTCATGACGCCTCAGCTTACCACGAAGACGGCAAGGTTCGCCCTGACAGGGCAAAAACCGGCCTAGAACAGCTCTAAGCGTTCGGCCCTTCGCCCCAATGCAACTTGCTGCGCAGGCGCGAAAAGAATCGCTGGTTTTCGTCGACAATCAAGCGGAATTGGCGCTGCGACGGTCCCACCCGCACGGTATCGCCGGCGCGCAAGCCGAATTCGACGTGGCCGTCGGCGTGAAAGAGCGCCGGTTGATGCACGCGCAGCGTGGCGACGCGATGCCCAGGAAGAACCAGCGGTCGCATTCCGAGCATATACGGCGCAATGGGCGTAACCACCCATGCGTCGAGCCCTGGGCTCAGGATGGGCCCACCTGCGGCGAGGTTGTACGCCGTGCTGCCGGTTGGCGTGCTCAGGATCACGCCATCTCCGCGATAGGTGCAAACCGGTCGGCGGTCGACCAACAGGTCGCAATCGACCAGTGAACTGCCCAAAGCCCGCGACACCACCGCTTCATTCAAAAGATGGGTATCCAGCACCGCCTTGCCGTCGCGCATAACCTTCGTGTGCATCAATACACGAGGTTCGCAGCGCGCCTTGCCCTCCAAGACCCGCTCCAAAACGTGGGCGGCGCGGTCGCGCGAAACCGCCGCCAAAAAACCCACGGTACCGAAGTTGATCCCCATCACCGGTACCTGGCGCTTGCCGAGGCGATTGCTGGCCGCCAACATCGCACCATCGCCACCCAGCACCAATACGATGTCGGGCTTGGTGGTAATGGGCTTCGAGCTGTGCTTCAGATCAATGCCAAGCACCTGGGCTTTACCGACCAAATATTGGTCTAGTTTCTTCGCCAGCTCGGCGCTGCCCGGTTTGCTGCGATCGCCCAGAATCAAAACCCGAGCCTTGCGCGATTTCGGCAGCAACACGCGGTCCAAATGGCTGCCACGGGACGGAGAATTGCGGGGCATGATCGGTTAAGAGCGGGCGTCGGCGGCCGTGCCGACGGAATTGCTTTGCAGGTGAGGGGCGATGGATTCGCGCCAGGCTTCGACCAACTTTGGAACGCTGAGCCCAACCAATTCCAATTGCTCATCGCGAGTGGACATGTGTTCCACAAAGCGGTCCGGCACCGCGCAGCGGTGCACCTGCGGTTGCAAGTTCAGGTCGGCTAGCGTTTCGAGCACGGCCGACCCGAAGCCGCCCTGCTCAGAATGTTCTTCTACCGTCGCCAGCCAAGTAAAGCGGCGGCCGAGATCGGCAATCACGCCCGTGTCTAGTGGCTTAGAAAAGCGCGCGTCCCAAACTTCCAGCTCGATGCCATGTTCGGCAGCGAGAACTTCGGCCGCTTCCATCGCGTTTTCGACCATGGCGCCTAATGCCAAAACTGCACCGTCTTTACCGGCGCGCATGCGCTCGGCGGTACCCGGCTCCAATTCCGGCCGCATATCCGCCTCGGCACCCAAGCACGGGTGGGCTTGGCCACGCGGCCAACGCAACGCCCAGGGACGTCCGCGTTCTACCGCGGTATGAAGCAAGCGACGTAAGTCGACCTCATCGCGCGGCGAGGCTTGAATCACGCCGGGGAAGGGCCGCAGGTATGCGATGTCATACAAACCCTGGTGCGTCGGTCCGTCTTGACCAACCAATCCTCCTCGGTCCATCGCAAGAATGACGTCTTCGCGCTGCAGCGCGACTTCTTGGAAGACTTGGTCGTAACCGCGCTGCAAGAAGGTGGAGTAAATCGCAGCAACCGGTTTTTGTCCGGCGGTAGCCAATCCACCCGCCAAAGCAACAGCGTGCTGCTCGGTGATTCCGGTGTCGTGGAAACGCTCCGGGAACTCATTGGCGAAGCCGGAAAGCCCCGTCCCACTGCACATGCCGGCGGTAATAGCGTGCACGCGTGCGTCTGCTTTGCCGAGCTTGACCAATTCATCGCCGAACACCGAGGTGAAGGCTTTGCGATCCGGCGCTTTGGCTTCGGCCACGATAGGCGACGGCACCTTGGCGGTCGCAGCAGCGGCGTCGGCCGTGGACGGTTTGGAGGAAGGCTTGACGCCGTGCGCGCGTTCGGGATCGTCGGCGGCGGGAGCGTAGCCTTTGCCCTTTTCGGTGAGGAAGTGCAGCAGAATCGGTCCTTCCAATCGCCGCGCCCGCTCCAGCGACGAAATCACCAACTCCATGTCGTGGCCGTCCAACGGACCGATGTAGTTGACACCCAACTCTTCAAAAACGTGGCCGGGGATCAAAACGTGGCGAATGACCTCGCCGATTTCATCCATGCGCGCACCTAAACCCGGAAGCTTGCCGGCTAGGTTTTGCATGCGTTCGTAAACCTTATTCAAGGTTCGCGACGAACGGATGCGCGACAAGTAGCGCGCCAGTGCGCCAACCGATTTGGCGATGGACCACTCGTTGTCGTTGAGAATGACCATCATGCGCGCCTTCTTTTCAGCGGCTTGAGTCAAGCCCTCAAAAGCAACGCCGGATGCAAAGCCAGCATCTCCAACAAAGGCGACCGACCATGGGTCATTACTGTCGCCGCGGGCCGTTGCGCGCATACCTTCGGCCAGGCCATGGGCAAAGGAAATCGCCGTTCCGGCGTGACCGGCGGTGAGTTGGTCGTACTCGGATTCTTGACGGCTACAGAAACCCGATAAGCCATCGGTTTGGCGCAGGGTATCGAACTGGTGGTAGCGCCCGGTCAGCATTTTGTGCGGATAGCACTGGTGACTGACGTCGAACACCAGCTTGTCACGACGGAAGTCGAACACCCGATGCAGCGCAATGACCAGCTCGACCACGCCAAGGTTGGAGCCGAGATGGCCGCCGGAATCCGTAACCTTGTCGATCAACGCACTGCGCATTTCGTTGCACAGAACTTCGAGCTGATCCAAGTCGAGGTCCTTCAGAACCTCCGGTGATTGAAGTTGCGACAGATGCATGACTAGTGGCAGCGATCCAGCAGGAATTCGGGCAACGACTGCAGCGTGGCTTGGTGGCAGCCTATGGGGAGTCGGTCGACGGCGCGGCGGGCTTCGTCGGCCAGTTGACGAGCATAAGCTTTTGCACCTTCTAGGCCAAGGACGGCAACCAAGGTGGCTTTTTGTGCTGCCTCGTCTTTACCGGCGGTCTTGCCCAATTCTTCGGTTGTTCCGGTGGCGTCGAGCAGGTCATCGGTGGCTTGAAATAAGCGTCCGACGGCATTGGCGTACCCGCGCCAAGCGTTGCTTTGGCCGCGGACCTCAGCACCCATCAACAGCGAGGTCGCCAGTAAGGCGGCGGTTTTGCCGGCGTGGACTTGCTCAACCTGTTGCAGCGAGGCCAACTCGCCGCGACCTTCTAACTCCATGTCGAGCATTTGCCCGCCGACCATGCCGACGGGCCCGGCGGCATGCGCCAGCAGGCGAGTTTGGGCGGCGGCAAGGCGCGCGTCCTTTTGATGGGCAAGCACTTCAAAGGCGGTGCATTGCAATGCATCGCCGGCGAGCACAGCGGTAGCTTCGTCGTAGGCAGCGTGCACGGTAGGTTGGCCGCGGCGGAGCAGGTCATCGTCCATGCACGGCAGGTCGTCGTGGACCAGCGAGTAGGAATGCACCATTTCGACGGCCACGGCAGCAGGCCAGGCTTCGAGCAGCTCGCCTCCGCCAGCCTCGCAAGCCAGCAGCACCAGCGCCGGACGCACGCGTTTGCCGCCACCCAACAACGCATGATCCATGGCTTTGCGCAATCGCTCGGGCACGCCGGTCGCGGCTAAAACTTGCATCGCCCGCTGCAACTGCTCTTCAATGGCAGCGTTTTGTCCATCAAGCCACTGGCGGAAATCGATTTTAGGACTGGTCTGCGTCATCGCCTTCCATCGCCGCCAAGTTTTGCTGCAACTGTGCATTGAGCTCGCCAACGCGCTTTTCAGCACCCTGCAATTGCTCCTGCAAACCGGCCAGCAGCTCCACCCCCTGCCGGTAATGCTCGACCCCATCCTCGAGGCTCAAATCGCCGGCCTCGAGGGCGTCGACGAGCTGCTCAAGCTGGGACATTCCTTTTTCGAACGAAGGGGTTTTGGGCATCGGCGTATTGTCGCAAATTTGCTTAGATCTCGCTGCTTATTCAGGATCGACAGCGGTGACTTCGGTGGTGAGCTTGCCCCGCGCCAGCGAAATCCGCACCGCATCGCCAATGCCGACGTCTTCGGCATTGCGCAAATAGCCGTCCGCGCCGTCGCGCTGGACCAATGCGTAACCGCGTTCCAGCAAGGCTTCCGGCGATCCGGCGTTCAGTCGGGCGCCGAGTCCTTGCAGACGCTGCTGCAGCTGGGCAATGCGCTGAGCCGGATTGGCCGCGCGCAATCGTTCGGCACCGCGTTGCAGGCGGCGGCTGCGCGTTTGAAGCCATTGCTCCATCGCATGCACGATGCGCAGCTCGTTTTCATGCACGTGGCGGCGGTAGCGCTCGAGTCGGCGCTCGGGGCTTTGCGCGTGGAGTTGCAGCTTGCGGGTGTGCAACTCCATCCCGGCATCGCGCAGCAAATCCGCCATTGCCGACGTCAATCGCTCGCTGAGCCGTTGCAGCGCAGTGATGGCTTGCTGCCAACCCTCGCATAGTCGTGCCGCGCCGGCGGTAGGTGTTTTGGCGCGTTCGTCGGCGGCAAAATCACACAGCGTGAAGTCGGATTCGTGGCCGACTGCGGTCATCACCGGAATCGGATTGTCGGCAACGGCGCGCACCAAAACCTCTTCGTTGAAAGCCCACAAGTCTTCCAGAGAACCGCCGCCGCGGGCGAGCAGGATGACGTCGGGCTTCAGCATGTTGGCGCGGTGCAGAGCTTGAACTAACTCGGCGGCGGCGCCCTCCCCTTGCACACGGCTTGAAATCACTTCGATGGCAAAGGGCGCACGATAGTCGGCAAATGTGCGCAAAATGTCGGCCTCAGCTGCTGAGGGTTGCGCAGTAATCAAGCAAACCTTTTGCGGTCGCAGCGGCAGCGGCCGACGTCGTTCTTCTTCGAATAACCCCTCTAAGCGCAATCGCTTTTTCAGCTCTTCAAAGCGACGCGCCAAATCGCCGGCGCCAAGGTCGTGAACCTCATCCAATAGAAAAGAAAGCGAACCGCGCTTCGACCAAATGTCGAGCTTGCCGATGGCCAAAACCGCGCGCCCTTCCTGCAATCGGCAATTCAATCCGCGCGCGGCCACACCGCGCCACATTTTGGTATCGATACTGCTCTCTTCGTCGCGCAGCTTGAAGTAATAGTGGCCGGACGAATGCTGACCACGATATTCAAAGACTTCCGCCTCGACCGCAATGCGACCGATTTGGGCGTCCAACGCCCACCTTGCACGTTCGATCAACTCGCTGATCGAAACGACTTCACCGTGCCAATTCTGCGCCATCGGGGAATCTAACCTATTCCGGTTCGGAAACCGTCATGCCGGTGGCACGCCATTCGCCGACCTTTTGATTCGGCAGGTGGATGCGGTAGACCGGATCGCGGAACGGCGTCTTTTTGCCCAAACGAATGAAGCTACCGTTTTCCAAGTTCAACTCGATCCAACCCTCGCCGCGCGAACGCACGCGCATGGTGTCGGCTTCGATGTACTTGAACAGATTGCCGTTGCTGTCATACCACGACAAGCGCACCACCTTCAGTGCGTCGCCTTCGATACGGGCCACGCTTTCCAAACGGTAATGGCCGAAGGATTGCTTGGCCGACATCAGTAGATCCAAACCCTGGCGCGTATGCTCCAGCGGCGATAGTTGATCGCCGCTCTCTTCGGTGGCGCCATTGCCGACTTCGCTGCCGCCATCACTACCGGCAGGAGTTGGATCGACCAATTCGGGCGCCGGCGGCGGCACCCTGCCGATGTGCTCCCAAGGAATGCCTTCCGGTCCAATTTCCGGGAAGTGCGCAACCCACGCCGGAACGTTGATGTCCGGCAACGGCAGGTTCATACCCGCTTCCGGCAGCACCGTTTTCACACCATCGCGTTGACGACTGCCATTGAGGAAATGCATGCGCATCGAAAAGGTGCTCTCTTGCAAGTAGAAATCCACGCTTTCGGCGCGGACGATGGTTTGCAGCAAACCATCTTCACTCCAAACAAACAGGATGACGTCAGTCAGGCGCGGTTTGCCCGGGACTCGCGTGGCCTGTTGGAAGCGATAATGAGGGTAGCCATCCACCGCCATCAAACCGTTCAATGCACCTAGCCATGCGTCGGCGGGATAACCCAAAGTTTCAGGGCCCACAGCCTCCTCGCCAACGGCTGCATTGCCGACGTTTTGAACAGCTTCACTTGCATTCGCTTGCTCATTGGCCGCCGCGCTCGCCGGATCCGGTTGAGCCGGCGCAGTGTTGTTTTGCGCCGCTTGGTTCATCGCAATCGCATCAAGCGGGAAGCCGGCTTCAATGGCGCGCATCTGTTTGAGCAGGGTCAGCGCCGACATTTCGCCTTCAATTACCTTGGTGCCCAGCTCGGCAATCATGCGCCGATCCTGCGATTGCGATTGCTTCATCTCGTCGAGTTGTGCCATCAACTCGACCAGCATTTTGGCGTCCACTGCACCGGCCGGCGCCTGCACTTGAATGCTGTTTTCCGGTAGCGACGAAAGGTCGACTTGAACCATCGGCTGCTCTTCTTGGGTTTGCATCCAGCCCAATCCGATCAAGGTCAAACCCACACCCAACACCAAACTCCCCAGTGCAACGGCCGGCAGCATCCATTTTTTCTGCCGCTCCTCTTCCAACTCGCGAATGTGATCGGCCAAGCCATCTTGAATTTCAGCTAAGCGTCGGAAGGTGCGACTTAAAGCCTGCACATCCCGGCTACGCAACAGCACCTCGCCCTCTTCGGGTTGGGCCGACGACGGATTGACGATTGGGGAGTCTTGCGAATGAGAAGGATCAACCATCTGCTTTTTTGGGTGGAGTCAGCGACTCGTCGAAGTAACGGCCGCGGTCCATATCGGTCCACTGACGAAGCTGCAGCGGGATATGCATATCACTGTTTTGCCAAACGGCATGAGGCACCGGCATTTCGCCCTTCGGCGGACTGCCACGCAAAATCATCGACCGATGCAGCGGCACCTCGGTGGTTGGATTCGGCGCAGGTAATCCGCGCAACACGGTGTTCCAAAGCAAGCGCTGGCCGGAATCCAAATCCGCCGGCGCATCACCGAAACCAGAAAGCTGCTGGTCACCGATGGACGTGGTGCCATCGGTTTGAAGCTGGGCACCGCTGCCGAACAAATGTAGCCGCAGCAGCTCGGTGTCGTCATCCAGCGGCAAGCGTGAACGTAGCATGGATTCTTCGCTGAAACGCGCATTCGATAAATCCTGCGGCGGTGCCAAAGCCTCCAGTACCACGCGCACCCCGCCGTCGGCCTCACCCACCCACGCAAAATGACGAGCGGCGTCGGGGATATCCACCGATTTATTGCCTTCGTCTTTGCTACAGGCGACCAATGCTGCGGTTAGCAGCAAGGCGGTGACGAACAAAGAAGTTTTGATTTTCAATCGTCCGACCAAAGGTCCTTGTTCTTCTTATTTTTGTTGTACCAACGGCGCCAATCCAACGGGTCTTGGAAGCTTTGCTTGGTCAACTCAGTGAGGGCGTCCAAGAAGGCACGACGCACCAAGCGATAACGCGCTTGGGCAACGGTGTCATCGGGATTCAGCGACGAGTTGTAATACGAGTTCAAGAAGTTGACCAGCTTTTCGGTGCATTCCAATCGCACCTTGCCGGGGGCGTCGCCAAATTGAGTTAATGCATCGGCAGCCGCTTTAATGATCAAATCCTGATGGTGGTCCAACAAGTCGATCAGTTCTTCAGCTTGGCTGTAGTCGTGAGTGAACCCGACTTGCTGAATGCACAGCGCTTTGAAATCCGTGTCCTTCTTGAAGCGCTTTTCTTTCAGCACCTTCCACAGGTAATCGGCTCCGTGTGGACCCATTTGGCCAAAAGCATGCACGGCAACCTTCCACAGATTGCGATGGTCCTCGGTGTCGCGCTTGCGTTCCTTGAATGCCAACCACACCAAGTCCGCCAATTCTTCTTGGCTTTTACCGATGGTCTTGATTTCCTTCTTCAAAGCTTTGGCATCGCCCTCTTCCAGCTCAAGCGAGTCGGCAATTTCAATCAGGCGATCCTTGTTCTCCATATAACGCTGGATGAACTTGTCGATCATCTGAATGGCTTCGGCTTCGCGCTCGCGCCCCTCAATGATCTCCTTGTACTCTTTGACCTGTTCTTTGTACGGGTCTTGGGGAGCAGCGCTCAGCGGCGCGGCCAACAACATCGAAATGAGTACGGCTCGAATCATGATTTAAGCAGGGGTTCGGGACTGGCCGGCACAAGCGTCGGCGTAGGCACGGCGTAAACGTGGAAGCATGGACCCGCAGGCGCCCGAGTAGCTTATGTCCACTCCGTTAATCTTACACACAGGAATAACGCCAATGATGGCATTGGTGACGTATACCTCGTCCGCCTCAAGCAGGTCTTTTTGCCAGATTTTCACCTCACAAACAGGAATTTGATGATCGCGACAGCCCTGCAGCAGCATATTGCGGGTTACGCCGCCCAGAATGCCTCGATTCAACCCGGGTGTGAGAAGTTTGTCATTTTTCCAAATCAGAAAATTACTAGCCGTGCATTCGCTCATATCGCCATCGATAGTCGGCAAAAGCGCGTCGAAGCAGCCCGATTCCACCGCCTCGGCGTGGGCAACCTGAAAGTGCGCGCGCGACGTGGTTTTGGCACCGGCAAGCGGGTTTTCCGGGTCGGTGCGAAAGCGTGACAACAGCAACTCAACCTCTTCGGCCGGCGGGTCCACCGGACCGGCGGTCCACATGTGAAGGAGCTTGCGGTCCAAGGCCCGCAACACCGTGTACCGCACTCGCCAAGTTCCCGTCCCCAACAACGGCTGCACTTCGCCGAAGTTGCGTTGCAAGCCATAGCCGCTCAGATCCATGCCCATGAGATCGGCGCTGCCATGCAATCGTTCATCATGCAAATGCAGCAGCGGCGACGGCACGCCATCGGTTGCCAAGAAGGTCTCGAAGATTCCTTCGCCGCGCAACACGCCGGGCAAATTTGCCAGCAATGCCGGTTCGGCCCCGACCATGACCTTGCCGTCGACAACGAGGACGTCGGCCCCCTCAAATCGGTATTTACTCATGAAGACTTAGGCGTACTTGCTCCAGTGGTTTGCAAGGTAAGGTAGCGTGCTTTCACTAGCGTTTCTTGCCACTCCAGTAAAGGGTCGCTATCCCAAACAATTCCGGCGCCGACGCGCAACCGCAATTTCTGATCGGATACCGTCGACGTGCGGATCAGCACCGAAAATTCGCCGCGGGGTTCGCCGGGCAACCAATAGCCAAGAGTGCCGCAGTATGGACCGCGGGCAACCTTCTCTAACTCGGCGATGGCTTGCAGCGCTCTAACCTTTGGCGCGCCGGTCACGGAGGCCGGCGGGAAGGTAGCACGCATGAGCTGTTGCAAGCCCAACTGCGGGTTCCAGCGCGCTTGCACGTCGGCAATGCGATGGAACAAAGTTGGGAACGGTACGACGGTCCCTGCCGATGCAACGGTGACCTCCCCCGCCAATGCCACTCGGCCGAGGTCGTTACGTGCCATATCGACGATCATGTTTAACTCGGCGCGCTCTTTGATCGACGCATCGAGTTCTGCCGCCAAACGTGCGTCGTCGTCGGCATTGGCACCGCGTGGCGAAGTTCCCTTAATGGGCTGAGTGCGCAATTGCGCGCCTTTGATGCTCAAGAAACTTTCCGGCGACCAGGACAGCAACGCTTGCTGCGGTGCGATTTCCAGGTAAGCACTCATTTCGGTGGGCTGGCGCGGCCGCAACGAAGCATAAAAAGCACGACTGTCGCTGGGCGCCGGACCTTCCATTCGATGGCTAAGGTTTGCTTGGAATAACTCACCGCAACCGATCCAGCGGCGCATTTGTCGGACTTGTTGCTGGTATTGCTCTGCCCCTAACCGCGGCAACGGCGGGTGCGACAATCCGCCGTTTTCTTCCCCATCCGACGCAGACGCAGACTTGACTCGCATTCGTGCGAACTGCCGCTCGAGTTCGGTACGTTCCCCGCCGGCTTGTTCATCCAAAGGCTCCGCCCACAGCAACAGGGCTTCCCCGTTGGGCTGAAACAACACCGCATTGCGGTATCGGGCAAAATAATAATCATCAAAACCGGCAGGGTCGGCGGCGGTCCATGGGAATGGCTCCCAAGCATGGCCACATTCAAAGCCGAAATAACCGATCCACCCTCCCACCAACGGCAACGCCGGATCTTCCAACTGCCAGATTTCGTCGTCACAGGCTTGCTGTAATTCCGCCGCCGGGTCTTGCTGTGCCAACGGCCAACGGAAGGGTGAGTCGGTGGCCGGCGTCACCTTGCCTCGCACCACCTTGTCGGGGTTCCACGCCAACAACGACGCGCCCCCGCCGATGGAGCTATCGAGCAACACCGGACGACTGTCTGCAGGCAACGCCGCCAGCATGCCTACCGGGTCGGCGTCGGCCGCGCGCTGGAGGACGCGGACCAGGAAGCGGGGCATGGCGGTTATTATGACGCAGCGATGGCAACTTCACTGGACGCGGCGCTGCTCGAATTCCTGCGACACCTGCAAGAGGTGCGTCAGGTTTCGCCGCACACGCTGCGCGCTTATCAGCGCGACCTGCAGGGCTTGCTGGAAACCCTGCAGGAAGACGCGGAATCGCAGGCTCCGCAGCAGGTGCGAACGGTGCGCTTGCGTCTCCACTTGGGCCAACTCAGCGACCGCGGCCTAGGGCCGACGACCATGGCCCGCCATTTGTCGAGTATCCGCAGCTTTTTCCGCTGGATGGAGCAGCGCGGCCTGATCGATGCCAACCCGGCTGCCGGCTTGCGCGGGCCGCGGCGGCGTCGGCGTTTGCCACGTTATTTAGAGGAAAGCGAAGTGGAGGCTCTGTTGGCCGCGCCCAGTAACGACGACCCGGAAGGATTGCGCGATCGAGCTATTCTCGAAGTGCTTTACTCCACCGGGTGTCGTGTGTCGGAATTGGTGGCATTGGACGAGGGGCATTTAGATATGCGCCGCGGTTTAGTGCTCCTGCAGGGCAAAGGGCAAAAAGAACGTTACGGCATGCTGGGTCAGCCGGCGGTCTTGGCTCTGCGAGATTACTTGTCCTCGAAATCGCTACGCCGCCTGGACCGCACCCCGGTGTTTTTAAACCGATTGGGAACGCGCTTGACCGATCGCTCGGTGAGGCGGGTTTTGAATCGCTGCTTGCATCGCGCCGGCATTCATCGCGAGTGCACGCCTCACACCTTCCGCCATTCCTTCGCCACTCATTTGCTGCGCCGCGGCGCCGACCTGCGCACCGTGCAAGAGCTGCTCGGCCACGCCAGCCTGGGCAGTACACAGATCTACACGCACGTATCGTTGGAGCATCTACGCAAGCTTTATCAGCAAGCGCACCCGCTGGCCTAGATTCGGCGCCTGGTTCGACGTCAGTCTTGGGCTTGTTGCTCCAATTCGAGCAGCCGTTTTTTGCGCCACAAGCCACCACCGTATCCGGTCAGCTTGCCGTCGGCACCGACGACGCGATGGCAGGGCACAATGATTGAGATGCGATTGTCGCCGTTGGCACGTCCGACCGCGCGTACTGCAGCGGGGCGACCGATGCGCTGTGCTTGCTCGGCATAACTGCGCGTGGTGCCATGCGGGATGGTCAGCAACTGCTGCCACACTTGTTGCTGAAACTCCGTACCGGGCATTTCCAGCGGCAAATCAAACTGACGGCGACGGCCGGCGAAGTATTGCTCCAATTGCGCATGCACCTCGCGGGTCAAATCGTTTTCTCCCGGAGTCAGCACCGCATTGAAATGCTTTTGCAATCGCTGCAGTTGAGTTTCCAACATGCGGCGGTCGGCGAACTCCAGCAAGCACAACGCGGAATCGCTGGTCGCGATCACCATCGGCCCCAATGGCGACGGGATCCGCGTCAGATGGATGAGATTGGCTTGACGGCTTCCGCCAGGCGTCGCCCCGGAAAGTTTCTGCACCGCATCGTGAAAGCCGCTGAGCGACTCGAATCCGTTCCGATAGGCAGTTTGCGCGACGTCATCGCCTAAGGTCAGTTGCCCCAGCGCTCGTCCGAGGCGGCGTGCACGTTGATAAGCATGAAAGGTCATGCCATGGTGGCATTTGAACCAGCGCCGCACACGCACCGGATCCAGCTGGCGTGCGCGCAAGTCTTGGTCGCGCCAACGGCGGCCCGGATCGGCTTCGACGTCGGCCAACAACCCCCGCAGCCACTTAGGAGCCTCGCCCACCGGCTCCATTGGCCGGCATCGTTTGCACGGACGGTAACCGGCGGCAAGGGCTTGGGCGACGGCGGCATAAAAGGTGCAGTTCTCGCGCGCCGGTTTGCGCGCCGGGCAGGTCGAACGGCAAAAGATCCCGGTGGATTTGACGCCGACTACGAACACCCCCTCGAATGACGGATCGCGCTCGACCAACGCCTGGTACATGCGGTCGTCGCTGGGCAGGTCGATGGGGAACGGCAAGGTCGGCGTCGAGGCGTTCATGCACCCAGTTTTGACCGCCACTGCAATGCTGTCCACCGAAGAATGAACACGGAAGTCGACGGGGATGAAATCCTGGCCGCAGGTCGTTCCGTCGGGGTAAAAAAAATACCCACCAGCCGAAACTGGTGGGTTGATGGGTGGTGACCCCAGGGGGATTCGAACCCCCGTTGCCAGGATGAAAACCTGGTGTCCTAGGCCTGACTAGACGATGGGGCCATTCGGAAGCCGTTCAGCTTTCGAGGGCGCAAAGATTAAGGACCTTAGGCGGTCGTGTCAAGGCCCAACTCGCGGAAACATGCCGACATTTCCGCAACAAAGGTGCCGAGCAGCCCCTGTTCCTCGAGCAGCTCGGCCGGCAGCACCGGAAGAGTATAAGTCTCGAGCTCAAAATCGCGGATTCCAGCTCTTAGAGCGGCTTTTACGCCGTCTCGCCAAGGCGTTGCCTCTAGCCCGGGCAGGTAATCGCTGCGATGGACCGGCACATGGCAGTGGATGCCGAATTCGCCGTCGCCACCTCGTTGGAGGCGGGCGTAATCGGCCGAAGCAAGGAAGTCGGGCAAATCGCGCCACGCGGTGCCGTCGACGCCGCGCACTTGATGGAACCAAGGATCATCGGCGAGCTGCTTCAGCAGTTGGTCGACGTCGGGCTGCACGCTGCGGAGAACCAACGCCGCTGAAATTTGCACCTTGCCGCAGCGGACTTGGTAATTCTCCATTGCGGACAGCGCTTCGTTTGCGCTTTCCCCCACCACCGCGCCGTGGCAGAGGTCCCAGCAGATCCCAAGATGTTCGCTGCCCGGAAAATGTTGATGCAACCACTTAGCCAAATCGGCAACGCGCTCAAAGCCGCCATCGGGTTCCGGTTCAAGACTGAGTACCAGATGCACGCCACTACGCCGCGCAAGCTCCTGCAAATACTTCTCGACCCGTTTCAAGTTTTGACGCGCGGTGACGTCCTCGGCGAGGTGTGAGCCATAACCCAATGGGCAAGTCGAAATCGATCCTTGGCTACCATGCGGCATCAACGCGGCGAGCAACTCGGCGACCTTGCAGGTGAAATCCAGCCTCTCTTCGCTAGTCCAGTCCGGTTGGAAAGCGAGTTCCTTAACTTGGCTGCCATGAAAGCCGCCGAATGGGAACGCGTTCGCGGTCCAAATGGGCCAGCCGGATCGATGGCAAGCATGCAGCCAACGGTTTTTGGCTTCCGCGCTTTCCAAAAGTTGCTCGGCGGCCAGTGCTGGCAGGTACAAACCAAAGCCTGCCTGCGGCGGATCGATACCGGCCTTCGGCAACAAGCTGCGCAGTTGCGGCAGAGAACCTTCGGCCATCAGCGCCCGCGCGTCTTCCGCGGTCTGCACCGGGAAGACGTTGCCGCATAGGGCAAAACGCGGGCGCTGCACTCGGCTTTACGGGTTCCAGCGCGGGGCCGCAGCGAGGAATTCCTGCATGCGTTTGGGGAAGCGCTTCAGGTAGCCCTTGGCGCGGTTTTGAGCATGATCATGCAATCCGGCTTCGGACAAGGTGCGCAACACTGCCATTTCGGCTTCGAAGCACATCGGCGCCGCCTTGGTCCAATCCCACGCTGCCTTCAAGCTATCGACGGAAGCCGGATCAGTGGCTTCGGCCTCTTCGTATTTGCTGCGCGCGACGGCGATCGGATCTTCTTCCGGATCAGCACCTTCTTGCTCCATGCTGACGACGGATGCTCCCGGAAGCTCTTCGATTTCCTCGACGGCGACCATCGGGCGGTTGATCTGCATGGGAACCGTCAACACCGTGTCCTTGCCCGACTTCACCGACGCGGTGCCGTAGTAATAACGGCCGTCGGCCAGCGGCTCCAGCTCCGGTGCGCGGAAGTATGCAGTACGAGCACCGCCATGCGGAATGCTTAGGCGGCTACCGCCTTCACTATCCAACGCGGCTTGCAGTGTGCTGCTTGGACTCATCGCACCGCCTCCTGTCTTCAAGCGCAGCTCGGCACCTGCATAAGACGATTCCAATGCCGACAAACCAATCGACGGGTAGATCAATTCAAATTGGTGAACGCCGCCGTCTAAATGACCGACCGGCGTATCTATCTCGTAGGCAATCTTGCGCTTCAGGACTTGGCCGTTGGCATCGCGCACGATCAGCATCAAATCTTCACGCAGCTCGATGGTTTGAATCGAATGCGGCATGCGCAGCACGACGTCGGCACCGCCTTCCGGAATGTCGGTTTTCCACGAACGCGTGCCGTAGAACAATCCGCGCTCACCCATCACGGTTTGACGAATGGGATCCGGCGCGATTTCGATTTCGGTGGTAATCGGAATGGCAACGCCCTCGACGTTTGCACTCACGGTGTATGTACCGCTGTTCAACGTATTCTTCAAACCCATGAAGGCCAGGCTTTGACCCGCCGGCACCTTCAGTTCGGAATCTTGCGGTACCACGCCGACGTATTGGACTTCAAGCAAGTACTCGGCATCCAAGTTCGACGCCCAGCGCGACGCCATCGTGTACTCCAAAACCGTGCCGGCTTCGACCGGAACCATGGTTTCGTAAGTCTCACCGTCTTCGAGGAAGAACCGACCGCGTGCTTGACGGTCACCGGCGTACAAGAAGCCGCTGACCGAACCGGCACCCGAACGAATTTCATTGCGCGCACCACCAAACTGGGTGACGCGAATCTTCGCCTGGGTTGCGCCGTAGGGCACGTTGAGGAAGTGGCGCTTCAATTCGCCGGGCTTCAACTCAAACAGGTGCTGGAAGCGATGCTCACCGGAGACATCGGTGAGATCCGGAATGATGACGGTAACCGGAATGATCATTTCCGGACCGAATTCACGCGGCTGATCCACGTCGTAAATCAGCACACGCGTGCTGTGCAATCCAGGCTGCAAATCCTCGCAGTTCACGCGTAGTTTGAATCCTTGGCCGTTGGCACTGGAGTAGAACATGTCCGGTGCTTGCACCCAATCCACTTCAGGTTCGGGGCGGTAAGTGCGCAGGAATTCCGACTTGATTTGGTTGCTGACCTCGTCGTCGAACAGCGGGCTGACGCGCACAATGACGTCGAGCGGCTCCATTTGCGAAGCGACGCCGCGCAGATAAACCCCGGCACCCTCGCCGAATGGGTTGCTGACGCGGATCGAGTAAAGCTGATCCTGGAATCCGCCTTCGTGCAACATGCGCAGCGCTTCGAACGCGGCCGGCACCGAAACAAAACCGTGGCCTTGCTCAATCCAAGCATGTTGCGGCAGCGGCTTGGCGCTTAGGCGCAGCGCGCGATCCATGCGCACCGGATCGTGAGCCCAACCTTCGGCTTTGGCCGCTCCGGCCAACATCGCAATGCAACCGGCAATTTGCGGTGCCGCCATCGACGTGCCGTTCCAGTTTTCACCCAGGGTGATCCCCCACGACGGCAGCGCGCTGAGTGCGGCGCCAGGTGCAGCGTAGTCAATGCCCAAGTCTCCGGTCGGCAGTGGACCGCGGCTGGAGAAATCGAACAACACCGGATCGCTCGGGGTCAGCGACGAGTAATTGGCGCGTTGCGTACCTGGCCAAATGGCTGCCGCGATGGAGAAAGCGGCCGACGTGGTTGCCGGCGCGCCAACCGTGGTCAGCGTCGGGCCTTCATTACCTGCCGACGTCACAACAGCCAATCCGCGACGCGTAGCTTCTTCAATCACCCAGCCATCCGGTTCCAAGCCATCGGCAAAGAACGACGGACCGCCAAAACTAATGTTGGCCACCTGGCAGCCGGCTTCGACCGCGTAATCCAAAGCTTTGGTGATGGCAAAACCCGAGGTCGACCCACCAAACTTGCCGTCGCCAATCTTGATGGCAACGAATTCCACGCCTGGCGCAACGCCGTTCAAGCGCCCGCCTTCGCCTTCATACGCACCAATGATGCCGGCAACGTGCGTGCCGTGTCCGTGGGCGTCGAAGTAAAGATGCACGCCGTCTTCGCCGTCGAATGACACGCAGTAGTTCAACAAGGCTTCATCGCCCAAAGTCGCCCAGTCACCACTTGCGGCAAAGGTCCGCAGCGCCGGCTCCTCGCCGATGTTGCCGTCTTCGTCGTTATCGATGACGACTACCTTGTGGCCGTTCATATCGAACACCAGCATGTCGTAGACCGGGCCCACATCTTGGAACGATTCAAAGTGGTGTGCTTCTTGAACCGCCAGCGTGGTCTCTTCGCCATCGCTCTGAGCGCGTGCTTGACGCTCTTGATAGGCGCGTTTGCTGTCGCCCCAATCACCCTTCCGCTCGCCCTGAATGCGACCTTCCAAGTCATCCGGCAAGAAGTCCTGATCCAAACGAATCAATCCGAACTCGCGACCGGCGGCAGCGTAAGCTCCTAGGTCCAGACGGCGACCGGATAAGCCGATCAAAGTACCGTTCTGAGCCTTGACCCGATGCTGGATTTGCAACCGACCATCTGTCGTTGCGTCGTACCAATCCACAATCTTGCGACTGCCATCGGGGTTCTTTTGCAGGTAAGGATGGCCCGGGTCTACACCGGTATCCAACACCGCAACGCGGACGCCTTTACCGTTGTACTGAGGGTACTTTTCGAGGAAGGCGGCGACGCCCAAATCCTCTTTCGGTAACTGGCTGGTCAGCGGCTCTTGGCATAAAGCCGCAAAAAGCAGGGTCGACAGACAAAGCATGACTGCCGAGTTTAGCAATTACCTTAGCAGGCCGTGAATAAAGGGCCCTTCCTCTACGCTATTCCGCCGGGCAGGCGGCGGTCCACAATTCGTGCTCCACGAGGATGCGCGAACACGATCGGCACTGAAAAATGGCCTTGGCGGCTTTGACCTTCAACTGGTCATTGGGATTTAAACCCATGCCGCAACCGGCACATGCCCCGCCACGCAAAGCAACCACGCCCTTGCTATTGCGGCCGGTGGTGATGCGGTCGTAAACCTGGATCGGCTTGCCTTGCAGCGTCTGAACCATTTGGTCTCGCTCTGCTTCCATGGCGGCCAATGCCGCGCCTAGCTCTTTTTCATCGGCGGCAACCACCTCGCGGAATTGCTCTAATTCGGCGCGTTGCTCTTCGACTTGCTTGCGCGCCTCGTCCCGCTGTCCTTCAAAATTTTCCGCCTCTTCGAGCAAAGCCAGCGCCTCTTCCTGGTCGCTGGAAATTTTGTCGCGCAACTGTTCGGCTTCGTGCTGGCCGACCTTTAACGATCCGGCGTCACGAGTGCGGCGCAGCTGCTCTTCGAGCTTTTCGACCCGCTCCTCGGTAGAGGCGATGTCGTTTTCCAAATCACGCACCCGAATCAAGCGCGCTTTACGTTCGGCCTCCATTTGCTCGGCACCGGCTTCTTGCGCCGAGAACACGGCTTCGCGCTCATTCAACTCGGCTGGAATCGACTCCAAGCGCCGCTTTTGGTTGCGGATCTTGTCGTCGTGGAGTTGCAGCCGGACGAGCGAAGCGAGGGTCTCTTTCACGCCGGCAATTATGCCCGCGCGTAGCCGTTTGCCCTACAGCTTTTCTTTGACCGGGCGCGGCAAAATCGCGCCCGGCCTAGCAATCCTGAATCCGGATCAGGTAACGCCCTCAATGAAGCCGGCCAACTTGCGCGCCCGAATTGGGTGCTGCAATTTGCGAATCGCCTTGGCTTCAATCTGACGCACCCGCTCGCGCGTCACGCGGAAGATCCGCCCCACCTCTTCCAAGGTGTAGGTGTAACCGTCTCCTATGCCGTAGCGCAGCTTGACGATTTCGCGCTCGCGGAAGGTCAGCGAATCCAACACTTCGTCGATGCGCTCCTTCAGCATGCCCTGGCCGGCTTTTTCGACCGGGTTTTCCGAAGTCTCGTCTTCGATGAAATCACCGAAGTAGCTGTCTTCGCTATCGCCAATTGGGCGATCCAAGCTGATCGGGTGCTTGGCGATTTTCATCACCCGCTGTGCCTCGTCCACCGAAATCTCGGCGGCTTCCGACATCTCTTCGATCGACGGCTCGCGACCCATGGTCTGCAGCAAGCGCTTCTGCACCGCACGCAAGCGCGACATGGTTTCAATCATGTGCACCGGAATGCGAATGGTGCGCGCTTGGTCGGCAATCGAGCGCGTGATCGCCTGGCGAATCCACCACGTCGCATAAGTCGAGAACTTATAACCACGACGGTATTCGTACTTCTCCACCGCCTTCATCAGGCCGGTGTTGCCTTCTTGAATCAAGTCCAAGAAGCTCAATCCGCGGTTGCGGTACTTCTTGGCGATCGAAACCACCAATCGCAGGTTACCCGACGACAGGTCACGCTTGGCCTGCTCGTAACCATCGACGGCACGCATGATGCGGTTCATGCGCACTTCAAACGAGCTCAGCGGCTCCAATGCGGCGACTTCGTAATCGAAGGCGCGCTGCTTCATTTCGGCCAACTCTTCTTTGCCGGACTTGGTGTTCTTCGCCTTCGGATCGAAGGAATCGATTTGCATCTGCAACGCCTGCCACTCAAACAAACGCGAGTGCACGATGCCAATCAGGTCGGCAATATGGTTGACCTGCAAGTGCAGTTCTTCGGCCAAAACCGCGACGCAGCGCTGACGTGCGCGCATGCCATTTTGGAAGACACGTTGCTCGTCTTTGGTCAAGCGATCGTCGATGTGAGCGCGATAAGCAAAACGCGCCGCATCGCGCAGCTCTTCCAAGCTTTGAATGTGACCGCCCAAACGTTGCTCCAAGTCTTGCTTGGTCAGCTCGTAACCGGCGCCACCGTCAATGTTCGACGAACCTTCGTTGCCATCTTCACCGGCCTGCTTCTTCAGTCGACGGTTGAAGTGAATCACGCCGAACGAACTGTTCGCCTGCGCCGACGGGTTCACCTTCAAAGTACGGTCGAATGCGGTTTCGCCATTCTTGACTTGATGCAGCAGATCAAGCATCGGGTTCATCGCCAAACCCGATTCCAGCACCAAGCGACGGAAGATCTTGCGCGACACCTCGGTCTTCTTCGCCAACGAGATTTCCTCGTCACGAGTCAGCAGCGGAATCTCACCCATTTGGGTCAGATACATGCGCACCGGGTCATCGATCTTCTCGAGCACCGGCTGAGCAGCCCGTCCGCCCGGACCGCGCACCGCAGCCACCGCCAACGGCTTCACCGCCACCGGCATCGGCGCGGTCAAGACCGGCGCCTCCTGGCTTTCCGTGGCATCGCCGACGCGGATGCCTTCGACCTCGAGACGGTCCAATACTTGCGTCAAAGTTTGCAAGGCATTGGCGCCCAACGCCGACGGCGGAAGCGCGGCGTTGATGTCGTCGAAACCGAGAGTACCGCCTTGTTCCGTGCCTTTGGCAATCAGAACCTCAATGGCGGTTTCAGTAGTCTTGTTGGTGCTTGTCTTGGACATGCGTTTGCAGGCGATGCTCAGGGTGTATCCCGGGACGGCGAAATCGGGATTGAACGGCGGAAGCGTTCCAGGTCGGCGTCGGTCGCGGCGGCCTGGCCATTTTGGGTGGCCCTACGTAGGGCTTCCAAATTATGCGGCCGGGCTTCCAGAGCTCGTTCAAGCACGAGCTGCGGTTCTGCTACGGGAAGGAACCGAAGTTTGTCCAACCAATCCATAGCTGGATGGCCGGAGAATGCTTGCAGCGCTTGATCTAAGCTGCAATCTTCGCCTTCCTTGCGACGCTCGAAGCACCATTTCAAGACCTGAGCTGCACCGTCGTCATTTAACTGCAATTCGCCGAGGGTCTCGGCGAAAATCACGGCCAGCGACGGGTCGATCAGAATGGCACTGACGATCTGCTGTTCGTTCTGTCTGAGTAGTTCTTGGGCTGAGTTGTTGGGAAGATTCGAGTTTTGGGAAGTTACGACGCTTTGCGGTGAGCGATTGGCCCCTTGGGCCGGGGAGCGCATCAGGCGCCGTAGGCTTTGCTCGGTGACTCCTAGCCGGTCACAGGCCGCCCGCATCCAAACCTCCGCAAGCACTGGATCCGGGGTGGTTTGCAACCACTCCGCGACCTCGTGCGCCGCTTTAGCTTGGACCGACGGAACCCTGAAATCTGCTTTCTGAATCCACGCGGTCAAACGCCAATCGAGTATATCCCATGCTTGGGCCACTCGTTGCGAGAGTTCTTCAGCTCTACCGACGGAAATCATGTCGGCCGGGTCGAGCCCCTCTGGTAATTCACCGGCGCGCACGTCAACACCCTCGCGCACCAGAATTCTGGCACCACGGGCGGCGGCGCGACGACCGGCTTCGTCGGGATCCAGCAGCAGCACGACCGGGCGGTCATAGCGACGCAATCGGCGGGCGTGATCCTCGGTCAGCGCAGTTCCCAACGCGGCGACGGCGGTTTTGAAACCGGCTTGGTGCAGCATGATGACGTCCAAATAGCCCTCACACAGCAGAATCGGCATTTCCGGGCAATCGCGCAGACCTTGCTGCAGCTTTTCAATGCCGTAAAGCAGGCGCCGCTTGGGGAACAAGCTGGTTTCGGGCGAGTTGATGTACTTGCCCATCTTGCGCTCTTCAGCTTTGGATCCGGGCAAATAGCGACCGCCGAAGCCGACGGTTCGATCGCCGAGTTCCTGCACCGGGAAGAGCAGGCGATCCCAAAAGCGATCGCGTAACTGGCCATCGCGATCGGAGCGCGAACATAAGCCGGCTTCCACCAAAACCTCGGCGGTGAAGCCCTGCTTGATCAAGCGCTGGGTCAGCCACCCCGGTTCGGCCGGCGCCCAACCCAATCCAAAAGACTGAATCAATTGTGGCTCGATTTTGCGCTCGTGCAAATAGCGCCGCGCGCCTTCGCCACAGGGTTCGGCCAACGCCGCCTGGTAAAGCCGACGCGCTTGGGCCAAAGCCTCGCGACCATGCTTGCGCAATTGATCGGCTTGTCGATCTCGCTGGCCGCCCTGGAATTTGGGCAGCTCCACCCCGGCTTGGTCGGCCAACAACTTCAGCGCTTCGATGAACTCCAAGCCATCGAGTTCGCGCACAAAGGTGATGGCGTCGCCGCCTTGACCGCAACCGAAGCATTTGAAGATGCCGCGTTCCGGCAACACCGAAAACGACGGCGTTTTTTCGGCGTGAAACGGGCAAAGTCCCCACAAACGACCACCTTTGCGCTGCAATTGCACGCGCGCACCGACTACCGCTTCAATGGGCAGGCGATCCTTGATGCTCTGGATGACCGCGGAGAGATCGTTCATAAGGGGCCCAATGTGGGCGGGAACCCCTTATTGTAGCGCTTCAGCTGCTTGCAACCAAAGGATTGGTTCGACCTGTTCCGGCCGCGCTTGATCGGCAACTCCGCCGTCGCGCAAAGCCGCTGCCGCCGCCGGAAATTGCTTGGCCAAACGCCCGAGCAATCGCTTGCGTCGCTGACCAAATGCAAACTTGAGGATCTCGGCCAGGCTGCGATCCACCTCGGCGCTGGGTGCTTCTGCCCTTGGCTGTAGATGCAAAAACGCCGAGTCAATGCTCGGCCGCGGCCAAAAAACTTCGGGTGGCAGCTTGCGCCCAACCTTGGCTTCGAATGCTAGATTGAGGCGCACCGACAACGGCCCATAATCTTTGCTGCCGACGGCGCCGGCGGCTTTGACGGCAACTTCTCGTTGCAGCAATAAAGTCGCACCGAGCATCGGCCTTGCCGGCAGCCGGCCGAGGAAAGGGCCGGATATGGCGTAGGGAAGGTTGGCAATTAAGCGCGGAGGTGTGCCCTCTCCCCACCATTGTTCGACGCGTTGATGAAAGCGTTCGTTGCGCGCCAACACATCGGCTTCGAGCAGTTCCAGTTGGCCGCCGGGCGCTTCGGCAAAGCGGTCGCGGAGCAACTTGCACATGCCGTGATCGATTTCGACCGCCAAAATGTCGGCACCGCGTTTCAGCAGTTCAAAGGTCAGCGATCCAGCGCCTGGGCCGACTTCGAGTACGCGATCCCCCGCCTGTAAACCGGCGTCATCGGGAATGGCTTGCAGGAGCGCTGGGTCGACCAAGAAGTTTTGCCCGAACATTTGCTGCGGCCGCAACCCGTGTTGCAAAAGCAACTCTTTCAGTTCCGCTTGACGCACTTTTATGGCCCAGGGTTCTCCAAGAACGCGGCGAAGTCTTCGGCGTCGGGATATTGCTCGCGCCAATTTTGCGCCAACTGCCTGCGCAATTCCGGCCGCCACCTCGCGACTGCCATCGCATAGGCTTGGCGTTCCTCTGCCGGGGCATCGCGCCACGCCGCTTCAATTTGCAGACGTAACCATGGCAGCGCATCGGCAACCGGACGGAAGCCTACGTCGGAAGCTCGATCTTGCTCATTCGCCTCGCGTGCCGGCGGCTCACTGTGGCCACCGTAACTGGCGAAGGAGCCGCCAATCTGCTGGGCGGTTTCTGGCCCACCCGTACTCAACCACTCCCAAACGTTGCCGTCGAAATCGTAGCCACCCAAAGGTGTGCGGCTGCGTTCAAACACGCCAACCGGAAGCGGTCGCGCGAAGCCTAGTTCCAAAGTATTGGCATTTCCCGTCGGTGCGCGCTGACTGCCGCCGGCATCCCGCAGGTGCAACCACTCCTCATCGCTGGGCAAACGCATGCCCATACGCGAAGCCCACGCTTCGGCTTCGGGCCGACTCATTTGCACGGCAGGCAGGTCGGCACTTTCGTCGTTGATGTCCTCAACGCCAAACTCGGCTTGAGTGACTTCAAAGCGAAAACAGACAAGAAAAGCACCACCCCAGTCCACCGGCGGTGCCAAAAATACCGAGTCGGCAAGTTCGGCTTCGCGCACATCGGGAACGCGGCTGCCATTGCCGGGATCGCAGGCGAAACCGCCGCCGATGAGGATCAAAATCAGAGCCAGGATGCGGACTGGGAAGCCCGCCGAACCAGGGCTCCCGCAGGTAGCATCAATCATTGCTGGTCTGGACTAGGCGCCAAAGCCGTCTGCTTTTGCGCCTCTGGATTATCCGGCATTTCCACCAGGATCTCAACTCGGCGATTTCGCGCCCGACCCTCTTCAGTTTCGTTGCTGGCAATGGGCTGCCATTCGCCGACGCCACTCACCGCCACCTGAGCCGGGTCTACGCCGGCCTGGATCAAGCAGTTGGCGACTTCCAAAGCTCGTCTGCAGCTGAGTTGGAAGTTACCTAGCGGGAAACGCGCTTGCGAGGCGGCCAACGGCTGTGAATCGGTGTGACCAATGATTTGCAGGCTCCCGCCGGCGTCGATGATTGGGATCAGTTGCGCGGCCAGATCCTGCAATACGATCTGCCCTTCAATGCCGATTTCAATTTGCCCCGAACCAAACAACAACTTGTTGGCGATGCGTAAGCCGGTGCGGTCGTCGGCATCCATCAATTCGATGGAATCGTCTTCCGAAGCAATCTTGTTAAGCGCTAACTGGGTAGCGCGCACCGCGTCTTCCAACGACAAGTCGCCTAGCGAAGGTTGGTAAACGCGAGCTTCATACAGCTGCATTTCCAAGTTGGAAATACGGCCCAATAGCAGTTCATTCTGTTCCTCGAAATCGAGGATGTGGTCCATCACCGCATCAAACTCACGAATGCGCTGCAGCAAGAATTCGCGCTCTTGTTGTAGTTCTTCGTTCTGCTTTCGCTGATGAATCCAAGCAGCTTGCGCTGCAATTAATTCACGCTCGGCGAGTTGTTGCGCTTCGACTGCCTGCGCTTTTTCCAACTCCAGCTGTTTGCGCAGCTCCGCCTCCTGGCGAAGTCGCGCAGCCAGCGAGTCGGCGCTCATCCCCTCGGTTTCACCATTCCACTCACCGATGGTGGCTTGCGGCTGGGATGCGCCCGATTCGGAGGAACCGGACGCATCAGCGTCGGCAAACTGCAACTCGTCCGCCGGAACTTCGGGAAGAAGTTCGACCTCTTGTTCAGTTCCATCGAACTGACAGGAGGCCAATACCAGTAAAACTGGTAAGGGGGAAAGCCTCATTGAGTGGGGATGGAGAGGGGATGTCGGCTTTCGCTTATTTCATCATGTCGACGATGCTGTCGGTCAGCCCCGTCGAACGAGCACCCAGTGCGGCGAACACGAATGCGGTGCCCCAGACCATCACAACCGTGGTGACGATGGTCAAGCCGAGCAATGCAGGGGACATCGGCTCCTCTTCAGCTTGAGGGGCCAAAGCCGAACGAGAAGATTGCGGACGTCCGGAGCGTGCGGCACGCGGTGCCGGAGCTTCCTCTTCCATTTCGACTTCTTCCAAGCCGAAATCTTCGTCCAACAAGGTGTCTTCTTCACTCAGCTGAGTGGTGACCATGCCGTCGTCGGCATCGAAGGAAACTTCTTCCACTTCCAGAACTTGACCGGCGTCACCTTCGTCGACCACGCCCAAATCGGATGCAACGCGGCTGACGTCTTCCGCCCGCAAGCGCATCTTGGAACCATCGCGGAAGGCGCGAATTTCACCGGCGGAGATCAGCCTTTTCAGGTCGTCTTCGTCGAGGGAAAGCTTGTCGAGTGCTTTGTCGAAGGAGTAGAAGTCGCTATCGCTCAAGGGACTGTCCTTTTGTTTCTCGTGGGAGGCTCCCGTAGCAGCCGGGAGGAATGATCGGGCCTCCCGGGTTTGGGGGGAAAAGCCAGAGGCCTAGCATAGTGTAGACCCGGCGAAGATTGCCAAGGAATCTTCCTGGCTACCGGGGGATTACTCCCCTACGCTGCAGCAGTTCCTCCAAATCTTGGAAGGAATACTCGGAATCGTCGTTAAAGCCGTCCAATTGGCTGTCATGCGCGATGTTGCGCACGCCGACCAAGCTGACCTTGCGCGAGTTGGCTGCACCGCCTTTGCCCTCGTAGACCATCAGCCGATTGTGGGCTTGGTCGAGCACGTAAAGCAAGGAAACACCGTCTTGATAAGGCCCGGTGACTGCAACAAAGCGACGACCGCCATCGGCCGACTGAGCCTGCACCGGCGCGGGCATCGACAGGCGAACCAGAACTGCGCCGAGCAGCGCGGCGAGCAACAGAGGCAAGAATTGCGAGGATTTAGTCATTTTGGGCGGGCGGGTGCGTTTCGCTGGGCAAGAGCAAGGATAACGTGAACTCCAGATCGAGCACGCCTTCATATTTCCCTGGATCACCGACCAGGGCGAAGGATGCGCCGTGGGAGCGCATTTGTACTAGGGCTTCTGCTAGGTCCAGTTCCGGGCTTAATTGCGGCAAATCAACCGCAACCTCGTCGATGTGCTGCGACGCTGGTAAATGGACTAAGCGAGTACCAAGCAGCAGTCCTGGTGGGCGGTCGACTCGGTCGATGAGGCCCAGAGTATCGCGGGTTTGGGCGAGGGTTGCGCGTGCCTCGGCGGCGGAGATTCCGGGCGAAAGCAGTGGGAAATCCGTGCGAACGAATGGTTGCAAACCTTTGCCCTGGGATTCCAGGGCGCGCAAGGCAGCCAATAAAACGGGAGCCTCGCCGTGGTCGGCTCGTCCGCCTTCCAAAAGCAGGGCGGCGAGGTGGCGGCGGCCAATAACGGCTTGGGAGTCTTCGCGATTGAGCAATCGAGCGATGAGACCAACCGGAAAGGTCACCGGTAGGAGCAACAGTCGGCAGGCCGCCAAGAACGGGGTTGCCCATAACAAGCTGCGCTGTGGGTCACCGAGAACAAATTGCTTCGGGCCGACCTCGCCGAATAAAAAGACGATCGGGGTGAGCAGCACAGTTGCCCAAAATTCGGGGGTGGACATCCCCCACGACGCCATCAGGCCCACCGCCGCGGCAACAGCTAGGTTGTTGGCGAGGTTGTTCCCAACCAACAACATGATTAAAAACGAACCAGCCGGGCGCAGGACTCGGGCGCAGATAGCGGCCAAACGATTGTCGCCGGCGAGCAGCTTGAGCTTTAGCGGGTTGAGTGCGTAATAACCGGTTTCGGATCCGGCGAATAACGCGCTGGCAGCCAAAGCCAACATCAGCAGGATGAGGTCGGTCATGACTCGCCCTCCTCACCGGCGTAGATGTGATCCAGACAAAACAGTTCTAAGCGCGTCGGATGCCCGGCTTCGGTTTCCAGGACTTTGATCTCAAAACGTCTGTCGCCGACCCGCCAGCCGAAGTGGTCCTCGCAACGCGCCAAGCGACCAAGTCGTTGCTGCACCAAACCGGAAACGGTTTCGGTAAGAACGTCCAATTCGCCGGGATCGCCAAAGCGGTCCTTAAAGTCGTGAATCGGCAAACTGGCGTCGATTTCGAAACGATTATGGGCAATGCGCTCGATGGCTTCGTCATCGTGGGATGAGTCTGCATCGGGCAAGCGGTCCAACAAAGTATCGGACCATCGTCCGCGTTCGATGATGCCGGTGCCGTGACCGTATTCATCCACCAGCAAAACGAATGGCGCGCCGGTGCGCTGCAGCAAGGGAACCCCCGAAGCGACCGGAGCAAGCTCGGGCAAAATCGGCACCTTCGTCATTACGTCGCCGACTCGACGACCGCGAGGTTGACGACATAAATCCAGAATGCCGATGACATCCTTGTGCTTATTTTGCACTGCCGCCCAAGCGACGTTTGCTTCGCGGAGATGGGAATAAGCTTGGCGTAGTGCCATTTCGGGCGGCACCTTCACAACCTTTTGCAGCGGCCGGCGAATGGCTCCTGCGCGCAAGCTGCCCAGTTCGAGGATTTGACTGAGCATGTGGTGCTCATCCGCACCCAACACGCCGCGCTCCTGGTCGGCGATCAATACGTCGACGTCTTCTGAATCGAGCATTTCGGCCGGCGGTGGGTTGCGCGCCCAATGCTGCCCCAACCAACGTGCGGGTCGTTGGAACACTCCATGCAACAGCTTGATCGGCGGCAAGAGCAGTCGGCCAAATCCGTCTGGGAATTGATGGGCGACCGTCTTCGGCAGGATTTCGCCGAGGACGACGATGAAAAAGACGGCGGCGAGTTGGATGCTGGCGGCGGAACTGCCGTCGACTTGGTGCGCCCATGCCGTTGCCACCGCGAAATAAGCAAGGTTCACAATCAAGTTGCCGAGCAAAATGATGGTGAGCGAGGCCACCGAATCTTTCAGCAACGGGCGCACCCAAGTCGGCACTCGATCCAATCCGCGGCTGCCAAGGGTGAAGAGCGCCGCTTCGGACCCGGAAAACATGCCGGACAGCACCAGCAAGGCTGTCATCATCCAGACGTAATCCACAGCTACGCCTCGCTAGCCGGCAAGCGCAGTGAAATTGCGAAACCGCGCGGCTGCAGATTGCGCGCTTCCATCGTGCCGCCTAGCTGACGCACCGTGGCGTATGCCAACGCCAAGCCTAAGCCGGTGCCTTGTCCAACCTCCTTGGTGGTAACGAAAGGCTCGAATAGATGCGGAAGCAATTCCGGGTCGACGCCGGGGCCTTCGTCCTCGATGCGCACCTCCACCTCCTTGCCCTCCACCCGGCCGGCAACTACGCGAATGCCCCCATTCGTGCTATGAGGGTCGCCGGCGGTATCCATTGCATCGCACGCATTCTGAACCAAGTTCAACAACACCGGGAAGAAATCGCCAGGTGCGGCGGCGACGGCGACGTCGGGCTGCTCGAGCTCGATTTTTAGTGGATGCTGCTCGAGCCGTTTGGACAAAAACATGCGCACGTCGGCAAAGACTTGTTGAAGCGGGCAATGCCCCGATTCCAGCCGCGCCGGAGCCAACCGCAACAGGCGCTGGACCAACTCTTGAATCCGGAAGAGCGCTTCGGCGGTGAGTTCGCCGTGTTGCTTGGCGCGGTCCGAATGGGCTTCTTTGCGCAGCGTTTCCAAGCCATGCAGGGCGCCCGCTAACGGGCTGTTGATTTCATGGGCCAATCCCGCCGCCAACGTACCCATTGCCGCCAATCGGTCTTGCCGCGCCGCTCGCAACTGCGCTTTTGCCGCTGCATCGGTAGCAAGCTCCACCTCATGTTCCAGTTCTTGCTGGAAGCCTTGAATGCGGTCCACCATTTCAGAGAATGACGTCACCAAACCATGAATCTCCGGCACTTTTGCATCGGTGCCGATTTTGGGACGGTCGCCGCGGCCGAATTCTTGAGTAGCCGCAGCCAACTGCTCGATGGGCCGCAGCACCGTGCGACCGAGGAATAAATAAATCACCGCCGCCGAAATCACCGTGGCCAAAAGGGCGGCCAACACCACACCGGTGGCGACCGAAACGTGAATGGGGTCGGATTCCAGCTTCAAATAGACGCCGCCCCAAATCTCTCGCGGCCCACTGGTGTACTTCTCGTGAACAACCAATGGCAACGCCATGCCGCCGGCCACGGTTACCGGTTTCAAAGTGCGGCTTGCCTGAGCAATGGCTTTGGTCAACTCCTCCATTGGGAAGTCCGGCCGACGATGACGACTGCCTTTGGGATTCAAATAAGCACCCACCGGAACGACCTCGCCGTCCAACTCCAATACGCGGTTGTCGATCAACAACGCCTCGTCGAAGTCACGCCAACCCGACCACCCGAGAATGTCGCGCAAGCCGACGGTTTGTTCGACCTGGAATTGCGCCGACAAGCGATCGGCCAACAACTCGGCGTAATGCCGCGTTCGACTCTCCATGCGCAAGTCGCGCGAGGTTTCGTCGGTGGACGCCCACCAGGCAAGTCCACCCAGTACTACTACGTTGACCAGCAGCAGTACCAGGGTGAACCGTAGCCTCAGTCGCATCAGGTGTTTTGACCGAACTGCTTCAACAGCTCGAACAGCGGCAGGAACAATGCCAACGCAATCACGCCGACGACCACCGCCATTAACACCAGCATGATTGGCTCAAGCAGCTTCAATGCTAAATCGATTGCGCGCTTGAAATTGTCTTCATAGTTTTTGCCGACGCGCAGACACATGCGGTCCAACTCGCCGGTTTCTTCGCCGACTTCGACCATGGAAACCATGACCTCGTCAAAGCGTTCGGTTTGCTCGAGCGACGACGCAATGCCTTCGCCTTCGCGAACCTCTTCGCGTACATCGTCCACTGCTTCGCGATAGACCTCGGAAGTCAGCGCACCGCGCACGATATCGAAGGCGCGCAAGTGCGGCACACCACTGTTGACCAAAGTGCCGAAGGTAGTTGCGAAACGCGACACCTGGCTGAGCTTGACCAAGCTACCTATGACCGGCAGCTTCAAATGCATCGCATGATTCCAGCGACGGAAGCCGTAGGAACGCAAATACGCCATTTGGTAGATCAAGAAGCCGAAAATCGGAATGCCGAGGTAGAGATACCAATAAGCAACGACGTTATTGCTGACCGCGATCAGGAATTGGGTCAGGCCGGGAAGCTCCAAGCCCATTTCCTTGAACAGGTCGTCGAACTTAGGAATCACCATCAACATCAACGCAGCGATCACCGCAAAGGCGACGACGACAATGACGATCGGGTAAGTCAGCGCGCTTCGGGTGCGTTCGCGCAGTTCTTGCGAACGCTCCTGGAAGTCGGCCAAGCGATTCAACACCGCGTCCAACACACCGCCAACCTCACCCGCTTTGACCATGTTGATGTACAACTCGTCGTATACATCCGGGCTTTGCGACAGCGCCTCCGATAACGGCTGCCCCTCTTCCACCATGTCGGCGGCATCGAGGATCGAATTGCGGAACTTACCAGCCGGCCATTGATCGGCCAAAATGCGTAGATTGCGCAGTACCGGCAGACCTGCTTCAGTAAGCGTGGCGAGCATGCGGGTAAACCGCACCACGTGCTTGAGGGGCACCTTGCGCTTTACTTTGCGCGTCGGGCTCGCTTCGGCGCCGCCCGATGGACGGGCGCTTGGACGTGTAGGGGCTACCTTGCGCTGAATGCGGGCCATGTGTACTGCTTAAAACTTATCGACCTGGGTCTCGCGGAGAACTTCATCAAGGGTGGTTTGGCCGGTTAAGGCTAGCTCGATGGCGCGCTCGCGCAGGGTCATCATCTTGCGCTCGCGGGCCAGCTCGCGCAAAGCAATGGTGCTGGGGTTGCGCAAAAACTGTTCACGAAGTGCGTCGTCCATCGGCAGGATCTCGTAGATCGCACTGCGGCCCTTGTAACCGGTGAAGTGGCAATTTTCGCAGCCCTTGCCACGGAAAACTTGCTGATCGGCGGTTAAACCGGCTTTTTCGAGCATATCCGCCGGTGCTTCCCATGGAATGCGGCAGTCCGGGCAAGTGGTTCGCAGCAGACGCTGAGCGACGATGCCCTCGATGGTTGCAGCCAGCAAAAACGGTTCGACGCCCAGGTCGATCATTCGCGTAATCGTCGACGGCGCGTCGTTGGTGTGCAGCGTACTTAGCACCAAGTGGCCAGTCAGCGACGCTTCGACGGCAATCTGCGCCGTTTCCGGGTCACGAATTTCGCCGACCAGGATGATGTCGGGGTCCTGACGCAGCATGGTGCGTAAAACCCGCGCATAGTTGACGCCGATGTCCTCGTTGGTCGGCACCTGAACAATGCCGTCAAGGTCGTATTCGACCGGGTCTTCTACCGTCAGGATTTTGGTCTGCGGTTCGTTGACGCGATTCAGCAACGAATAAAGGGTGGTGGTTTTACCGGAGCCGGTCGGGCCGGTGACCAACACGATGCCGTGCGGCAAGCGGATGAATTCATCCAGTTGATTGACCTCGCGCTCGAGCAAGCCGAGGTCGGTCAATTCCAGGCGCAGCGATTTGCGGTCGAGTACACGCAACACCGTGCTTTCGCCACCTTGAATCGGAACGGTGGAAACACGGAAGTCGATCTTGCGACCATCGACGGTCATTTCGATGCGACCATCCTGCGGCATGCGCGTTTCCGAAATGTCGAGGTTGGCCAGCACCTTGACTCGCGAAATCAGCGCCGTCGCCAAGTGTTGCGGCGGCGGGTCGACTTCGTACAACACGCCGTCGACGCGCATGCGGATTCGGAACTCACCTTGATAAGGTTCAAAGTGAATATCCGCCGCGCCATCGCGGACCGCGCGAGTCAGCAGCGATTCGAGCAAGCGCACAATTGGCGCTGCTTCGCCGGCTTGAACCTCAGCTTGTACCTGCGCTTCACTGCGTTTTTGGTACGCCTGATCGACGGCCTCACGCAGTGCGCCGTCTTCGGCCAAAACCACCTGCAGCGGGAAACCGGTTAGCGCTTCCAAATCGCCTAGTAGCGGCAGCACATCCGGATCGGAAACGGCTAAGCGTAATTGGCCGTTACTGACCTCGATCGGCAAGGCACCGAATGCGCGCGCAGTGCCGGCATCAACCAAGCCCAATGCTTCGTCGCTGGCCTTCAACGCGGCCGACGGCAACCACTCCATGCCTTTTTGCATGGCCAAAGCACGCGATAGATCCTCGTCGGTGATCATTTCGCGTTCGAGCAGGATCTGGCCCAAACGGCCACCACTGCGTCGTTGCTCGGCCAATGCCGCTTGCAGCTGACCTTGGCGAATCACGCCTAGGTCGAGAAAAATCTTGCCGATTTGCCGGGTGTCCGCAGCCATCTTTTACATGCCCAAGCGTTGCGCCAAGTCGGCCGGATATTGAGCGGAGTTAAGTGCGTCTTCGCGCGAGATGGTTTCGCTTTGAACCAGCTCCAACAAGTGTTCGTCGAGCAACTGCATGCCCAAACGGCGCTGCGTTTGCATCACCGACGGAATCTTAAAGGTCTCGCCTTTACGAATGTGATTTTCGATTGCCGAGTTGCGCACCATGATTTCAAATGCCGCCACTCGACCTTGACCATCCATGCGCGGTAACAGCACCTGCGAAACCACCGCTTGCAGCGACACCGACAACTGGGCGCGTACCTGGTCCTGCTGGTTTTCAGGATATTGGTCAATAATTCGGTCGACGGTACGCGCCGCGCCGGTGGTGTGCAAAGTGCCCAACACCAAGTGACCGGTTTCCGCCGCGGTGATCGCCGCCGACGTGGTTTCCAAGTCACGCATTTCACCCAGCATGATGACGTCGGGGTCTTGGCGCAGCACGCGGCGCAAACCTTCACCGAAGTCCGACACGTCGTCGCCGATTTCGCGTTGGTTGATCACCGCTTTTTGCGAGTCGTGGTAAAACTCGATCGGGTCCTCCATCGTCATGATGTGGCATGCGTGCGAAATGTTGACCTCGTGAATCAACGCCGCCAACGTCGTCGTTTTACCCGAACCGGTCGGGCCGGTGACCAGGATCATGCCGCGCGGAAGGTGAGCGAGATTGCGCAGCACCGCCGGCGCACCAATTTCGTCGAAGCTCATGCGGTTTTGCGGAATGCGGCGCAGAACCAGCGCATAGCTGCCTTTCTGGCGGAATACCGAAGCACGGTAGCGGTCTTCCTCAAAGCCAAAACCGAAGTCGGCGCTGCCCAATTCTTTGAGTTCGCGTTGGCGGTGCTCGGGCGTTAACTCAACACAAATGGCCTCGGCTTGCTCTCGGGTTAGTTCTTCCGGCGCGATGTGCACCAGCTCACCACGCGAACGCATCGCCGGCGGCCGTCCGGCACCGAGGTGAAGGTCAGACGCGTCGGACGAGGCAACAATGCGGAGCCACTCCTGCAGGGGTGCGGGGACGATGCTCATGAGGGATTGTCTGCGGATTCAGTCGAGGTTGTGGGCGGAGCTTCGGCTCCTGAGGCGGCGGCGACAGCCACCGGTTCGGCATCTTTCTGCGCAGACATCGAAGTCACGCGCAGTAATTCCTGCACCGTGGTGATGCCTTGCATCACTTTGTCGCGCACATCATGTTCCAGCGAATGCCACGCCGATCCTTTTTGTGCGGCCTGAAGGAAGGTGGCGCCATCCGAAGATTGGAACAACGATTCGCGCATGCCTTCGGTCATGCCCAGCCATTCAAAGGCACCCAAGCGTCCGCGGTAGCCGGTGCGCGAACACTCGGCGCATCCACGCGGGTGGTAAAGCTTGGCGCCGGCGGGCAGCTTGAGGATGTTGGTCTCCAACGGAGTGGCGGCCTCTTCGACTTTGCAGGCTTCGCAAAGTTTGCGCACCAGGCGCTGAGCCAAAACGCCTTGCAAGGACGTCGCCACCAAAAAAGGCGGCACGCCCATGTCCAACAAACGCGTCGCCGCCGACGGAGCGTCGTTGGTGTGAACCGTGCTGAATACAAGGTGACCAGTGAGCGATGCTTGAATGGCAACTTCGGCGGTTTCGCGGTCACGAATCTCACCGACCAGCACGACGTTCGGCGCTTGGCGCAAGAAGGCTTTCAAAACGCGGGCAAAGTCGAGGCCGATGCGCGGTTGCACCTGCACCTGGTTGATGCCCTTAATCCGATATTCAACCGGATCTTCTACCGTCAAAATCTTGCGGTCGGCACGATTCAGCGTTTGCAACGCGGCGTACAGCGTGGTCGTTTTACCGGAACCGGTAGGGCCGGTGACAAGGAAGATGCCGTTGGGTCGGTCAATGATTTCCTTAAACCAATCCAACGCAGATTCGCTCATGCCCAGCGCTTCCAGCGAAATCAGGTTCGCCTCGCGGTCGAGCAAACGCATGACCACCGATTCACCATGGTTGGTCGGAAGAACCGATACACGAACGTCCAGTTCGCGACCACCGGCGCGGTGTTCGATGCGGCCATCTTGCGGCTTGCGCTTTTCGGCGATATCCAAGCCCGAGCTGACTTTGATGTGGCTGATTAACGCCGAATGCAAATCCACCGGATGTTCGGCCGCCAGCTTCAACGCACCGTCGACCCGATAGCGCACTTGCACCTTGTTGGAAAACGGCTCGATATGAATATCCGACGACCGCATTTCCACCGCTTCTTCAAACATGCGGTTGACCAAGCGCACTACCGGGGCTTCTTCTTCGTCCCCGTGGGCTTGCTCGTCGCCGCCATCGTCGCCATCCCGGTCCGGCGGGCCGTATACCCGCTCTAACGCACCACGCAGCGCGGTCGGCGGGCAGATGGCCAGGGAAACCGGCGAGTCCAACAAAAAGCCTAGTGTGTCCACCACCACGGCTTTTTCCGGATCAGCTACGGCAACGATCATCGTGCCGTTCTTTTCAGCGACCGGAATCGCCTCAAGCTCCCACGCTGAACTTGCGTTCAACAACTCCGTCAATCGCGCCGGCGGCGTTTTGCCGTCTAGGTCCACAAACGGCAGCCGCGCTTGTAACGCCAGCGCGCGATGAATGGTTTGTTCGTCGGTCGCCCCTTGCGAAATCAGGATTTGGCCGATGAGTTGGCTGCGCGTTTGCTGAGCGGCCAAAGCAGCTCGTAGCTGCTCCTCGCTAATCGCGCCTTGCCCTATCAGGATTTCGCCGAGGCGTTTTCTCACGGAGCTTTGCGCACTAAGGCGCTAACTTTTACTTCATGGGGTTCAATGCCAGTTTCTTCAGGGAAGCTGACTTTCAAAATGCCGCCGTGGCGACCAATATCAGTTTGGTCGGAAAGGGTGAAACGTACCACCCACTCGCGGCCTGGTTCTTTTTCGCTGAGCTTCCATTGGAACACGTCCGGGCCAATGAAATCTACAGTCGGAGTCGGCAAGGTTTCCTCGCCGGAAGTCGCGATGATTTTGACTACGCGCTTCACCGCCATGCCTTGGTTGACTGCACCAAACTTCAAGAAGTCCTGCGGCGCAAATCGAACCGGTCCAACAATGTTGCCGCTGACGTGAATCTCAAGATCGCGCCCTACCGAGGTGGTCGCCAGCAGGCTTCGGTTGACCATTCCTGCACCATGCTTCTCATTGATCGAAACTTCAATGAAACTGACCTGACGGCCGTCTTCGAGCAATTCGGTTTCGTCGAGCACTTGCACGTCGATGCCGGCCGGCAATCGCTTCCACGACTTGATCTCCATTGCTTCGGACGACGTGATCTTGACGCGCTTGGTGTACGGCGATTCCTTCAAGCTGCGCGCCGACAGCTGGCCAAAGCGCACACCGCTCGGGCTCAATTCGAAGTGGCGACGAATAAAGGCTTGCAGGTTCAATACCGCCGGCAAACCCAAACCATTTCCGCGCACGGTAATCGTCGAAGTTTTGACGTTTTGGTATTGCGCCGACGTGAAAGTTCCCTCGATGGCACCGTTGCTACCTGCCGGAATCGGCGTGTTCATTGGCCATTCCTCACCCTCCACGGTCAAGAAGATGTCGGTGCAACCGCACGATGCCTTCAAATGGGAAACCGTAATCGGGTCCGGCCCGTCAACGACAAACGGAAATTCGATCGGCACATCGGTTTCCTGGAACAGCTCGCCGAGGTCGATATCCATGTACTCGAACTTCAAACGACTACGCGAGGGCTGTACCGGCTCGCCGGCGGCAAGCGTCGAGTTGCCGCTGTTGTTCGTTGCGGCTGGCGAGCTGCTGGTGGCTCCAGCGGCGGAGTTGTCGCCGGACGGCGAGGCAAACTCGCCGGCTGCAGGACTGGAAGCGCCGGCATTGGCGTTGGAACCGGCTTCCGGATCAGAAACAGTAGTTCCGGATCCGCCATCCGAACCACAGGCGGTCAAAGCCAAGGTCAGGAGCCAGGGAATGAGGTGGACTTTGTTCATCTGGGCAAAAAGAGGACCTACTCGGAGGCGGAAACCACCCCCACAAGTTGGACCACACGCTCGAGGGACTGCACCGAATCGCGGTCGCGGTGCTGCAGTTGCAGGTAAATTCTGCCCGTCACCGGACCGGATGCCAAGTGCGAAGGCAGAACTACCTTGATCTGGTAATGCTTGAGTTCGTCTAAAGTTACGACACTTATTTGCACTCCATCCGCGCCTTCCCAGCGCACATCGGGCTTCAGGAGCTCGCCCTCGCGCACGCCAACTTCCATAACCGCCGTGTTTTCAACACCTTGCGGAATCGCCCCGAGCAGAAGCCGACGTCCTGGCTTGACCCATAAACGGCCGGCAATTTCGTATTTCAACGGCACCGTCAAGGTGTAGGGCTGGTCAGTTCGCAATTGCACAAATCCTTTGTGTTCCCCCTCTTCGCCCTTTCCAGCCGGCAGCACAAGGTCAAAATGCTGCACCTTGGCCGGCTCGGTGGCCTCTAAGCCGTGGATTTCCAGCGGTGGTTGACCGGCAAGAATGTCGAGCAAACGGAATGGCTCGGGGGCACGAACGGTGACTCGATGGCTGACTTCGCTTTGTCCATCCGCCACTCCTAAATCGGTAATGGCTTCCTCGAGCACGAACCACGGCTCCAAAGTACCGGTGAAGGTCAGCATCTGCGGCAAGCCCTGCCCGGTGCCGAGGACTTGCACGGTGGATTTCTTTTCTCCGAGGAAGCCCGCGGTCTTCCACTCGACCTTGAGCTGTCCGCGACTGCCGGCCTCAAGTTCGGTGTGCAGCGGCAGGTCTTTGCCGTCCTGAACAAAGCGAACGTTGATGCAACCACACGAAGTCTGGAAGCCTGTAGGCACGACGCCGGCCCCATCGACGCGGTAATCGAAGGTAATCAGCCGTTCTTCGCCGCTGATCAACGTGCCGAGCTGCAAACGGGGTTCGTCAAACACCAAACCCAGGCCGGAATCGTCGGCGGAGGCGGGTCCGCAGGCGGCGGCCAGGCTGCACAGCAGCAGAATTCGGAGTTGCGTCATCATTTGCAGTAGCCCAATATACGCCTCATGCCGTCGCGTTCCCTGATCCTTGCGCCAAAAGCTGTGCTGACCGCCTGCTTGTTGATTGCTGTTCCTGCTTGCCAAACCATGACGCCTGAAGCTTGGGCGTCGGCTTTGCGGCCTGAATACAGCTCGCCGGAAGAAACCGGCCGCAGCTTTTTTGCGGCGTGGGCGGCCAAGGAGTCGCTGAACGAATACCGCTGCTTCGCCGAGAGTATGAAGGCCGAATACGGTGCTGGCGCCGACGCCTATCTGCTGTTTCGCCCGGAATTGGAGAAGCAAATTGGTTGGGTAGGTCGATTTGCCTACAAGTTGGAGCCGTATGAAAGTCAGCAATTGGAAAACGGCAATGTGTTGGTTTGGTGGGCGCGCGGCTCGACGGTTTACCTAGGTTTAGAAATGGAGCGCCAAAGCTTTTTCGAATTCCACAATGCGCTGGACCCGGAGCACCGCGCCGGCGGAACTTTGGACGAACCCATCGTCAACTACCTGGAATTCTCGGGCAGGGAAGTGGCGATTTATGTCGAGAATTCGGCGGTTCGCACCGCGCGGGCAATGGACGAAATCTCGAAATTCGAAATCGGAACCGAATGGAAAATCGCCGGAATCTACCAGCCGCCGGCCGACACCGACAGCTGATCACTTCTTCGCCAGCCGGATCGTTTAGATCTGTGAAACGCCTTCGCTCAATGCGCGCGCCAAGAAGTCGCGGGCACCGGACAGCGAAGAGTCAGGGCTAATCACCGAATTGGCACTCCACTCGACATGATCCCCAACCAGGTCGGTCAGTCCAAGTTCATTCAGACCGTCTTGCACACGCTTGGCGAACAGGGCGGCACCGGCAGGACCGGTGTGCGGCAGCAATGCTAAGAAAGTCTGGTCGTCAAAGCGCGACACCACGTCGACATCGCGGGTATCCAGCAAAATGACGCTGGAAACGTCGAGCATCTTTTCTTCGCCGATCATGCCGTCAACACGGAAGACCACCAAGCCTAGTGGGAAGCGGAAACGGTTCGAGCGCTTGTATTCCTCTTCCAGGCGGTGCTCCCAGTAGTCCATCGTAAACAGCCCAGTTTCGCTGTCGGTGATGGTCTGGACGAACTCTTCGCGACCTTCGGTTTCGCTTTGCGAGAAAATCGCGCCGAGTTGGGCGCCGAGGTTTTGCTCGAGGGTTTCTTGATCCACCTCAGGTACCTGCGGGCGCGGAATACCGCCCGGTGTGCCGAACGGCGAGGTCAAACGCTCGGCCAAACCGTTGGCATCCAACGGCAGGGTCAGAGCACCCTGGGCGCCAACGAAACGGGCCAAACCGTCGGCGTCTTGCTCGCAACCGTGCGAGAGCAAGAACAGCAAAACGCGGTTTTCGCGCAGGAATCCAATTGCCCACTCATGCAGGCTGGTTGTACCGAACACGGTCGGCTCCACCACCATCAAGCCTTCGATCGGGCCGGCGGCCTGCAATTCCTCCAAGCTGGAGTAGACCGTAGTCTCGGCAATTCCGTCGGCAGCAAGCTGGGCTGCTTTTTCGCATTGGGCGCGAACTTCGGGATCGGCGGCGAGAATGATGAAGGGGCGTTTAAGCATCAGTGAATTCTGCGTTGTGGTGCACGGCTTGGACATCATCGTCGTCTTCGATCATGTCGACCAGCACATTGATCTTTTCGGCATCTTCGGCGTTGACCTCAACCGTGTTATCGGGAATGTAGCGGATCGACGCATCCAACATTTCCCAACCCTTCTCATCGAAGGCGGCTTTTAGGCCAAGGAACTCTGCCGGCTCGGCTTCCACACCGTAGATGTTGTCCTCTTCGGTGGTCACGTCGTCGGCGCCGTTATCGAGAGCAAGCTCCATCAGCTCGTCTTCATCAATGCCTTCCTTGGGCAGTGCAAACACGGCTTTGCGTTTGAACATCCAGGCAACCGAATTGGAGTTGGCCATCGAACCACCGCGCTTGGCCATGATGTGGCGCAGGTTCGGCGCGGTGCGATTACGGTTATCGGTCAACGTCTCGATCATCATCGCGACGCCGCCCGGTGCGTAGGCTTCGTAGGTGATTTCCTCTAGAGCCGCGCCATCCAGTTCCCCGGCACCTTTTTTGACCGCCCGCTCAATCGAGTCCTTGGGCATGTTGTCGGCTTTGGCACGCTCGATGGCGTAGCGCAGCGCCAAGTTCATCGCCGGATCACTGCCGCCGGTGCGGGCGGCCGACATGATCAACTTAGCCCACTTGCTAAAAACCTTGCCGCGCTTGGCATCGACTTTCGATTTCGTGCGCTGAATGTTGGCCCAATGTGAGTGTCCAGCCATTGCTCTTCGATTCTATCCTGTTTGCCGCTCAACAAAAAGAGCGGACCGCCGACAACATGCCGACGGCCCGCAGGAACCCGATTTCGAGGAGTAAGCTGAGCGGCCTGAAGCCCCCCGGCCGGGGTCCGTGAAAATCGCGCAGATTAGCGCTTGCCCCACTGGTGACCACGACGGGCACCGTGACGGCCGTACTTCTTGCGTTCCACCATTCGCGAGTCACGGCTGAGGTGGCCGGCATCGCGCAGCGATTCGTGAGCATCCGGGTAGAGCGCAACCAGGGCGCGACCCAAGCCCAAACGTACGGCACCGGCTTGACCGGTCACACCGCCGCCAGAAGCGGAAACAAAGACGTCCACCTTCTTGTGGACCTTCAGCGACACCAACGGACCTTCGATGGTGGTGTGGTCCATAATGCGGGTGAAGTAGTCGCGGGATTCTTTGCCGTTGACCATGAACTGGCCAGAGCCGGGACGAACGCGAACGCGTGCGACCGAATCCTTGCGTCGACCAGTGCCCCAGTGGTAGCCGTTCTTGGCGACTTCCACCATGCGGCCGGTCGGGTCAATTTGAATGACCTCTTCTTCAGCGTTTTCACCGCCTTCAGCGCCTTCTACCGAAGCGCCCATGGCAGCGGCCAATGCTTCGGCCATGGTGCCGTCAGCTTCGGGTTGGCTAGGAGCCGTGTTGTTTTCTTCCATCGTTCAGTCGCGTTGTGTTTCGCGCTAAGGGCAACCCTAGCTCAATTCCGGAAAGGGTTGCGGCTTCTGAGCACCATGCGGATGCTCTTCACCGGTGTAAACAAAAAGCTGCTTGAGCATTTTGCGGCCGAGGCGGTTCTTAGGCAGCATGCGTGCCACAGCCTTGACCAAAATGCGCTCGGGGTGCTCTTCGAGGATGTCTTCGTATTTCTCCTCGATGTAACCGCCGGGGTAGCCGGTCACGCGGGCGTAAGTCTTCTGCTGAGCCTTGTTGCCGGTCACTGCGACCTTCTCGCAGTTGACCACGACGACAGCATCGCCGCAAAGGGTGTGCTCGGAGACAGTTGGCTTGTGCTTGCCCTGCAAAACATAGGCAATGTCACGGGCCAACCGACCGAGGACTTTGTTCTCGGCGTCAGCAACGAACCAACCGGTCTCGATTTCGGCTGGCTTCAGGTGGGAAGTTTTCGGTCGCATTGGAATTCGCGGTCCCGCCGCGTAACGGGCCGCACATTCTAGCGAGGGTTCTGGACCTCGGCAAGAGAGGGATTGCCGGAGATTTTACTTCGTTACCAAGATGCCGGGATCAAACGGCAGCTCCAAATAGCGATGGTCCAGCAAGAATGCCTTGTCCGGGTGATCGAGGTTGACCACCTGTACCCCGGCTAGCTGCGGATATTGTCGTAAAACCGAGCCCAAACGGGCCATTTTTGTTGCTAAATCCGGCGTATTCGGATCGCGCGACGCTTCCGAGCGGCCCCACTCGATTTCGCGGCCGTCGGTGAGGATCAACGTCATCGGCGGCGTGACGCTGCGCACGGCGTTGGAATAGGCCGCTTTCCGTTGAATTCGTTTGATGGTCAGGCCGGAAATTTCCTGCATTTGCCAGAATTCCGGCCAGGCGCGCAGCGCTTCGAGGGCAACCGGGCTGGAAATACGCTTGCCGGCTGGCGGGATCAGCTCCCCTGATTCGAGTTGGACTTGGATCAAGCCGCCTTTGAAATCCGGCGGCAGGCCTTCCGGCAGCATGGTGCCGTCGGCGGCTAAGACGCCTGCTGGACGCGAATTGACGACGAGCAGGTAGCGTGCCGGGCGCGGCAGGAATTCCACTTGTAGACCGCGCGGCAAATCCAAGCTGACGGCCACGGACTGCGGGTCTACCCACGAAACCGAGCGTAGGACCTCGGCCGCCAGAGCCGGAGCGGCCGGATCCAGCAGTGAGACCTCAGGTCCCAGATCCAGCTTCTGTTGCAACTCCGCCTTCCACATCGGCGGCAACGGCACGCCAAACGGCTCGCGATCGAGCGAGTAGTCGGACAGCTTGCGCTTGACGTCGGAGGCTTCCAAGCTTCCGCTGCCGAGCGCCCACCATAAGACGATGGCGGCCAGCACGACGCCACCGAGTAGGCCAAGGCGCGAGTTCATACCCTTGTTCTACCTTGACCGGCGGCCCTATTCCACTCATGCTTGGGCGGATGTCCGTGGCCGGCCCCACCGAATTTAAAGGTTTTCAGCTCGCTCCGTTCCAGCGCCGCGCCGCCGCCGCGTTGGACACCGATAGCAACGTGCTGGTGGCCGCCCCCACCGGAGCCGGCAAAACGCTGGTCGCCGAGTACGCGATTCACCTTGCTCAGAGTCGCGGCATGCGCAGCATTTACACCGCGCCGATTAAAGCGCTGAGCAATCAGAAGTTTCGCGACTTCCGCGCCGACCCGGCGATTGATGACGCCGGATTGATGACCGGCGACATCACCGTGAACGCCGGCGGCAATGTGCTGGTGATGACCACCGAGATTCTGCGCAATACTTTGTTCGAGGATCCGGAGCGGTTGAGTGACGTCGGCGTGGTGGTGTTTGATGAAGTGCACTACATGGACGACATTGAGCGCGGTTCGGTGTGGGAAGAAACGCTGATGTTTCTGCCGCAGGATGTGGTCATTGTTGCGCTGTCGGCGACCATCGAAAACTTGGGGCAGTTTGCCGCGTGGTTGGAACGTGTGCGCAAGCGTCCGGTGACGATGGTGCAAGAAACCAAACGACCGGTTCCGCTGAAGAACTTTTTGTATCACCCTAAGGCGGGTGTATTTCCGCCTTCGCGTTTGAAGCAGGTGCGCAAGCGTTTTCGCACTCAATCTAAAAACCGCGAGTACAAGAAGCGCAACGACCGGCCGCTGATTGATGAGCTGGTTCAAAAGAAAGAATTGCCCATTCTTTACTTCTGCTTCTCGCGGCGACTTTGTGAAATCAAAGCACGCAAGTCGGCGCGGCGCAAGTTGTTGACCGGCGCGGAACGCGGACGCGTCGGCCATGCATGGGACGAAGCGCGGGAAGAATTCGGTTTCGATGACTCGCGCGGCGCGCTGAATGAACTCAAGCGACAAACGCTGAGTGGAGTAGCGTCGCACCACGCCGGCATGATGCCGCTGCATAAGGAAATGGTCGAACGCTTGTTTTCGGCCGGCTTGCTGAAACTGTTGTTCACCACCGAGACCTTTGCGTTGGGCATCAACATGCCGGCACGCACCGTGGTCTTTGATTCGCTGAGCAAGTTTGACGGCGTCGATTTCGACTACATGCGCACCCGTGACTTCCTGCAAATGGCCGGTCGCGCCGGACGTCAAGGTATGGATGAGGTTGGCTTGGTTTACTCGGTGCTGGAATACGACGACGTCACCGATGCGCCAATCCACCGAATTCAAGAAGGCAAGGTGGAACCGGTGCTGTCGCGCTTCAACCTCGATTACGCAACCTTGGTTCACTTGCATGGTGTTGCCGGCCAAGCCGCTGCCGCCGATGCGTGGGAACGTAGTTTTGCGGCCTTCCAAGCGCGCGAACATTCGAAGAAACGCGAAGAACAAAACCGCGTGCAAATGCGTGCCTTGCTGGAGAAGCGCTTCAAGTTTTTGGAAGCGATGGGATACATCCAAGGCGAACGCGAAGTTCGTCCGCGTGGCGAGTCTTGCCAGTATTTGCATGGATTCGAAATCGAGCTGACTGAGTTGCTTTACGCCGGCATTCTTGAGCAGTGCGAAGCGCCGGAATTGTGCGCCATGTTGGCCGCGGTGATTTACGAAAGCCGACGCCGCGATGAGTTTTGGCGTAATGCGCTGCGACCGATGCGCGGTTTACTGCGACAAGCCAACCATGTGTTGAGTGACGCACAAGACATGGAAGTTGCGCAGGGCTTAGCGCCGTCGGTCAAGCAATTGGACGAAGCGATGAGTCCGGCGATCTTGGAATATGCGATGGGCCGCCCGTTCCGCGAACTCGGCGACTTCACCAACGCCGCACCTGGCGACTTCGTGCGTTGTGCACGATTGGTGGTGCAGTATTTGCGCCACCTCCACCGCTTGGCCGAAGGCAAAGCACCCGACCTCCAAGCGACTTGCTTGGATGCCATCGAATGCATCTACCGCGGTCCGGTCGACGTGCGCGCCGAGCTTGGTTTGGATGAGGATGAAGAAGAGATGCCGCAGCCGCCCGAACCTGTGGTGCCGACCGAACCCGAAAAAGAAGAAGAATGAGTTGGCGGTGGCTGCGCTGCTTGCTGTTTCTGGTCTGCGCGGCGCCGACCTTGCGCGGGAGCTGCCCGCAAGATGACCCAGCGAATACCCCAAAGAATTCAGCACGCAACTTTTATCAGCGCATGCAGGCGCAGTGGGAGCCATCGGTCCCGCGCAACCTGAACCTCTCGCAATGGCGTCGGCCTAAATGGATTGCCTGGAGTGCCTTGCTCGGCAACCCTTCCGCCATTCTTCCATGTGTGGAAGAAGTCAACTGGAAGGCTAGCAGCGACGTCGCCGATGCCGCCAAAGTGCTGCACGTGCGCCGTGACTTTCTGGATTTTGAGTTGGGCTTTGGCGTGGGCGATCAATTGCAATGGATTGCGGTCAAAGAAGCCCTCCACCGTTCCATTCCCGCGCAATTGGTGCGCATGGATCTAAGCCTGCCGCTGGCCGATCAATGGCCGCGGCCCAAGGAAGCGGATTCGCAACCCAAGGCCGATCTTTTTGCCGTCGGCAATCCACGCGTCGCCATTCCAAATCAAACTGAAGTGGGCAAACGATACGAAGCCTTACTCAATCGTTTTCGCAACTCTGAAGCTCTGCACTTTGATGCCTCAGCAGTACTGAAGATCGCGCAACAAGATAGCTCGATCGAAGTCGGCGACATTCAAATGCAATTGCGCTTTGTCCACCCCGGCTTCGGCGCGCTGAGCATGCAAGGTTGGATTGGCGCAGAAAAACATAAGGTGCACAGCCAGATTCTTGGCACCGAACAGGGGTTGATTCACGTCGACCATGTGAAAAAACGTGCCACCGGCGATGGAAGCTTTGAAGGCATTGCCGAAGGCATGCTGGGCTTTGCGCCGCTGGCGGCTTGGGCCGGCTTAGAGGTGGAACGAGCCATCGACGTGCGCGCGATCAACGTGCCCGGCCACGAGTATGGGTGGACCGGCTTTCAGGTGGAGAGCAAACACCTGATCACCGTTTACCGATTCGATCCGCATGATCGCCTGGTTGGCGCGGCGGTGGTGCCCAAAGACCCGGGCGGAACAAGGCAGGTGATGGAATACCGTTTCCATGGATTGGAACTGCCGAAGGTAAGAGATCCCAAGCCTTATCAACTGACCTCGCCATATCCGCTGGAGGCGATCGGTGATTCGCTAAAAGAAGCCGGCATGTTGGCGATTGGAGCTCAAGCGCCGGCTGAATTCCCCCACTCCAACTCGGTAGTGTTTTTCTGGTTGGATGGTGGGCCTCAAGAACAGCAAGTTTTGGATCAACTGCGGCGCCAGTGGCGCGAAGTTTCGCGGCTGAATCCGGACTTGCCGTTGATCAAAATCCCGGCCTCGCAGGCCACTGCGTTGCAAGCCTACCGCGTTCGCTATTTCCCAAGTTTTTACGTCATCGACGCCGACGGCAAAATCGTCGATCGATTCGTCGGCTGGGACACCGCGCGATTAACGCGTGCCGCGCGGCGTCTATAAACCGAATCGCGAGGCTGATTAGATGCAGTTCAAGCGACCGCCATCGACAGCGATGCTTTGTCCGCGTACAAAACCGCCTTCGGGCGAAGCCAAAAACGCGACCATAGCCGCGACCTCTTCCGGCTGACCCAATCGTTGCTCCGGCACCGTTGCCAGCCAATCGGTTTCCACCTGATCCGGTTGCACCTTGCGACGTTCGGCAAGCTGCTCCTTCAACGACATCAAACGACCGGTTTCAGTGAAGCCCGGCAAAACGTTGTTGATGGTGACTCCAGGGGGCAACTCTTTGGACAAGGTCTTGGACCAAGACGCCATCGCCCCGCGAATGGTATTGCTGACCCCCAAGCCGACGATGGGTTCGCGCACCGACGTCGAAATGATGTTGACGATGCGACCATAACCTGCCTCTTGCATGGACGGCAGCAACGACGTGACCAGTAAATGAGAGGTCAACACATGGAGATGGAAAGCACGCGAAAACTCTTCCAACGTGGCGTCCAAAATCGGACCGCCCTTGGGTCCGCCGACGTTGTTGATCAGGATGTGCACTCCGCCCACATCCACAATCAAGCGATCCAATGCCGCCTGCAGCGACGAGTGCAAACTGAGATCGCATTTCAGCGCCCGAGCCTGGCCAGCGCCCGCGTCTTTGAGCTCGCGAACCAATTCCTCCAGCAAATCGCCGGATCGAGCCAAAACGGTGACGTCGGCGCCGCGACGAGCGAGGGCAACTGCAGTGGCGCGGCCAATTCCGGCGCTGGCACCGCAGACCAGAGCGTGACGGCCCTTGAGGGATGAGGGGTTTTCCATGAGGGATTTCCGACCATCGACGGCAGTCGGGTTTTGGGGGGCGGGTCAGGATACAATCCCCGGAATGAGCCAACCTGAGGCACCTGGTGAAAATCCCGGCACCGAGCAGCCGCCGTTTCTACGCGTGACGCCCGGTACCTGGGTGGAGTTGCATGATCGCCTGCGCGGACCGCGCGTTTACGGCAAACATGTGACCGGCGTTGGCCCTGATGCGCAAAACGGGTGCATGGTGCGGGTCAAAAACCGCGATGGCGACCACCTTGGCTGGGCTTTGTGGCACAAGCGCTCGACGGTTGCTTTGCGCCTGCTGACTCGCGCCGAAGACCCGCCGACGCTGGCAACTTTGCAAAATTGGGCGGCCAAAGCGGCGCAGCGGCGATTGGATGATCCGGAGGTGCCGGATGACGTCTGCCGCATCCTTCATGCCGAAGGCGACGGCTTTCCTGGGTTGTTGGTCGACCGCTATGGCCCGGTGATTGCCGCCGAATGCCACAGTCGTGGCAGTGCTTATTTGTTCGAAGCCATCTTGCCGACCTTGCACGATGTACTGGGCACCACTCATCACCGCTTAGTGTTCGACGCCAAAGCGGCACGCGCCGAAGGCGATCAAACCTTTGAACACCGCTCGTCCGCTTGTCCGAAGTTTTTGAAGATTCAGGAAGGCGAGGTGCGTTATGAGCTGGATTTTGCTCATGGCCACAAGACCGGTTTCTTCTGTGATCAGCGTGAAAACCGTGCCCGTTTCGCTGCGATGGCAGCCGGTAAACGAGTGTTGGATGTGTGCAGTTACACCGGCGGCTTTGCCATTTCCGCCGCCGTCGCCGGCGCCGATGAGGTGCTTGCCGTCGACCTCGATGAAAACGCGATCGCTCAAGGCAAACGCAACGCCAATTTAAACGGCGCCAACATCGGCAAGCTGGTGCGCTTCGTGCACACCGACGCTTTTAGCTATCTGCGCACTCTAGGTCGCAATAAGCAGCGCTTTGATTTGATCGTCGTCGACCCACCCAAGTTTGTGCCGAACCGGCGCTCGTGGGATGAAGGCATGGCGCGTTATCACGACCTCAATAAGTTGGCCATTCCGTTGGTTGCCGAAGGCGGCCATTTGGTCAGCTGCTCGTGCTCCGGGTTGGTTGCGGCAATTGATTTACAGGAAATCATTCGTCGTTCCGCGCGCTTGCGACCACTTAGCTTGCTGCGCACCACCGGCGCTGGGCCGGACCACCCGGTGCGCTTGGATTTCCCGGAAGGGCAATACTTGAAAGCGCTGTGGATGGAGGTTGGCGATTACCCACCGCAGCAATAGGCGCTAGGGGCTTGGGTCGAGCAACCACCCCGTCAACTTAAGCCCCGACTTATCTTCGCCATCCTTGGGTTCGGTCAGGCGACTGTGCAACGCAAGGATTTCCTCTTTGCCGTCGCCGTCGAAATCGCGTGCAACCATGGTGTGCGGAGTCAACCACGGACCGGTGAGTTCACGCTCCCAATCCGCCGGTCGCTTTTTGGTCAGCGAAATTAACGCCGACGTGCGTCCGAGCACCCATTCGGTCAGCGTGGTAATGTCAACTTCTAAGTCACCGCGTTCGGCAAAGGCACGGCGCAGGAAGTCTTCGGATGCGTCGCCAAACGGCGTGTCGCCATTGACCACGTTTTTCCAAATGCCTAACTTGCCGCCGGCTTTGAGCAAAGCCAAGTCATTGCGTTCGCCGTCGCCGTCTGCGTCCATCATGCGCACGACGGATTCGCGCATGCGTGAAAGCTGCTCGCGGTTTTCATCGATGACCTTCAACAGGTGACCACCTTCCACAATCACGGTTTTGTTGCGATAGGCGCGTGGCTTAAAACTGCCGTCGCCTTTGCCGCGGAACACGTAGAAATAAAACTTGAGGCGGAACGAAGTCACCAAGGAAAAGGCGAGTTCAGCCAAGCCTAAGTCCTCGACTCCGACCAAAACCAAGTCGGGAATGCCGTCGCCATCGATCTCGGAAACGTCGGCAAAAAAGATGTTGCCGTCCAGCTTGACCGAGCGCATTTTGCGCGACATGTTGACGCCGTTTTGATCGCCGAGGAAGATGCGGACTTTGCCGTTGGAGAGCACCAGCAAATCCAGCGCGCCGTCGTTGTTCAAATCAGCCCATTCGTCGATGACGATGTAGCGCAGCAATTTGGTCAGATTGCTGAGATCCAGGCTGGACTCGGTGAATTCGGCTTTGAATTGATCCAGCTCAATTTCGACACTGGGCTGATCCGAAAACCCATTCATCCCGGCCAAATATTGATGGACCAAGCTTTCATGGCGGACCAGCAAATCCAAGCGGTTGTCGCCATTGACGTCGCGTGTGGACGGTTCGGGAACGGTGTAACTACGGCGATAAGTGCTGAGCAATCCGCTTTCGCCCGAACCGGTTTCCAACATCAGCTTGGCCATGCCGCCCACTTGCGGACCGCGTACAAAGCCGTCCGACGTGCCTTGCCAGATCAAAGTTTGGTCGCCGCGCGGTACCAGCAAGTCCGGGTAGCCGTTTTGATCCAAGTCGCGTACGAACGAGCTAGCGTGCAAGCCCAGCGGCGCGGTGCCGTCGAGGTCTTTGGCAATCGCATCGCTGAAAACAAGCTGGCCGTCGATCAAGTTGACGGTATGCAAACTTTTGCAATCCTGGAGTACGGCGAACTCCGGCAGCTGGTCGCCGTCGAGATCGGCAATGGTCCACAGCGTGGCAGTACCGGGAATCTTCAACGGTTCCGACGCGCCACCAAACAGGAGATTAATGACGCCGTCATGTACCGAGACCAATTCCGCTTTGGCGTCTCCATCTAAATCCACGGCAGCCAAGTGCTGCGGTTCGGGGAAGATGGTGATCGGTGCTGCCGGTGAAGGCTGAGGCGTTTGCGAAGACTTCGATGCGTTCGCGGCTTGCTGGGCAGCCGAAGGCTGAACCGAAGCGGTCACAACTAACGCTAAGGTTGCCACCATGGGCAATTGGCGATTCACGATTTTCATCGCTTTCCTCCGCGGCTCATGTAAATCTCCCAATGGGAGAAGTGGCGCACCAAAAAGTCACCGATGCCATCGCCATTCAGGTCCTCTAGTAAAACCAACGCGGCTAGCGCATCCACCGGCACACGTTGAATGGGTTTACTGATTCGGAACTGACCGTTCTCTACAACGTTGTGAATCTCCAATTCCCCCTTGCCTGAGTTCTCGAGCAAGTTGAGATTGCCGTCACCGGTCAAGTCGGCGGTCAGCGCCGGCACCAAGGAAAAATTGTCGAGGTCACCCACGGCATAATCTCGCGAATGGGCCAATGCCGCGCGGGTTTCAAAGCCTTTACTTACGGCACCACGGAAAACGGTCAATTCGTGTTCAACGTTGGGCTCCTTTAACGCAAGGCCGATGTCCAATTCCCATGCCGAAAGCACGAGATCGGTCAAGCCATCACTATCGACATCCTTCAGATAAGTGCCGACCCAACTACCCTCGGCTTTGCGAACAAAGGTCGGTTCTTTCAAATTGCCGACTTCCAATGGATCGATCCAAATGCGGATGGTCCATTCCTTCGACAAGCTCCAACTGGCTTCACTACGAAGCAGCATCAAGTCGGCTTGTGGCCCGCCGCCCCAGTGGCCCCACTTCAATTGCTCGTTATCGGCACCGCCGGCGCCAGGCAGATTGAATTTCTTTTGTGGGTTGGGTTTGAAGGTGTGATCGGGGGTTTGCAAGTGCACCCGAATTTGCAGGTCTTCCAAGAAGCTAAAGTCCGGCAAACCATCGCCGTTGACGTCGTCCAAAACGGGGCGAGTCAAACTGATTGAGGTGTAAAGCAATGGCGGCTTTTCCAAAATGCCTGCGCTTTCATCCGGCACAAACAAAGCCGCTAATTTGCTACTCGAAACCGTCGCGCGTGCGGCCCCACCAAACAAATCGCGCGAGGCAACCGGCACCCGCGCTTCACGCGGCGTCCAAGGGATCTGGCCGATGACGTCGCCACTGCCTTTCAACAACAGGTAGCCTTCGCGGGTCGGAAGAACGATGTCGTGCAAACCATCGCCATCGATATCGACAACTTCTTCCCAAACCGGCAGCTCATCCGAAGACGGCAGGTCGAGCAGAAACCCTTGGCTATGGATCTTGCTCGGGCGACCTGACATGGGTTGCAGGTAAACCGCATCACGGGTAGTAAACAAGATCTCGGCCTGAGCCTCGCCGTCGTCGGCTACAAAATCACCGACCGCCCATGCGACCACTGCCTTGGAAACCGGGAAGCGCTTGTTGGGTTGCGCCGGGTATGCCCCATTCGCCGATTGCTCAAAAAAGTTGAGGTAGCGGCGGCCATCCTCGTAACTTGCCAGCCAAAATTCGACTAAGCCATCTCCGTTGGAGTCGATCCGTTGGGTTTCGATAATTTGGCCGGGGACATCGAGCACAAAGCGCGAAAAGTTCACTTGCGGCGCGGCGGCGAGCAACGCAGTCCCGTGCGGCATCGCCGCGAGCAAAGCCAAACCCAAAATCATGATTCGTCCTCCAAAGTCAGCAAGGTCGGTCGGCCGGTTTCCCAGTGAAACAGCGACAAAATCGACCAGTGGCGCACTTCGCCTACGCGCTGAACTTTGAAAACGCTGAACAGAACTAAGTCGCCTAGTTCAAAAGTAGATCGATTTTCTTCACGATCGACATCCCAGCCAAATAGCGGCCAAAGCCCGATGCTATTCAAAACCATGTCGGGTTCCCACGCACGCACCTTAATTTTGCGCGGTGCTTGCTCACCGGTTTGCACGACAAAATGAGCTAGGTCGCCCGGTTGCAATTCTTGTTTGACGCGGCGGATGAGCTCGCGCGCCGAACCCGGGTCGCGCTGCTGGAATTCCAAAATACGATCGCCGACCAAAACTCGAGCTCTCTTTAGCGACGACTCGTCGGCAAGATGACTGACGCGTGGATAACGGCCGTCGTCAGGATCGTTTTGCACCGCGAACTTGAGCAACGCGCGATCGACAAAGTACAAGCTGTGCATTTGATTGTCGCGGCGCAATTCCACCTCAACTCTTGCTTCGAGCACCTCATTGCCGCGTTGGATTTCCAGCGAAGCTTGTTGTGCTTCCGTCACTCCTAGCAAAATGGCGTTCAATCGATCGGGGTCGTCGGTGGGCGTGCCGTTGAAGCTGAGGAGCACGTCGCCAATACGTAGACCGGCGGCGTGAGCGGGGCCTCCTTCGACCACCGCGCTGACTCGAATCCCGGGCATGATGTCCAACGACTCCAAACTGTCGGCGTCGTTCATTTCCAAGGTGGCGCCAATCCAACCGGTGGATTCTTCCGCCTGGTAGGTTGCCGCCTCCAAGGCGAAGAACCCTTTAGGCAGTGGCTCCGGTTCGGTGCGGAAAGTGCAAGATGCAAGCAGGCTCAGTGCGACGCCGGTGAGGACTCGAAGAACACAGGTCGGTGCTTTGGTCATGCGCAGGAAACGGACTCAGAGGGAACGACGACGGAACAGGATTAAGGCCGCAATGATAAAGGCTGCAAGTGTCGGCAGCGGCGCATACCAACCCTTGTCAACAACGTCGTTGAAACTCTCCGGATAGTAATTGCCGAAACCGAGGGCAAAACCGGCGGCTTGCTCCAGGAAGGAATCGGGACCGAGACCGGCCAAAGTGTCGGCGAAGAACCACGGCGCTTTTTCGCCCAGCGGTTCATGCAGAATGCGCGCGCTGAGCACCAAGCCCAAACCAACGCCAACGGCAACCACGCCTTTGCGGAAGGCAACTGAAAGAGCCACGGCAAAGGCGCCTAAGGCGAAAATTGCCGGCAAGCCATGCAGCAATGCCAACTGCACGGGTTCTTTGACATCGATTTCGTCGAGAATGATGTCGCCCTCGTCGAGGATTGGGCCGGGGTCAAACAAAGCCGCCGAGGTCATCCAAGCGAAGGCAACCGCAGTGGCATAAAGAGTCAGCGGCAAGATCAGTGCCGCAAACGAACGGGCCAGTGTCAGCGCCGGGCGCGAGATGCGGCGAACCAGAGGATCTCGAACTACTCCGCCGGCGATTTCGGTTGGGAAGGAGCCGGCGATCAGCGCGAGGACCACAACTTCGACGAAGTACATGGCAGCTCGGGCACCCGCGGCGATGCGCGGCCAAAAGTTCCACCCGGCAAGATCAGCCGGCTCGACGCCTTCCATGCCGGCTTGGGCTTTGAGCAGAAAAAATGACCCGACCACGTGAAGGATTGCAACAACTGCAACCAGCAGGTGTGCGCGGCGGATTGAGCGTCGGCTGCGAAGCAAATAAAGTTCGCCGCGGAAGGCACGCCAAAAACCACTCATGCCACCGCCTCCTGATTCTTGGACGGAGCTTCGACGGCGGCTTGGAAGACGTCAACCAAACTGGCGCGTTCGCGACTGAATTCTTCTACACCGCAATCGGCTTGAACGAGAGCTTGCAGCAACGCGGCTAAATCGCAGTTGGAATCAAGCTTGGCTCGGAGTTCACCCTCGTTGGCACCAGGTGAAATTTCTCGTACGCCGGGATGCTGGGCCATCAGCTTGGTCGCGACATCGACACGGGAGCAGTGGATGCGCAATCCGTCGCCGGCTTGCTGCAACAAACCAACGACTTCCCCTTCCAACACGGTGCGGCCGCCTTCGATCATGCCCACGCGCGTGCATACATCTTCAACCTCACGCAAGTGATGACTGGACAGCAACACGGTGACGCCTTGGTCGCGGCTCAGATGCAAAAACAAATCGATCAACGTCTCGACGCCTTGCGGATCCAAACCGGACAGCGGCTCATCCAAAACCAGTAGCCGCGGATCACCCAACAGGGCGCGCGCCACTGCCGCCCGTCGGCCTTGGCCATGGGAAAGTCGATCGCCGTAATGGCCGGCACGATGCGTTAGGCCGACGAGGTCAAGCACTTCGTCCACCGAGCGACCGCCGCTTATGCCTCCGCGTATGCGAGCCAACTCAAGGTTTTGTCGAACCGTCAAGCTGTCGTCCAATCCCGGCGGGTCGAGGGCCACACCAATGGGCTGGCTAACCTTGTGAATGCTCGCCGCAGCGACTCCAAAAATCTCGGCCGCGCCACGGTGAAAGGGCTGATAGCCCAACATTGCCCGCATCGACGTGGTTTTGCCGGCGCCATTTCGCCCAAGCAAGCCGTACAGGTCTCCAGCATTGACCTGTAGGTCCACCCCGGTCAGCACCTCGGTACGACCGAGCCGTACATGCAAATCTTGACAGACGACGGCGGCATGGGTGGACATGATGGTCTGTTGTACGGCTGCGGAGCCGCAGGTTCACGCTTTCTGCGCCCGGAATCGGAATTTGTGCCGTTGCTAAACTCTGATATGGCCTTCCCCTACCGCGCGGTGACATTTGATTGTTATGGAACTTTGATTGACTGGCATCGCGGCCAATCCGACGCGCTGCGCGAGCTGTCCGCCCTGCAAGGGCACTTGGACCACATTCCACAGCTGATCGAAGCACGCGGCCCGATTGAAATCGAGCTAGAGGCGGGTCCGTGGATGCCGTACGTGGAAATTTTGTGTCAATCCATCCAGCGCGCCTGCGCCGAAACTTGCGGGGTAGAACTTCCGCGGGAACAGGGATTGCAGTTTGCCCACAGCCAGCCGCATTGGCCGCCCTTCGCCGATACGGTGGCGGCGTTGCAGCAATTGGCTGGCATGACCAAGGTCGGCTTGTTGAGCAATTGCGATCACAGCATCCTGTTGCAAACCGCCGAGCAGCAATTGAAAACCGATGTGCATCTGTTCGTCTCGGCCGAGCATGTGCAAAGATACAAGCCTGCACCCGCACACTGGCATCGTGCGCTGGAGAAACTCGGCTGCACTGCGGCCGAGGTGCTTCACGTCAGCTTTACTCCGCACTACGACTTAAATCCGGCGCATGAACTCGGCTTCCCACTGGGTTTCCTTGAGCGCTACCAAACGCCGATGCCCACCCACCTGCCGATCGCCCATCACGCAAAAGACCTGCAGGCTCTGGTTGAGAACCTGCAGGTTTTGGCTGCCAACTAGTTGGCAAGTCGGCGCTGTTCAGCGATTACATGGTCGGTGGAGGCGGCGGAGAAACCGGTCCACCCGGTCCACCGGTTGCGGTAAACATCTCCTTGAGAACGCCAACGCTGGACATCACCCCGGTTGCCTCGTAGGGCAAGAAGACCGTCTTGTCGGCGCGGCTTTCCGACCCACCAATCTCGGCCAGAGTGGTCAAGTACTTGGTCGCAATCAGATATTGCGAGGGATCCACGTTGGACTGCTTCAGTGCTTCGGCCACCAGTTGCAACGACTTGGTTTCACCTTCTGCACGCAGAATGTTTGATTGGCGGTCACCTTCACCGCGAGCGATGTCGGCGTCACGATGACCTTCGGCACGCAAAATCTGCGCGCGCTTCACACCTTCCGCCTCCAGAATCACAGCTCGACGTTCCCGCTCCGCTTTCATCTGCATCTCCATCGCCTCGCGCACCGTGTGCGGCGGATCGATGTCCTGAATCTCGACGCGGTTGACCTTCACCCCCCACTTGTCGGTGGCTTCGTCCAGCACCGCGCGCATTTGCAAGTTGATGTCATCACGCGACGACAATGTCTGGTCCAGACCCAAATCACCAATGATGTTACGCAGCGTAGTTTGCGCCAACTTCTCAATTGCGTTCGGCAGGTTGGCAACCTCGTAAACAGCGCGCTTGGGATCGGTGATCTGGTAGTAAAGCAGACCGTTGATCTCAATGACGACGTTATCCGAAGTAATCACCGACTGCTTCGGGAAGTCAAACACCTGTTCGCGCAAATCGACTCGCGAGGTATGCGCCTCTTGGACCACGGTGGCGCCCTTCAAGCTGGTCACCACCGATCGCCAGGCGATGGCCCGCGGCCGATCGACAATCGGAAAGATGAAATTAATACCGGGTTGCAGAGTACGACTGTATTTACCCAGTCGCTCAATGACGACGACTTCAGCTTGGTGCACGACCTTGAGGCCAAAGACCGCAAGAACGATGATGAAGACGACAAAAGTGACAACGAGAGCTTCCATTTGTTTGGGCAGGAAAACATGATTGGGGAATCGGATTAGCCGAGAGCCTCGACTTCAAGAGTGTTGCCAGTCACACCAAGCACACGAACCTGTGCTCCGGCGGGAATAGCTTGAGTTGCGGTTGCCCGCCACTCTTCCGAACGCAATCGAACTCGGCCCGGATTTCGCGGAGAGATCTCTTCCACCACTTCACCGTCCAAGCCACAAAGAGCCTCGACGTTAGTAGGTTCACCTTCTACTTCCAGCTTGCGAAGCAGAAGCGGTCGAATCAAAAATAGACCGACCAAAGTGCCACCGACAAAGCCCCACAGCTGCGCTTGGAACCCCCAGCCGAATGCGGCGAGGAGCGCAGCAGTAATTGTTCCCGGAACGAAGGCACCAAGCAGGAAGCCCGCCGTCAGAATTTCTCCGATCAGCAGGATCACGGACATCACTGTCCAGAACTCCCACGACATGAAAATGTCGTTGCTAAAAGCCTGGCTGACTTGATCCAGGAAGCCGCCGGAAGCTTGGGTTTCTTGTAAGGGAAGAATCATGGAGCGTACAAAGGAGCGTTGGTTTTGGGCCCCACCGAAGTAGGACCCATGGAATGCATCACTTTACGAGCGAAAGCCCGATTTCGATTGCTTTTTCAAGTTGGCGGTCACGCTCGGAAGCGAAATCGCCGGGCAAGTTCTCCACCGCGTAATCCGGCGGACAACCGTTTAATTCCATGTTGGTCTTTGCTTCATCGAGCACGTACCAGCCACGGAATGGCATGCGGATGAAATTGCCACCGAGCAGGCCTGCGCCGCCGGTAGAAATCACCGCTCCAAACGTTTGTTTGCCAACCAAGGGTCCGCGTTTCAGCGTTTTGATCGCCCACGAGAAAATTTCGGCGTTGGAATACGAATTTTCGTTGCACAACACTACCACAGGCTTGTTCCAGGTGCCAAAGATGCGGCGTCCCTGCGGATAACCGACGCCGCCGCCACGCGGAATGGTGAACGCGTGGTCGTTGACCATCAGCATGCTCAGCACCATATCGGTGGTCCAACCACCGCCGTTGTCGCGCACGTCAATGACCAGAGCCTCTTTGCCGTGACCTGCCGCGTAGAGCTTGCGCTCGAATTCCAGCAAGCTGGGCGTACCCATGGCCTGAATGTGGATGTATCCCAATTTGCCTTCGCTGCCGCCTTCAACCTTGCTCCGGAGGTTGCGTTCGCGGCGGTCATACAAAGCGCCTCGCAGCGCCGAATAACCACTCGGGCGAATTAAGACATCGTGCTGCTCACCGTCGGTGGTCACCGTCAGCATGGTTTCCTGACCTGCAGTTCCGGCCATCAACCGATCCCAGTTGCCGTCTTCAGCCAGGCTGATTCCATCGACCGCCAGGACGACGTCACCGACCTGCAAGCGACTGGCATCGCGCGAAGCCGGAGTATCCGGCAGCACTTCCAGAACTTTGCGACCTGGGCCGGTGTATGCGTGATCCCAAACCACACCCAAGACGCCGGTCGAAGTGCTGTCGACCTCGGCGGCAGCCAGACCACCATCACCGTAGAAGCCCATGTGACTGGCATTCAGCTCGCCGAGCATCCAGTTCATGATGTCTTCGAAGTCTTCCGGCGTCGACGCAGCTTGAGCAATCGGCTTCCACTTGTTCAGCTCCGAACTCCAGTTCACACCGTGGAAGTTTTCGTCATAGAACCAGTCCTGCAACACGCGCCATGCTTGATCGATGATCGCGCCGCGCAAGGCTGGACGGTCTTCGCGAATGCGCACCGAGAACGGGTAAGTGGTCTCCTTCCCGCCGCGTGCTTGCACGTTGCCGGAACGAACGTAGTAGACCTCTTTTTCGCCGGTCACAAACGACGACACACGCGACGACAACAACTTGCTGGGGTCGCGCTCGTAAATGTCGACTTCAAAGAAACCGGTATCACCCGAGGTGCCGGATGTCAGCCGCGTACCGAGCGTGGCGTTGTAGTAAACCTTCTCGGACTTGGCATCCCAACCCAATGCCGATTCGTTGCCTTCGGCGTTGGTGAGGCGGCGCAAGCGATCGCGCAAGCCATCGAAATCAATGACGGTGGGCTCGACCTCTTTCTTTTCCTTCTCTTCCTTGTCGCCATCTTTTTTGCCTTCGCCTTCTTGCTTGGCATCAGCCTTGGCCGGCTCTTGTTTGGCGGGGTCAGCCTTCGGTTCGGACTTAGGCTCGGCCTTCGGCTCGTCCTTCTTGGGCTCGTCTTTACCCGGTTCGTCCTTCTTCGGTTCGTCCTTCTTGGCCTTCTCTTTCTTTGCCTTTTCCTTCTTCGCCTTAGCACGTGCCTCTTCGGCTTCCAAGCGCTCGCGCTCGGTCATTTCGACATCTTCTTTGCGCAAGTGGCAAAGCCAAACATCGGTTTCGTCGAGCATGCGGCGACGCGAAGTGAAAGTCAGCTTGCGTCCATCCGGCGACCAGCGAGGACTAGTATCGTCGTCCGGGTGCATGGTGATGTTGTAGGGCTGCACGCCAGGTGCATCTGCGGCAACGCCTTCCACCGAAACCAGCGACAAGTAGATCTCGTAGTTGAAGTCGTCATCGGAAACCGAGTACGCCAACCACTTGGAATCAGGAGACCAGGCGTAATCAGGCCCCTCAAAGCTGTTGTAGATCTCGCGCTTGATCGCCAAGGTTTTGGGATCGCCGACGACAAATCGTCCGTTGCCCTGAACCCATGCCAATGTCTTGCCGTCCGGCGACAGAGAAACTGCGGATTCATTTTCATCGGTGTTGGTCAAGCGCGTTTCAACGAAGTTGCGCTCCAAGTAAAACGGCGTGTCTTCATCCGAAGTGGTGACCTTATAAATCTCACCATTGCCGTGACGCTCGGACACAAACAACAAAGCCTTGCCGTCCTCTACCCAAACCGGGTTGCCATCAATGGCCGCCGCCGACGTAACCCGCGCCGCGCGTTCGATCTTGTCGTGCTTGCGCAGCGCATACAAATCGCCGCGCGCAACAAAGGCAATGGTCTCGCCGTCGGGCGAAACTGCCAGTTCCGATGCCCCGCCGCTTACGGTTACGGTTGCTTGATTCGGGATAGAAGAATCCACACCACCAAATACGCGTAAAGTGTCGGCGCTGCCATCATTCAAGTTAATGCGCACAAAGGCATCACCCAATTCACTGACGGCGATTCCTTGATCGGAACGCACCGTGTTGTAACGCAGCGAGGAACGGCCACCGGGGTGATAAACCAACTTGGCCTTGCCACCTTTGAGCGGCACCTTCCACATGCCTAGGTCACGGGCATCGGCGTTTTGATCGCACTTGGCATCGCTCAAGAAGTAAACCGAGTTGCCGTCGGCGCTGAATTGCGGGCAGAACTCACTGCCATCGGTTTCGGTCAGCGCGCGGTGTTCGCCACTACTGCGATCAAAAACCCACAAGTCATTGTTGGCCGGGCCGCGATAAGCGCGCCGACGCTGATCGCCGGAACCACGTTCATAAACAATGACGTTTCCGTTCGGCGAAATCGCACAGCGACCGGTTGGGAAGTCACCCAACAACTGCGGCGTGTTTCCATCCAGATTCACCGTCCACAGGCCTTGGCCACGGCCGTAACGGTTGTACCAACGGTCGCGGGTCATGCCCAGCAACAAGGTGTCGTTGTCCAGCCAACCATGCAGGGCTTCGCTTTCCGACAACCAAGTCAATCGCTGCGGTTCTCCGCCAGCAGCGGCGACGACAAAGGTGTCGAAGTTGCCGTGGCGATTGCCGGCGAAAGCGATCTTGCTGCCGTCGGGCGACCAGATTGGCGAGGTGTCGTAACCGGGGTGAGCGGTCAGTCGTGTCGCGGAGCCGTCGGCCAGACCGGCAACCCAAATGTCGCCGCTGTGGCTGTAAGCGATTTTGGAGCCGTCCGGCGAAAGAGAAGGCCGCCGCGGAACCTTATGTTCCGGCAGGACTTGGGCGGCCAACGTCGGGGTGGCGTCGGCGGCGGCCACGGTCTGGGCGTCTACGCTGGCACATGCGCTCAGCGGCACCGCAAGGAGAATTAGGGAAAGAGGCTGGAGCATCGGGATTAGCATAAATCTCCCGATGTCCAGCCAACATCAAATCCGGCCCTTGAGCCGGGAAATCCGACTAACGATTGACTACTTCGGTCGCCGTCAGCCGTAGCCCCATCAGCGTGCCGTAGCCGACTTGGGCGGGCAAAGTTTTGCTGATCGTCACGCTGGGCAAGCTGCCTTCCCATTGGAATTTGGCAACGTGGCGTTCCGGGCGCTCGCATTTGACTTGCACCGGCGACAGCTTCAATTCGCGTTCTCCGCCGCCGTAGGTTTCACCCGCCAACTTCAGCTGGGCAGGCTCCCCCATGTGAATGCGGCTGAATTCGGCGTCCAGCATGGTCCCGCCAATGCCGCCGCCATCGGCTTCGGCGCGCATGGAACCGGCGAATCCTTCGAACAAGCGGGCGAAGATAGGGCTGGGAATGCGCGATTCGCTGGCCACTTCCACATCCCAGTCGACCAAAACGTCGTAGGCGTGGCCTGCCGCAAAGCAATAGTCACGACCGACGATTCCGGGGACCTGAACCAGCGGCATGGTGCGATCGGGGCCAGTCTCCAGAGCCAAACCCAAGTCGACGCCAGTGACGCCGGTGGCGGAATTCACCAGTTCCTCAGCAATCATCGAGCCTCCTGCAGCCTCAACGATCAGCATGCCGTTGGGCGACGACCACAGGAATTTATCGCCGGATTCATCCAGCAGCGTGGCCAGGCCGGGATCCAGCGGCACGGTAGGCAAATCTACGGCCAAATAGTCCCCAACCTGGAAAATCGCAGGTTGGCGCTCGCCTGTTAGGGTCAGCTGCACGGCAAGGGTGGAACCGGGCTGCATGCCGGGCATGCGAATTTCCGCCGCTGAACCGTTGCGAGCCAGGATCGGACCTGAAAATTCGAGCACCTTGGCGTTTTCGCGACTCTTGCCGCGGATTTCGCCGCTGCCGGTATCGATGGTTTCGGACTCGCCGGCTTCACTCACGGTCATGGCAAATTCCGCCCACCAGCGGTCCTGGCCAAGCGGCACCACGGCAACGGCGACGGAAACGCCGTCGAACAGCCAGCCCATATCCGGGTCGGCGATGTTGGAAGCTTGCGCGATCTCAACATCGATTTCGGCAACCACCGGCCGCGCTCCGTAATTCCCAAGGGTGGTCGGCACACCCGGCATCAGCGGCTGGGAACCTACGAAAATGTTTTTGCCGTCCAGTTCAGTTTTCCCGACCGGGATTTCACGGACGGAAATCATCGCCCGCACCGGTTTGGGGGCGGTTGCGCTGAGCCAATCGCGCATTTCCGCATCGGTCCACTCATTTAGCGCGGCGAGCCTATCTGCCCTCTCTAGCCGAGCTTCGGCGTAACTGCCGTCCCAATCGCCGCTGAGCAATGATCCCGGCTTCAGCGCGTGCCAGAGTCGGAGCTCAGACCATTCCGCCCTCCCCGTATTGAGTTCCTCCCATTGGTGAAGCTGCTGCGGCAGCGTGGGATGCGGCATTCCTGCGGGAATTTCAGCGCTCTGCTCCTGTAGCTGGGGGGCGAGTATGGCCGAAAGGGAACATGTCAGTGCGGAGATGATCAAACTCATTATTGGATTGAAGTGTCTCAGCTCTATGCCTTTAGGGCAAACCGGTAACCAGCCGATAGAAATCTGGCGATTACTGACTCCATCTCTGAAATCGTTGACCTAACCGTGAACCCATTGCTGAAAGCGCTGAAACCCTATCAAGCCAAGCTTGATCGGGATTTGGTCTTTGCCCTCCATCAGCAAGAAAAAAGTGCGGTGATCGGCCACAGCCTGGTGGCCATCGTCGTCTTCTTGTTGCTGAAGAGCACTGTACCGCTCATGACGCTAGTCCTATGGATTGGCGGCATATTGGCTATCTGCGGTGTACGCGGATTCCGCGCTGCGCGCGTTTTGCAAATCGAAGATTTGGGCGCGGTAAACAAGCGGGTTTATTGGGCCCACTTCGCGGTTGTCGTCGGCGGTGGCTTGGTGTGGAGCACCGGTTACTTGTTTGCGCTGCCGCACATGGACATCGCCCACCGTGCCATCATTGTCATGGTGTTGTCGGCTCTGTGCTCGGGCGCGGTGGTCACCCTTTCGGCGCACTCGGCCACCTTCCTTGGCTTTGGCATAGCCATCCTCGCTCCGCCGATGGTCGGCTTGGCGATTCAGCCAGGTGGATTGGAACGCGTACTTGCCGGCCTCTGCCTAGCCTCCTTTGTATTTGGCTTGGCCGGATCCAAAAAAGCGCGCATGCTTCTGTGGAGCCACCTGCTTCAGCAATACCGCAATGAGGACGTAGTCCGCGACCTGGCAGCGGCCAAGGTCAGCATGGCCGAGACTTTGCAAAAGTCCGAAGCGGCGAACCAAGCGAAGCGCGAATTTTTGACCAATATGAGTCACGAGGTGCGCACGCCGATGAACGGCATTTTGGGCACCGCCGAATTGTTGGGCCAAACCGAGCTCAAAGAAGATCAATCCAGTTTGCTGGAACTGCTGCAATCCAGCGGCCGAGATTTGCTCGCCATTCTGGATGACGTGCTTGACTTGTCGAAAATTGAAGCCGATCGATTTGAGTTCGTCAAAGAAGAATTTGAACTGGCCGAAATCTTGGACGACGTTGCAACCTTGCACGCGCTTGCGGCGCATGAAGCCGGCCTCCAGTTCATCTATGACGCTCCGTTGGATATGCCCAACAAAGCTGTGGGCGATCCAGTGCGTCTCAAGCAGTTGATCCACAACTTGCTGGATAACGCGGTCAAGTTCACCAATCAAGGCGCCGTCAGCCTGAAAGCTCGCATCAAGCAAGGCGGGCCGTCCGGAGCGTTGTTGGTATTGGAAGTTCGCGACCAGGGCAAAGGAATTCCACAGGATCGCATTGAAGCCATTTTCCAGAGCTTCACTCAAGCCGATGGTTCGACCACCCGAGTCCATGGTGGCACCGGTCTGGGTTTGACCATCACTCGCCGTTTGGTTGACCTGATGGATGGCCGAATTGAGGTGGATTCGCAAACCGACGTCGGCACCGCATTCCATGTGGAAGTTCCGATTCGGGTGGAAGACGAACTTCGCCCGGCATCGGCCAAGGGCAACGTATTGATTGCCGCTCGTGCCAGCCATGCAGTTCACACCTTGGCTCGCCGTCTGAAGCGCATTGGATTGAACGTGCGCACGCTTCGTCCGCAGGTTGCACTGGCCCATGAATGCCAGGAATTCCTCAAGGAAGGCGGCTTTTTATTCGTCGACCCAACGGTAGACGAGTACGGCAGTGTTTCGCAATTGATGACGCTGCTCCACCCGTTGAAAGCGGAATTAATTCTGCTGTCGCGGGGAGAAGATTTGGCGGACAAGGATTACAACTTGCGCCAAATCGGACCTCCCTATCCGGTTGCTGACTTGCGCGACCTGATTTGGAAGGGTAAGCCCGAACGCAAAGCGAAAGCGGCACCTGCTGCTTCCTCCCCAGAGGGCGCTTTGACTTCAATGAATGTATTGGTTGCCGAGGACAACCCAACAAACGCCCGCATCGCCAAACGCATGCTGGAACAGTTTGGGATGCACGTAGACCTTGCTACCAACGGCCAGGAAGCCGTCGATAGCTTTAAGGATAAGCACCAAGATTTGATCTTCATGGATATCCAGATGCCTGAGCTGGATGGAATGGAAGCCACCCGCCTGATCCGCGAACTCCCGGGTGGTCGCGAAGTTCCGATTCTGGCATTAACGGCTCACGCCATGAAGGGATACCGCAGCAAGTGTTTGGGTGCCGGTATGAATGATTACTACACCAAACCGCTGCGCAAATTAGACCTCCAGGAAGCTTTGCTGAAATGGCAAAGCCTCGCCCAGCAAAAGAAAAGCGCCTAACTATTCGAGACCATGTCCCCCACGAACACAGACTCGACCCCTCAGTTGACGGATAGCCCGATGAGGATCCTCATCGCCGACGATGACCCTGTCATCCGCAAGCTCATTCAGCGGGTTCTTCAAAAAGAAGGCTTCCCGATGTTGATCGCCACCGACGGCGCCGAAGCTTGGCGGATTTACCAGGAGCAACGTCCCGAATTGGTGATTACCGACTGGGAAATGCCCGGGTTAACCGGCATTGAGCTATGCAAGAAGATTCGCAAAGCAAATGAAGAGAGCCCATTGCAGCCCTTCATTTTGATGCTGACGTCGCGCAACACCACCGAAGATTTGGCAGCTGGGTTCTTCGAGGCGTTGTCCAACGAGTTTATTGCCAAGCCATTTAACAAGATTGAACTGCTCGCTCGTTTCCGCGCCGGCGCCAAGAGCATGGCGTTGCAGATGGAGTTGGAAAAGCAACGCAAGATCAATGAAACCTTGGCGATGACCGACAGCTTGACCGGTTTGATCAATCGCCGTGCGTTGATGCAAACTCTGCGCGTCGATGAAGATCGTTGTCGTCGTGCACGCCAGCCGTTAGGCGTAGTGATGACCGACGTTGACAAGTTCAAGACCATCAATGATGAGTTTGGTCACAACACCGGCGACCAGGTATTGAAAGTTGTTTCCGATTGCCTCAAAGCATGCGTGCGCTCCGGCGACCACGTCGGCCGTTGGGGTGGGGAAGAATTTTTGCTGGTCTTACCCAACACCGACATCATTCAAGCGGCGGAAATCGCCGAACGGTGTCGCGCCCTGCTCGCCAACCAAGAGATTCGCGCCGAAGACGGCCGCATGCTGAAGATCTCGTCGTCGTTTGGCGTGGCTTCGGCAGATGGGATTGATCGCCCCGACGTCATGGAAATGGTCAACGAAGCGGATAAAGCGCTTTATTGGGCCAAGGAAGCCGGACGCAATCGGGTGAAGATTTACGTCGCCAGTGCCGATCCGGAACGCAATCCGAGCACGCACTAAGAATGGGTTCGCGGTTAGCCCTTAGGGGACGAGCGGCTGCGGCGAACCAATTCAAACGCCACCCACATCAGAAAAGCGCCGAAGAGCACGGACAGCTGGTCTGGGGCTAATGCGTAGTTGCGCAAGCTGACGCCGACGATTGCGCCGATGAATGCTGTGGGCAACAGTTGCGGCAACACCCGGCCGTCGACACGTCGGTCGCGAACGGCTAATCGCAACCCTAGTGCAGAAATCGGCACCATTGCCAGCAAGCTGGTCGCCATCGCTTCGGTGACGACGAAGCCCCCCACTGCCAGGACCATTCCGGGGACCATGACGACGCCGCCGCCGACGCCGAAAAACACCGCGCAGTTGCCGGCGAGGAATCCGAGGGCTAAGCAAAGGATCCACTGCAACCACTGCTCGTCGCCCGCTAAACCGGGTAATGCGGTGGATGGGATTTCACCGAGCACACCAAGGTTGCGCAGGCTGGCGTAAAGCACCAAGGCGAGGAAAGCCCAGCGCAATTGTTGCTCGGAAATTCTGTGAATCCAGGTACCGGCAGCTTTGGCACCGAGCTGCCCGCCGATCACCAAAAACAGCGCCGCCAACCAATGGAAGTTGGACGGTTGCAGGATGAGCTCGGTGATAACCGCCACCGTCGCCGCGGCAAGCACGACGGCCAGTGCACTGCCGAAGGCACGCTTTAAGCCAAAGCCGAACAGCATCAGCACCGGACCAACCAACAAGCCGCCGCCAATGCCCAGCAAGCCGGCCAACAAACCGGCTACTGCGCCCAATAGTGCCATCCAAATCCCGCGTGGTCGCAGCTCTGTTGGCGCTGCAACCGACTCGGATTTGGCTTGCGTCTCGGGCATCAGTTCTCGCGAATGCGCTCGACAATGGCCGACGTGCTGCGACCCGGCACCAAGTCGATCAGCCGTACTTCGCCGCCGCTGTCTTGCACAAACTCGGCACCGACCACGCCTTTGTCTTTGTAATCGGCACCTTTGACCAAAACGTCAGGGCAGATGTTGCGAATCAGGTTTTCCGGCGTGTCTTCAGCGAAAAGCACGACTAAGTCCACGCACTCCAATCCGGCCAAAACTTCGGCGCGGTCCCATTGGTTGTTGATGGGTCGTTCCGCCCCCTTGAGGCGGCGCACCGAATCATCGTCGTTTAAGCCGAGGACCATTGCGTCGCCCAGTTGGCGTGCTTCGCGCAGATAGCGGACGTGACCGGCGTGCAGAATGTCGAAGCATCCATTGGTAAAGACAACCGGACGACCTTCGCGGCGCAAGGTTGCGAGCGCGGATTGCAGACTAGCTTCGTCGTCGACGGCGATGATTTTATTTTCCGAGCTGGCGGTTCGCAGTTGGTGCTCCAATTCATTGCGACCTACAGCAGTAGTGCCGACCTTGGCGACGGCCAAACCAGCGGCAACATTGGAAAGCCGCACTGCGCCCGGTAAATCGGCACCACCGGCGAGGGCTACGGCAAGCATCGCGATGACGGTATCGCCGGCACCGGTGACGTCGTACACCTGACGGGCCGCAGTGGGCAGATGCAGGCCGGGGTTGCCTTCTTCGAGCAAGTACATGCCTTGATCGCCGAGGGTAATCAGCAGCGCGTCGATGCCGGCGTGCTTGCGCAGCGCTTCGCCGCGAACGGCAAGTGCTTCCATATCGGCAAGGCTTTCGCCGCAGGCTGCTTCGGCTTCGGCGCGGTTTGGTGTGATCAAGGTCGCACCTTGATAGCGCGAGAAGTCGCGGTGCTTGGGATCGACCAAAACCGGTGCGCCACGGCGACGGGCTTCGGCGATGGCATCCTTCATCAGCGGTAGCGGCAACGTGCCTTTGCCGTAATCGCTAAGCACCAGCGCTTGCCACTCGGATTGTTTGAGCTGTTGCAACAACTGAGCGGCGACTTTGTCCTCGATGGCGGCCGGTGTTTCGCGGTCGACGCGCAGCATTTGCTGATTGCGCGCCATCACGCGAATTTTTTGAATGGTCGGCCGGGATGAATCGGTCACCATGCCGTCGGCGTCGGCGCCCATAGCTTTTAGGCCGTCAACCATTTCGCCGCCGGCTTCATCGTCGCCGACTACACCTACGCAGAAGGCGTGGGCGCCCAGTTCACAAATGTTGGCGACTACGTTGCCGGCGCCACCCAAGCGATGATCCTCGCGTTGGGCATGGACCACGGGTACCGGTGCTTCAGGCGAAACGCGCAAGGCGTCGCCCCAGACGTAGCGATCCACCATGAAATCTCCGACCACGGCGATGCGGGCGGATTGCAGGGATTGCAGCAGCAGGATGAGGTCGCGGTCGGTCATCATTCAGTTTCCTGGCGGTCGGAAGGGCGTGTGCGGTAGCGGTCGTGGATCCACAAGTATTGCTTGGGATTGCGGCGAATCACAGCTTCCAATTCTTGGTGCATTTGCGCGGTCAACTCCATGACCGCCTCGTCGCTGGCCTGTTGCTTGGCACAGGATTCGCGCAGCGTGGTGACGCCGACTTTGTACTTGCCGAACCGTTCGGTGCGTAAACACCAACCCACCAACACCGGTGCACCGGTTCGCAAAGCAATGGCAGCTGCAGCCCGTTCGGTAGCAGCTAATTTGCCGAACCACGGCACAAAAATCGGTGCGCGCTGGGCGTTTTGATCCGTCGCCAAAATCACTGCACCGCCGCCCTTCATATGGGTGAGCATGCGCCGCACCGCACCTTGGCGCGGGATTAGTTCAATGCCCCAACCTTGGCGGCTTTTCAGCAATTGCTGGCCGACGTAGTAATTGGTCGGCATGCGCATCGTGAACGCCGGCCGCACTTCGGCTTGCACGGCAGCGGCGCCAAAAATCTCGAAGGCACCGAGGTGCGCTTGCACAATGACCGCCCCTTTTTCGCGCACTGCATGGAGCTGTTCAAGGGCGCCGTCTTCCCACTCGAAATAATCCTCCAAGCCGGTTTTGCGATCACGTTGCAGCATGATCATGGTCTCGGCGACGGTGCGGCCTAAGTGGCCGCAGGATTCTTTGAGCAGTTGGTCGCGTTGCGGGTCCGACAATTCAGGCAATGCCAAGCCCATTTGCGCGCGTCCGTAATTGCGTCGGCGTGCCGACCACCAAGCCATGCGACCGAGTCGGTGGGCAAAGGCCACCGATAAGCGCGTTGGGAACAAACGCAATAAAGCAAGCGTGCCACGCGTCGGCCACGACATGATCCACGGCCACACACCCGGTTTGTGTTTCCAGGTGCGGCGAATGGCGCGACGTAGATCTCTGATTTTTCCCAAAACGATGCTTAGGGCACGCAGCGGCCGTCCGGGTCGTGGGCGGTCCAAAGTGGCTCGATGTGGGCGGCGCGAACCGGCAGGTAAAGCATGTTGAGCAGTTCCTCCCAATCGGCTTGTCCGCGATGGAATCGCCAATCGGCCCGCACTTCCCAGACGTTGCCGCCGGCGAAGGGCTGTAATTTTACGCCGTCCTTCTCAGTGACCAAAACAGTTGCGTGTTGATCCCAATTGCCGCAATCGGCGGACTTCCACGCGTAATGGTCGGACTTCCAATCCTTGCCGGTGATTTCGACGCCGGCGCGAGCGCATAGGTCGGCGAAGGAGCTGGGATTGCCGACGCCGGCGCTGAGGAAGGCTTTCATGCCGTTCAAGGCTTGCGGTGGCTGGCATTCGCCGCTGCTGAGATTGCGAATGTCATGCACGCCCATTCCGCCTTCCATGCGCGGCAACGTCGGCAGCCCGCTGCGGATTTGATCGATGCGTCGCCACAGGGCGTCGACGCGATCGGCCGGCACGAGTTCGGTACGCGAGAGAACGATGGCGTCGGCGCGGCGCAATGCCGACGGGAATTCGCGCATCAGACCGGCTGGCAAGCAAGGGCCGAGCGGTTGAGTCGCATCGACCACAACCACGTCGATATCGCGTTGCAATCGAAGGTGTTGGAAGCCATCGTCGAGCAGCACAACTTCGGCCCCACCACGTTGTTGAAGTTGGGCGAGCCCTTCTACGCGATTCGGGTTCTCCACCAACTTGGTTCCGGGAAAGCGCTGTTCGACGATGCGACCTTCATCGCCGCCATATCCACGCGATAAAACTGCGGTCTGCGCATCTTGTTTTTGCAACCAACGCAGCGCATCGAGCAGCAGCGGCGTTTTGCCGGTGCCGCCCGCCGACAAGTTGCCGATGGAAAGCGTCGGCATTGGCGGCCGATGGGATTTCATCCATCCACGTCTGTACGCCATCACTCGTAACCTGGCCACACCGCCGTAAAGCCAACCCAAAGGGGTCAGCAGCAAACGAAGAGGGGCGGGTAGTTTCAATACCACGTGTGCGCCGCCATGTGCGAACGCATTTGCTTCACTTGGTCGGCGTAGCGGGAGTCGGTGATGACGTTCTTCCACTCGCCTGGGTCCGCCTGCAAATCGTAAAACGATTCGAGGCCGGCTTTGCGGTCGACGACCAATTTGTACTCCATCCCCCATTGCATGCCGCGCTTGCGCACGAAGCGATCCGGGGCGGGCTTGACCGGCACAAAATCGACCTCAAAAAACACCATGTCCCTGGCCGAACCGCCTTCATTGCTCAACAACCATGGTGCGGCCGACGGCTGGGATTTGCTTCGAGTGGGCAATCCGGCGAGCTCCAGCATGGTGTTGTAAAGCTGCGCCTGACCCATCAAGCCGCGCCGCTTGCCCATCACACTGCGGTGATTGGGCAGTCGAATCAACAACGGTAGGTCCACCTGCTCAAAGTGCAGCGTGCGCGTGTGACCGATGTAACCGCGTTCGGCAAGCTCTTCGCCATGATCCGAAGTCACGATCACGATGGTGTTCTGCCATTGCCCGCTTTGTTTGAGGTGGGCGGCCACACGCGCCAACGCTTCGTCGACGGCCCGGATTTCTTCGTCGTATAACGCGGCCAACTGACGGCGATCTTCGGCGGTGGAGGTGGCCTGATTAGCTTTGTAATCCTTGTCGCCCAGCCCGCCTTTTACCCACCCCGAGTAAGCGGGATCGGTGAAACTCCACGACGGGTGATCCTCGTACGAGGTGTGCGGATCAAAAAAGTGCAGGTTCAAAAACCACGGCTTTTTGCCGTCCTGCTTCTTGAGCCAATCGATGCCGCCATCCGCGACGTCGGCAGCGGTGGAACCACGATGCGGATCGGGTTTGCGCGCATACTTGTCGTCATAAACATCGAAGCCTTCATTAAACCCACGACCGCTAAGCAGCAGAAAGTTCGACATCATGCACGCCGTGGCATAACCACCTTGCCGGAATTGCGCAGCCAAGGTCTGCGGTTCTTGCAAGCTAGCGTCGACCTTCCCGGTCATGCGCATCACGCGGTGCTCGGCCGGTAACTTGCCGGTGTACAGCGAAGCCATGCTCGGCATGGTCCAAGACGTCACCCCCTTGAGTCCATCGACGATCAGAGACTCCGAGGCCAGCTGATCCAGAAAAGGTGAAGTTGGAGCGGTTTGGTAACCGTAGATGCCGAGATGATCGGCGCGCAAAGTATCGACGACAACCAGCAGCACATTGGGGGGCTGATCTGCAGCACCATTGACGTCGTCATTGTCCTTCCCGCTGCACGCAGTCAGCACCACCAGCGCTATCAAGCACTGCAAAAAGTTTCTGACAGTCGACGCTTCCAGGCCCATGGCTACGGGCAATATGATAGCTACGCCCAATGAACCATCCTCAGTCCCCCGAGCAGTCGTGTTTGGATTCGGCCCTGCTGGTGTTAAGCCGTAAGCCGAACTCGCTGGCCGCGCTGCTCGGCCATTATTTACCGCCGGCAACCCTGCAACGCCTCGCACGCCTCGCCGGCCGACGGCGCCCGGGCCGTCCCGATCCGGCCGCGCAAATCGCCGACGCGATCCCGCACATGCCGAAACTGCGCAACGCAGTCATCGATGACTTATTGCCCGCGTTGAACAGTGAGGTCCCGGCGATCCCCGACACCCATTGGTCCGATACCGACCCCGCCAGCTTCTCCGGCGCCGCCCGCGCCGCAACCTTGGCCGGTTTGATGACGGCCGAAGAGCCGGAAAAATGGGACGCAGCAGTGGAGTTGGTTGAAAACTGGTCTGAATTCCTAGCCGCGCACCCGTGCCCGGCGCCGGAGGCTCAGCCCACTGCCAAAACCGCACCAGCACCTGCCCCGCCGCGCCCGATCACCTCGGATAAAGAGCAGCGATTGCGTCTCAAGGAGGAGAAAATCCAAGAACAACTGCTGGATGCGCGCCATCAAATTGCCGAGGCCGAGGAACGTTTAGCCGCGGAGCGTCAACGTAAATCGCGCCTACAAGGTCGCTTAGAGGAGGCGTTGGCCGACGTTGAGCAGGAGCGATTGCGAGCCACCGAATTTAAACGCAAGCTACTTGAGGCTTCGGACAGTTCGGAGCGCGAAGCCTTGCTCAGGGCCGAGGCTGATGAATGCAGGCATAAGTCCGCGGTCTTGAAGCAAAAGCTGCAAATGGTCGAAGAAGAGCGCGACGACCTTCGCGGGGTGCTCGAAGACCACGACCGGTTTACTCACGCACCAGACGAAGAAGTTCCATCCTTCCGGGATCGCCCGCTGACCGCGCCCGAACAAGAGCTTGCCGCGCAAATTGCTGCAACTCCCGGTCTGAAGATGCGCATTCTGGTCGTCGGCGGCGGCGAAAGGCAGTTCAAGCACCGCGGCAAACTAGAGGAATACGCCGATGTCATGGGCTTTCAAAGCCATTGGCGCATGGCCGAATACCAATCCTGGCATCGCGAAATCAATACGCTTGCCCGCGACATGCGCGAACGCTTCGACGCGCTGATCATCCTTCACTGGAATCGCACGACTTTCACCCGAAAGGCGCGGGAAATCTGCGACCAAGACGGCGCAAAGCCTTGCTTAACCTGCTATTACGAAGGCTTCACAAACCTTCGCCAAAGCCTGCAAGAGTGCCTGCGCCAGCTGATATCTGGCCACATGCGCGGTTAAACCGCAGGGTTCGGAAGGAGCAGAAGCGGCGCTAGTTCAGCGTCGGCTTCTTCTCGACTTCTTCTTCTTTGAGCTCGATCAGCCCGCGGGAGATCTCGATCAACGCGATCTCGATGGGGTTGTCGATGTGCTCCAATTCGGCATCGAACAGCGGGGCGTCGCCACGGATAAGCTGACGAACTCGCTTTTGAAGGAGTACCGTGCGCTCAAATGAGCCGTTGACGTACCGTTGAAGGCGCTGTGGCAGAGTTAGTTCCATGTATCGGCGCGGAAAACCGGCCCCGCATTTTATCGCTCGCCGATGCGCGGTCAAGTACCGACGGCGCGAGGATTTAATTATGGGCGTAAAGACCGGCCATGCTCTGCACGATCAACGACGCCTCGTGCCAGTCATTCAAACACCCATGGGCATGCTCCAGCAGCGGTTGACCCTCGAGCCGGGCTTGCAAAAACGGGATGCCGGCGGCGACGGCGGCGCGCATATCCATGCCGGTATCGCCGATCGCGAGTCCCCCGCCCCACTCGGTTTGCAAGCGAATAAACTCGGATCTCTTGTTGCCGGTACCGATAACTTCGTCGGCTTCGAGTCCGACACGGGCGACGTCGGCTTGAATATGGGCCGGTTCGGCGTGACTGACCACGCAGATGCGCACACCGGCTTTACGCAACTGGGCAATAAAATCCAGCGCGCCGGCGAACGGTGGCATGCCGAACCACGGCACCACGGTGCCGTTCCAGTCCAAGGCTAAATAGCGCGGGAGGCCACTCGTCATCGTGCCATTTTATCGGGTGTGTTTAGCCCTCGGACAAGGGCGAACTTGGACAAAAAAGAAAGGAGGCCGCAGAGCGACCTCCTTTGGAACGGTTCGGTTGAACCTTAGAACTTGACGCCGACCTGGGCGAACAGCCAGGCCTGATCTTCGACCATGCCACCGGAAACGGTAGCTGCGTCGTCGCCCTGCATGAAGTAGGAGACGCCGCCCCAGAAGAAGGCGTTCTGACCGATGTGACCCTTGAGGCCGAGGTCGAATTCGGTACCGAGGAAGGACTCACCCGAAACTTCTTCTTCCGGCTGGGAGAAGAGGTGCAGGTCGCCGTACCACTTCCAGTTCTCATCGATCGGAGCACCGGTGCGGACAACGAGGTCCATCAAGTTGCTCCAGCCAAACAGGTCCATGTGACCGTGGTAGGCGTGACCGAAATCAAACAGCGGCATGAAGGCGGTGCTGTCGGAGCTGGAATCTTGACCCGAAGCGTACTCGAAGCCGAGGCCGACTTTGAAGTCGCCGTCGAGCTTGGTGTCGGTGCGCAGAGCCAGAGCAAAGCCGTCGGCATCGACGCCTACTGCTGCATCACCAGCCTGCTTGGCCAGTTCAGCACTCCAAGTCCACTCTTCGATGGCGCCATCCATCAGCACACCAACGGTGAAGTCGTCGCGTACGCCGTCTTGGCGGTTGAAGAAGTAGAAGTCGGCGTTGATGTCACCCAAGGCGCGCTCGTAGTACACACCGTGGAAGTTACGGTTGGCGTTCGGAGTTGCGCCACCGGTAGCACCTTGCATTTGAACCGGCTTGGTGAAGAAGACGTCGAGGTTGTACTCAGGTGCGTTGTGGGAGAAGCGGAAGCCGTCCCAAGCGCGACCGAAGTTCGACCAATCCAGCGGCGAAACCATGCGCTGGTTACCGTACTTCATTTCAAAACGACCAACCTGCATGTCAACGGTGTTGAACAAGTCAGCCAAGGTGAAGTAACCCTGGTGCAACTGGTGACCAACGGCGCCACCAGCGGTGCCTTGCCATTGCAGTTCCAAGGCTGCGTCGATGAAGTCATCAACCTTGGAATCCAAACGCAAACGAGCGCGAGCGCTGTAGGAGCGCGAGCTGCCTGCGGTATCGAGGTCACGAACTTCGCCGCGGAGGCGGAACTGACCGGAGATTTCTAAGCTGTCTACTCCAGGGGCGGTGGCGTTTTGAGCCTCGACCTGGGTACCAAGTGCCAAAGCGGATGCTAGGGCCCAGAAAGGAAGGGTGTGTCTCATTGCGGATTGAGTCAGGGGTAGGATCAGGGTTGTGCTGACCCCATGGCGGTGGAACCCGCCGAGGATTGCCTTCGGTCTAAGTAGGCGAAGACGAATTTGCCTAGGAGGTCGCCCTCCATGTGGACTTGGTCGCCGTTTTCTAATTCAGACAATGTGGTACGCGTCAAAGTTTCAGGGATCAGCGCAACCGTGAATTCATCTGGGGAGAGAATTTCGGCAACCGTCAAGCTGACTCCGTCGATCGTGATCGATCCTTTAGGAATCAGTAGTGGTGCAACTTCAGCTGGGGCTTTGAAGCTTTGCACTTCATATTCCCCTTGGGTTTCGCGACCGAGGAAGGTACCCAAGCCGTCAACGTGTCCGCTGACGAAATGGCCTCCGAGTGCCGCGCCGGCTTGCAAGCTGAACTCGACGTTCAACTGATCACCGGGCTGAACTTGCCCGAAGCGTGTCTTGTCAAGGGTCTCCTGAGAGAGATCGAAGCTGGTAATTGTTCCGTCGACCTTCGTCACAGTCAAACAGCATCCGGAAACCGCGACCGACTCTCCACCTAAAAGCCCTTCGGCGAGGTGGCCAAGATCCAGGTCGAGCTGCATTCCGCCGCCTTCTCGGCGCGCGGCTACAACCTTCCCCATGGATTGGACGAGTCCGGTAAACACGATGCCAAACATAAACCTTGGAAAGGCCGGATACAAGGCACTATCTGGCTTGCCGGGAACCAGGCATTCGCGTATCCTATGCGGCCATTTTCCCGGAGCACCGGGATGCTTGAGATCCATCTTCTCACCTTGTTCCCCGAGGCGGTCCAACCGTACCTCGACGCATCGATACTCGGGAGGGCTCAAAAGGCTGGCCTGCTAACGGTCCAACTGCTTGATTTTCGGAGGTTTACCGACGACAAGCACCGGACGGTTGACGACCGACCTTTTGGTGGTGGCCCAGGGATGGTCCTCAAATGCGAACCGATCTTTGCCGCAATCGAATGGACAGAAGAAACTTACGGCCCCTGCCGTAAAATTCTCCTGACCCCCGCCGGAGCCCCGTTCCGTCAAACCCATGCCGTGGAATTGAGCCAGGAGCAGCGTTTACTGCTGCTTTGTGGTCGCTACGAGGGATTTGACGAGCGGATTCGCACATCGTTCGACTGGACCGAAATTTCCCTTGGGGATTTTGTTCTGGCCGGCGGCGAAATCCCAGCTCTGGCCGTAGTGGAAGCCGCCGCCAGGTTGATCCCCGGTGTGCTCGGGCACGACGAATCCGCCGTGCACGAGTCCTTCACCGAGCCCGACCTGCTCGACCACCCCCACTACACCCGCCCCGAAATGTTTCGGGGTATGACAACTCCGCCGATCCTACTCAGCGGAGATCACGGCGCAATTGCCAAATGGCGCCGCCAGCAGGCGGTCAAACGCACGAAGGTGCGTCGGCCTGACCTCAAACCGTAAGCCCCGCGATCAAGCGGACTGCTAACCATGGATAACATCATTCTCGAACTCGAAAAGCAGCACATGAAGGAAGACGTCCCTTCCTTCAAGGTCGGTGACTTTGTGCGCGTGGAGTACCTCATTCGTGAGGGTCAGAAGGAGCGTGTTCAGCCCTTCATCGGCCAGGTGATTCGCCTTGCCGGCCACAGCTACCGCCAGACCTTTACTGTGCGCCGCACGGTTCAGGGCGAAGGTGTCGAGCGGACTTTCCCGCTGCACAGCCCGCGCGTGGTCAATGTGACCGTCCAGCGCGGTCCGAACCGTAAGCCGCGCCGCGCCAAGCTCTTCTTCCTCCGCGACCGGGTTGGCAAGTCCGCTCAGTTCTAAATCCGGCTTTGCCGGACTACTCGCAACCCACTGCGACCGAGTTGGTCGTGGTGGGTTTCCGCGCGTCCTAACTCACCTTTACCTCGCTGCTTGACCAGCTCATGGTCCCGAACTTACCCCGCAAGCTCTTCGGCATTTTTCTGCTGACAGTCCTGGCTATTTGGTCGCTCGCGGCCTTTGAACTCCACCTGGGCTTGGACCTCTCCGGCGGTTCCCGCATCGTCTACAAGATCGATTTTGATACCGCGATTCAGCGCGGCGATCTTCCGGCAGATGCCAACCGCCCAGCAGTCACACAAGAAATCGCCGACATCTTCCAATTGCGTTTGGATGGCGGCGGCTTGGCTGACATTCCGATTTATCCGCAGGGAGCCGACCAGCTCGTGGTCGAGATTCCCAAACGGGAAAAGGCGGAAGTCGAGCAAATTAAGCGCACCATCGTCAACCAGGGCTCGCTGCAGTTCCGCATCATTGTCGATGACGCGGATTCGCTAAGCAAAGCCACGGAAATCGACAAGTTCAAAACTTGGCGCGAGGCCAACCCCGATGCACCGGCCAGCGATTTCAACACCGTTGACGAGGCAAACAATGGCCCGCGAAGTGGTGTGCTTTGGTACGACCTCAGCGAAAAGAACGACGACATGTCGCTGCAAGCTGAGCCTGGCCTCAACGCTGCTTTGGTTCGCAACGAGGACGCCATCCGCAACAACAATGATCCGGATGAGTCGTGGGTGTTCACCGGTGCCGGCCTTGCAGCCAACGGCGTTTTCCCAGCCACCGACAACAGCGGTTTCCCGGCAGTTGGCTTTGAGTTCGAGAGCCACTCCAAAGACCGCTTCGGCGACTTCACCGACGAGTTCACTGGCCGCAAGATGGCCATTATTCTGAACCGCGAGGTTTACTCGGCACCGGTGATTGAGAACCGCTTGCCGGGTCGCGGCATCATCACCGGTGGCGCTACCGGCTTCTCGCCGGACGAGGTCAAGGAGTTGACCACGGTACTGAAGACCGGATCGCTGCCGATTCAGCCGATTTTGGAAAGTGAGTCCTTTGTCGGTCCGTCGCTGGGTCAGGACTCGATCAACACCGGCATGTGGAGTGCTTTGATCGGCCTGGCAGCTGTGCTGGTGTTCATGTTGGCTTACTACTGGGTCAACGGCATCGTTGCTGCGTTGTCGCTTGCGTTCAACGCTTTCATCCTCATCGGTGCGCTGTACTTCACTCAGGCCACGCTGACCTTGCCGGGTCTGGCAGGTTTGGTGTTGACCATCGGTATGGCGGTGGATGCCAACATCCTGATCCTCGAGCGTGTACGCGAGGAACGCAAACGCGGTCGTGAAGTCGCGCAGGCCTACAAGAACGGCTACGAAAACGCCTTCTCGACCATTGTCGACGCCAACCTGACCACGTTGATTACGGCGTTCTTGCTGTACTTCATCGGTACTGGTCCGGTGGCCGGCTTTGCTGCAACGCTGTCGTTGGGTATTTTGTCGTCGATGTTCTCGGCGTTGGTGTTCTCGAAGGTCATCATGCACATCTTGGTCTTCGATAAGAAGGCCATCACCGAGGTGAAGATGTTCCGCTCGTTGGCGGAATCGACCAACATTGCGTTCACTAGCCTGAGCAAAGGCGCGGCCGTCATCTCGACGGCTTTGATCATTGGTGGCATTGCTCTGCTTGCTACCCAGCTGGAAGACATGAAGGGCATCGACTTTGCCGGTGGTTCTTCTGCACAGGTTCAGCTGACCGAGGCGATGAGCATTGGCGAGGTTCGTGACCTGCTTCCAAACAGCTTTAACGTCCAGCAGTACCAGGCTTCGGAAGGAATCACTGGTGATCAGTCGGACCGCTTCTTGATTAAGAAGAAGCTGACCCCGGAGCAAGCCGATCTGTACACCTCGGGCGAAAAAGAAGGCTTGGACTTGCAAGCTGAATTCCAAGCTGAGCTGAACAGCGCGTTGGCCGGCAAACTCGATCCGGTGACGCCCTTCCCTGAGGTCAACACCGTTGGTCCACGCGTCAGTGGCGAGATTCAGGACAAGGCATCGCTGGCAATCTTCTGGGCGCTATTGGCGATCATCATCTACATGAACTTCCGCTTCAAGGAATACCGCTACGGCATTGCTGCGGTGATTGCGGTGCTCCACGATGTCATGATCACTTTGGGCTGCTTGGCGCTGGCATCGATGACCGGCTTGGTTCAAATCGAAATCAACCTGGAAATCATCGCGGCGTTCTTGACGATCATCGGTTACTCACTGAACGACACCATTGTTGTGTTTGACCGCATTCGCGAGAACATTCCGCGCAAGAAGGGTACGCCGTTTGCGAAGGTGATCGACACCTCGATCAACCAGTCGCTAAGCCGTACCGTGCTGACCTCGGTCACCACCTTCTTCGTGTTGCTGGTTCTGTTCATCGCCAACCGCCCGACCCACAACGTGCTGGAAGGATTCTCCTTCGCAATGTTGATCGGTGTCGTGGTCGGTACTTACTCGTCGATGTTTGTTGCCAGCCCGGCACTGCTGTTCCTGGACCGCTGGGCTCGTCATAAGATGATTCCTGAAAAGGACTAGGCACTTTCAACGGTAAAACTGCCCCAGCGGGCACACGCGCCGTCTGCAGCAGCAGGCGGCGCTTTTTTTAGCAGTAGAAAACACCCCTGCAAAAGCGGTATCCTGAAGCCATGCGCTCCCTTGCGACCTTAGGAGGTGTTATGGTCCTCATCGTGTTGGCCATCGCCTGGAGGATCTCGAACAACAACATCGAAGCCGGCAACGATCCTGATCCACGCTCGGGAGTGGTAACTTTGGGCATTGAGCCGGCCGACGGCGATGCCGGAAATGACAGCGCCGGTGCCAACAGTGGCTATGGGGCGCCCAATAGTTCCTCCACCTCGAACGCCGGCGATGGCGGCGGCCAACCACAATCACCGCCTACGCCGCCGAGCGGCAACCAAAGCGGGCAACCTGCTGGCAATAACGGCGGGGTTCCAGGCGGTAGTGAGAACGGCAATCCTGCCGGCAGCTCCGAAAAAGCCAGCAATGCTGGGCAACCGGAAACGGATCCGAGCGGTGGAAATGCCGGAACGCAAGAAGAACCAGTCCGCCAAGGGGAGCCGGCCTCACCTCCCGCCGGTGAACAAGCCGCTGCCGATAAATCCGTTCACTACACCGTGCAAGATGGCGACACCTTGTATCGCATCTTGATGAACGCTTATGGCAAGGCAACGCCCGACCTGATCGAAGAAATTGCCTCCGCCAACGACATGGATGACCCTGGCGCGATTTCGCCCGGCGACGTATTGATTTTGCCGGTGATCGAGGGCTACCAGGACCCGATCAAGCCGTAATCGTCAGACCGTAGTCATTTGGGCGCCGGCAGCCTGGAATTCAGGCTGCAGCATCCCCCACTGGCGCGGTCCGATTCGCAAGCGTGCGTGCCAGTTGGCCCCTTCGAAGCTTTCATCTTCGATGCGCGAAACGCGGCGCAGCTCGGCTAGCAATTTGCCGGCTCCTGAGGGCACGCTTACGTCAAGTTTCAGCGACCAGTGATCGAGTTGAGCGGCGACGGCAGCATCTAAGTCGGCAATGCCGGCGCCCGTAGTCGCGCTGACGAATACCGCATCCGGGAACTCGGCTTGGATGGTAATTCGTTCGGCGTCGTCGAGCAGGTCGGATTTATTCAGCACCAGCAAGCTGGGAATTTGATCGGCGTCCAATTCTTTCAGAACCTTGTTCACGGCTTCTAATTGCAGATTGCGATCGTCATCGGCTGCATCGACGACGTGCAACAGCAAATCGGCATGCAACGTTTCTTCCAGCGTGGCGTGGAATGAGGCAACCAAATTGTGCGGCAGATCGCGAACAAAGCCGACGGTATCGGCAAGCATCACGGTGCGGCGGTCGGCCAATTTCCAGTAGCGCAACCTTGTGTCAAGCGTCGCGAACAACTGATCTGCCACGTAAGCCTCCGCACCGGTCAAATGCACGAGTAGCGATGACTTGCCGGCGTTGGTGTAGCCCACCAATGAAACCGTATTTGGGTCCAACCTGCTTTTCGCCCGCGCTTGGCTTTGACGCTCAATTCCACTTAAGCGTCGCTTGAGGTCCGAAATTTTGGTGTCGACAAGACGGCGGTCGGTTTCGAGCTGAGTTTCACCCGGACCGCGGGTTCCAATCATCGCACCGGTGCGTTCCAAGTGAGTCCACATACGGCGCAAGCGCGAACGCATGTATTGCAATTGCGCCAGCTCGACTTGTAACTTCGCTTGGCGAGTTCGCGCACGAGTGGCAAAAATGTCGAGGATGAGTTCGGTGCGGTCGACGACACGCAGCTCCAAATCCTTCTCCAGGTTGCGAACTTGGCTCGGACTGAGGTCAAAATCGACGACCAGCAGCTTGGCGTCTTCCTGCTCGCACAGCAGTTTGATTTCTTCAATCTTGCCTTTGCCAAAGGCGGCGCGCGGATTCGGGACTTGGCGACGTTGAACGGCGGTACCAACGATTCGTGCACCGGCGGCAACAGCCAATCCGGAAATTTCACCGGTTGGGTCAGCAGCGTGGCTGGCAGGGCTACCAGGTAAAACCAGGGCGGCGGCGACAACTCGCTCCGCTTCACGAGCAGTGGGAAGGCTTTCCTTCATCGATGGAAGAATGGACGGATCTAAACGCCGGCTGGATCGGTTTTATTTTCCGTTTCGGCGGCGTTTCCAGAGAAACCCTCAACGGCCTTGGCTTCCAAACGCATGCCATCGGCCTCGGGGATCAAAACGGAATGCTGCTGCCAGCCAGGCTTGGTTTCGGGGAAGTCGGTGCGGTAATGGGTTCCCCGCGACTCTTGGCGGAACAACGCCGAACTTGTTACCGCCGCTCCGACCTGAACCATATTGACGACTTCTACGCCTTCCGGTGTGAACGGTCCCAACCGAGAAAGGAAGCCCTCCCAATCATGCAGGCTGCGACTGGCGTCTTCCAAGCCGGCCTGGTCTCGCTCAATGCCGACTTGGCGCCACATCAGTGACTTCAGCGAGTACGTCATATCGGTGAGATTGAGCTGGGCGGACGCCAACGGCTTGCGGCCTCGGTCCGGCAGGGCCAATCGCCTACTTGGTGGAGCTTCCTCATTGGCGACCACCTGGCCCACCATCCGACCATGCACCAAACCCTCCAACAAGCTATTGGATCCCATGCGATTGGCCCCGTGGAATCCGGTACAGGCGCACTCGCCGACGGCAAACAATCCTGGCAGCGAGGTTCGGCCTTCTAAGTCGGATTGAATTCCCCCCACCATGTAGTGAACCGCCGGACGAACCGGAATTTGGTCGCGGTTCATTTCCATGCCGAATTCGCGAGTGATGCGCGCAAGCCCAGGGAAACGGGATTCGGGGTTTTCGACATGAGTGAGATCGAGGAAAACATGGGTGTCTTCCAACTCCAGCATGCGTCGGAAAATGGCGCGGCTGACCACGTCCCGCGGGGCGAGATCTTTGCGCGGATGGGCGGCCTCCATAAATGCGATGCCATCGCTGTCGCGCAAAACCGCACCGGCCCCGCGAGTAATTTCGCTGATCAAGAAGCGCGCAGCACCGGCCAAGTAGAGGATGGTCGGATGGAATTGCACAAATTCGAGGTCCTGTAACCGCGCTCCAGCGCGCAATGCCATGGCGACTCCGTCGGCAGTTGCCAATTCGGGATTGGTGGTCTCCCGGAAGATTTGCCCCCCGCCACCAGTGGCCATGATGACGGCATCGGCCTCGAACAAAACCGGTTCGGCCCGTCGCTGGTTGGAAGGCCGGCGCAAAGCTAACAAACCGCGAACACGGCCGTGGTCATCCTTGAGCAGCTCGACCGCTGTTAGGTTTTCGAACAAATCGATCAGGCGGTGGTTTCGGCCGCGCGCCGAAAGCACTCGTTGCAGTTCCTGGCCAGTCGCCGCACCACCACTGTGCAATACCCGCGCAACCCGATGACCACCTTCCATGCCCATCGCCAGGCCTCCAGCGGGATCGCGGTCGAACTGCATGCCAGCCTTCAGCAACCAGCGAACGGCTTCAGGTCCGGCATGTGTGAACTCCTCAACCACCCGTGCGTCGCACAATCCATAACCGACATCAATGGTGTCGCCAGCGTGGAAATCTGCACAGTCTTCTTTCCCAAGTGCTGCGGCCATACCACCTTGCGCGTGGGCAGTATTGCTGGATGAAAGTGCGCCCTTAGACAGCACCATCACGGATTTGCCTTTGTCCGCCGCAGTAAGGGCGGCGCTCAGGCCAGCTACACCGGAGCCAATGACGAGTACGTCCGCTCGGTAGACCGGCAGCGATCGCAGTTGGACCGAAAGCCGTTCGAGTGGAGACGTGGGGATAAAGGGATGGAGGACGGTTGGGCCCATCAAGTTCAAATTTTACCAAATATTGGCGTGCTAGGGGTTTACCGCCACAGAACCTAGCATCGGAAAAATTTATCCGGATAAAGGTCATGTTCGGCTTTTGTTAGCCGATACTATCTAACACAGGGAGCCTAACATGCCCCTAACACAAGAACCCGCCAGAAGAATGAAAACCGCAAAATCCAACAACTGGTCCCAGGAATTCCAAGCCTCTTTCTTGGTAGGCTTGCTGCTCCTGACCGTGATGTACATCTGAATCCGTGAATCAGCCCCTTACCAAGCGCCAGCATCAAATCCTGCAGGTCTTTGACCAACTGCAGCAGGAAAACGGTTATTCCCCCACCATGCAGGAGCTCGGCGACGAGCTTGGTGTAAATCGAGTAACGGTTTATGGCCATGTGCAAGTTCTTCTTGAGAAGGGCGCGTTGGAAAACCTGATGCCTGGTGCATCAAGGGGCCTGGAACTGACTTCCTACGGCCAAGCATTTTTGGGCAATAACCGCCCTCAACCATCCCCTGCACCGACAGCCACTGCAACTCCAGTGGCGGAAAGGAAGTCGGGTCCAACCATCGGTCCGCGCGCGGCACCGCTCCTAGGCAAAATTGCCGCAGGCGGTCCCATCCTCGCTGAGGAAAACCAACAAAGCGTCGACATTCCCGAGTTATTAAAACTCCGCGACGACAGCTACCTTCTTCAGGTAAGTGGCGACAGCATGATCAACGCGCAAATTGCCCACGGTGATTGGGTCATCGTGCAAGGCAATCGCCAGCCCGAAGCCAAAGATATTGTCGTCGCTATTTTGCAAGCCGGCCCGCAAGAGGAATGCACACTGAAAACCTACCTGCCCCTAGGCAACGGCCGGATTAAACTCCAACCCGAAAATCCAGACTACGAGCCGACGATTGTTCCGGCCGACGATTTGGAAATCCGCGGGGTGGTCACTGGTGTGCTTCGCCACTTAGCTGGCTAGCCTAGTTCCTCCCATCAGCTTTTTCGGCAAGCACAAAAAAAGCCGGCTGCCACGAATGGCAGCCGGCTTTTTGCTTGGGCCTAGCTAAGAGCAAGTAGCTAGGGCAAAAAAAAACAGGCCGTCGAATTTCTTCGACGGCCTGTTTGTTTAAAGCTCGGCACTAACCTACTTTCACGGACGAACCACTATCATCGGCGGATCCTGCTTAACGACTGAGTTCGGAATGGATCAGGTGTATCCAGGAGCCTATGGGCACCGAGCAGATGGGGTGGCGAGAAGTGTAAGTTGAGAATCTTGCAGATCCCTTTCAGAGATCGCAGAGCAATCTAAGAAAGGGGAACCAAGCCGTTCGGGTTATTAGTATGGCTCGCCTGAACACGTTACCGTGCTTACAGCTACCACCTATCAACCTGGTAGTCTCCCAGGACCCTAATTGGGACGCCTAGTTTTAGAGAGGGCTTCACGCTTAGATGCTTTCAGCGTTTATCCGTTCCGAAGTTAGCTACCCAGCGGTGCCTTTAGCAAGACAACTGGTGCACCAGAGCTTCGTCCTTCCCAATCCTCTCGTACTAAGGAAAGACCTCTTCAAGCGTCCAACAGCCACACCAGATAGGGACCGACCTGTCTCACGACGGTCTGAACCCAGCTCACGTACCGCTTTAATTGGCGAACAGCCAAACCCTTGGGACCTTCTCCAGCCCCAGGATGCGATGAGCCGACATCGAGGTGCCAAACCTCCCCGTCGATATGGACTCTTGGGGGAGATCAGCCTGTTATCCCCGGAGTACCTTTTATCTGATGAGCGACGACCCTTCCACTCGGAATTCGCCGGATCACTAGGCCCTGCTTTCACACCTGCTCGACTTATAAGTCTCACAGTTAAGCACACTTATACCCTTACGCTCTACGAGTGATTGCCAACCACTCTGAGTGTGCCATCGGGCTCCTCCGTTACTCTTTAGGAGGAGACCGCCCCAGCCAAACTGCCCACCTGAAACTGTCCTCGGCCCTGATTCAAGGCACCGAGTTAGAACACTAATACAGCAAGGGTGGTATTTCACATTGTGGCTCCACGAACACTAGCGTGCCCGCTTCAAAGCCTCCCACCTATTCTACACATGCTGTACCAGAGCCCAATATCAGGCTGCAGTAAAGGTTCACGGGGTCTTTCCGTCTTGGTGCGGCTACGAGGCATCTTCACCTCGACTACAATTTCACCGAGCCCTCAGTTGAGACAATGGAGCAGTCGTTACGCCATTCGTGCGCGTCGGAACTTACCCGACAAGGAACTTCGCTACCTTAGGACCGTCATAGTTACGGCCGCCATTCACCGGGGCTTCAATTCGCTGCTTCGCCGAAGCTAACAACTCCTCTTAACCTTCCGGCATTGGGCAGGCGTCAGACCCTATACTTCGTCTTTAAGACTTTGCAGAGTCCTGTGTTTGAGGTAAACAGTCGCCACTCCCGATTTTCTGTGACCCTCAAAGGCTTCGGAGGCAAGCTCCTACACCCTTAAAGGCGCCCCTTCTCGCGAACTTACGGGGCCAATCTGTCGAGTTCCTTAACTGAGGTTATCTCGAGCGCCTTAGAATTCTCTTCCCACCAACCTGTGTCAGTTTTGGTACGGGTACCTTTGATCTCCCTAGATGCTTTTCCAGGAACCCACTCCAATCGCTTCGGCTTAAAGCCTCGGCATCACCCCTGGGAACTGAAGTTGCGGATTTACCTACAACGTCCCTCAGGCTTGCACGGGGACGACTATCGCCCCGACGACCCTTGTGAATCCGTCACACCATCGGTCAAATGATCTCCGGTAGTACGGGAATGTTGACCCGTTATCCATCGACTACGCCTTTCGGCCTTGCCTTAGGACCCGACTAACCCTGGGCGGATTTACCTTCCCCAGGAAACCTTAGGTTTTCGGCGACAGGGATTCTCACCCTGTTTATCGTTACTCATTCCGGCATAAGCACTTGAATCCGCTCCACCACTCGTTACCGTATGGCTTCAACGCAAATTCAACGCTCCCCTACCACCCATGAATCCCGTGATTCATAGATCCGCAGCTTCGGTGTATGACTTGAGTCCCGTTCATTATCGGCCCAAGATTGCTCGATCAGTGAGCTATTACGCACTCTTTAAATGATGGCTGCTTCTAAGCCAACATCCTGACTGTCTTAGCAATCCCAGCTCCTTTTCAACACTTAGTCACACTTGGGGACCTTAGCTGGCGGTCTGGGCTGTTTCCCTTTCGACAATGAACCTTATCGCCCACTGTCTGACTGCCGGGGTACCACGCATGGTATTCGGAGTTTGGTAGCGGTGGGTAGGCTGGTGGCCCCCCAGTCGCAATCAGTATCTCTACCCCCATGCGCTATGTTACCCGACGCTAGCCCTAAAGCTATTTCGGGGAGAACCAGCTATCTGCAGGTTCGATTAGCTTTTTACTCCTAACCACAAGTCATCCAAGAAGTTTTCAGCCTTCATTGGTTCGGGCCTCCACGCACTGTTACATGCGCTTCACCCTGCTCATGGTTAGATCACCTGCTTTCGGGTCTACGACACATGACTTGGCGCGCTATTCACACTCGCTTTCGCTTCGGCTTCGTGCCGGAGACACTTAACCTCGCCCTGTATCGTAAGTCGCCGGATCATTATGCAAAAGGCACGCCGTCAGCCATTCCCAAAGGGCATAGGCCTCCGACCGCTTGTACGTACATGGTTTCAGGTACTTTTCACTCCCCTCAAAGGGGTGCTTTTCACTTTTCCCTCACGGTACTAGTCGCTATCGGTCGTCAGGTAGTACTTAGCCTTACGGGGTGGTCCCCGCGAATTCACACCAGGTTTCACGTGTCTGGCACTACTTGGGGTGGCTCCGAAAGTCTTTACCCTTTCGCCTACAAGGCTATCACTCTCTACGGCGGAACTTTCCAGATCCTTCAGCTAGAGTAAAGATTTGTAACTTTCTGGTGTATCTGTGACTACACCTGGAGGCCCCACGACCCCAACTACGCAACGGTCACAACCTTACACGTAATTGGTTTGGGCTCTACCCCGTTCGCTCGCCGCTACTGAGGGTGTCGATTTTTCTTTCCATTCCTGTGGTTACTAAGATGTTTCAATTCACCACGTTCCCCGCTCATGGCTATGTATTCACCATGAGCTGATAGGGCATGACCCCTATCGCGTTTCCGCATCTAAGAGATCCCCGGATCAATGCCTACTTAGCGGCTCCCCGAGGCTTATCGCAGCTATGCCACGTCTTTCATCGGCTCCTGACGCCTAAGCATCCACCATGCACGCTTAGTTACTTGGTTTATCTTCTGCGCTCGATTCTCGATTACACTTCTCGCCTTGTTTTCAATGACCCTGTTAACTTTGAAGCTGAGGTGGCGTCTACACCGGAATGGTGGAGGCGGCGGGGCTCGAACCCGCGACCCCTAGCTTGCAAAGCTAGTGCTCTCCCAGCTGAGCTACGCCCCCAGTGGCCCGGTGGTGGGCCAATGTGGATTTGAACCACAGACCTCCCGCTTATCAGGCGGACGCTCTAACCAACTGAGCTACTGGCCCACGGTTACACTCTCAGCCGAGTGTTGGGTGGATGACCCTGCCGATCGAAAAGACCGGAGTTGTTGATGTTTTGGACCCTTATACCGCCGAAGCGGCTCCGGGTATGTACCTTAGCTTTGACACTAAGGCTCAGATTATCCTCTGAGAAGGAGGTGATCCAGCCGCAGGTTCCCCTACGGCTACCTTGTTACGACTTAGTCC
>CAYFOM010000002.1:0-156052 GCA_964344765.1 uncultured Planctomycetales bacterium | reverse complement strand
CCTGCCAGGTGTGACTTTGAGGGGATTGCGGTTAACTGGGTAAAGTCAGCGCGCTGCAGTGGTTGGCCCCCCACTTTGGAGCCATCAACCGCTCGTCTTTGATCCCATACGCGCGGAACTTTTACGACAGCGATCAGCGGCCTTTGCGCGAAGTCTTGAAACAGCTGAGCATCCCGACGCTGATCATTCACGGCAACCGCGATTTCCTCGTTCCCGTTTCGGCTGCCAAAGAACACCATCGATTGGTCCCGCAAAGCCAACTGGTCATTTTGCAAGCCAGTCATTTTTTGCCGTGGACCCAGCCGCGAGTAGTAGCCGAACACATCGCGATGACGGTAAACCTGGCGGAAAACCCCGATCACGTTCCGCAACCGACCGCCGCGCGGGTATTCGCCGCAGCACAGCCGTGGACGCCAACCAACGTACCACCGTATCGCGGAGCCGCATTAGTGCTGGCCATGCTGTTGATCGCTTTGGCCACGCTGGTCAGCGAAGACCTAACTTGCATCGCGACCGGCTTATTGGTTGCGCAATCGCGCATCGCTTTCTTTCCCGGCGTTGCCGCCTGTTTCCTCGGCATTCTCATCGGCGACGGTTTGCTGTTTTTAGCCGGTCGCTGGCTGGGCCAACCCGCGCTGCAACGCGCTCCACTTCGCTGGTTCGTCAAAGAAGACGCGGTGCATCGCGCCCGCACTTGGTTCCATCACCGCGGTAGCCGAGTCATTTTGCTTTCCCGCTTCATGCCCGGCATGCGCCTTCCGACCTACGTCGCCGCCGGCGTTTTGGGCATGAAGTTTCGCGTCTTCTTCGGCTATTTCGCACTGGCCGGACTACTTTGGACGCCGCTGATTGTCGGCATTTCCACCTGGGCCGGTCGCGAAGCTTATGCGCTGCTCGACGCGCTGCATCAATACGCGCTGCCCGGATTCATCGTTCTGTTGCTGAGTTTGCTCGGCTTACAAAAACTGATCGTGCCGATGTTCAGCCATCGCGGCCGACGCCTGCTTTACGGTTCTACTCGACGCAAACTCGAATGGGAATTTTGGCCCGCCTGGCTGATCTATTTGCCGGTTTCTATTTGGATTCTGGGCTTGGCCATTCGCTATCGCGGCTTGCGCACGGTCACCGCCGTCAACCCCGGCATTGTTACCGGCGGTTTGCTCGGCGAATCCAAGTGGGACATCATGCAAATGCTTGCCTTCGGCCAAAGCGATCCGCGGCGACGCGAAATTCCGCCAAGTGAGTTCCTCCCGGCAACTCTATTGCTCGACGCTGACACCACTCTCGAATCGGTGCTGGAGTTTAGGCAACGTCATCAACTGCAATGGCCGCTGATCGTCAAACCAGAGCGCGGCGAACGCGGCAAAGGCGTGCAGTGGTTGCGCAATCAGGCGCAGTTGCAGACATGCTTGCAACAACTCACAGATAAAAGCGGCCAAACCAAGTCACGCCAGCGCGCTCTGATTCAACAAGGTGTGCACGGCGAAGAGTTCGGCCTGTTTTACTGGCGCGCGCCCAATCAAACCCAAGGCACGCTGTATTCCATCAACGGCAAAAACTTCCCCAAACTCAGCTGCGACGGAAAACGCACGCTTGAGCAACTCATCCTCGATGACGATCGTGCGGTGCGGATGGCGTCGGTGCACTTTGCTTATCACGCCGATCATTTATTCGACGTTCCTGCCGACGGCAAAACCATCGATTTGGTCGACGTCGGCGCGCACAGCCGCGGCACCATTTTCCTCGACCGCCGTCCGCTGATCCGCGAAGCCCTGCGTGCACGACTCGATCAACTGGCCGACGGCTTTCCCGGCTTCCACTTTGGCCGTTTCGATGTCATCGCCGCCAACGCCGACGAGCTGCAATCCGGCAAGTCCTTCAAAATTCTCGAACTCAACGGCTTAACCGCTGAAGCCGCCCATATTTACCAGCCAGGCACCAGCATCTTTGCCGCTTGGCGCACTTTGATGCATCAATGGCAAGTGGCCTATCAAATCGGTCACGCCAATCGCCGCGCCGGTGCTCGCCCAAGTGGCTGGGGAGAATTGTGGCGTGCCTGGCGCGAAACGAAATCCGCCGGCGGGTGTTAGATTGGACCTGATGCTCAATCGCTTTCTCCCGCTCGCAGCGCTGGCGCTGTTTTTCATATGCTCGTCGGCCGGCGCCCAAATCGTCTGGCAGAAGGATCTGCAGACCGCGCAAGACATGGCCAAAAACGAGAAGAAGGTCGTGTTTGTCGCGCTGAATATGGATGGCGAGCGCGCCAACGACCGCATGGCCGAAAAGGTCTATCAGGACAAAAAGATCCTCAAGCTCGCCGAGCAAACCGTCAACGTGCTAGGTTCGCGTTTTGAACATGGCAAAAGCGGTTGCAAGCGCTTCGACGGAATCGAATGTGCCGACCACCAGTCCATCGACAAAGCGGTCCGCTTGCGTTTGCTCGAGCTGCCGGCCGACGCCAATGTGGTCGCGCCGCAACACATCTTCGTCGGCCCGGACGGCAAGATTTTGCTGTCGGTGGCTTACGAGGTCACGGTTCCACAGTTGGAATGGTGCTTCGTCACCGCAATCAACAAAGCCAATCCGGACCACAAGATTTCCATGCCATCCGGCGCCAAAGCGCCTCGCCGCGTGGTTATCGACGGTGTCTCGGCGACCGAAGGAAGCGACACCAGCATTCCGCCGCTGGATCGCCGAGAAATGGCGGCGGTGATGATCTATATCACTCGCGGCGCCAAAGGCAGCGATCGCGTCGACGCCATCCGCTCACTGCTCGGCACCGATGATCCGGACTGCATTGAATTCCTTGAAAAGGAGTTCGGCGATTTCCGCTACGAGCGTCGCGGTGATCAATTGAAACGATTGCTGACCGCAATTGGCGGAGCTTCTCCTCCCAGTTTTTGGACCACCATCGACCACTTCCTTAAGTCCAAAGACGACGAGTTCCGCACCTTAACTGCGGTGGCTCTTGAGCAGTTGGCGGCACCGGAATCGGTCAAGGTGATGAAGTCTTACTTCACTAAAGAGAAGTCGTTGAAGGTACGTAAGAACATCTTGCGGGCCATTGGCGTGGCCGGCGCGGAAAGCAAATCGGCGCGCTCGATTTTGACCAAAGCTTGGAAGAACAAAAAGGAGCCGTTGCTGCAAACCAATGCGCTACTTGTATTGGGCATGCATGCCGGCGACAAAAAAGTGGCGGCTCTGATTGGAGAGGCGTTGCAATCCAATAACCCCACCCATCGCCAAGCAGCGGCGTTGGGTTTGGCTTTTGCGCGCAGCAAGGATCACACCGAAATGCTGCAAGCCGCCTTGGATGCCGAGCAAGAGCCGCAGTGCAAAGCGGTGATGAAGCGCTGCCTGGAAGTCATTCAAGACGGCGCGCTCAAAACCATCGCCGACGACTTCGCCCGCGTTGGCGAAGACGAACATCCGCGGCCGCGATTCTTCGGCCTACCGGGCAGCAAGTGACGCCGCGCCGAGGTTGACCAACGCATCGGCGAGCAGCTTGTACTGATCGAGCGAGTTGTACGCCTGTACCGAGAAACGCAACGTGCGGTGCGGATGGCCGGCTGCATTGCGTCCCCAGGTGGCTACCGGGATTTCGATGTGAAATTGCTCGCGCAAAGCGACCTGCAGAGGGTCCAACCCCGGAGGGGTCGGCTCGGTGGTTGGTTCGGGGCTGAGCGGGAAGGCAACCATTGAACGCACCATGATGTCGGGCGCCGGTGCCGGCATGCCTAAAGCCTGCAACACCAGAGCGCGACCTTCCAACGCCAATTCACGGTTTCGTTGACGCAGTCCGGCCCAGCCACCCTCGAAGTTGTCTTCGACGAATTGAATTGCCGCAGGGATGCTCAAAATGGCGGTCGGGTCGATGGTTCCGGTCCAATCAAATTCCATCAGAAAGCGCGAGCGATCGCTGCGATTGGAATTGGCGCCGTGACTAATGCACGCCGGTCGCACTTCTTTTTGCAACTCCGGCCGCGCATACAAAAAGGCCGCGCCCTTCGGGGTATTCATCCACTTGTGACAGTTGCCGGTGAAGTAATCGGCATGCAGATGGCGTAAATCCAACGGCAAAAAACCCGGCGCGTGGGCACCGTCGATTAACACGCGGACGCCGAACTCGCGCAACTTCGGCACAAGCTCCAGCAGCGGGAGCACCAAGCCGGTCGCGCTGGTCACGTAATCCAACAGCAAGATGCGGGTGTGCGCCGTCACTGCGGCCATCAGGCGCTCGACCACGGTTTCCGAATACTTCAGCGGGAACGGCAGTTTGACGACCACGACCCTTGCTTGGCGTTGCTTGGCCACATAATCGACGACATTTCGGCAGGCGTTGTATTCGTGGTCCGTGACCAAAATTTCATCGCCAGGCTGCAACTCCAACGAGCGCAGCACCGAATTCACGCCGTAGGTGGCATTGGGCACGAAGGCCAGGCGGTCGGCGTCGCACTGGACGAATTCGGCCAACTCCTCGCGGGCTTGGTCGAGGCGCTGCTCAAGCTCGCGGCCCAGAAACTCAATCGGCCGCGCCTCCATCTGCTGACGTAGGCGCTGCTGCTCCTCCAGAACCGGGATTGGACACGACCCAAACGAGCCGTGGTTCAGAAAAACCACCTGCGGGTCCAGAGGCCAGACGGAATTGGGGTTTTGCTGCATGACACACCACTCTATCGCCGACTATATTGAGGTAAATGGCCTTCTCCGCAGTACGCACATTCTTCCTCGCTTTTGTCGCCGGCGGCGCTGTCTCAGCCTGGGCCTATCACCAGCTGAGCAACGACGAAGTTTTGCTCCAGCGCATTCAGGAACTCCAGGAGCAGCAGCGTGTATTGGAGCACCGAATATTCTTCCTTAAGGAGCGGAAGCGCGTCGCCCAAATCGATGTGCTCGAGCAACTTTCCGACCCTGAAGCCCCTGGTGGCAAGCGCACCAGGCTGAAATTCTGGGAAATCGGCGAAGACGGCCTGCCGGCTGGAGAGGTGCGCGAATTTACTGTCGACGGTGACGTCGTTTATTTGGATGCACGGGTGATTAAGTTCGATCCCGAGTTCCTCCAGGAAAACCAGCTCGAAGACGGCTCGTCGCTGCTGATGTTCCGCCGTTTGTTCGGCGAGTACCAATCCCCTCACGACGGTTTTGCTCTCGACCAAGCCGAACGCGTTCCTCCGGCATTTTCACTCGAGGACAATCGCGGCGGGATTAGCGATCAAAACTTTCACGCTGAGCTGTGGCGCAACTTTTGGCATTACGCCAATCGCCCGGAAGTCATGCGCAGAATGGGAATACGCGGCTTGCATGGCGAAGCGCCATACATCCAGCTCAAGCCGGAGGGTCGCTACGAAATTGAATTACGCACAACCGACGGTCTCACCATTCGGGCCATGGATTGACGGATCAATGGCTTCGACGTGAACGGCCAAACCTTGGCAACTGGTGACTTCGGCCCATGTCTGGTTTTCGATCGGCCGCAGGATCAGCCGAGAGTTGGGCCGACCGATGCATTGCAAGGGTCCCGACGAAAAGGCGTCGGATCGATCCAAAATCAATATGCCTTTGGCCAACCGGCCAAAATCTCCGGTGGCTTCCAGTCGGGCGAGATATTGGCCTGGCTCGGTGAAATCGATGCGCTCGAGGATAAATTCCAGATAAACCGAAGGCCAGCCTTCGCGTTGCAGCAAAATCCCGCACCCGGTGTCGGGTGCTCCCGTTCGTACAATGGTTGCTTTGGTGTATTTAGGCACAGGCGTGTTTCAATATGAGAACGTTGCAAGTCCCCATTATGCGCCATAAAAAATTCTCTTTTTTTACAACTTCCGGTTTTCTTCCAAGTTGTCGGCCAACTGCTCAACGATTTGTGGATTGGTTGCGAAGTTGGCTACCTGAATCCGAATCGCAGCCCCGCCGTCTGCGCAGCGAACGACCTTAAGCAAAGTGTCGGCAGTGCTGCGCATGGCATTCACCCACAATTGGTACTGCTCGCATTGATCCGATTCCGGATTCAACCCTGGGTCCGTCACCAGTAACACCGGCAAGGAACTTGGGCGCTGAACCCGCCAACCATGCTGCTGCAATCGAGATTGCAATTGCTCAGCCATGTTGCATTGGTGCTGGACCAAGTCGGCGAAACCATCGGCACCGATATGGGCCAAGGTCACGAACACTTTCCACGCATGAGAACAGTGAGTCAGCGGTCGCGTGTAGGTCGAAACACCCTGCATGGCTTGAAGCGGTTGCGGGTGCCGACATAAAAAGGTTCCGCCGGCCCCGGCAACAGCGAAGGCGGTGCGCGTATCAAGCGCAATGGAATCGGCGAAGCGCAGGCCGTCGAATTCCTCATTCATCGATTCACCGAACAAACCGATGCCGCCATCGCAGGCGTCGACGTGCAGCCACATGCCCTGGACGCGGGTCAGCGCCGCCAAACCTTTCAGCGGATCAACGGCTCCGGTTTCGGTACCCGCAGTTGCAACCACCAGAAACGGTGTGTGCCCCTGGCGTGCGTCGTCGATGATCATGCGACGCAACGATTTGACGTCGAGCTGACCGCTGATTTCACGCGGCACCGCCCTCATCGAGTCGCGTCCCAAGCCGGCGGCGATCAAAACCGGCAGCCAGCGATCCACGCAAGCCTCGTTGAGATAAACCAGCGGTCGCCCTTCGACGCCGCGCACTCCGCTTTCTCCGAATTCTGCGAAGCACTGGTTGAGGCCGGCAACCACCGCGGTTTGATTGGCGCGGCGCTCGTCGGCAGTGAAAAAGCCGTGGCGCTGCTCCGTTTTGAAGCCAATGTGACCGCCAAGATAGTCGATGCAAAAATTCTCGACCTCGATGACTACCGGTTCCACTCGACCTTCACGCGGAACCGAATCCCATGCGTGGGCTAAGCATTCCCCCAGCAAACTGACCTGGTGAAAGCTGCCGGCGGCGTCGGCGAAATTGCGGCTGTGACCGCCGTGGACGGGCCAGCCACTGAGCAATCGACTGGTTAAATCCAGCACCTGCTCCAACGGGGCTTGGCGATCCAGCTCAAAGTGCTCGGCTAAAAACGAGTGCACCTGCGCCGAACACATTTGGTCGGGCGCGACTGGGCTATGGGTGAGTTGCTCGGCGAGGGCGTCGATTTGCTCGCTGAGCCATTCAAACGGACGCTGCATCGGAGTGGCCGGTGGACTTCGATCTGGCGACGCCGCCCGTTAAGGGAAGGGCGGCGTAGCGGGGCCAGATGATAGCGGCGCGGCGTGGTCGGCACCGTCCCACGAAGCACCGATGGCCCGGGCGGTTTCGGCCGCATCCATCTTTCGTTCGCCGGCCAACCAGCGCAGCTGATCCTCGCCGATGCGACCGACGCCGAAGTAACAGGCGTCGGGATGAGACAGGTAAAAACCACTGACCGAGGCGGCTGGATCCATCGACCAATTTTGGGTCAGGCCCATGCCGATACGCCCCTCGACCTGCAGCACCTCGAACAGATCCGCCTTTAACCGGTGATCCGGGCAAGCTGGGTAACCCGGGGCCGGACGAATGCCGTGCACGGAGTCGCCAAGAATGGTGTGCATGCGTTCACTGAAAGCCTCGGCAAGACGATCGGCCAACGCCGCCGCAAGGATGGCGTGAAAATCATCGTGATCGGCACGGAACTCGGCCGTGAGTTCATCCAAACCATGCCCCACGGTCAACGCGAACAAGCCGATGGAATCCGCCACTCCACTTCCCTTAGGGGCAACAAAGTCAGCCAAGCTGCGACACCCTTGTTCGCCGCGTGCATCGCGTTGCTGGCGCAGCATCGGGAAACGTTGCCAAACTTTTTGGTGTTCAGGATCCTGGTAAATTTCGATCACGTCGCCGTCGGCGGCTGCGTGGAAGTGACCGTAAACACAACTAGCGCGCAACAACTTTTCGGACACGATGCGATCGAGCAATGCACGCGCCTCAGCTAACAAGCGCCGAGCTTCGTCGCCATGCTTGGGGTGGTCGAGGATGCGTGGGTAAACACCGCGCAAATCCCAAACGTGGAAAAACGGCGTCCAATCAATGAAATCAACCAATTCCTCCAGCGGGTAATCATGCAACTCATGTATGCCGAAACGTTTCGGCGGCACCACTTTGTCATTGCCGAAATCTAACTTCGGCCCGCGGCTGCGCGCGGTTTCTAGCTTCAACAACTCCCGTTCCGCCTGGCGCTGCTCGCGGCGAAGGCGCAGCTCTGCCTGTTTCTCGGCGTTGCGGCGCACGAAGTCTGCACTGCGCTCGCTACTCAACAGCTCGTGCAACATTCCCACTGCGCGCGATGCGTCGGGCACATAAACCACCGGCGTATTGACGCGCGGAGCAATGCGGACTGCGGTGTGCATAGCAGACGTGGTTGCGCCACCGATCAGCAGCGGCAGGTGCACTCCTGTGCGATCCATCTCCTGAGCCACGTGCACCATTTCATCCAAGCTTGGCGTAATCAATCCGCTTAGGCCAATAGCCTGCGCCTTGTGCTCTTTGGCCGCCGCCAAAATGTCGGCTGCAGGCACCATGACACCGAGGTCTACGATGTCGTAGCCATTGCAACCCAAAATCACACCGACGATGTTTTTGCCGATGTCATGTACATCGCCCTTCACCGTAGCCATGACGATTTTGCCGCGGCCACCGGCGCCGACCATGCGATCGATGACCAGGTGCGGGTGCAGCCAGGCAACGGCTTGCTTCATCACCCGTGCACTTTTCACGACCTGCGGCAGGAACATTTGGCCGCTACCAAACAAGTCGCCAACTACATTCATGCCGGCCATTAACGGGCCTTCGACGATTTGCAGCGCGCTGTCGTACTTTTCGAGCGCTTGCGGCAAATCCTCTTCTAAGTATTGCGTGATGCCGTGCACGATCGCATGCGACAATCGCTCTTCCAACTCACCGGATCGCCACGCTTGCTGCTCGGCTTCAGTTCGCGGACCGCTTTGCTGCATGGTCTCGGCAAACTTCGACAAGCGCTCCGACGCGTCCGGTCGACGGTTTAATACCACGTCTTCGACCAGTTCGCGCAACTCTAAATCGATGTTGTCATAAACCGCAAGTTGCCCGGCATTGACAATGCCCATGTCCAAACCGGCTTCCACCGCGTGGTACAAGAACACCGAATGCATCGCCTCGCGCACGCGGTCCATGCCACGGAACGAGAACGACAAATTGCTGATTCCACCGCTGGCCAAACTCCACGGAAAACGTCGTTTGAGCTCGGCTACCGACTCAAGGAAGGATCGCGCGTAATCATCATGCTCCTCCATGCCGGTGGCCACCGCCAACACGTTGAGATCGTAAATCACCTCTTGATCGCGGAAGCCAAGGTCGCGCAAAATCCGCCGCGAGCGCGTGCAAATCTCCATGCGGCGCTCGATATCCACAGCTTGGCCTTCTTCATCAAAGGCCATGACCACCACCGCCGCTCCATAACGGCGAGCCAGCGTTGCGCGCCGACGGAATTCCTCTTCGCCATCCTTCAAGCTAATGGAGTTGACGATGCATCGTCCTTGAGCGCAGCGAAGTCCGGTTTCAATCACCTCCCAGCGCGACGAATCCAACATCAGCGGAACCCGGCAAATGTCCGGCTCACCGGCAACTAGGTTGACGAACTCTTTCATCGCGCCCTCCGAATCGAGCAACGCTTCGTCCATGCTGATGTCAATGATCTGCGCGCCAGCCTCAACTTGCTGGCGGGCGACGTCGAGCGCTTCTTCGTATTGACGTTCACGAATCAGGCGGGCGAACTTGCGCGAACCGGAGACGTTGGTGCGTTCGCCGATGTTGATGAAATTCATCTCCGGACGCACCACCAGCGACTCCAGACCACTGAACCGCGGTAAGTAGTCGTAGTCGGCCGGCATGCGCGGTTCGCTCTTCTCAACCGCCTTGGCCATCGCCGCAATGTGTTCCGGCGTGGTGCCGCAACAACCACCCACCAGGTTGACGAAACCGGCAGTGGCGAACTCCTGAATTTGCTTGGCCATTTGACCGGGCGTCAGGTCGTAACCACCCAAATCATTCGGCAAACCGGCGTTTGGATAGCAGCTGACGAAGCAATCCGCCATGCGGTGCAACGACTCCAAATACGGGCGCATTTCGTCTGGCCCCAACGCACAGTTCAAGCCGATCGCCAACAGCGGCAAGTGCGACACCGAAGACCAGAATGCCTCAATGGTTTGGCCGGAGAGGGTGCGCCCGCTGGCGTCGGTAATGGTGCCGGAAACGACAATCGGGAGGCGCTCTTCGCGTTCGTCGAACAGTTGGTCGATGGCAAACAACGCCGCCTTGGCGTTCAACGTATCGAACACCGTTTCGACAAACAGCACGTCGGCACCGCCGTCCATCAAGCCGGCAGCTTGCTCGTAATAAGCTTGCACCAACTCCTCAAAGGTCACGTTGCGCGCCGCCGGGTCCGATACATCCGGCGAAATGGACGCGGTGCGATTGGTCGGCCCTAAACAGCCGGCGACGTAACGCGGTTTGCGCGGATCCCAATCGGTGATTTCATCCGCCACCTCGCGCGCCAAACTTGCCGCCGCTTTATTGATGTCGTAAGCCCGATCCTCCACCCGAAAGTCGGCCAAACTAATGCGGTTGGCATTAAACGTATTGGTGCTGATGATGTCGGAACCAGCCTGCAAATAGCGTCGGTGAATCTCCTGAATCACCTGCGGCTGAGTCAAACACAGCAAATCGTTATTGCCGGCCTGGTCGCACGGAGAAGCGGCAAACTCCTCGCCGCGAAACTGTTCTTCGCTGAGCTTTTGCTCTTGAATCAAAGTGCCCATCGCCCCGTCCAGCACCAAAATGCGCTGAAACAGCAGGTCGGTCAACGGTGGGCGCATGCTTGCGTGACGCGCGCTCATTGGAAGCTCCTCGCAGTTTGAACCAATTCCATTGTGGCTTCGGTTTTATTAAATGGGGCGGCAATTTGGAAGCCCTCGACGTGATGCATCAATTTCTCCAAAATCTCGGCAGCGATCGCTACACCTTCTTCCCCCGCCTTGCCGACGGCATCCGCTTGGCGCATGCGCTCGACGATTTCATCCGGCACTTCTACACCCGGCACTTCGGAGGCTAGGAATTCGGCGTTGCGCAAGCTGCGCAGCGGCCACAAACCGGCCAAAATCGGCGGTCGATCCTCCGGCAAAGTCGGGATGAGTTTCAAGAATGCCTCGGCGTCGAAAACCGGTTGCGTGATCGCAAAATCAATACCGGCCTTGATCTTCCATTCAAAGCGGCCGGCTTCACGTTCGGCATCGGTCGCCGTCTGATTGAACGCCGCGCCAAAACAAAAATGGGTTTGCTCATCCATATGATTGCCGCCGGCATCCAATCCGTGATTCAAGTTATCGACGATATTGCACAAGCCGATGGAGTCGACGTCGAACACGGCGGTGACGTCGGGGTAGTTGCCTTGGTAAGGCGGATCGCCGGTGATGATCAGCAAATTGGCCATGCCCAAGGCTGCCGCCCCCATCAGGTCGGATTGCATGCCGAGCAGGTTGCGGTCGCGGCAACATATGTGAAGTAAAGTCTCTAAACCGACTTCGCGTTCAATCAAATGGCCGGCCACCATGTTCGAGATGCGCGCCGATGCACGTGGGCCATCGGGCAGGTTGATCAAGTCGACGCCGGCATCTTTTAAGCCCTTTGCCGCCTGCAGAAGCGCTGTCACATCCGGCGTGCGTGGCGGCAGCAACTCCACCGAAATCGGGCACTTCTTTTCGGCGAGCAAACGACCGAAATTCGAGCGTTCGGTCAGGCTCACCGGTGTTTTGGGTCGCGACCGTTCCGGATGCACATGCACTACGGCTCGTTCGCGGTGATGACTGCCGACCGCCCGTGCAGCACGCGAAATCGCGCGCACGTGATCCGGCGTCGTCCCACAACAACCACCCAAAATCTGACCACCCGCCTGCAAGAAGCGGCGTGCAAAGCGGGCGAAGTAATCGGGGTTATTTTCATAAAACACCCGCCCTTCCGACTCGCGCGGCAAGCCTGCATTGGGACGCGCCGACACCGGCAAACTGCAGTGCTCGAGCATTTTCAACGACGCATCCAACACCGCGCCCGGACCCGTGCTGCAGTTGACGCCAACCGCGTCCACCCCTTCGGCTTCAAGCAACTCACACGCCTCTTCCGGGTGCGTGCCCATCAAGGTGACGCCGGCACCGGTAACCGTGAAGTGGGCAAACAACGGCAGATCACTGATTTGGCGAATGCCGCGCACCGCTTCGATCAACTCGTACAAATTCGAGAAGGTCTCGAGCGAGAAACCGTCAATGATGCCGGTATCAAAAGCCGACGCCGCCTCGACATAAGCTTGCCTTGCCTCCACGTGCGCAACCCGACCAATGGGTTCGATCGCCACTCCGGTCGGCCCCAGCGAAGCAATCACATAGCGCTGATCGCCAGCCACCTTGCGCGCATTGTTTTGCGCCGCATCGGCAAATTCCTGCAAGCGCCGCGTCAGCCCATGGCCACCCAAGCGATAGCGGTTCAGGCCAAAGGTATTGGTGTGAATGCCTTCGGCGCCGGCATCTAAGAATGCACGATGCACATCGGCGACTAGTTGCGCGCGATCGACGTTGGCTTGCTCAAAGCATTCATTGAACGCAATGCCGCGCTCATTCAACAACGTCCCCATCGCGCCGTCGAGTACCAGCGGAGTGCCCTCAAGGCGCACTTTGAGCGCCGGACGCGATGTCTTTGCCTGTGGTGGTGGTGAACTCATGGGCTCAAACGGGTACCAGACAGGCCAATCAAACCATCAATCCGCACCAGCGCGACGCAGCAGGTCTTGCCACCTTGATGTAGTGATTCGCACAGCGAAACTCACCAGGTTGGCCGGGTATCAAAGGGCCTGTCCCTCCACCCGTCGTTATGGTTGCACCCAATATAGGCTTTGACTACTGCGATTGGGATAAAAACTTGCCGCTTTGCAAGTAGCGCAGCACGCCGGCGGTGACGTCGTCGTCTTCCATGATGAAAGTGTGACCGCTGGAGACCAGCCAGAAGTCCTCGGCGCCGGGCAAGCGCGTTTCTTCGACGCGGACCACGCCGTCGTCTTCACCATCGAGGAGCGGGTTGTAGCCTTTGCCCGGCTTGCGATGGCCGGCGACGATTCCAAACTTGCAGCTAGGAACGGGAATGGCTTTGGCTTCGTCGAGAGTCAGTTGCTGACCGGCGTCGCCGGCGAACCACTGGAAAGGTAAAAAGTGCTGCAGGCTTTGGGCGATGGATGAGCCGGTGCTCGGCGGCGCCAACATGGCCAGGCGATGCACTTCCATGGACTTTTGCCATTGCGAATCCTCGGCCAAGGTCGCCCGCGCCACCATGCCGCCGAGGCTGTGCGTGACGAATGAAACTCTCTCAATCCCGCCGTGGGCGGCGACCTGATCCAGCAAGCTATTGACCTGCGCAACGTGCTCGGCGATGGACCGTCGCGTGCTCGGATAGCCGACGTCCATGACCTCATAACCGGCTTGTTTGAGCAGCAACTGCAACGCCCCCATCGACGAGCGCGACCGCCCCAAACCGTGCAGCAAAACCACCAAGTGGTCGCCTTCCAACTTCAACTCGCGCGCCTCTTTGGCGTAAGAAAGCGCCTCTTCCACCGCTGGACGGCGTCCCCATGCGCGGCGCATATTTTCGGGGTCGAGCAAACGGCAATGACCGGTCCAAACGTTCTGCTGCACCCGCCAACCGGCAAACCAATTGACGTCGGCCCAAAGCTGACGACCGCCCATGGTCGGGAACGGAAGGTTGGGGTAGGTTTCCATTTGCGCTTCGGACGAAGTGCTTTGGCACGCGGCCAACAGCAGACTAAAAGTCCAGGTGAAAGCGCATAACAAAAACGTTCGCATCGCCATCGCCATCGCGGGTCACCCGGTAAAGATTGGTTTGTAAGCGCACGTGCGCCGTTAGGTACCAGTTCAGCGCCACGCCGATGTTTCGGCCATCGCCGCCGCTGACCGACTGGTCGTTAAGGTTTAGTTGGGAATAGCGCAGACCTAATTCCCAAGCACCCCAGCCATCGCTGCCGATGCTCATGGGCTGATCCGGATTCGGCGGAGCCCAAGTCGGACGCGACAGTTTGTACTTGCGCACTTCCCCGGTCAGGAAATGGCTGGCTTGCATGTACCAACCTAACATCGATGGCGTTTCACCGCTGCTGGCGTCGATGCGGGCGAATTCGACCTCGCTGCTCAAAACCGTCGCGCCATGTTGATAGCCGGCTTCCGCTCCAACCAGCAGAACTTGGTCGGCGGCGATTGCCCCGGTATCGAGCAAGCTCGGACCGATTACGGTGCCTGGATCGCCGTCAAATGCAATCATGCCGGCATCCGGATTGCGCAGTGAAAAAGAGCTGCCGACGTGTAGCTTTTGATGGTTCGCATCTACTTGGAACGGCACCCACGTCCAACGTCCGGTCAATGCCATTTCGTTCGCACTATGGTCGTCGAACGAATCGCCGGAGTCATCGGTTTCGCGGAACACGCCGACGGTAACCGTGGCCAATTCATCGTCCCATTCGCGCCGCCACGCCAAACCTAGATTGCGCGATGGAAACAAGTTGCTCGACAACGGACGCTCGATGAAGGTCAGCCAGTGACTCGGCGTTTGATTGCTCAAACCCATCGGTTCGCGGAAATGACCGAGGCGGAAAAAGCCATCGCCTGGAAGTAAGTGGACGTCGAAATATGCGTCGCGCACTTCGGCGGCGGCGAGGTCGGCGGTGAATTTGAGGTCGACACCCTCTTGCACCGAACCGATCAATCCAATGCGCGCGCGGCGCAAACGGGCACCATTGCCGAATTCGCCGGTAGCCGCTTCCAGCCCGTCGTCGGCATCAATCACTGCCCAGTCGGCGTTGATTTTGCCGAAGAACCGCAACTCCCCCGGTACATCCAAGAACAACGAGTTCTTGGGCTCGGCCGGCGGCTCGGTGACCGCGGTTTGCGCGCAGCAGAGAAGGATGGCGGATTCGATCATTGCGAACCCGCCCAGGTTACTGCGTCGGCAAAGCGAAATGCACGCGCTGGCCCTCGCGGTCGATGGTGACGACGAATTGGCGCAGCGCTTGGCCGCCGAGGATGCCAGTGCGGTAGTCCTCTAAAAACTGCACCGGAGGATAGTGCATGCGGAAGCCGGCGACCTTGGCGTCTTCTTTTAAACGCGCCGAATAAATCTTGCGGTCTTGGCCATGGGCGGTGCGCAACTTGGCCGTCATTCGCGGCTCGTCGTAGCACAGCACCTTACTCCGGAAGGAATCAGGCAATGCAATGCCGCCGTCGTAGCCGGTGTCGAGCAGTACTGGGAAGTTGTGCGGACCGGCTTGCATCCAGCAATAGGGCACGCCGCCGCGCAATCGAAATCGCGTAATTTGAGCCTGCGGAGCACGGGGCAGCCGCTGCTCAAACAGTCGGATCACATTCTTTTGACCGTCAAACTGGATCGTGCGATCGCCAAAAAAGCGCATGCCGACGATGCCGTGAATGGGGCGCCCCGAATCAGTGGTCAGCCAAGACAGGTCTTCTACCAAAACCGGCAGATCGTCCCATTCAACTTCGCCGGTGCGGATGGTCGGCACGCGCGACCCCGGCTGATAGCCGACTCGACCGCCGCCATCACTGCTGAACATTCCGCGGCGCCGCGGCAGCCCTAGCTCTCGGCGCAGTGATTCGGCCAGGCAAACCCTGACCGACAAGCCGGTGTCGACCGAAAACAGAAACGGTCCATGCTCGCCGATCATGACCTCGACGAGGAACAGGTTCGGATCGGAAACTAGCTTGAGTTCCTGATCCGCCTCGCCTAAATCCAACGCCTCAACGGCGGAAATCGGCTCTGGAGCCAAATCGCCGCCGGCTGGGCAGCCGCCCCCGGCTGACAAAGCCATGGTGACGGCTGCCAGCAGCGAAGAAAGTGAGGCGCGGAAGGAAAACATTCAGGAAGCAATCCCAACTATGATGACCGAAATGACCGACGGAAACAGCCCCTCTGTGTTGGACGATCTTGTTGGCGCTTTCAAAAGCGTCTTCAAGACCATTCTGTCCGTATTTTTGTTGGCGCTTGCAATTGTGGTCGGCGTTTTTCTGATTGCCGCGCTCGCTGTAATCGGCTCCATCTTGTGGTTGGGACACAAAGTACGTTTGATCAAGGAGCCTCCCCGGGTGAAATTCCAACGCTTTCAGGCGGCGCTCATGGGCAAGTTCATTCAGTGGCGACTGAAAAAGAGCGGCCTAGGTGGCATGCCGGGCTTCGGTCAAGGTGGCCCATTTGGTCAGGGTGGAGCCGCCGGACCATTTGGCCAGGGCGGACCTTTCGGCCAAGCCGGCCCAGGTGGTGGAAACGGCAATGCCGCGGCGAATCCATTCGCCGGCTTGTTTAACGGCGCACGGCCTGATGACGCACCGGATCAGGAATCCATTGCCGAGGCCTACCGCCAGGCTACTGAAAGCGCCAAAGGGCGTGGGTCGGCGCAAACGGTGCAATCTGCGCCGAAGATGGACGACGGCGAAATCCACGAGGTCGACGCCGAGCCGGTGCAGACCGATATGGAGAACTTCCACGGTTCGCTAGATGAGTACATGCGCCTGAAGGGCAAGCGCTAGTCGTTTTCCAGGCCGGATCCGCCAAGCGAGGCTGAAATTTCGGCGGCGGCTTGCTGGATTTGAGTCAGCGCGCTGGCCACGGTGACCGAGCTGTCGATTGGGCGCAAAAACGGCACCGTCAGGCTGGCAATGGCCGAGCCCATGTGGTCGAGCACCGGAGCGCCTAGGTCGGTGACGCCGCGAACCACACGACTGGCTACGCGCGCATAACCGCGGCTGCGGATTTGTTCGAGCAGCATGCGCAATTGCCGGTTTTCATCGGTGTCTTCGGTAACCTCGCACTCACGCAGCCATTCTTCACGCAGCCATTCTTCCTGGAAGGCGAGTAAGACGTTCCCGGAGCAAGATTGCGTCATCGGCCAACGTGCGCCGATTCGAACGACGAATCCGGACATTTGCGGGCCGTCGACCTGGGCGATGACCAGGGCTTTGGTCGCATTGCGCACCACCAAATGGCAGGAATGCTGGATTTCATCGGCCAAACGATGCATATACGGTAGCGCCTGATTCAGCAGTAAACGGCTTCTGGGCTGGCGATGCGCCAACTCGAACATGCGCGGGGTCAGTCTCAGCAGGCCGTCGCGCTTACTTTTTTCGATGAAATCTCGCCGCTCCAGAATGGTGAGCATGCGGAAGATCTCGCTGGGAGTCCGGCCGATGGCGCGCGCAACTTGTGCCTGGCTCACCGGTTTGGCCGTTTGAGCCAGGAATTCGAGAATATCCAACCCTTTGTCGAGGGCTGGTGCAGAATACTTGGTTGAGGAAGCGGCCATGCGGAAACGGCAAAAGGGGACTTGCCAACGCCTAGTTTATGAGTAAAATCGACGTTCATCAATGAAGTTGGAGTGAGCAATGGTCAACCTCCAACGCTTCTGATCCCCTTTCTCCCAACCAAAGGGAGGTCCAGGAGCAGCCAAAGCTCACTCTGGCTTTTTTTTGCCGGCTAAATACCTGATCACAACCTGGGTCTTCACCCCCCCCCAAAGGAACCGGCACCCGCAGCATTCCCCCCCCAACATCGCTTCGGGTGTCGGCTTCCCCCTCCCGGCAGCAGATCGGCCCTTGCCCCGCCCCCGTTTTTGGGGCTAAAAGCTAGCCATGCAAGGAGCTGGACCCCCCGCCGGGCCACCGAAAGGGGCCACCTATGACTGGCAGACTCTGGCGGAATTTTCGTTCCAAGTCTTTCGCCACTTCGACGTCCCTGCCGACGACGCCCGCACCGCCGCCGATGTTTTGTCGGCCGCCGACTTGCGCGGCATCGATTCCCATGGCGTCAGCCGATTGCAAACTTACGTGGAAATGCTCGAAGCGGGTCGCATCAATCCACGCCCGACGATACGCGTGATCCGCGAAACAGGTTCCACTGCAACCGTAGACGGCGACAACGGCCTAGGTTTGGTGGTCGGGCCGGCAGCCAATCGCATCGCGATGGAAAAAGCCGACGAATGCGGCAGCGGCTGGGTCGCAGTGGCCAATAGCAATCACTTCGGCATCGCCGGCTACTACCCCATTCAAGCGCTTGAGCGGGACTTAATTGGCTGGTCGATGACCAACAGCACGAAGTTGGTGCAGCCGTTATGGGGTGCGGACCGCATGCTTGGAACCAACCCGCTCGCCATTGCGTTCCCGGCGGCGGAAGAGCCGCCGGTGGTCATTGATTTGGCCACCAGTGCAGTGGCGTACGGCAAAATTGAAATTGCCGAGCGCAAACAAGAAGGGATTCCGTCGGGTTGGGCGATTGGGGGCGATGGCGTCGTAGCGTCGACCCCGCAGCAAATGATGGACGGTGGTGCGCTGTCGCCGTTGGGCAGCACGCGGGAATTGGGCGGTCACAAGGGCTTCTGCTTGGCTGCAATGGTCGACATCTTGAGCTGCGTGTTGTCGGGCGCCAATTGGGGGCCATGGGCGCCGCCGTTTGCGCTGCGTCAGCACATCCCCGAACGCAGCGTCGGCAAGGGCATCGGTCATTTTTTCGGCGCGATGCAGATTGAAGCCTTCCTAGATATAGACGAATTTAAGCGCCAAATGGACGACTGGATTCGCACCATGCGCCAGACTCCTCCTCAACCCCACACGCCCGGAGTGGTCATTCCCGGCGATCCGGAACGGGAAGCCGAACGCGACCGCCGCGCGAACGGAATCCCGCTGCTGGCGCCGGTGGTTGCAGACTTGCAGCGAATTTCCAAGCTCACCGGCATCCCTTTCTAGAAGCCGCCTGCGGGAACGGCTAGAGTACCGACCATGCGCATCCTTTCCTTCGAAGTCGACGGCTGCACCCATTTCGGCGCTCTGACTCCTTGCGGTCAGCAAGTCATTGCCTTTTCCCACCCCGAATCGGGCATACCGCAACCGGATCAATTCGAAGGTTGGTTCAATACCGATGGCGTCTCGTTGCAACGCGCCCATGCTATGTACGACGACTTGGTCGCCGCAGGCCCGAACAGTGAAATGCATAACGAGCTGCTCGGCAAAGGCGTGATGATGGCCAAAGAACACGTTTGCCTGCTGGCACCGGTGCCGAACCCCGGCAAGTTTTTATGCGTGGGTTTGAACTATCGCGATCACGCCGAAGAATCAGGCATGGCTATCCCTAAAGAGCCTATGGTCTTTGCCAAATTGTCGACCGCAGTGACCGGCCCGGAGGCTCCAGTGTTCTTGCCGAAGTCAAGCAACCGCGTTGATTACGAAGCGGAGTTAGCCATCGTCATCGGCCGCCGTTGCCGCCGCGTGACCAAAACCGAAGCCATGCAGTACGTGCTCGGTTTTACCTGCGTCAACGACGTCTCCGCGCGCGATCTACAGGAGCAAGACGGCCAGTGGACACGCGCCAAGTCGCTCGATTCCTTCGCGCCGATGGGCGAATGCATCGTCACGCTCGACGAGTTGTCCGACGCCAGCAACTTGCGCATTCAGCTGCGCCTCAACGGCCAAACGCTGCAAGATTCCAACACCGATCAAATGGTTTTCCAAGCCGCCGATTTGGTGTCGTTCTTGTCTACCGATATCACGCTTCACCCCGGCGACATCATCTCCACCGGTACGCCTCCTGGAGTGGGCTTTGCCCGCAAGCCGCCGGTTTACTTGCACGATGGCGACGTGATGGAAGTCGAAATCGAGAACATCGGCGTTTTGCGCAACCCGGTCAAAGCCTAGCAGGCGTCGGCGTCCATGCCGCCGCGCACTTCTTGACCCAATAAAGGTCGAGGCCGAGCAAGAAGGTCAGACAGGCGATGGAGAATTTGTAAATGAACTCCAAGCCTGGCTGCATGCCGCCGGTAAACGCGGTGTGGCTCAACATCGTCAGCGCAAAAGCCCAAAGCGGGATGCGCCAAATCATCAAAACGATGAGTCGCGCGCGTGCGGCCAGCAGCTGAGTCGCGGGTCGATCGCGATGCTTGCCCCAGGCTTCCAAGCCGGTGAAGCAAGGCATGATTTCGGATGCCAAACTGAGCATGACCAACGCGTAGCCGACTTCGGCGATCATCGCGTAGGCATAAGCAACGGCGCCCAATCCGTGGTGAATCAGCAAATCGCGGCGCGGCTTAATGTTGAGGCTGCGATTGCCGTGGTACATCCAAATGAAGTCCGACAGCAGGTGGCCGTAGGCCAGCGCCACGCCCCAGCGCAGAATGTCGTCGGCGGCGTGGGCGTAAAGGAAGCCGGTGCGCCAGTGATCTAACGCGGAAAGAACTCCGACAAATCCGACGGTGGTCAGAATCAGCGCTGCCACGCCGCGCGAAAGTTTGAAAGCCCTGTTGAAATCAGGCTCTACGCTCGCACGCACCCAAATATGAACTGCTGTGAAAGCAGCGGTGAAAACGGCGATGGCGGTGAGAAGGGAGAACAAAAATCCTTGTTGTCGGGGGGAAAAGCGCCGAAACTATCATAAACAGAACCTTAGTTCCGTGTTGAAACGCAAAGGAATTCTTCTGGCCGGCGGCCGCGGCCAGCGCCTGTTTCCGGCGACGCGGGGAATCAATAAACACCTGCTCACCGTCTGGGACCGGCCGATGATTTACCACCCGTTGGTCAGCCTGGTTTTGGCCGATGTTGAGCAGTTGCTGGTGATCAGCAATCCCGAGGATTTGCCGCAATTGAAACGCGTTCTCGGCAACGGTCATCAATGGGGTTTGCGCATCGACTATGCCGCCCAGGCCGAGCCGCGCGGATTGGCCGATGGTTTACTGATTGCCGCCGATTTCCTTGACGGCGGACCTTGTGTGCTGGCGCTGGGCGACAATATCTTCCACGGCCACGGCCTTCCGGATTTGCTACAGACCGCAAGCAAGCGCGAATCCGGCGCGACGGTGCTGGCCACCCTGACCGATCGACCGCAGGATTTCGGCGTGGTGCGCTTGGACAGTGCCGCTGAACCAATCGAAATCGTCGAAAAGCCGGTGGAGGACGTCAGTCCGTGGGCGGTGACTGGACTGTACTTCTTCGATGGCGACGCGGCGGCGATGGCGGCGGACCTAGAGCCGTCGGCGCGCGGTGAGCTGGAAATTTCGGATCTCAATCAGGCTTATTTGACCCGTGGTGATTTGCAAGTCGTGCCGCTGGGCAAATCGGTGCGATGGTGGGATGTCGGCAGCGCCGATTCCTTGCTTGCGGCATCCAACTTCTTTCAGCGACAAGAGCAAGAATTGGGGCGCAAGAGTTTATGCCCGGAAGAAGCGGCCTATCGCGTCGGGCGTTTGACCGCCGAGCACCTGCGCCAATCGGTGCGCAACTTGCCTGAAGGTTCGTATCGGCACCACCTGGAGCTGTTCACGCTAAACCTGCCCCAATCCTGACCCGTAAACGATCGCAAGCATGCTCTCCTAGAATAAAGCGCGCTCGCACCCCCCTACTCCCAGATCCTTTGCCGTCGGAACCAAACCCATACTCTCCGAAGCGCCTGCTGATTACCGGTGGCGCCGGGTTTTTGGGTTCGCACTTTGTAGACCATTGGTTGGCTTTGGCCGACGATCACTTCGCCGTGGTGCTCGACGCGCTGACCTACGCCGGGGATCGCAGTTACCTCGATCACGCCGACGCCGCGCGCATGCAATTCGTGCACGCCAACATCCTCGACGGCGATCTTGCACGGCAGCTGCTAGAAGACTTCGACCTCGACGGCGTGGCTCACTTTGCCGCGGAAACGCACGTGGATCGCTCGTTGAATGACCCGGATGTGTTTATCACTAGCAATGTGCTGGGAACGCAACGATTGCTCGAAGCGGCGCGGCTTGCTTGGGCCAAACGCCGTGGCGGCCATCGTTTTCATCACGTGTCCACCGACGAGGTGTATGGCGAGCTCAAAGGCGGTGAAAAACCATGGACCGAAGGCTGTGCTTACGCGCCGAACTCGCCGTATTCGGCAAGCAAAGCGGCGGCCGATCATTTGGTTCGGGCATACGCGCGCAGCTTTGGCTTGCAGGTCAGCTGGAGCCATTCCTGCAATGCGTACGGCCCGCGCCAATACCCAGAGAAGTTAATCCCGGTTGCGCTCCGCTGCTGGCTGGAAGGCGAGGCGGCGCCGCTTTACGCCGGTGGCCATCAAATACGCGAGTGGATGTACGCCGCCGATCAAGCCGATGGCGTCGCCCGCGTGCTTCAGCGTGGGACCGCCGGTCGCGCGTATCACCTCGGCGGCAGCACTGCTTGCACCAACTTGGAGTTGTTGCAGTTGCTGTGGCAGCAGTTCCAACAGCGCCATCCGTCGGACATCGATTTCGCCGACGCCATCCGCACCGTCGAAGATCGACCGGGCCATGATCAGGCCTATGGCTTAGATGGCTCTCGCGCGCGCCGGGAGCTGGATTACCAACCCCAAGTGGCGCTGGCCGACGGGCTGGGGCGTACCGTGGACTGGTACCTCAAGCGTTGGGCTTGAGCCTCCTCTCCTCGCTCAAGCGTTGGTAGACACGCTCGCGGTGCCGTCGTCGAGCCATTGAATGGCTCCACTTTCGCTGACTAGGCCGCAGCGTTGCGGTAGCACCAGCAGGCAGCGGCTGCCTTGCAACTGCCCTAGCGAGGTCACCGTGCCGGCCACATCGTGCACCAGCAATTCCGCCCACACCTCTTGCGCCAAATTGGGGTCTACCGGCTCCCCGAGGGCGTCGAAAAAGTCCGCATCCAATGGGTAGGCCGGCCACACCAGTTGCGGCATGGCGTTTTGGATCGCGGGGATGACAGGAAAACCTAGAGGCATGGTTGCGCCTATTTTAGCGCGGATTCAGCTGGGTGCCGGAGGAACGACACCCAACCTAGTGATTCCGACTCTGCACTAGCGAGTCTGGTACTCCGAAACGGCGGCCTTCTTTTCCACCTTCTTCGGAGCGGTCAAACGGGTCACTTTGAACCCCTTTTCTTTAAGCATTTTGTTAACCGACATCGGACCCACGAAGTGCAGCGTGCCGAAGGCGAAGACGTGAACCTTATCCGGGTTCTCCTTCATCATCTTGGCAGTGCGCTCGGCCATGGTCACGTTGCGATCATCGAGCAATGCCTTCATGAACTTGACGTCCAACTCGTCGTTGGGGTCATATTCTTCCATCAAATAGGCATAGATCTTTTCTTCGTCACCGAGCAGATAGTAGTAAGCAAGTTCGCCCAAACGATCGCGGCCTTCTTTCAAATCCTGCATGCCGACGCGAGCGGTTTTGCGCAGTGCGCGGCCGGCTTCTTCGTTGGTCAGCGAGTTGAAGGCGGCGAGTTGCTCGTCCATGAACTCGACTCCACCGACCTCTTTGCCTTTGCGCTTGGCGGCGGAATAAATCTTCTGGTCCAAGGCTTTGGCCGAACCGTAGCGCTGCATCATTTTGATTTGCTCGAGCTGCATGCCGACGGCGATCGGCTTAAACGGCTCCATAATTTTGATATTTAAACCTACCTCGCGGAACAAGGTGTCGAGGTCGGCCATGACGTCGGCGTCGACGTAATCACTAAGGGTTTCACCCTCGGGAAGCATCAGCGCTTTGGCCAACTTTTCGGCTTCCTTTTCCATCAGGTCCATATCCAGCTCGGTGTAAACCGCGTCGGCGGTTTTGAACATCACCTGCACGGTTTCATTGAAGCGAGTAAAGCGCTTATCGCCGGCGTGCATGGTGCCAAACAGGAATGACGGCTTCTTCAGATTCTTGTGCTCGACCATCCAAACGAAGGCGTTTTCCGGTGCGTTGATTTCGGGAACCGGATTCTCGGTCGACGAACGGATGAGGTCGGATTGGGCGGGAGCTGGGGCGGCCAACAGCGCGAGCGAGGCGGCGGCGACAGCCAGCGGGGAGATTGTGCGGAGGACGCGGGCAAACATGGCAGAATCCTACGCGCGACCGGCAATAGTGCTGTGGGAAATCAGCGCAATTCCGCCGCTTTGCCCCCACAGAGCGTGCAATCGGTGCGCCACGGAAGCTCGATCCGCTGCGGATTCATTTCCGCGAGGTCCAAATGCAGCAAAATCCCGGCGAGTGGGGTGCCCAAACCGCTCAGGACTTTGATTGCTTCCATCGCCGCAAGGCAGCCGACCGAGCCCGAGACGGCGCCGAAAACCGGGAATTGGCGCTTCCATGGCCTGGGGATTTCCGGCACGCGGCAGCGCAAACACGGCGTTTGGCCGGGGATAACGGTGGTCAGCGTAGCCTCCATGCCGAACATCGCCGCCTCGACGATAGGAATGCCGCGCCGCCATGCTTCATCGTGCATGGCGAAGCGCTCCTCGAACATCGGCGCGCAGTCAACTACGGCGTCGACCTGGCTCACTAGCTGCGCCGCATTGCCTACATTGAGGTTCTCATTGACGGCGACGATTTCCAGCCGCGGGTTCAGCTCCAGCAGGCGACGCTTGGCCGATTCGACCCGTGGCTTTCCTAACCAATCATGGGTCATCAACAGTTGCCGATTGAGGTCGGACGGCTGCAAATTTCCGGCGTGGGCGAGCACCAATTTGCCGACTCCGGCAGCCGCCAGCTGCAGTGCGACCGGACTGCCCAAGCCACCGACGCGCGAGACCAATACCGCGGATTGCTTAAGCCTCTGCTGGCCGGCTTCGCCGAAGCCTGGGGTCCACATTTGCCATTCGTAGCAGGCGCGTTCTTCGGGAGTCAACGACATGGCTAACCTCCGGAAATAGGCGGCATAAGTTGGACGTGCGCCCAGTCTTGCAGCTGACGTTCCTTAGGATTGGCCACTGCTGCTCCGTCAATAGTAATCAACAACCAGGATTGAAGTTCGCCGTTGTCGGTGAAAATCATCGGCCGTAGCGAATCGGGATTTGCAACGGCTTCGACGGCTGCGGAAATGGCGTCGGCCAACGCAACTGGGGCGGTCATGGCGAGCTCGACCTCGGTGCAGCCGGCGGCGGCACGAGCTTGGGCGAGGAACTGAACAACGATCTTCATTGCAACAGCAGTTTGCCTTCACTCAGGCGCAGGGTTTGCGAAGCGAGAAGTTGCGCTTCTTTGCGGCTATGAGTGACGTGGAGAACCGCCGCGTGAAATTCATCGACCAGCGATTTCAGCACTGGGTAAAGCCGTTCACGGCCGTCTTCATCGACCGAGCTGAGCGGTTCATCCAAACAAAGCACGGCGGGTTCGAAAATCAGCGCCCGTGCCAACGCAACGCGCTGACGTTCGCCGCCGCTGAGTCCGCCACTGTTGCCGCCGCCGTTTGCTCCGGAGCGGCGGGTCGATCCGCCGGAACGGTTGAGCGGGTAGCGGTCCAATAAATGTTCCACCTCGAGTTTGGCGGCAATCGCGTCGACTCGATCGCGAATTTGAGCACTAGCCATGCGCCGCACTTGCAGCGGCAATTCCAATTGCTGCCTCACCGTCATTGCGGTGAACAGCGCGCCGTCTTGCGGTACATAACCGATGCCGCGACTGGCTGCATCCCAATGAGTGACGTCGACACCGTCGACGAGGATGGTGCCGGTTGCGGCTTTGCGCAAACCGCACAACAACTCTAGTAACGTGGACTTGCCGGAACCGGTGCGACCAAGCAAGACGGTGTAGTTGCGCTTGGGAATGGTGAGGTTGACGTCGTTCAGTGCAAAACCTCCGTTGCGCACACCGATGTTTTGAAATTGGACTGCGGGTGTAGGCGTGGTCATTACCAATGGCTCCCCCGTAGCCCAAGCCAGCGCGCCAGGCTGAGCACTAAGATTGCAGCGAATACCATCAGCAGCGACACGGCTAAGGCGGCTTCCAAGTTGCCGACCGAAAGTTCGAGGAAAACCGTCGACGGCAAGACTTCGGTTTTCATCCGCGTGGCGCCGGAGAAAACCAGAATCGGACCGAACTCCCCTAGCGAGCGCGCCCACGCCAAAGTGGCCGCGGCAAGCACGCCTTGGCGACTTTGCGGCAGCACGACGCGGCGGAATGCTTGCCAATGGCTGCACCCCAGAGTGCGGGCGACGTCTTCCTGGCGTGCGTCGAGTTGGGCGTAAGTGACTTTCATCGTGCGCACCGCGAAGGAGGCGGCAACGGTGAATTGAGCAAGCACGACCGAAGGGATCTCAAAGGTCACCGGGAAGAAGTGTTCTTCGAAGGCTTGGCCGAGCGCGCTTTGAAAGAGGATCAGCAGGCTGAGGCCGACCACGAGCGGCGGCAGCACAATTGGAATGTCAAAAATGGCATCCACCAACCACTTGCCGCGGAAGTTGGCGCGGGCGAGTAAATAGCCGGCGGGGATGGCAACCAGCAACGACAACAACGCTGCCAATGTGCATGTGGTCAGGCTCAGTTGGATGGCATAACGAATCGGTTCGCTGGCGAGTGCCTCGGAGAGCCTTTGCCAATCGGTGAAGCCCAAATCGGCCACCAGCATTGCGACGATAAACAAGCCGTAAGCGCCGGCCAGCAAGCCCATGCCGGCATAAAACCGTTTCTTCGCCGCCGGCCTGCCGGCTGAAGTCGGCTGCTTTACTCCTTCAGCCATCCGAAGCCTAGGTCCTCAAATCGCTGACGGCTTTGCGCTTTGGAAATCGCGTCGAGCAGCCGCTGCATGGTTTGCGGGAAATCGCTGTTTAACGCCACCGCGTACGGTTGGCGGGCGATGGCCAACGGCGAATCGATGGTGTGCACCGTCATGCGTTCACTTTGACCGGAAGCATTGCTGCGGTACACGAGGATGGCGTCCAATGCGCCGGTGGCCATCGCTGCAACCAGCAAGTCGCCTTGCGGCGCTTCTTGCTTGAGGTTTCCGGAATTAAGAATGGCTTGCTCGGCGCCTTCTTCTTGCAACAAGGCTCGAGTTAGCGCACCCAGCGCCGACTTTTCTGGATGCGCCAGCCCAATCCGCAAGCCAGGCTTGCTCAGGTCGTGCACCGATTGCAGTTGATGTGGGTTATCTTTGGCCGTGACCAGCACGATGTCGTTCTGCGAAACGGTTACACCCGGATGAAAGCGATCGGCGACTTGATCCAAAAAACTTTGATCGCACGAGAAAAACGCGTCGGGCGTTGCGCCGGAATTCATTTGCCCGACCAGCAATCCGCAACCGTTATAAACCCGCGTGATTTCGACGCCTTCACGCGCGCAAAAATCATGAATGGTTTGATCGACGGCGCGATTCAGCATCGCCCCTGCGAACAACGTCAACTTGGGTTGCTCGGCAAATCGGTCGCCGCCAACCGGACGGAATCCGTGGCGCACGATGGTCAGCGCACCGCGATCGCGTGCTTGCAAATAGCGCGCGAACTGCAACGCCAAAGCAGGTTGCTCGCAAGCTTGGGTAACGCCGACGGCTTCCAGGAAAGAACGATCGGCGAAGTCGGGCAGCTCGATGGCTTCCAACCCGTCATGCTGAGCGACGGTGGCATCCCACAGGATGGCGGCGTCGAGTGTGCCAAGTTTGAGGTCGTTTGCCAGCTCGGGCATGGTCGGCTTGAAGACGGTGGCTGCCGATTCAAACTCGCGCCAACTGCCGAGCTTTTCCATCACCTCGCGGCAAATTCGGCCGATGGCAGCGGAATCGGGATTGGCCAAACCGTAACGCACATCGGGCGCCAACAGGTCTTCGAGTTGCTCCAGCTTGAGCGGATTGCCGGCGCGGACGGCCAGGACCGGCTGCATCCACGCCAACGGCAAGACTTCGGCAATCAGCCCTTTTTCGCGCCCCTGCTCCAGGTAGCTCATGTCGGCGGCTAGATAGAGATCGGCAGCATTGGGCGCGACTTGCAGTTGGCTGAGCAAAGTCCCTGAGCCTCCGTATTGAACCTCGACCGAGTTGCCGGTTTCGGTTTCAAAGTCGGCAATGATTTGCTCGACCGGCAGCTTCATCGATGCAGCGCAATAAAGCGTCAACGTGCCGCCTTCGGCCGAGAACTTGTACTTCTTGCCCAGCTCCTTCAGCTGCACCATCAGCATCAAGATCATCGCCAAAACAGCGATCATCACCAACACGACGACGAAACCGCCCTGCGACTTCTGCCTCATCATGTGGCCAAGCTTAGCTGCTGCGTGGGTTGCAGGTCAGGAAGTTCGGAGTGAGTGGCAACGACGACGCATCCGCCCTGCTGCTGGAACTCTTGCAATCCTTCCACGATCCGGCGGCTGTTGTCTGCATCGAGATTGCCGGTCGGCTCGTCGGCGAGCAGCAACGATGGCTTCGGCATCAGAGCGCGCACCATCGCCACGCGCTGACGTTCACCCACGCTAAGCTGCCCCGGTTTATGATCCAGTCGATGGCCGAGGCCGAATCGATTGAGCATTTCGATGGCGTCGGCATTTTGTTGCGGCGATGATTTAGGCGCAGCCAAGGTCGCGTTTTGCACCACGGTCAAAAACGGCAGCAGGTGCATGGTTTGGAAAACAAATCCGATGGATTGCGCACGCAACTTGGCGCGACCGGCGGGCGATAATGCGAATGGGTTTTGGCCGTTGATTTCGACGTCGCCGCTGCTGGGTCGGAGCATGGTTCCCAAGATCGAAAGCAGAGTGGTTTTGCCGCTGCCCGACGCACCGCGCACGACAACAAATTCACTTTTGCCCAGGCTTAAATCCAAGCCGGAAAACACCTCCGTCCGGCCGCCACCGCCGGCTGGATAGCTATGGCCGATGTCCTTTGCGCTCAACAAAAAAGAGGTCATGGCTACTCCGGTTGCAAGTCCTTGACCGGGTCCCGGGTCAAGCTCAGAGCCAGTGGGATGGCGGCGGCCACAAAAGCGAAGGCGGGCGTCGCCCAAAGGGATTGGATGAGCAATGCTGAGTCAAAGGTCTGAGGTTGCTTGCCCATGCGAAACAGCTCGGCCGCGGTTTGCTCTAGCAACACCCAACTCATCAGTGAGCCAATTCCTGCTGCGGTTACCGCTAGCAGCAAGATTCGACCGAGAAACACCGTGGCGACGCGGCCGCTGCCGAAGCCGACGGCATGGAACACCGCAACCTCGGGACGACGCTGCCTGAGATTAATGGCGGCAAGAGCGGCGACGACTAAACCGCAAAGCATCAGCATGATCGGCGCGGCGATGGCGAGAATGGATTCGGCAAGTTGGCGTTGATGACGGCGGGCATCGGCGAGGTCGTTGCGGCGAACGATCAAAGCTCCAGGGAGCATTGGCTCCAGTTCGCTTCGCAATGCAGCGATCGGGTCTTCCGTCGGATCGGAACAATGGCATTCCAACGCTTGGATTTCATTGATTTGCCCTGGCTTGTTCAGCAGTTGTTGCGCGTCGCTTAGCGCGGTGTAAATGCGCATGTCATCGGCAGTGCCGGTCGGCGGCAACACTTTGGCAACGCTCAATTGTTGGCCGAGGATTTTCACCTGATCCACTTGATCCACCTGGTCAAGTTGCTCGCCATGGTCCGCCGATGAATCCGCAGCCATCCACTCGGCAGCCACACCGGAGCCCACAAACACCGAACCCGGCTGCGGCGACAACCCAAACACTGCTTTCATCTGTTTGCCACCTTTGAACACCTCAGGTGCAATGCCGGTCAGCATGATCAGCACGCCGTCGACTTCGACGCGGTGTTGCAACAAAGGAACCAAGCGGTTGGCGACCTGCTGATTTTGCAACTCGGCCATCACCGATTGATCCATCGAATACTGGGAGTATCCACGTGCCCAATAATCATCCACATCCGTGCCTGCGGGCAAGATCAGCAAATTCAATCCGGCGTCGCGCTGAATCATGCGCGTTTCGTTTTCGGCAGCGCGAGCCGACAGCGTGAAAAACTGCACCGTTGCCACCGCAAGGCTCAACACCAAGCAGGTCAACGCCGCAGAAATCGGCCGATGGCGCAGTTCCAGCGCAATCAACTTCAGCGGATTCATCCGCGACGACCTCCCATAAAGATCAGCGCGGCGACGGCCAGCACGACGGCAAGCGTGGTGAAGGAAAGGTACGGCGCAATTCGATCGGCCAGTTGCTTGGGCGATTGGCCTTCGGTTCGAGCTGCGATTTCATCGACCAACTCAACGGGCTGTTGATGGGAATGCTCCGGCGTCGGGTCGTCGGCGAAACCCCAATCCCCTTCACCAGCCGACGCCGACCGCAACATTGGATTTCCACCAGCAGGGGGCGAAACCGATTGATCCGCTTGGCTGGGTTGCGCAGTGGCGCCGCCGCTTTCCAGGTTGAACTCGCCGTAACCCAACAAAGGGTTGTCGATGGAGTTTGCATTCTCTTCCCCATCCTTCAAGCCGACGCGCTTTTCTTTGCCGACTTGATTCAAAATGCGAACCACCTCCGACTTCACCATCGGACTATCCGGCTGAAAACCCAGCGACTCCAATGCCGCCTTCTGCTTTTCGCTCCCCCACGCATGCGGTAGCGACGGCTCGGCCGCCCAATCCCGGTCGGTGTCGCATTCGCATGATTGCCCAATTAACGCCAACTGCGACAACAAAGCACGCTGTGTCAATCGTTCGCCGCGCAACGCCGGGCCGACGGACTTTGCTCGCCCGTAATAAACCACGATTGCGGCTTCGTCGGCAGCTAAGTCGTCCAGGCGTGCAGACCACAACAACACCTTTTCTTGCTCGCGTTGCGCAGGTGGAATGCGCAGCACTTGTACCGGATGCCCGATGGGTCGTGGCAACTGCGGCGCGAGTTTTTGCAGTTGGTCGCTGGCGTTGTCGATGGCTACTTGCAGTGCTTGATTGCGTTCGGCGTTGCTGGATTCAACGACGACCATAAACGCAAAAGTTTGCAGCGCTTCATCGATCAAGATTTTTTGCACCGGCGAGTGCAGCAGCCGGTTGATGACGTCGGCGCTTTGATTGGGCTTAACATTTGCCAGCAATAACGCTCCATCGCGGTGGTCGGCTTTGAGCACATAAACGCGCTCACTATCGGCGTTGGCTTCGGCGCCGTCGGCATCAGGGTAGGGAGAATCGACCGCAGCACTTCGGATGCGTACATTGCTGTTCGCAGTCAGCTTCTTCAGTTCGGCGACCTCGTCGGTGGTCACTCGATGCGGGCGTTGCGGCGCGACTTCCAACGTATAAGTCGGCCCGTGCAAATCGACGAAGCCGATGTCGCGCACGGTGTACCGACAAAGCCACGAAGTGGCCGCCAACAGCGCAATCACAATCCACTTAGTTGGCATTTGGATCGGCCGCCAGCGGCATGAATCCCACGGAAGTCTCCATCCACGAACCGCAGCTGCAGCCGCCGCCGCCTTCCGGCGACAGCACCATGCCGTTGGCGGGAATGGTGCTAATCCAGCAATCGGGTCGCAATCGCTCCCAGCCGGTCGCCTTCCAATCTTTGCGGCTCCATGCGCTCAAATTGCCGCAGCGTAAAAACAGCGCATGCTCGGAGGCGGCATAAGATCCGCATTGATGCCCGCTGGGGAAGGATTGCTGCACAAATTCGCCATCCTTCAAATTGAGAACTACCGGCCGTAGGTAGATGTGGCCGCCGACGATCGCCGGACGCGAAATGGACTTGCCGTGGTGATCCACCTCCCAAGTGAATTTGCGTCGCCACTGGCTATCGCCATCTTTTGCGTCGAAGCAATAAACAGCAAACTCACCGCCCTGCTCGCCCACCGACGGGTTTTTATGCGAAGTCACCAAAACCAATCGACCTTCGCTTGCGGCCAAAAATACGGCGACGTCGCCCGGTAGCGGCTTGGCTTCGCGCTGCCACTTGATGCTTCCGTCGCGAAGGTTCAACGCGACCATGTGCAGATCGTCAAACAACCCCGCGCCCGCGAAACGTCGTTCGTTGCGCTGACTCAATTCGGCCGCGCGGTTCTCGAGGAAGTACACCGTGTCGTCGGCCACGGTGATTGTGGTGTTGAGGATCAAACCACCGCGGTAAGTCCAATTTTGGTACGGCGCTTTGCCGGGTATGGCGAACAACGCATCACTACACACCTTTGCAGTGGCGCTGCCTTCGCGCGCGTCGTACCAATAAGTTCCACCCCACCAATCGGTGAAGGTGTTACCCGGTCGCACCGCGCTGCCAAGCAGCACGTCGTTGACGCGGGCGACGTATCCCCAATTCATTTTTTCGTGCTGCGCCTCGGGCAAGCCCTCGTTGTACAACGCCGTTGCCGAATAATTGGCCATTTGCGTTCCACGTTCGGCGTCGAGTTGCCACAAATAACCGTCAATGGCGACGTAAACATGCTCGTCGTCCACACACCAGTTGCTGCAATCGCGCGGCATGTTGAACCGGTTTAAGCCGGGCAGCTCCCACGCCCATTGCGTTTGACCGTTGAAGCTATTCAAAGCCATCAATCGATCTTTGCCCTGAAGGAACAGCAAGCCATTTGCCGCCAACGGCGCCGGTCGGCGATTCTGGCGATCGGTTTGGTAGCGCGGTCCAGGCGGCGCCACCCACTGCACTTCCATTTCGGCAACGCTTGCGGCACCGGAAAGCGATTCACCACCATAGGCTGTGTTATCGGCGCGACCATAAATGTGAGTCCATGAACCACTGCCGGCAAGGCTGGCTGTGCGCTGGCATACCCAATAGGGTTGATTCATCCGAGTCGGGACCGCTTCAAATCCGGACGGCATCGTGCGATGGCGCTTGGTATCCAGCCAATAGCCGCCCGGCGCAATCATTCGGCCAATAGCTTCCGGCTTCAGCGAGTTTGCGTTGTTCACAAAAACAGCATCGGCGCTCATCGGCGGCATACGGAGAAGCGACTCACCATCGACATGGCGGATGTCGGCCCCCGGTGCCACCTGGCGAATTTTGGCCCTTTGTTCCTCAGCCATTTCCTCGCCCACGACCACAACCATAGGAGTCACCAACCCTGAAACCAGCCTCGCCCAGTCGTCGTCGGCGGTGGGCGAAGATTGAAATTCTCCTTGCGCATGCATTGGCTGGGCAAAGTGAGTATCCAGCTCGAAAATCTGACTGCGGCGGACCTGATCGCCGTCGCGTTGGATCACACGGAAGTGCTGCACGCTGCGCGGCGGCAGACCTTGAACGACCACGGTGTGCTGACGGCGCGGATGGACTTTTTCAGCTCCTTCCACCACCTGATAAGTCAGCGGCGGCGACTCCTTCCAGCCTCCAACGGGCGGCGTTGGAAACTTGCCGTCGGGTCCGGGTGCGTCGGCGGCAGCGACGAATTCAATTTCGGTTTTCATCGCTTCGGCAGTGGACCAACTGATGGTTGCGCTGCCCAGCTGTTCAGCCACCGAGCTGCCGACGGAATGGTCACCGTGATAAAGCCGAATCCACGGCCGAGTTGCCAAATCCAAATTCGCCACCGGCTGCTTACGCGGCGGCTCAATCACCAACGGCGCCGGAATCTGATCCGCTTTGGCTTGATACGAAGCATGCACGTCGGAAGCCTTTAGCACCCGGTCATGCAGCTTGACCTCGTGCAACGCACCCTTCATGCGGAAGTACTCATCCTTATCGCGATAAGCGCCGAGCTGATACCAGCCATCCTCCGGGTAATCCACGTCGCCGCTGGCTTGATCGCCGCTGGCAACTTGCGCGCCGTCAACATAAAGCAGCATTTGCTTGCCGTCGTAAGTTGCCACCACGTGGTGCCACGCCCCCATCTGGAACGACTCCGGCGCACGCACCCACGACAAACGACTGGAACCCTTCTTCGACTTCAGTGCAAAGCTGAAATGGTTCTTGCGATAGCCCAACAGCCAACCGCGTTCATATTCCCCGTTGTCTTGGCTGGCACCGATGATTCCACCCCATTCGGTCGGCCGATCCACTCGCACCCACGCTTCGGCGCTGAACTTGCTCTTTGGCAACTGACTATCGCGCACCGCCTTCGCAATTTTGACGCCACCCAAACTCTGCTTGGTTGCGCGCGTCGGCTGCAGATCATGGCCGGCCAAAGTCGCCACTTCAAAGTCACCCTGGCGGCCATCCAATACCGCGCAATGCCAGTTGCCTTGCCTTTGTAATTGCGAACTACCGAGTGGTTGCGCCGCCATCGCTCGCGAACCTAGGTTGGCGTAAACCGTGGTCGTGCGCGGGTCGCCGGGCATGATTTCCACCTGCAATTGAGTGTTGCTCTGGAACAGCCAATGGTCTATTAACTTTCGATCCTTCAACTTTTGCACGGCCGGCGCAGCACCTACCGCCGCCGCCGATTGCCAATGCAACGCGCTTGCCGGTTGCCAACCCGCGCCGGGAACGGGCTCTCCTTCGGCCAGCAGCGGATTGGGCACCGGCTCGCCGGATCCGAAACTGACGATGTGACCGCTATCGGTGCTGACAAACAATCGGTTCTGCGCTGCCACCAAACCCAGCGCCTTGCCGGGCACCTCACTTGCCCAAAGTTCGTCGCCGGTTTTGGCGTCGAAAGTACGCACCAGGCCGTCGCCGCCGGCGATCAGATGCGGACCGGCCTGGATTAATGTGAACGGGGTATCTACCGGTCGGCTCCAAATCAGCGCTTGACTCTTGCGGTCGAAGGCCGACAAACCGCGGTCACTTAACAAGTAAGCAGTATTGCCGTTGACAACGATGGAATTGCCCTTGTCGTACGACGCAATCTTGGCACGACCGTCGGCACCGGAAGCGGTGATCCAACCGGTTTTATTGCCCGGCCCGTGTAGCACTTGATCGTCGTCGGTGAGCAAGCAAAAGCTGCCGCCGCCTCCTTCTAGCGTGCCTTGCGGTGAGCCGTCTTTACGCGAGAAAACCAGCGGTGCAACTCGGCCTTGCGGCATGACTAGGTGACGATCGGAGGCCAACATTGGGCCTTCCAAAGTCCAACCTGCACCAAGCTCGCGGGCAAAACCTTTGCCACCGGTGTTGCCGTCGATAGCGCGCACCGAATAAAGGTAGGACGGTTTCCACGGCAGAAACGATGCTCCGAAGTAAGCCTGGCCATCGCGTACCAATACTCCGGTGCGGATCGGCGCAAACGAAATGAATCGACCATCGTGAATCAGCTGCCGCTCGTGCTGGTGCGGCGCGTATTGCCAAGACACTCCTCCATTTGCCGCGTGCAAACAGGTCAGGGTGCCGGAGTCGTCGCCGAAGTAAAGACGCCCGGCCGGGAGAATTTGATCGGCTTTGGGTTTAGCCGGTGCGGCCGGACTGATTTGGTAGGTCGGCGCAACGCGAATGGGAGCAGCCGCCTGGTGGTTCCAGATCGACAACCCGGTTTCGATGTCGACGCAATAGATTTGCGAATCGCGATTGGAGCCGAAGAACATAAACCGACCGACCACAATCGGCTGATATGCGGAATCGTAATCGCGCATCGATTTCAGCCCGGGCAAAGCGGCGTATGCATCCCATTGCGCGGGACCGGGCCAAGCCGGCTCGGGGCGGCCGAATCCGCGCTGCCAATGCAAGCGCATGTCGGACCATTCCAGGGTGTGGCTGGTGCGGCCGGAGCGAGCGGCGTCGTGGCGGTAAGTGGGCCAATCGGCTTGGTAAGCGGCTTGGGCGGCCGGTGCCGTCGGCAGGCTGGAGGCCAGGGAGAGAATTAGGGCGATCATCGGCGCTTCCAGCATAGCTAACAGGGGTGGAATTAGGCCAAATCGCAACCGGCCAAGGAAAAATCCGCCGATTGCGTTGTTGTCCTAGAATTCATTCATGAAAATCCTGCTGCTCGCTGCTGCTGCGCTCGGTTTGGGCGCACTGAATTCCGGTTTGCAAGAGCCGGCTCCCGAGATCAAGGTGGTCGAGGTGACCGACAACATCGCCATGCTGGTCGGCTTCGGCGGCAACATCGGCGTGATGAGGGGCGACGACGGCGTGCTGATGATCGACACTCAATTCGCTCAGTTTGAAGAGGGCATTCGCAAGGCGATGGCGAAGTTCACCGATGGCCAGCCGACTTACGTGGTGAATACGCATTGGCATGGCGATCACGTCGGCGGCAACTTGGGTTTTGGTAAGGATGGGTTGCTGATCGCGCATCAAAATGTTCGCGCGCGCATGATCAAAGGCGGACGCGGTGCCGGTCCGGCCGATCCGGGCGCGTTGCCCGAGATCACTTATGACGACGGATTGACCTTGCATTGGAATGGCGAAGCCGTGCACGTGGTGCATTTGCCGGTGGGCCATACCGACGGCGATAGCGTGGTGATTTTCACCGGCTCCAAAGTTGTGCACATGGGCGACTTGATGTTCCACAAGCTGTTCCCATTCATTGATGTGGGTAGCGGCGGTGACGTCAAAGGCTACGTCAAGTCGATGAAAAAGGTGCTGCAACTGGCGCCAGCCGACGCCAAGGTCATTCCCGGCCACGGTCCGCTGGCGACGCGCGCCGATTTGGAAGCCGAAATCGCGATGATCGAAGATTGCATTGCGATTGTTGAAAAGCGCATCAAAGAAGGCATGTCGCGTGAAGATGCGGTGGCCGCCGGACTGCCGGAGAAATACGCCGAATGGTCGTGGCAGTTCATCACCACCGAAAAGTGGTTGGACACGCTTTATCAGGCGCTAAGCCCGAAAGATCAGTGACCGACCTAGCCGACGGCACCGCCAAACGCACGGTGCTGATCACCGGCGCCAGCGGTTTAATCGGCACTGCATTAAGCCGTTGCCTGGAAGCCCGCGGCGATCGAGTTGTTCCGCTTTCCCGCCAGCCAGACGCGGCGGCGTGGTGGGACATTGATGCCGGAAAAATCCATGCACCGGATCTTGCACCCGACGCGGTGGTTCATCTTGCCGGGGAAAACATCGGCCAGGGGCGATGGACTCCCGCCCGCAAGCAGCAGTTTGTCAAAAGCCGGGTGCGATCGACGTCGTTACTTTGCGAATGGATGGCGCAGTTGCCGATCCAACCGAAGGTGTTGGTCAGTGCCTCGGCAACTGGGATTTACGGAGACTGCGGCGAGCGAGAAGTAGATGAGCGCAGTCCGCTAGGCGAAGACTTCCTCGCCGACCTTTGCCGAAATTGGGAAGCAGCGACCGGTCTGGCGGAACAGGCCGGCATACGGGTGGTACATATGCGTACGGGCGTGGTGCTGTCACCGGATGGCGGCGCGTTGAAAACCATGCTGCCTCCGTTTCGAATGGGCTTAGGTGGTCGCGTCGGCAACGGCCGTCAGTGGATGAGTTGGGCCAGCCTGGACGATGCGGTTCGTGCTATCGAATTTGCACTGGACGCCAAAACGCTGCAAGGAGCAGTCAATTTGGTTTGCCCCAACCCCACTCGCCAGGCCGACTTTGCCCGCAGTTTGGGCAAAGCGCTGCGCCGGCCCGCGTTGCTGCCGCTCCCGGCATTTGCCGTGAAGATGCTGTTTGGCGAAATGGGCAAAGCCCTACTTTTGGCCAGCACACGAGTTGCTCCGAACGCTTTGACCGACTCGGGATTTGAGTTTACCGACGCAGATTTGGACGCATACCTCGCGTCTTGCTGTCGCTAGTTACCGTTCGCTTCGGGCGAAAGTGGTCCCGGCGGAGGTCCGTTTCAAAGCTTGCTAGGATGGCGGACCCTCCAAATCCGCCAATGCCCAAAACCCTCGCGCTGCTTCTGCTGCTGCTCACCGCAGCCGCCGCCCCCGCCCAAAAGCCCGATTCGCCGGACTTCCGCGCCCCGACCCCGCGCGCCGACAACACCATTTTCAGTCCGCTGCATCTGCCGGCACCCAACACGATTCGAACCGGTGCCGGTCGTCCGGGTCACGAGTATTGGCAGCAGCGTGTGGACTACAAAATCCAAGCCAAACTGGATCCCGGTACGCGCTTGGTCATCGGCCGGGCGACGATTACTTACACCAACGAGTCGCCGGATGATTTGGATTACTTATGGATGAACTTGGAGCAGAACGTGTTCCGCTCCGACAGCATTGGCGCACGCGTCGGTCGGCGTGCGGCAATCGGCATGGATAAGTCCGAAGGCAATGGCTATCGCGTGCACTCGCTGAGCAGTGCGGGCGCAACCTTGCCTTACCAGATTTACGACACGTTAATGCGCGTGGAGCTGCCGCAGCCGATTCGCGCGCGCGGCGGCACGATTGAATTCGAAGTGATGTGGGACTTCGTCATTCCGCAAAACGTGTTCCGCCGCTTCGGCATTGAAAACGTCGAGCAAGGCCGCGTGATTCAAATTGCACAGTGGTTCCCCAGTGTTGCTGTTTACGACGATGTTTATGGTTGGAATACGCTGCCGTACATCGGCACCGGCGAGTTTTACACCAACTTTGGAACTCATGAACTTGAGCTCACCGCGCCGCGCAATTGGCTAGTGGCGGCGACCGGCAAGTTGCTGAACCCGGAAGAGGTGTTCACTGAAACCCAGCTTCAACGCTGGAAGGCTGCTCACCGCACCACCGAAACGGTGACCATTATCGGCGCCGATGAAATCGACACGCCAGGATGGCGTCCGGAAGGCTCGGGTCCGTTGACGTGGAAATACTTGGCGGAGAATGTGCGCACGACGGCTTGGTCGGCGTCGGATGCGTTCATTTGGGATGCCGCCAGTTTGTACGACGGCGAGGTTCCGGCGGGTTGCGTCAATACTTTGGTGCAATCGGTTTACCCCAAGGAAGGTTTGCCGCTGTGGGGCAAGAGCACGCAGATGTTGCGCACCGCCATCTTGGGATACAACGAGCGCTGGTTTGCTTACCCCTATCCGTCGGCGATCAACGTCAACGGCATTGAGGGCGGCATGGAGTATCCGATGATCATCTTTTGTCGGTCGCGGCGCAGCGAGCGTGGTTTGTATGGCGTGACCACTCACGAGATCGGCCACAACTGGTTCCCGATGATCGTCAATACCGATGAACGGCGCCATGCGTGGATGGATGAAGGCTTCAATACCTTCATCAACTACTACTCGCAGCGCGATTGGTTCCCCGACTCCACCGGCGGTCGCGCCCACCCCGCCGGCGTCGCCAACTTGCTGACCATGCCCAATCAATTGCCGGTGGAAACTCCGGCCGACCACTTGCCGGGGCGTTTGCTGGGTTCACTGCAATACACCAAAACCGGTGCCGGATTGGTGTTGCTGCGCGAAACCATCTTGGGTCCGGAGCGCTTTGATTATGCGTTCCGTAAGTACATCGAAGAATGGGCATTTAAGTCGCCGCGCCCAGCCGACTTCTTCCGCTGCATGGAAGACGCCGCCGGTGCCGAGCTGTCGTGGTTCTGGCGCGGCTGGTTCTTGGAAACCGGCCACTTGGATCAGGCGATCGAGTCAGTGACTCAAGCGTCGGATAACAAAGGCGCCCTGATCACGATTCGCAATCAGGGCAAAATGGTGATGCCGGTCAGCATGCGCATTGAATTCGAGGACGGCAGTCAGGAAGACCTGCGCCTGCCGGTCGAAGTTTGGTACCACTCGCACGCGATCCAAGAGCGACTGAAGTCGGCAAAGCCGGTGAAGAAGATCACTTTGGATCCCGACCGCGAGCTACCCGATGGCAACCGCCGCAATAACGTCTGGCCCGCCGTGGACGAATCCTAGCGGGCCCAATTGAGGCATCGACGTATTGGCGAGACTCTAATGCTGCGGCTTGTTCGACTTCGAGTCGACGTAAGCCACCTGAATCGAGATCACGCAACGCGCTTGACCGCGATCCATCGGCGCTTGCTGCCAATCGCCCTCACCGACTTCGACGAAGTCGAGACGGGTGTTCATACTCAGAGAAGAGTTGCCGCACTTCCAATATCCAGCAGGCGGCGGTGGCGTCGGCGGCGTCGGGATCCACTCGCAGCCGGATTGATCCATTAGCGCATCTTGCTCATCGCTAATGGTTGCATCCTTCAATTCGCCCGGCAGGTTTGGAGCGATTTGCTGAATACGGTCGTGAATGGCTTTCAACAGCTCCCGGTTGTCATGGACATTGAGCGAACTATCCTTTGCGGTCTGGACCTTTAGCAACGAGGGCGGAATCGGGTTGTCATTCAACCACTGATTCACGGTCGCCTCCGCCGCAGCCAAAGCTGCGTCTCGTTGCAGCGGAGTCAATTCCGCTTTTAGATCCTTTAGGTAGTTCACTTTGAAGGAGATGTTGAAGTTATGCGTCATTTTTGATTCGTTCAGGGAATGGAGTTGTTACTGATTGCGCAACGGAAGCCAACTACCGGGTTGAAGGCCTGAAACATAAAGGTTGCTCTGCCTTTTAAGCCGTCCTCGATTGCCTCTTCCGCTGACCATTCAATCATTGGTCTAGAAACCCAAAGCATTGGTGTATAGGTTCCATCGCCAAAAGACTTGTAGTCGACGGACTCCGTAACTTGACCAATATTTGCCCAGATCATTTTCACACCGGAAGCGGCGCGATCGTAATCGGGAATATTGTTCACGCTGGGAAGAATTAAAGAAAGCCAATACCATTCCGGACTCACGCCCTCAGGCTCTGTGCCCCTTGTTTCTTCCAATGTTGGTTTGTCGAAAGGCATGGATTCATGCCCCTTTTCAGGCACGATTCCTGGTGGATAAATGCCACCATCCTGCCCTCGTATTGCAAGTTTGTATTCAGGCATAGTCACAAGACGTTTTCCATGCCATGCCGCGTAAGCCGCCATTTCGTAGGGCGTGAGAAAGACGGCCGGACGATCCCGAAGTGCCTGCTGTAAGCCTTCGTCGGCTGGCCAAAGTCCAGATTGCTCTCTACCTGCCGCAGCCAGGTAATCCCAGTACTGGCCACAGGTGACGGGGATCTCATCTAGCCAAAAATCACCGACATCAATTCGATCCTCTTTCTCCCCTTCACCCTGTGCCTCGAGCCAATCGTATGATCCAGAGGCAATGGAAACCATGCCGCTATGGTCATCCGGATTCCTCAATCCGAACTTAAGCACAAGTCGGGACCGCGTCGGCATGGGGAGAACCGTACCCTCGCTAATGCGGCCATCCTTTGCGCGAAGAAAAACCCGGTAAGGCGTATCTTCCATCAAAGAAATGCCTTCTGACAGGTCGCTGACCAAGCCTTTATCTTCAAATTGCGAAAACCGATCTTCCCTAGGAAGGAAATGAGCTAGGTAAACCCGACAATCCGGCCCAAGCGCAGCCTCTCGAAGCTCGACGATCAACTTCGGACGTCGACGTTCATAAAACGGAAGCTTGGGTTCAGAAGGGAAGCCTAACGCAGTTAGCCCGGCTGAGAATGCATGATATGACGCGGCAAGCGTAGGTTCGCCTTCGGCACTGGGTTGATAGCGCCAATTACCGATGGACACTTCAGCCAGATCGAAGTCCAAATAGGTTGCCTCAAGATAATCGAGCGCCTTTTCTCGCCATTGCAGCGCATTTTCAAGCTTGGTTCTCAAACCCTGCGGCGTTTCGCCATACAAGCTCTGAGCGCCCTCCAAAGTGCTTAGGACAGCGCCGAAATTCGGCATAGGGTCGTATGAACCATCGACCAGCGTCAATGCATCCAGTTGAGTCTCGACTGCGCTAAATGCTTGCGCTTTTGCCATCCAGCTATTGACCATCGCGGCAACGCTGACAAGAACTATGGCCGCAGCACTCAATCCCCACGGCATGGGCCGGCGGGCAATGTGGCGCGCCAGCATTTGCGCGGGGTTTAACGCGGTGGCGTGCACGCCTTCATGACGCAAGAACCGGCCGAGGTCGTCGGCGAGTTCGGCGGCGGTTTGGTAGCGGTGGCGCGGATTTTTTTCCATCGCCTTCATGCACACCAATTCCAAATCGCGCGGCACCGACTCGTTGATTTTGCGCACGCGCATCGGCGCGCGGCTGGTGATGTTGGCCATCACTTGGTTGGCCGTTGGCGCCTCGAACGGACGCTTCAGCGTCAGCAGTTCATAGAGCACGACCCCCAGCGAATAAACATCGGTGCGCTGGTCGACCTTGTTGCGTTCGGCGTGCACCTGCTCGGGGCTCATGTAGTTCGGCGTGCCTTCGACCTCGCCGGGGCGGGTAAGAGTTACTTCTTCATCATCGCGCGCCAAACCAAAGTCCACCAAGTACGGCTGGCCTTCATGGTCCAGCAGCACGTTCTGCGGCTTAATGTCGCGGTGAATCACACCGCGCTCGTGAGCATGGTGCGCCGCCCGTGCCAATTCCTCGATCAGCTTGGCGGCGAGGAACGACGGCTCCTCATCCTTCGCCCGCAGCACCGACGGCTGATCCACCTCGGCACCCGGCTGCAACTTGGCAATCTCGGCGGCCAAGCTCGGGCCGTCGATGTAATCCATAACCAAAAACGGCCGGCCCAAATCCTGCTGCAAGCTTTGGATCTTGACGATCGCCGGATGCCTGAGCTTTTCGACCGAACGCGCTTCGCGTTGGAAACGCTCTACCGAAACCGCCGACGGCAACGCAGTCAAAGACAGCACCTTCAGTGCGACCAAACGATCGCTGTCTTCGGGTTTCGCCAAATAAACCACACCGCGTCCACCGCGGCCTAGCTCTTGGATTAACCGAAATCCACCAATTGACCCCAGCAGCCCCTCTTCGTTGGCACTGCTGAAAATCTTGTCGACTGGGATGACATGATCCTTAGGCGGCGAAATGAAGTCGTCTAAATCTTCACTTGCAGCCAGCAGTTCAACGAGCTGTTGTTTCAGCTCGGCATCGCCCTTGCATTCGCGATCAACGAATGCATCACGTTGGTCTTGGGGCAATTCCAGAGCCTGATCCAACAGGTCCTTCAATCGTGCCCAACGTTCCGATTTCATCTTATTTTTAGTGTGGTTGGATTACTCCTCCCAGTCCTTCCCGGCGTGGCTCTTAATCCAAGAGCGCGCAAAAACCCAGTTGCGATCAACCGTGCGCTGCGAAACTCCGAGCGCCTGAGCGATCTCCTCGGTCTTAAAACCGCCGAAATAACGCATTTCCACAACCTGAACGGCGCGCGGATCTTGCTTCTCCAACGACTCCAGATACTCGTTCAACGAGATCATATCCAAACCGTCTTTTTGCAAATCCTCGAGCCACTCATCCAACGGCACCCGCTTGTCGCCGGCCTTGCGCTTCTTCCGCGACTTCGCCCGCGCGTGGTCCACCAAAATGCAACGCATCGCCCGCGCCGCCACCGCCATAAAGTGCTTCTTGTTTTCCCACGACGCATTTTCGGACGCCGTCAGTTTCAGGAATACGTTGTGCACCAAATCGGTGGGCTGCAGGCTGTGGCCCGGGGCTTGACGATTCATCATCGCCCGCGCTAAGCGCCGCATTTCGTCGTAAACCAGCGGAAATAGGTCGTCAGGTAACGACCCGCTGTCGTTGTTGGATGTCAAAATTCTCGTCACTTCGCCGGTTTCCGCCGCCGTCTTGGGCGGAGGAACCGAACAACCATCAATCATGGGAGGGATGGGAGATTCCCCATCCGGGGGAGAAAAAGGTGGCGTTGTCATGGTGAACCGGAGGCTGGAAGGCAGCTTCCTAAAATTCGGCAAGCATTCACTTTAGGCGAAATCGCCGAATTTTGCACGGAATGCATTTGGGGCCTGAATCCAGCCTACTACAAACGCCGTTCGCCCCCCTATTCCGCCATCATTTCCAATTTCGAAGGCAAAAACCGGCTCTTGAAACATTCGCAAACCAAGCTAAAGTCCTGTCCGGTGGAATCTCGACCCCGCTGACATGGACACCGTCCTCGCCGACATCCTCTCAATCGCCGAAGAACTGCTCCAAACGGAGAAGGCGTCGCCGCGCATCCCAAAAATTCGCGCCGAGCAGATGCAGCGCGAGTTTGACGTCAGCTTGCCGGCGTCGGGCAAATCGCAGGATGAGGTTTTGCAGCTGCTGCGCGAGGTGGTTAAACGCACGCCGCAGACGTCAAACCGGCGCTTTTTTAACCAGCTGTTTGCTGGTCGCGCGCCGATGGCCACCGCCGGCGAGATGCTCGCCAGCCTGCTGAACATCTCGATGTACACCTATAAGGTCGGCGGCCCCAACATCCTGCTGGAGTGGGAGTTGCTGAAGAAGATGTGCAAGCTGGCCGGCTTCGAAAACGGCGACGGCACCTTTTTACCCGGCGGCTCGCTGGCCAATTTGGTCGGCATGGTGCTGGGTCGCAACCGCGCGCTGCCAGGCTTCCGCGAAAAGGGCGCGCAGGGTCACCGCCTGACCATGTACGTGTCGGCTGATGGTCACTACTCGGTGCGCAAAAACGCCGGCTTAATCGGCATTGGCCGCGAAAATTGCATCGACGTGGCGGTCGACGAGCACGGACGCATGTGTGTGACCGCTTTGGAAAAACAAATCCAACTTGACCTCGCCGACGGCGCCCTGCCCGCCGTGGTCATTGCTACCTCGGGCACCACGGTCCGCGGGTCCTTCGACCCGATCCCCGAACTCGCCGACCTGTGCGCCAAGTACAACATCTGGCTGCACGTCGACGGCGCCGTCGGTGGAACGCTGCTGCTGAACGACGATTACCGCGACAGGCTAGTGGGCTTGGAACGCGCCGATTCGCTGACCTGGGACGCGCACAAAATGATGGGCGTGCCGCTGACTTGCTCGGCGCTGCTTGTTCGCGATCCGGAAATTCTGTTCCATAGCTTCAAAGAAGTCGCCGACTATCTGTTCCAGGCCGACACCGACCACCTCAACCCCGGCAATCGCTCCATTCAATGCGGCCGCCGCAACGACGCGCTCAAGCTGTGGACCGCATGGCAGCGCTTAGGTGATCAAGGTTGGGCTGAGCGCGTCGAAAAGCAGATGAGTTTGGCGCGCTATGCGGCTGAACGCATTGACGCCCACCCCCAGTTGCAGCTTTGTGAGCAGCCGCCGTTCGTCACCGTTTGCTTTACCGCGCCGGGCAAGTCCAGCGCCGAAATTTGCGAGCAGCTGCACGTCGATGGCGATGCGGTGATTGGCTACGGCGCATTCCGCGATCAACAGGCGATTCGCTTGGTGACGATGAACCCAAACGTCAGCAACGCCGAGATCGACGAGCTGCTCAACAACGTGGCGCGGGCGGCTAGCGCGGTGCCTGACCGGTCTGAATTGCCATCTGGTTGAAGTATTCGGCCATCAGCGGATAGCCGGCTTGCTTCATTGCGAAAGCCAAACCGCCGAAATCGCGGTAGCGCTTTGCCAGCCAACGTCCGCCGGTCAATACGCCGGTGTAACGATTGTTTGCCGGCGACTGTTTCAGCAGGGACAGGTCGCGCTCGAGGGTTTCGTAAGAAACCGGCCCTTGGTAAACCACAACCACGCGGCCATTCGGATCCAGCAGCAAACTAGTCGGCAGTACGCTCGGAGCGTTCGGACCGAAGATCTCCATGAAGATCATTTGCAACTGATCCAGCAGTTTCTGGTCCGTCGGTCCGGCGATGTTTCCAAAGCCGAAGTTCGTCGCCATTTCCTTAGCCTTGGCACCGGCGGTCATTTCGTCGGTGCAAAGCGGGACCACAGTCAGGCCCAGCTTCTGGAAGTCGGCTTGATGCTGTTGGAAGTCTTTCAACTCCTTCAGGCAATTGACGCAAGTCGTGCTCCACAAGTTCAGCAGAATGGGCTTGCCGGTCAACGCGTGAACGGTGCGCTTCGGAGTGTTGTATCCCGGGATTTCCAGCGCGGCGATCGGCAAACGGTCAACCAAAACTGCACGGCGCGACGGCGACGGATCCACCGACATCGGTGCCGGCTTCATGCTGGCAAAGCGCGTCAACGGTTCGAGGTTGGCCGATTGCGCCTGCTCGCTACCTTGCGTCAGGTGGTGCACGGTGCCTGTTTCCAAATCAGCAAAGCTCTGCTGGCTGCCGTCGGGCCAAAGAACGTAGGCGCTGACTACACCGGCAGCATCGCCTAAGCCAAAGTGCAGCACTTTGGAGCTTTGCGACAGATAAGAATCGCCTGCGTATAGGCTGCGGTGAAGCTTGCGGCCGTCGGCGGTGGTGATGCGCACGCGTGAACCGATGGCGTCGCGATTGCTCTTGCCGGTGCCGGTCAGGCGTAGACCAATCCAGCTTTGGCCGACGCCGGATTGATTGCGCATCAATCGCAAGCGCGGCGCGGTGCGGTTTTTAATTAGCAGATCCAACGCACCGTCATGGTCCCAATCCATCAGCGCAACAGCACGGGCGTCGTCGCCGAAATCGGCGTCGGTGCTGCCGGACACGTTGGCGAAACGACCATTACCGAGGTTGAGGAAGGAGCAGTTCTTTTCACGACCGCTCCACGATGCGCCCTGCTCCATGACCATGTGGCTCATCGCCTCCCAGGCCGCCAGGTACGGATCGGTTTCTTGTTTCGCTGCTTTGCCGTCTTCAGGAGATTGCGACGTCACGCGCCGCCAGAAGAAACTTCACAAATCCCCGGTATCAGGCCCGGTGATAAATCCATTCGGCACATACAGGTCGTCGAAGCCATCGTTGTTGAAGTCGACGAAGCGCGCGCCCCAAGTCCACCGGCCTAGCGATACACCGGCGTCGTCGGTGACGTCTTTGAACTTGCCGTCACCAGTGTTCTCGAGCAGGAAGTTGCCGCGAGCATGGCTGATGAAATCGCCAGTGCGGTCACGTTCATCAGTCATGAACTTGTCGTCCTGAGTAACGATGCGTAGACCAGCCGACGAGAACATGTTCGACAAGTAAATATCGACGTCGCCATCTTGGTCGAAGTCGGCGGCGCTGGCGCCCATGCTGGCGGCAAGTTCACCCAAGCCCACTTCGTCTGCTACGTCTTTAAAGATGCCGCCTTCGTTGCGGTAGTAATTGTTACGGCCGAAGTCGTTGGTGACGTACAAGTCGGTATCGCCATCGTTATCGAAGTCTTCCCAAATCGCCGCCAAGCTGAACTTCAGGTTGTTGCGGTCCAAACCTAGCTCGACGGTTGCGTCGCGGAACTTGCCGGGGCTCGCCGGATTGTTGCGCCCTTCATTCAAGAACAGAATGTTGCGGCCACCGTTGTTGGCATCGTGGTATGGCACCGGCAATCCGCCGCCTAAAGAACCGGCTTCACTGTGACGGTTGTAGCGGCAGGCGTAAATCTCGAGGTCGCCGTCGTTATCGATATCGGTGGCGGAAAGCGAATGCACAAACGCCGAACCCGGGCAACTCAACGGCGTAAATTTGCCGAAACGCTGACCGTTGTTGTAAAGCACGGCGACGTTCGGCCCCATCGAAACGGCTAGGTCCAAATTGCCATCGTTATCGAAGTCGAGCAGCAACGCCGAACGGCTGTTATCCATAAACGCCACGTTCCATTTGGCCGCAGCTTCGCGGGTAGAGCCGTCGGCTTGCTTCAAGAACAAGCGGTTCGGCAAGCCACCCGGCTGGCAAACGTACAAGTCTTCCAAACCATCGTTGTTGACGTCACCGACGGCCAATCCTTGCCAACCCATATATGAGTTGCCGGTCAAGCGGTCCTTTTGGCGATACAACTCGCCGGCGCCGCGCTGGAACTCCTCGCGCATGAACGCATGCTCGCCAAACACATGACCGGTCAGGTCGGCGAATAAAGCTTGGGGTGCGGCGAATTCCTCGTAGCTCAACACCTCGATGCTGCGCATCAGCGGGTGCTCGTCATCCGGCAGTCCGCGCCAGTGAACGCGCCATTCGACGTTGGTTTGCAGCGCCGCTCCGGCGCGACGACCGTGCGATTGCACTAAAACCTTGGTGGAGAACAGCTGATCGTCGACACGATCCACCGACACGATTTTCAAATCGGCTTTGACCTTATCGGAACCGGCAAAGGGCTCGCGGAAGGCTTCAATCTCGCGATGGAAATCGGCAGCGGCGACCTGAGCAGTGCTCAATTGCTCGGGTCGCTTGACGGTCATCTCGTTGTCGGCGTAAACATCTTTTAAGCCGGCCGGTCGCAACGCATGCGTGCCGGAAAAATCATCGGCCAAGAATTTATCGACGGCGGCAACGTCCTTCTCCAGCTTCAGCACCGCGTAGAAGAAGTCCTTCAACTGATGCTTGGCATGGTCGTGCAATTGCTCCGACGGCCAACCATCGGTGGCCGCATTGCGTCGCTCTAAGTTGTCCTGCAACTCGGCCCCCAACGCGGCTTCCTGCGACTCGAATAAGGCCTGCACTTCGGCGGCATTTTCGCCGCCATCCTCGCCATGGGTTTGACTACCGCCGTTGGTTTGGGAGCCTGACGAATTCGGGTCGGCTTCTTTGGCGGAATCACCGCAGCCGGCCACAAGCGCGAGCAGGATTGCGGGCAATACCGCGCCTGCCAAATGGGGGGAGGATGGACGCATCATGAGCGCAGTAAGCTTATCAGTAATCCGCTGTTTAGAGGCTATGCCCAGGCGTGGAAGTTGCCCTCTTCGGCGCGCAGCAGCGTGCCGATGGTCATCGCAGCATTGATCAAGCCGACGTGGGTGTACGCCTGCGGGAAGTTGCCGAGCAATTCCCCGGTTTTGGCGTCGACGTCCTCGGAAAACAGCCCCAGCGGATTGGCATGGGCAGTCACGCGATGGAACATCTCGATCGCCTCTTCCAAGCGACCGGCCAGCGCCAGCGCTTCGATCCACCAGAACGAGCAGATCGTGAAGGTGCTCTTCGGCGCGCCAAAATCGTCATCGTGCACGTAGCGCATCACGCCGCGTTCGCGAACCAGCAGCTCTCGGTAGGCATCGAGTGTGTTGATGAACAACTCGTCGGTGGGCGAGATCAGGCCGATGGACGGCAGCAGCAAGTTGGCGGCGTCGGCTTCGGCGCCGTCGAAGGTTTGGGTGAACATGCCCAATTCTTCGTTGTAGCCGCGTTCGAGGATCTCGCGGCGCATTTCGGCGGCGGTCATGCGCCATTGCGCGGCCAGTTCCGGTTCTTTTAAACCCTCGGCGACTTCGGCACCGTGGTGGACGGCAGCCCAGCACATGGCGCGCGAGAAGGTGTGCAGCAACGGTTCGCCGCGATACTCCCAAATGCCGAGGTCGGGCACCGGGAAGGCGTCGATGGATTCTTTCACCATGCGCTTCAGCAACGGCAGCCAAACGCGTGGCTCGCGGAAATCGACGCGCGGGTCGAGCATCATCGAGCGCAAGCACAGCACGACCTCCCCCATCAAGTCGGTTTGCAGCTGCTCGGCCGCAGCATTGCCGATGCGGACCGGCTGGGTGTCGCGATAGCCGGACAGGTGCGGCAGCTCAAATTCCTCCAAGCTGCGTTCGCCGCCGATGCCGTAAAGCGGCTGCAGCGGACCGTTTTCGGCAACGTCGAGCACAAAGCGCAAGAAATTGCGGCCTTCTTGGAAGTGCGCCAAGCGGCGCAGCGCTTCGACGGTGAATACCGAGTCGCGCAGCCAGCAGTAACGGTAGTCCCAAGTCCGCGGTTCGCCGATGGCTTCCGGAATCGACGTGGTCGTCGCCGCGATGATCGCGCCGGTGCTGTTGTAAGCGTGCAGCTTCAAGCACAGCGATGAGCGGATCACCTGGTCGTCGGCAAAACCGGCGAGGTTGGAATCCTGCACCCACATGCGCCAACCGGCGATGGTCAGGTCCAAGTCGCGATTGACCTCGTCGATGTGCGGCGTTTCGGTGTGAATGCCGTAATCAAAGACGAAGAAGCGCGGCAAGTCCACCGCAAACTCATTGCCGTTGAGGATGTAATCCGTCGGCAAGTTGCTGGTCAACATGTGCGGTTGATCGCAACCTTGGAAGCGCAGACCATTCTCGGCCAACAGCAACTTCGGCTTTTCGCGTCCGTAGTCCGGCCGCGGATCAAACTCCATGCGCACGCGCGGACGCCCCCGCACCGGTCGCAGCAAACGCACGAATCGGTATGGCGTTTTATGACGCAATCCATCCGGAATGCGCGGCATGAAATCAAACAGATCCCATGCACCGGTTTCGTCTTCAAATCGCGTGACGATGACGTTGGTATTGCGCACGTAGCGCATCTGCCCTTGCTGGGCTTTGCCGGATGGCAAAAATCGCCACGTCCCTCCTTTTTCGCGATCCAATAGCCGCGCGAAAACAGACGGCGAGTCAAAGCGAGGCATACAGAGCCAGTCCACCCCACTGTCCGGGGCGATCAGGGCGATCATGTTGCCGTTGCCAATTACGGCTTGATTTAGAGTCATTGGATCAATTGCGAAAGTACGCGAGCTGCTCGTTTATCGACTTCTCAGCCGGCCGAGCTTAAATCGCGCGCCCTCACTTGATCCAACATGAGACGGCAGGCCGCCGGGCTGGCCACACAATATCTAGCGGCCGAGTCTCGGCTTCCCACTAGGATCGTCCATGCACTGCGCGGCAAATCTAGGAACATGCTTTCATCGGTGACGTCGTCGCCTACCGCCATGACCGACGGTTTCCGCCAGTTGCAATTCGCCAATATTTGGCGGACGGCGGCGCCCTTGGAAATGCCGACGGGCCGCACCTCGATGACCTGATTGCCGCGCATGACTTCGGCGTTGCGGTCCTGCAGCACCTCTTCCAAGTGTTGCCACAACTCACGCGCCTGCCACATCGACTGCTCGGGTTCGGCGTCACGGTAGTGCCACGCCAAGCCCAATGGCTTTTCCTCGACTCGGCTTTGCGGCACGCGAGCGGCGAATTCGGTCATGAGTTGGTGCACCTCGTCGCGCCAATCGAGGTTGAGATCCCCCACCAGCGACGAGAATCGCTCGGCTCCAGGCTGGCGCATCGATGCCCCGTGCTCGGCAACTAAACCAGCCCCAGTCGAGCCTAGCCAGTCCGCCAGCAACTGTTGCGAGCGGCCGCTAATGATCCAAGTTTGAATGCCCGGGGTTTGATTGAGTGCACTGACCAAGTCGATGATTTCCGGGGTAGGAATGGCGTCGTTTGGTTTGGCGGTGAATTCGCGCAGCGTGCCGTCGTAATCGAGGAACAGCACCAAGCCATCGCTCTGGTCGCGTTCTTCACTGAAGCGTTTGAATTGAGTTGCGCCGAAAGTTTGCGGCGGTTCCGGCGGAGCTGCTTTGCGGATAGCCGACAAGCATCGATCCGCCCAAACGTGAACGTTGGCATCGGCAACGCGCTTGCGCATCGGACGCATACGCCGACGACGTTCCTCTTCGGGCATAAACAGCGCCCGTTTCAACGCCAACAGCATGGCCTCTTCATCGTTCGAGTTGACGCGCAATGCTTCGCCCAATTCCCAAGCCGCACCGGTGTTTTCGCCGAGCACCAAAACGCCGTTGTCTTCCAAGCGCGAGGCGACGTACTCCTTAGCGACCAAGTTCAAGCCATCGCGCAACGGAGTGACAAGGCAGACGTCAGCCAGTCGGTACAAAGCGCGCAACACACTGGGCCGCACGCCGCGGAATTGATAATGCAGCGCCTGCATGCCGGGTTGGCCAAACTCGGAATTAATCTTGCCGGCCAGTCGATCGACTTCGTCGCGCAAATACTTGTATTCATCGACCTCGACGCGCGACGGCACCGCAATTTGAATCATCATCACGTCTTTGACCAATTGCGGGTTCTCCTCAAGCAACGCGGCAAAAGCCTTCATCCGCTCCGGCACGCCCTTGGTGTAATCCAATCGCTCAACGCCCAGAATAATGCGCCGCCCAGCGACCGCCTTCTTCAGCGAATCGATCTCTTGCGCGACTTCGGCTTCGAGTTCGTCGCCGGAATCTTGCCAATCCGCCGGTTCAATGCCCAAAGGCTGAGCGAGCAGCTTCACGTTGCGCCCTTGATTGCGCACCGTGGTGCTGCGCGTTTCCAAACCTAGAACATGGCGCACCGCCGAGCGGAAGTGGCGCACATAACCCAAAGTGTGGAAGGCAACGACGTCGGAACCGAGAATGCCGTTGAGCACCTCTTCGCGACGTGCAAAAATGCGATAGATTTCGGAAGACGGGAACGGAATGTGCAAAAAGAAACCGATGCGCAATTTCGGCATTTCTTCGCGCAACAACCGCGGCAACAAAGTCAGGTGAAAGTCCTGAACAAAAACAATGTCGTTCGGCCGCACCTCATTCAGTACGGCATCGGCAAAGCGGCGGTTGACGTCGCGATAAGTCTGCCAATAGTTGGCATCAAAACTCATGCGCTCGGGGAAGTAGTGGAACAGCGGCCACAAGCATCGGTTGCTGCAGTGCGTGTAGTACTGGTCGTACTCCCGCTCGTCCAAGCCGACGCCGACCATGCCCTTGGAACGCAACAACTCATGCACGTTCGCTTCCAACTTAGCCCCAGGCGTCACCACTCCCGGCCAGCCGATCCAAAGCCCCTTGCTTTCCTGATGCGGCCGACGCAACCCGGTCGCCAAACCGCCCGCTGCCATGCGCAGCTTCCACTGCTCCTCCTCTTGATTCAATACAACCGGGAGGCGGTTGCTTACCAGGATCAGGCGTCCGTCTGAATCCGGCAAATGTTCGTTACTTGGGTGAAGATTTTGAGGAGCTTGATTTTGGGACATGGGGGACCTCGGCAGGCTTGGTCGAGGCGCCATCCGGCTCCCGGACTAACCTGAAAGCATCCAGTGTATCGCCTTGGCGACTGACAAATGTGACATGGATTTGATTCGGATCAAAATCCATCGTCACCGCTCCCATATCTCCCAACGAGCGGAACATCGCCGGATGGTGGGCCTTTGGCTTGTATCCCGACCCTGAAGAACCGGCGACGACGTAAACCGCGCCTTGCGACCCACCGGCATGTTGAAGGTAGGGCCCATCCCCCGCCGGGTCGCCGCTACCGCCGTCCAAGATCATGTGCGGCTGCAACTCGGTCGACAATCCATAGTGACCACCGATCATGTACGACCTCTCATAGGAATGAGTGTGACCGGCCAACACCAAGTCCACACCGCCGGCTTCTAAAGTTGGCAGCACAAACTCGCGCATATCGGTCATGCGACGGCCGCTATCTTCCGGGTTATCGGAATCGTGAGTGCCTTTGGTGTACGGCGGATGATGCCAAAAGGCGACGATCCATTCTTGATCGGTCTGGGCAAGGTCCTGCTGCAACCACTGCACCATCGGGCTATCGGTTGCGCGGTTACTACCCTGCGAATCCAAACAGATGAAGTGAACGTTGGCCCAATCGAACGAGTAATAAGCCTCGGTTCCGGAAGCCAATCCACCGCTCTCGCCGTCGGTCGGCAGATCGAAGATGTTGTAGTAGATCTTCGGCCGCGTTTCGTGGTTGCCGCGCGTCGACCACAGCGGCAAGTGACTCAAAAGCGTCGGATAAAAATCGAATACCGCGCGTTGGTATTCATCGTCGGTACCGTTGTTGTAAGCGTTGTCGCCAAGCATCAACCAAAAGGCTGCGGCGCGGTCTTGGTGTTGTTTCATCACTTCATCGCGCACGTCGGCAGCATGACGGGATGCAGTGCCTGAATCTCCGAATACAAAAACGCGGAATGGATCCGCGCTTCCTTCAGCGGGTGCGGTGGTGAAGAAAAACGGATCGGCCGACGGCATCAGATTGCCGTGTTCGTTATGGACTTCGTAGTAGTAAGTCGTGTCGGCTTGCAGTCCCTGCAAAACCACGCGATGGTTTTTGCGCCCGGCGTCATAACCCACTCGTTGATTCAATTGCTTCGGTTGAGTTCCATAACGCACCCACGCCGCGCTGGGCATCGGCGTCCGCCAGCGCACCGTCATGCTTTCGGCAGTCGCCATTTGCAAATAAGGACCGCGCGAAATCGCCGGCGGACCATCCAAGCTAAGCGCCAAATCAAAGCTAATATCGCTGCTCTCAAGATTGACCTGATAAACCGCAACCGCCAAGGTGTTGGCGCCGTCTTTCAACAAGGTGCGCGGCAACCACTTTTGCTGCCAACGGTTTTCCGGAGGTGCGTAGTAGCTGGATTTGGCCTTGGTCTCCGACGTCAGCTCTCCAGCCGGCATGTTGGTGCGATAAAGCTCTTCGCCGTTTAAATAAAACACCGCGCCGTCATCGGCAATCCAACGGAGCAACAATTGGTCGTCGGCTTCTGCCGTCTGCCCGTCGAAGCTATGACGGAAGTAAACCAACGGCAAGGCGTGAGAGTTTTCACCCAGCCCCATCATCGTCGCTTCGTCATTCTCGCCACAACCCAACTGGGCTTTGCCGCTTGCCCACTCGGAGTCCGCAAAGGACAAGTCCTGCCAACCGTCTGCCAGCGGGCCGGCTTGCCAATATTTCCATTCGGCGCCGGCCGGGATCAGCTCTTGAGCAAAAGTTGGGGCGGAAATTAGCAGCCAACTAAAAAACAGACGAAACCAAAGACTGCTTCGCCGTTCCGCGGCGCGGCGGATTGGGGCGGTGGTGGACGGCTTTGGTTCTTCGAAGTTGGCGACGGGCACCGGCGGATTTTAGCAACCGACGACGGAACCCCGATGAGTGCTTTGTGTTGATTGCGGTAAGGAGAACAACATGAATCCAATTCGAACCCTACTCGTCGGCTTCCTGGCCATGCCCGTGCTCGCCAATTCTGCCGACGCTCAACAAAACCAAGAGCCTATTCCGGTCCCCATCGAGGTTGCCAAGCAATTCGACGCGAATCAAGATGGCGTTTTGGATCAAGGTGAACGGCAGAAGTTGCGCGCCGCGATAATCAAGCGCCGCGCCGAAGGCCAAGCCCGACGTGGCCGCGGAGCCGAACGCCGCGGGGATGGCGTCGCGCGTCGTGGACGCGGTGGCGAAGGCCGCCCGGAAGGCATCGCGCGTCGCGGACGTGGTGGCGAAGGTCGCCCCGAAGGCATCGGCCGTCGTGGACGTGGCGGCCAAGGTCGTGCCGAAGCGCAAGGATTTGCCCGTCCGCAAGGTCAGGCTCAAGGCTTGTCGCGCCGTCGAGGGGGCGGCCAGGAGCCAGGTGCCGATCAGGAATTCCGCGGCCGTCGTGGCGGCAACCAAGAACGCGGTTCCCGCGGCGAAGCTCGTTCCCGTCGCGGTGGAAATATGACGGATGAGCAACGCGAAGCGCGTCGCGAACGCATCAAGCAGGGCATCAAAGCCAAACGTGCCCAACGTGGCGGAACCGTCGGTAGTGGCGAATGCACCTGCGGCAATAAGGGCAATGGCCAAGGCAAAAATGGCGCCGGCAAGGCTCGCAAGGCACGCCGTGGAGGTCAGAACCAGGATCCGATTCAAAAAGGCTAATTCCTGATCATTTCGAAGGCCATTGGGTTGGCCGGATGAATGGGAGCGTCGGCAGCTAGAATGCTTAGACCGCGTCCCCCATCCACCAACCCGGTGGCCTTCTCTGCATTCCAGTTGTGAAACTACTCGGCAAACTTTTCATTCTTGCTCTGGCATTGATTGCCGGCGTGCTCTACGGCGGTTGGGGTTATCCCAAGCACAAGTTCCCGTTCGACGGCACCATTCCGCCGCTGGCCAGTGCGGCAGTGCGCAACACCACCGCACGCTTCAAGCCGCCTAGCCATCACAAGGCGATCAAGAATGGCGGTGACGTCAAGAACTTGGAAGACCTTGGCTATGCAGAAGGCACCGAGCAAGGGGAAGAGAAATCCGGTGTAGTGAATTACATCGATGAAATCGCATCGGATGGCGTCAACTTGGTCATTAGTGCGCATGGTGAAGAGGCATACTTGATGGATATGGAAGGCAACAAGTTGCACGAATGGAAGTACGACTTGGCGGCCGAGCTGGAAGGTGACCAGGCCAAGACTTTGAAGAAGCGCTTCCGCAAAGCACACCTTTACCCCGATGGTGGATTGGCGGTGGTTTACGGCGGTCACGCATGGCTGGCGCGCTTTGACAAGGATTCCAAGTTGCTTTGGAAGTTGTATAGCGGCTACCACCACGATTTAGAGGTTCAAGCCGACGGCACCATTTACGCGATTGCTTCTGCCAGTCAAGTCTTGGATCGCATTCACAAGTCGCGGCCGGTGATTGAAGATTACATCGTTCAAATTTCCGCCGACGGTGAAGAAATGCGCCGCGTGTCGGTGCTCGAGTCGATTGAAAATTCGGTTTACGCGCCGCTGCTGCAGCAAATGTCGGCGTATGGCGACATCTTCCATACCAATACCATCGAGGTGCTGAAGAAGCCGCACGCCAACGCGCCCGGCATGTGGAAAGAAGGTCAGGTATTGATTTCGATCCGCGAAATGGACGTGATCGCGGTCATCGACATGGATGAAAAGAAAGTGGTGTGGGCGATGACCGGGTTGTGGAACGGCCAGCATCAACCAACGATCTTGGATAATGGCAATATGCTGGTTTTCGACAACTTCGGCACCGGTATGTCGAACGTCTACGAGATCAATCCAGGCACCCAAGAAATCGTTTGGTCGTACATGGGCAACGGCAACAACGACTTCTACTCGGAAACTTGCGGCAGCAACATGCGCTTGCCGAACGGCAATACGCTGATTACCGAATCCGATTCCGGTCGCGCTTTTGAAGTGACGGCGGACGGCATCGAAGCGTGGCGATTCGTCAACCCGAATCGCGTCGGCGACGGCGAGAAATTCGTCGCCACGTTGTTTGAGGTGACGCGCTACCCGAAAGACTACGTCACCAGTTGGTTGCAATAAACCAACCCCACAATCCCTCTGTGGAGATGAATCTCATGAACACAAACCTAAAGAAGTGGTTAGTACTCGCGGCCTTGCTATTGGCCGTTCCATTCCTGGCATCTTGCCAAATGGCAAATTGCGACACCGATTGCGCCTCGGCATGCTGCGATGAAGCGCCGGCAATGCTGTGCGACGGCTGCGGCGAAGTCAAAGGCAGCGACGAGTGCTGCAAGGATGCGCCAACCTGCGATGCCTGCGGCTTGCACAAAGGATCGCCCGGATGCAAAGAAGCCTGCGCCAAGTGATGCCTTAGCCTCTCCCGCCACCGGCAGCCCCCATGCCGGTGGCGGATTTTTTTTATGCGCGAGCCCTTCGCCGCGTACGCATGCCAATGACCACCACCGCTGCCTCTACCCCAATGATGAAAACTCCCCTACGCGCTCTCCTTTGCGTTGCCGCACTCACCGTTGGCTTCATGCAACTGGCCGGATGTGCGTCCGGCCCCACCGCCGAGGAGTTGGCGCTGCAAGAACAGGCGCGGGCGTCGGCAGCGCTGGGAGTGGCGATTTCGAGCATGGAGCCGCAGGACAGCAGCTGGAAAACGCTGGAGAAGCGCAATATCGCCGGCCATAGCGGGCTCAAGCAAAGCGATTTGTGGAATATCGAAACCTTCCGGGCTTCTTTGCGGGGCGACGCCGGCGAATTGGTGCCAAGCACGATCCTGCGCATGCCGTTGCGCAAGCCGCTAGCCAACAGTCACCTCTATCTATGTTTTGATTCGCAGTCGGCGCTGATCCACGTTGGGCTGTCCGGCGAGCAAGTGGAAAGCGAGCGAGAAACGCTATGGAACGGAGTTCTGAGCCAATTTGAAGGCATGCGCGCATCGAGCACTGCGGATTTACTGACGCCGTCGCAAGCCTATCGCCATTGGCAGGAAGTGTCGGCGTCGACGCGATCGCGGTCCGGGCCGGCCGAGCTTTATGCGCAAAAACGCTTCATGGCCTTGTGCCGCGCCCGCCTGAACCAGGTGTTCACGCTGACCGGCCGCGGCGAGATCCCGTCGACGGCGTTGTTGAAGGATTGGCGCGATCAATGGTCTGAATTGCCCGCCCTCGGCACCGAGCTAAGCTCGATCATCGGCCGTGAAGCCGCCTCCGAGTACGCCGACATCGTCGCCGACGCCGAGGACTTGCTCGATCGCGCGATTGTGGCCGCTCAAGAAGGCGACGCCGCCAAGGTGCGCTTGCTGGCCGGTGGCGAAATGGCCAAATCCACCTGCCGCTCGTGCCACACGATGGATTCGCCCGCCCTGGGCGGCAAGCTGCGCCCGGCGTTGGAAAGCCGCATGGCTGATTTCGGCGCAGTTCCGCTATTCCGCGTCGACGCCGATTTGTGGAGCCCGCAAAGCCGCGACGAAGAGGTGCAATACTTAGCCAACACGGTCAAAGCCGCGTTGCTGCTGGCCGGCAGCGAATAATCGCCGCAAGACTGGGGTTCGCGGGTGCTCTATAACGGGGTATGCGAACCCAAATCGGCCTCCTCCTCAGCATTGCATCCATCGCCGGGCTCGGTTGGGCCCTGCAGCCCACCGCCCAGCAACAGCAGGGTCCTGTCGGTTACACCGACACGCCGCAGCTGCCCGACTCCAAATGGCGGGTTCACGACAAGCACCGACCGGTGCCGGAGGTGGTAACGCCTGGGAAATCGTCGGCAGACATGATTGTTGCGCCGCCTTCGGATGCCGTCATCTTGTTTGATGGTACGGACTTATCGCAATGGACCGGAGGTAAGTGGTTGGTTGCCGACGGCGCGATGACGGTCAATGGCACCGGGACTATTACCAGCAAGCAAGGATTTCGGGATGTGCAGCTGCACCTGGAATGGCGCACCCCTCACGAGCCCAAAGCCAGCTCGCAAGGCAAGGGCAATAGCGGTGTTTTCTTCATGGAGCGCTACGAGGTCCAAGTCCTAAACAGCTATCAAAACAGAACTTACGCCGACGGCCAAGCGGCATCCCTGTACGGCCAAAAGCCGCCGCTGGTCAACGCCTGCCGACCCGCCGGCGAGTGGCAGAGCTACGACATCGTCTTCATTGCACCGCGCTTCGGCGAAAAGGGAGAAGTTCTTAGCCCAGCGAGGCTTACGGTCTTCCACAACGGCGTTTTGATGCATCACGACGAAAAATTGCTCGGCCCGACCGCTCACCGGTCCCTGCCCAAGTACTCCGCACACGCCGACAAACTGCCGATTAAGTTGCAAGATCATGGAAATCCGGTGAGCTACCGGAATATCTGGGTAAGGGAGTTATAAGCAGAATTTGGGGAACTTTAGGTTAATCGTCCCCGTCGGAAAAACAGCGGTGCGCCCGGTCCCAGGGCTGTTTTTGAGGAATACAAAGTCCTAAAAACATTCCTGGGGTACACTTCCGCCAACCCAACCACGTCTCCCTGTTTCTTCCATGATTAACGCTCCCATCTTGCTGTCGACCTGTCTTTCGGCGGCCTTCCTCTCAGCACCGACCCCCGCTCAGTCCAATTCCGGCGACCCCGGCGGACAGTGGGACTTCACTCGCGAAATGCAAGGCGAGTACGGTGAAATCGGTTTCGGCCTGGCCATGGCTATGAATGGCGACATGAACCAGGATGGTATTGATGACATCCTGATCACCACTCCCGGTAAAGCGAATGGTGCCGGCGGCGTCTACTTGTACGACGGCGACCTGCGAACCAAAATCTGGCTGATCAACGGTGAATTTGCCGGCGACCGTTTCGGCAAAGAGATCGTGTCGATGGGCGACACCGACGGCGACGGTTATTCCGAATTCGTCGCCTCCGCTCCCGGTTACGACCCGGGTGGCAACTCTTACGCCGGTGCGGTGTACATCTTCGATGGTGAAAACCCGTCGAACTACACGATGATTTACGGCGAGGCACCGTGGGACAACTTCGGCGTATCGCTGATGCGGATTCCCGACATGAACGGCGACGGCTTCGACGAATTGGCAGTGGGCGCCGACATGGCGGACGGCCCTGTGCACGTCGACGGCGGCCGCGTTTACATCTTTGATGGCATTACCTCGAATGAGCTGATGCGCATCGAAGGTCCGGAAGCAGAGTCGCGCTTCGGCTCGTCGATCGCGGTTATTGGCGATGTCGACAGTGACGGCGTAGACGATTTGGTAATTGGCGCCAAGGGCACCGACGTGGGTGTGGACTTGGATGTAGGCCGTGCCTGGGTGTACTCCGGTGCAACCGGCTCGCCCATACTTTTCGTTACCGGCGAAAGCGCTGCCGGCTTCTTCGGCTCGAACGTTTGCGAAACCGGCGACGTCAACAATGATGGAGTTCCGAATTTCATGGTGGCCGCTCAAGAGCACACCGAGCCGCTGATCGGTGCCGAGTGTGGCGGTGTTTACATGTACGACGGTTTAACCGGCAGCCTATTGCGTCGCTGGGTCGGCGAAGATGAAGGCGACAAGTTCGGCGGCTCCATCGCCGGCAACCTCGACGTCAACGCTGATGGCGTCAATGACGTAATTGTGGGTGCCCACGTCAAGGACTTGTCCGGTGTACCGGACACCGTTGCTGGTGCGGTTTACGTTTACAGCGGCCGTGGCAATGACCTGTTACTGCGCTTCACCGGTGGCGGCACTCGCGAGCGCTTGGGCGCCGAGCTGGAAATTCTCGGCGACACCGACGGCGACGGCTACGGCGAATTCTTCGTCGCATCGCCGGAATGGCGTCCTTCGCAGACCGAGCCTCGTTACGGTCGGATTAACCAGTTGGAGTACGACTCGTACATGACTGCCGATAACCGCGAGATTTCGGCGAGCACCGGCGGCATCATCAACTTCGCCATCGATTTCCCCGATGCGGCAGCCAGTCAGAACTACGTCATCTTGTTCAGCTTGGGCAAGGGTCCGTTCTACGCCAACAACGTCGGTATTCCGCTGTCGCCGGGCACACTGTTCTGGCGCACCGTTGGCGGTGATTACAACTTCCTCAGCAGCCATACCGGCATGACCGGTATACTCGACGCCGCTGGTCAGGCAGCCGCCAACATCACGCAAACCAACCTGCCGCCGAGCACCGTCGGCATGGAAGCTTACTGCGCTGCGGTAACGGTGGATGGAACGCAAGCGGTGACCCACTCTTCGGGTCGTACCACCTTGTTCGTGCTGCCTTAAGCAAGCCCGCTCCGCCCAGCAGGTGTGGCCCCACGCGGGCCGCACCTGTTTTGCTTTTCCCCGGCAGTTAGTCCGCTGAACACCGCCCCAACTACCTCCATCGACAGCGAATCCACGGTCACTGTCGGCCGTGTTTTCCGCCTGTGGCTGCCGCTTGCAGCGAGCTGGATGCTAATGGGCATCGAAATCCCGATGCTGACGGCGTTCGTTGCGCGCCTGCCCGCCGAAGACATCCAACTTGCAGCATATGGCAGTGTTGCCTTCGCCATTGCGCTGGTGATCGAAGGCCCGATCATTCAACTGCTGGCCGCGTCGACCGCGTTATGCGGCGACATGGATTCGTTCCGCAAGGTGCGGCGCTTCATGTACGTGTCGGCCGGTGCGCTGACGGTATTGCACTTGGCCATCGCCTTCAGCCCCGCTTACGATTTCATCGCCAACACGCTGCTTGGTGTTCCGCAAGAAATCGTCGAGCCCGGGCGCTTGGGCTTGCAGTTGTTAACGCCATGGACCGCATCCATCGCCTACCGACGCTTTTACCAAGGTGTGCTGATCCGCTTTGAACGTTCCAAGTTGGTCGGCGTCGGCACCGCCATTCGCCTGGTCGCGTTAACGGTTTCGCTAGCCGTCGGCAGTGCACTTGCGTATTTCGAAGTCCTGCCCATTCCCGGTGTGGCCGTTGGTGCGGCCGCAGTTTCCATTGCCGTGATCTCGGAAGCTGCCTTCATCGGTTGGATTACACGCCCGGTGATTCAAGATCGACTCGTTCCCAACCCATCCGTCGACCCACCGGTTCGGCAGCGATGAGCCGCATGCCCAACGCGATGGAATCGCTGGCGGCGTGGCCGGTTGTTCACGGTTTGCTATTTCTAATCCGCAGCACCGGCTTCGCCCTCAATGAAGTGGTCGTTGCACTACTCGGCAAGCCGGGCGCATATGCAGCGCTGCGCCGCTTCTCCTGGATCCTGGCCGGGTCGACATCCGGTTTCTTACTGCTCTTTGCAGCGACTCCGCTATCCAACTTTTGGTTCGACACCATCTCCGACCTCGACCCCGAGTTGGTGCGCTTTTGTACCGCCGCAGTCATGATCGGCGTCTTGATGCCCGCCTACCAAGTGCTGCAAAGCTGGTTCGGCGGACGACTCGTGCACGCCCATCGCACACGAGGAATCACCGAGGCGGTAACGCTGTACGTCATTATCGCCGTCATCGGCCTGACCACGGCAGCAAAAATCAGCCCGTGGCCGGGCATTTACGTCGCCCTAAGCATCTTTGTAACTGGCGGCTTATGCCAAACCGCGTGGTTGGCCTGGCGCACCCGCGGCCTACCGACTTCAGAGCCGGCGGAATAATTCCCGATAGAACAGGGTATCCCTATTTGAGGTACTCTTGCGGGAGAGCCAAAACAAGCTACTGAAAACACAACGCGCCAAAATCATTGTTGGCAGCGCGTATAGCTTGTTTGTACTGGTGCCGATTATTTCGGGATTGGCTTGGTATTTGGGTCTGAGGTGGATGGCAGTGCTGAGCATGGCCTCGCAGGTGCCGTTGATTTGGGGGTTGCGCGATGTGCGCCAAAACCGCCGCATCGCCTTCTGGAGCAAGGTTTTCATCGCCGACTTCCTGTGCTTGATGATGGCGATCACAGCGATGACCGGCGGCGCGTTAAGCGGAGCAGTGCCATGGTTGCTATTGGTGCCGATGTTGGCAGGCTTCATGCTCGGTATTCGGGCTGCGGTGGCGGTAGCATCGATCGAGATTCTGTACTTCAGCATCTTGCTGGTTGCTCACACTCAGGTCGGACCGTGGCATCCGGTGGAATTAGAGAAAGAGCTCGCCATTCTGTCGGCCTTCAGCCATAGCGCGGCGTTGGCGTTCTTTGTTGCCATGACCATTGTTTGGATGAAAGCGCTGCGATCCACGCAGTCTGATTTGCAGGCGGCGCGTCGGGAAGCCGAAAAAGCAAACCGCGCCAAGAGCGCCTTCCTAGCGACGATGAGCCATGAAATCCGCACGCCGATGAACGGCATTTTGGGCATGGCCGATCTGACGTTGGAAACCAAGCTCGACGCCGAGCAAGAAGACGCCGTTCAAACCATTCACACTTGCGCTGGATCATTGCTCAAATTGCTCAACGACATCTTGGATCTATCGAAGATCGAAGCCGAGCAATTGGTTCTGGAAGACATCTCGTTTTCGTTGCCGGAAATGTTGGAAGAGGTGTTGGATAGCTTGGCGCCGCGAGCAACCGAAGGCGGCATTGCCTGGAATATTTTGATCGACCCTGCCCTTCCGCAAGAAGTTCACGGCGACCCCACCCGCGTCCGCCAAGTGCTTTTGAATTTGGCCGGCAATGCGATCAAATTCACCAAGGTAGGCGAAGTGGTGCTAAAAGCTCAGGCCGACGAAAACAACGACAACGTGGTTTTTGAAATCATCGATACCGGCATCGGCATCGCCGACGAATTCCTACCGACCCTATTCGAGGAATTCACTCAAGCCGATTCGACTACCACGCGCGAATTCGGCGGTACCGGCTTGGGCATGGCCATTACCCGCAATCTAGTGGTGGCGATGAGCGGCACAATTGAAGTGCAAAGCCAATTGGGCGAAGGCACTCGCTTTACCGTGACCCTTCCTCTCGAAGCTGCTGCCCAGCGCGAGGCCGTAACGCAAACAGTGAAGGCCAATTCAGCAGTCCAAGCAACATCGACGCGGTTCCATGGCCGCAAGGTCGCGCTGTTGAATTTCCACCCCACCACCGAAGAGGTGGTGCGGCGCACGTTGATGGACTTAGGGATCAAATTGGTGCCGGTCAGCTACGATCGCGCCGACGCGGTGTTGATCTCGATGGAACAAGGGCCGTCGGCGGCAGAGCAGAGCCTGAATGAAATGGGCCAGCGGCGCAATGCCATTTTGCTACACAGCAATAACGAAGAAGTACGGGCGTGGGCGCGGCGTCAAAATTGCCGACACCGATTGCTGTTGCCGTTGCGGCCGAGCAAGTTGGCGTTAGCGTTCCAGCGACTGTGGAGTCAACACGAAGTTACTCCGTCGATTGGCAAGCGCGACCAACCCAAGTGCGAGGAACCAGCAACTCGTGGACGCGTGTTGTTGGCCGAAGACAACATGGTCAATGCCAAGCTGGCAATCCGCCTGCTGAATAAAATGGGCATTGAGGTGGACCATGTCGTCAACGGCAAACTTGCCGTCGAGGCGGTCGCCGAGCGCAGTTATGGATTGGTGTTGATGGATTGCCAAATGCCGCTGATGGATGGCTACGAAGCCACTCGCCAGATTCGTTTGCTGCCGGCGCCGCAATGCCAAGTTCCAATTTTGGCCATGACCGCAAATGCGATGGTCGGCGACCGCGAGACTTGCATCAACGCCGGCATGGACAACTATTTATCCAAACCCATTGACCGCACTGTTTTTGAAGGCATGTTGCGCAAATACTTGCGCCAAGCGGCGGCTTAAATCGAGCTAAGCAACCTGCCTTACGGTTGAATAGTCAGCGTCGCCACCGCCGACGACAGTAAACCGGTTGCCGGAGGCTGATAAAGAGCCGCCGCAAAGTAGAAGGTTGTGCCGACATAAACATCCGCAAATCCAGGCGGCAGCGTCAGCAGGCAGATGGCTTCACCCGATGCGTTCAACGTGCCGTTGGCACCGGCAAAAATCGGCGGCGGCGGCGACGCGAGCAATGCGTCCCATAGGAAGTCACCGGCGGTCAGCGGTACGTCGATTCCGGCAAGTTGCGTAGGACCAGTTCCAGTCGCGGAGCCGAGCACTTTGTACGCCGTCTGCGCGAACTCTTGCGGAAACTGAAGGCTGAAAGTGATCGTCGCCCCGGACGCAGCCGACACCTGATCGACATCGCTGCGGAAGTACGGTGAATAACCCATCACTCCAGCCCAGCCAACATCCAAGTTGGCGCCGTAGTCCAAGCCATGGGCGCCAACGAGGATCTCACCCAGGGGGTGTTGGTTGAGGTTGGGCAGCAGTGCGACACTGCGGCCAAGCAAATCGTTGCCTTCGCGCCCCCATGCTTGCAGCAGGACTTCGCTATCGGCACCGGAAAATGCGGTGGCGGAACCGGCATAAGGTGCGGATCCCGGGTCGGCCCCGGGTGCTCCGACCAGCAGATCGGGAACTCCATCACTATTGAGATCGAGGTCGCCGGCCAACGCCGAGCCGAAATGTTGTTCGGCAGCCGGGCCGTCCAACTGCATGATCAAGTTGGCGTTTTTACCCGAGTAAACCTTGGCACAGCCGGCATCGATGAGGCCGTTGGCGTCGTTGAGTGGTGCGCCGACGAAAAAGTCGTCGAAACCATCTTGGTTGACGTCGCCGGCTGCGGCGACTGCGAAGCCCAGCCAGTCGTAGGCGGCATCGCCGTCGAGGCGTTGCAGTTTGGCACCAGTGACGCCGGAGTACAGATAGACACGGCCGGAATCGGGGTTGCCGTTGGCGTCACCTGCGCCGGCGACGCTGTAGCCGAAGAAGTCGTTCGGCGAACCGCCATCCCAGTGGTGAATCACGCTGCCGTTGAGACCGGAATACAGATCCACGCATCCGGATTGCGGCAGGCCGGACTCGGCACTCCAAATCGAGCCGACCAACAGATCGGCACGACCGTCGCCGTTGACGTCGCCGGCACCGGCAACCGAGAAGCCGAGGCGGTCTTCGGCACTGCGGCCGTCGAAGCGGTACAGCTTGAGTCCGGTGGCACCGGAATAAACGTAAGCCCTTCCCTCGTTTGGGCTTCCAACCGGGCTTACGTAGGGTGCGCCAATGATGACGTCGTCGAATCCGTCTGCGTTTACATCGCCTGCACCCGCCACACTAAAGCCAAAATTGCCATCGGGAACTACGCCGAGGAAGGTGTAAATCAAGCTGGCGTCGGCGCCGGAGTAGACATATGCCGCACCGGCATCCGTCATTCCACTGACCTCGACATGGATCGCCCCAATGATGTAATCATCTATTCCGTCGGCATTTACGTCACCGGCATTGGCTACCGAGTAACCCATGCCCTCGCCGGCGGCCGCTCCAAAAAACTGCTCGTAAGCATAAAGACCCCCTCCCACCTGCTGGCTGGGCGTAGACGAGGAAAGGGCATAAAACATGCCCAGAATTAACGCAGATCTGGCGCGCATTCGGAGGGACGATCAGGTTCGATTCCGCTGACAGAGGGTGGAATCGGCAGGTTGGGGCGGGGAAAGGGAAATATCCCTCGATTCCCGCTCAAGTCTATCACCAAAATGCCGCCACGCCGGGGATTCGTCCCCCTCCCTCGAACCGTTAGGATGACCGCATGAAGCCCTTCGCCGCCGCAAGCCTTTGCGCTTTTGTTGCTTGTTTGCACCCCGTCGCCGCTCAGGAAGCGGTGCCGGATACTCATTACGCGCCGCCGCCGCTCGAGGTGGATGGCGTAGTTGGAATCCCGATCGACATTTCGGCGTTGAGCGCCAGCGTCGTGTTGGACATCTCGAAGCAAAAGGCAACTGCGGTTGCCGACATGCAATTCGAGTTGACCGCCGACGGCATGCCGTTGTTTGACCTGCGTCAAAAGGTCGACAAGTTGAGCTTGAATGGCAAGAAGCTGGATCCGGAGTTGATCGGAACGCATGAGGCCGGCACCGGCGGCAGCACGATGCGGATTTTGCATCACAAATTGAAAGCCGGCCAGAGTTATCACCTGCACTTCGAATATGAAATCGACAAGCCCAGTGCCGCCAAGTCGGTCGGCGTTGCATGGGACGAAGGACAGTTGCATTGGGATTTCCTGTTCACCGACCTGACACCGGGCCGCTACTTGGAGCAGTGGTTCCCTGCCAATTTGATCTACGACCGCTTTCCGTTTGAGTTGGACCTGCAAATGAAGGGGGCCAAGGTGAAGCACCAATTGATCACCAACGCCGACACCGAAGTCGTCAAGGACCAAAAGCACTGGAAGCTGTCGTTCCCGGCGAACTACACCGCCTTTTCGCACATGCTGGTGTTGATTCCCGACAGCGAGGTCACGCGTTCGACGTCGACCGTGGAAATTCAAGGCCGCACCATCACCATTGACGTGTGCAAGCTCAATCGTGCGAAAACTCCGCTAGAGAAGGTTCACGAACTCACCGCCGGTCACCTCAAGGAGTTCAGCGCCGCCCCATCGATGTGGCCGCACGGCGATCGCTGCACCGTTTTTGTTTGGACCGGCAGCCGCTCGATGGAATACGACGGCGCAACCACGACGTCGATCGGTGCATTGGAACACGAGATCTTCCACAGCTGGTTCGGCCGCGGCTTGAAGCCGGTCAGCCAAAACGACGCGTGGTGGGATGAAGCATGGACGGTTTGGTTCGCCGACGGCTACCGCACCACCGCCAAGCGTATGGAAGGTGCATCCAGCCCGGTCGAGCTGTATTCGAAGAACCCGTACAACCGCATTACCTCGAGGTATTCGTACAGCTACGGCGCGATGTTCTTCTCGCGGCTGTCGCGCCTGCTTGGCAAGGAGAAGCTGAAGGAATTAATGGCCGAGTTCTGGCACAAGCACTACGAAACAGGCGCAAGCACCGAGGACATGCAGCAATTCCTCCACCAGAAAACCCAAAACGATGAAGTCTTGCAACTCTTCCACCGCTTCATCTATGGACGCGAAGGGAGTGTGATGGAAGACAAGAACTGACCCTTTTCAGCCGCCGCCGTTAAACCATGAACGAACACGATCCATATTCCGATCTCGAACGGCGAGTAGAACGGCTTGAAAAATTGGTCAAGAAATTGGTGGAGCGCGAGGTCAAGCCTGGCGCTCCACCTGTCGTTGGAAAGCGCTTAGCCAAGCAAGCACCCGCGACGGAACCAACGCCGCTACCCATTAAGCGACCGCCGCTGGTTGTAGCGGAAAAGCCGAAACCAAAATCGGGATCGGAACCTAAATCCTCCGCCGATGAGCGCTGGCTGGCGCGCTTCGGCGTTTTATTTTTATTCCTAGCACTTTCGTTCTTATTTAAATACGCGATTGATCACTCATGGTTCGATCCGCCGGTGCGGGTAGCCATCGGCGTTGTGGTCGCCACTGCAATGCTAATCACCGGGCTCAAACTGCACGCAACCAGACTGCGATACAGCCAAATTCTGCTCGGTGGTTCGGTCGCCATTTACTACTTATGCGGTTACGCCGCGCACAACCTATACGGACTCTTTGAACACACGCCGACGTTCTTCTACATGGTCGGCGTCACCATCGGCGCGCTGCTGTTAGCGGTCAAACAAGATCATCCATCGCTGGCATGCATCGGCATTGCCGGCGGATTAAGCACCCCATTTATGCTGCCGACGCCATGGGGCACTATCCCGGCATTGGTAATTTACGCCAGTACTGTATTACTTGGCGGCGGCGTCATTTTGCTGAGGCGCGGCTGGCGCACCTTAGGAGTCACGCTTTGGTTCGGGGGCTTGCCGGTACTGTTTTATTGCATTGAAGAGATCCAGCAAATCGACCGCGATTTTCTAGCCGTCGGCATTCCCGTTTGGTGGGCCATCGGCGGCGTATTGCCGATGATTTACAACTGGAAGTCGCAGCGTTTCCCGGCACCATCGGCGCAACCGATGTTCTCCGGAGCTGCACTGCGCGTCGCGGCGGTGACGTCGAGTTTCTTTGCGTTTGTACTCGCCGCTTGGAATTGGCGCTTGCACGAACGCGAGGAACTATGGCCGTTGGCGATGTTGTTTGCCGTCGGCTATGCGCTAATTGCCGCTACCGCCCACAAACAAGCGCGTAGCCTGTCGGTGGCGATTGAAATGGCGGTTGCCGGAACCGCGCTCACTCTGGCGATCGCCTTGGAAGAAGATTGGGCTTTCCTGAGTCTGCTCGCTCATGTCGCCGTCACTTTGTGGCTGGCTCGCCATCAAGCCTTCGCCACCAGCCGCTACGTCTGCTACGGAGTCTTGCTCGGTTTAAGCCTTTGGTTCGGCGGCGATTGCCTCGAATACCTCAGCCTTTATGGCGAGCGAGATCCAATGCTGACGCCGTGGACTCGACTGATGCTGCTGCCAACGCTGCTATGGGCAGCACAGCAAAGCAAATATGAGGTCCTGCAAAATTCCATTCGCGGCTTGGCTTATATCGGCTTGCTGATTTGGAGCTTCACCGAGCTTCGCTACCGCTTTGAAAGCGGCATGGCGTTGACCACTGCGGCGTGGGCGTTGCAGGGCGGCATCACCATGTTGGTTGGCTTGCAAACTCGCCAGCGCAGCGTGCAGAATTTGGCTTTGGGAGCTCTGGCACTAGTGTCCGGCAAAATGCTGATTTTCGACATGGCCGACTTGGACATGCTGTGGCGCATACTGCTGTTCTTCGGCGTCGGAGCCGCATTCCTTGGGCTCAGTTATCTTATGAATCGGCCGGGCGCGCGCGCTGCAGACGATAGCGACCGACCTTCCTCATGAGCGACAACCAGCTGATTCGTTTTTACCAAGCCGATTCGCCGATCTGCGTGGGCGGCACGGCTCAGCCGTTAGCGGCGTGCTGGGAAATCGAACCCGATCTTGCCGACATGGAAATGCCATGCGAGATCGGCGCTGAAGTATTTGAATTGGATCCGAGCTTTCGCGCACAACTCCCTGAAGCCATCGCCACCGGCTTAACCAGCAACAACTTTGTAGTGCGCCTGAATGCGCTGCAATTGCGCGGCGACCATTGGCACGCGGAACTGCAACTGGCCAACTACTTCGACGCCGCGCGCAGCAACTTTGCCATGGACCTCGACACCGCCGATGCGGTTTCGCTGCGGCAGTTAGTTCACGGCCGCACCCAAAGCGTCGGTCCGTTGGCGGATAGTCCGCTAACCAATCATTTAGGCGTGGTCGGCATGGTGCGCACTTTGGATCACAAATGGGTGATCCCGCAACGCAGCGGCAAAGTGTTCAACCGCAAGCTGACGTCGTCGGCATCGGTCAGTGGTGCGGTCAGTGCCGGTGATTTGGAACATTCAGATTTGCATGCCATTTTGCAACGCGCATTGCGGCGTGAGTGCCACGAAGAACTCGGCATTCCGTTGTCGGATTGCCACCTCATTGGTGTGCTGCGCGAATTCCGTCGCGGCGGCAAACCCGAAGCTTATTTTGTCGCACGTACGCCGCTCAGTTTTGAAGCGGTTGCCAAACGCCAACTTGAGGCAGCCGACGTCGACGAAACCTCGATGATCTGCGATCACGCCAAAGCGCCGCCGAACTTCACGCTGCGCGCCGGCTTAGCTTTGGCCGAGGCTTGGTTGGCATAGCTGCTTCGACATAGCGCTTATCGGAAGCCGGAAGAGTACAATTCAAGCATCATGCTTGCGCTCACCGCGGAACTGAACTTGCCGGATTGGCTGGCCCCTATTTTGCAGCAATTGCCGACGGATTTTGCCACGGTGGAATCGCGCATGGAGTTGGCGATTCAACTTTCGCGTTTGAACGTCGAGCACCAAAGCGGCGGACCGTTTGGCGCGGCGATTTTTGATATGCACGATTACTCCCTGGTCAGCGTCGGCGTCAATTCGGTGGAACGCTGCCATGCGTCGATGGCGCACGCCGAAGTCATGGCGATCACGATGGCGCAGGCACGACTCAAAAACTACGACTTGGGCGCCGACGGACGGCGTTTGCAGTTGCTGACCTCGGCCGAACCGTGCGCGATGTGCCTGGCGTCGATCCCGTGGTCCGGCGTGCGCGAGGTCATTTGCGCCGCCCGCGACAGCGACGTACGCGAAATCGGCTTCGATGAAGGCTGCAAGCCAGGTTCGTGGATCGAGACACTGAGTCAAGCCGGCATCCAAGCCCAAGCCGATGTTTTGCGCGCTCAGGCGATCGAAGTTCTGCAAGCCTACGCGGAAGGCGGCGGCAACATTTACAACCCCTAAGCGGGCGCTGACGGCCGACCATCGGCTGCGAGCCATCGCTCGGCGGTTTCGCCCTCTATGATGGGTGCATGATCCCCTGGAGAATCATGCGCGGGCTGGGCGTCGGTCTGGCTGTTTTGGCGTTTGCGGGTATCGGTTTGGGCCAAGCGAATCTAGCTGCAAATCGTCCAGCAAACACCCTCGCCACGAACACCGCCGACGATCCAAATGATCAGCCGAACATCATCGTTTTTCTAGTCGATGATTTGGGTTGGCAGGATACGTCGGTTGCGATTTGGGTAGACCCGGACACCGGCGACGCTCAACGCACGCCGTTCAACGATTTGTACCGCACGCCGACGCTGGAGAAGCTCGCCAATCAGGGCGTGCTTTTTACCCAAGCTTATGCAGCTGCGGTTTGCTCGCCGACGCGCACCAGCATCATGACCGGGCAGAATGCGGCGCGCCATCACGTCACCCAATGGACTTTGCGACCGGGGAAGGATCCGTCGGGCAAAACCAAACGACTGCAAAGCCCGAGCGACTGGCGTATTGATGGCATTCAGCCAAAGGATTTTTCCGCACAGGGAATTCAGACTTTGCCGACGCTGTTGCAGCAAGCCGGCTATCGCACCATTCACGTCGGCAAAGCGCATTGGGGTGTGGTCGATTCGCCGGGTGCCGATCCGACCAACCTGGGATTTGACGTCAACATCGCCGGCCATCACGCCGGCGCGCCATCGAGCTTTCACGGCCAACATGCTTATGGGCATTACCGCAAGAACCAAGAGATTTGGTCGGTGCCGGGTCTGGATAAATATCACGGTTTGCCGGTGCATTTAACCGACGCGCTGACCATTGAAGCGAATGCGGCGATGGAAGATGCGGTCAACGATGGCAAGCCGTTCTTTTTGTACATGGCGCACTACGCGGTGCACGCGCCGATCATGGCGCACGATCCGCACACGTCGAATTACTTGGAGCAAGGCGTCGACGTTAAGGAGTCGCGCTATGCATCGATGATTGAAGGATTGGACCACAGCATGAGGTCGCTGTTGAACACGGTGGATCGCTTGGGGCAATCCAAACGCACGTTGGTGATGTTCTGCTCCGACAACGGCGGCTTGACCGTGCATGCGCGCGGCGAAACGCCGATGGGCACCGGCCAAAACACGCACAATTTGCCGCTGCGCGCCGGCAAAGGCAGCGCATATGAAGGCGGCACGCGCATTCCGCAATGGGTCAGTTGGGCGGAGGTGGATCATGAGCATCCGCTGCAGCGCAAACTGCCGGTGGCGTCGGGCGCGGTGCGGCATGAGCCGACGTTGGTAGAAGACTATTACCCGACGGTGCTGCGTTGGGCGGGCATTCAGCCTCCCGATTGGGCCACCGCTTCGGCGCACGCCGATGAGGACGGCAATATCGACCCGATGTTGTTGCAAGACGGCATGGACTTCACTGGCTTGTTGCGTCCGCGTACCGGCGAGCCGGGCTTTGGTGAACTTCCGGCTGCGCACCAACTGTCGATCAAAGGCTTATGGAAACAGCGGCCGCTGCTATTTCACTACCCACATGTTTGGGGACCGAACAGCCCGGGTTGGGGTTATGAGCCGCACAGTTCCATGCGCTTAGGCGATTGGAAGGTGATCTACTTCTATCAGCCCAAGCGTTGGGAGCTTTACAACCTGCGATTGGACATCGGTGAGCAAAACAACTTGGCAACGATGGAGCCGAAAAAGTTGCAGCAAATGGCTTCGCGTATGGTCTCGTTGCTGTTGGAGCGCGGCGTGCAATGGCCGATGCATCGCGAGTTGAAGCTGCCGGAGCCGCCGATTTACGTCGACGCCGATATGCACCATGTTTCCATGCCGGAGCCGCGCATGCCGTTGGTGATGGTGCATGGTTGGGGCGGCGATCGCCATTCTTTTGACCCGTTAGTCGAGCAGTTCAATCAAACGCGGCCAGTGTTGGTCGTTGACTTGCCCGGTCACGGCAAAAGCATCGCCCCCACTGGAATCGACGGCAACGCGGCACACACAATGACCGCTTACGCCGAAGGCATAGCCGCGAAGATGGATGAAGTGGGCTTGCACCACGCGATTTTGATCGGCCACAGCAACGGCGCACCGGTGGCTCGGGAATTCGCGCGCTTGTTCCCGGACCGCTGCAGCGGCGTGGTTTCGTTGGACGGCAGCTTGGTCAAGTTGATGGGCAAGGAGGTCGCCGACCAATTTGCCGGCGCACTGCTTTCCGCCAATGCCAAAGATTTTCTGCGCGGAATGATGGACCAAATGCTTCCACAGTCCCTCGACGAAAATCTTCAGCGCAAATTGATTCACGCCACTCTGCAAGCCGACGCCGGAGTGTTGGTGGCCAGTGCCCGAGCAGTTTTAACCGAGGGCCCATGGCCGGAAGCCAAGTTGGAAATGCCGGTGCTGGCATTGCTGGTGGAAGCGCCGTTTTGGACCGAAGATTACCTTTCCAAAGTGCGTGCGCCAGGACCGAAGGTTGAGGTCGACATCTGGCAAAACCTCACCCACTTCTTGCATTGCGAAGACCCGCAGCGCGTTGCCGAACGCATCAACAATTGGATAGAAAAACACGAGTTGGATCTGTAGAAGTCAAAATGTTGAGCCCGTTCCTCCTGCCCCTCTGCCTGGCCGCCACGACCCTCGCACCAAGCCAGCCGCAAAACGAATCCAGTTCGTCGCCGGCGGTCAACACGGTGCAAGCAGGCTTGGTCGATGAATTGGAAGTCATCTACCCGGATTCGCCGGTTTACACCGGCACCGCATCGTTTCACAGCGATGGCTACCTCGGCGGTCCGACTGGTGTGCATGGACTGATCGAGGTGGACGACCCGAACAAGCAATCCATTACCTTGGAATTGCAGTTATCGGAGTCCCTGCAGACCGACCGCATTCCGCTGCGCGCTTATCAATTGCTGCACGTGCCGGTGGAAGAAAACACCGGCCTGGGAAGTCGCACCGAACAGTTTGAAGGCAAGCGCAACCCACATGTGGTTCGGCGTGCACCGTTCCGCGTTTACGAAGTCATGCGACCCCTCCCCATCATCGATGGTTGCTTGGAGTTGCCGCTGGAGAAGGGTCGCGGTGCGTTTCGCTTGGAATTGGACGCGCAAGCCGAGCACGTCGGACGTCATACGGTGACGGTGAATTCCAATCTGCTGCAATGGAACATCCGCATTTTCAATGTGCGCGTCGCGCCGCCGAGCGCCAAAACGCTGCACTACACCAACTGGTTTAGCCCGCAGCAAATTGCCGAGAAGCATCGCGTCGAGCTTTGGAGCGAAGAGTTTTGGTCGCTGCTCGAGCGCTATGCACAAATGATGGTGCACGGTAGGCAAAACACCTTTTGGGTGCGTTTGACCGACTTCTTTGAGATGTCGCCGACCAGCGGTCCAGGTACTGAAAAAGGTAATCCAGCAGCCGCCAGCTCGCCGAAAATGAACCGCTCGCGCTTCGAGCGTTACGTGCGCATTTTCGACGAAGCCGGCATGCATTGGCTGGAAGGTGCGCCGATCGCGCGCCGTCCGAATGGCGACTGGAGCACCGATTGGTTGCAGTTCAGCCTCAGCGGCGAACGCGCAACCGGCGCCAATGGTCGTCGCCAAATGGAGTTGATGTTTGATCAACTCGCCGAGGTTCTGCAACGCAACGGTTGGCAAGATCGCTGGCTGCAACACCTCGCCGACGAACCCACCGACACCAACGCCGACGACTACCGCCGCCTCGCCAAGCAGGTACGCGAAATGATGCCTGGCGTGCGTTTGGTCGAAGCAACGATGACACGCAAACTCGCCGGTGCCATCGACATTTGGTGTCCACAGGTGCAGAAGTTTCAGTCCAACCAGCGCTTCTTCGAGCAACGCATCGCCGCCGGCGATCAGGTTTGGATTTACACCTGTTTGGTGCCCGGCGGACCGTGGCTTAACCGCCTGCTCGATCAAGAGCGGTTGCGCCAGGTTTACTTCGGCTGGGCCGCGGCGCGCTGGCCGGTGACCGGGTATTTGCACTGGGGTTTGAATCACTACCAAGCCGACCCGTTTGAGCAAAGCGTGGTCGATCACCCGGCAACGCCGAACACCACCAACAAACTTCCGGCGGGCGATACCCACGTGATTTACCCCGGCGATCCGGGACCGTGGAGCAGTCAGCGATTCGAAGCGCATCGCATCGGCTTAGAGGATCATGAGCTGTTGAAGTCGTTGCAACGCCGTCGCCCCGAGTTGGCCGAGCAAATCCTCAACGACATCTTCCGCGCCGCCGACGACTACCAAACCTCGGTGGCCGCGTACCGTCAAAGCCGTCTGCAAATCCTGCAAGCACTCGTGAGAAAACACCCCCCTTCTAGGTACGGTCAAGACCGCGTCACCGGCAAGCCGTGGGCGACGCGCTCCGAAGTCATTGCGCAACACGGCATGGCTGCGACCAGTCAGCCGCTGGCCACGCAGATTGCGTTGGATGTGCTCAAACAAGGCGGTTCGGCGGTGGATGCGGCAATTGCTGCGAACGCTGCTTTGGGTTTGATGGAGCCCACTGGTTGCGGCATCGGCGGTGATTTGTTCGCCATCGTTTGGGATGCGGAAACGCAGCAACTTTACGGATTAAATGCCTCAGGCCGCTCGCCGCAATCGCTGACGCTGAAAGAATTCCAAAAGCGCGGTCTAAGCAAAATCCCTGCGCACGGCCCGCTGCCGGTCAGCGTGCCCGGATGCGTCGACGGTTGGTTTGAACTGCACGATCGCTTCGGCAAGTTGCCGATGGATCAAGTGCTTGCACCGGCGATTCGCTACGCCGAAGACGGCTTCCCGGTTTCGGAGTTGATCTCGTATTACTGGCGCATGTCGGCGCGCATCCTCGCCAAGCAACCGGGGTTCGTCGAAACTTTCACCAAAGATGGCAAAGGTCCGGCGGTCGGCGAAGTGTGGACTAATCCGGCGTTGGCGAAGACCTATCGCACTTTGGCCGAACAAGGTCGCGATGCGTTTTACCGCGGGGAAATGGCCGAAACTATGGACGCGTTTATGAAGCGCGTCGGCGGTTTCATGACTAAAGAAGACCTCGCCGCCCACCGATCCGAATGGGTGGAGCCGGTGTCGACCACTTATCGCGATTGGACTTTGTGGGAGCTGCCGCCGAACGGTCAAGGCATTGCCGCGTTGCAAATCCTCAACATCCTCGAAGGCTACGACGTGCGCAGCATGGGCTTCGGCAGCACCGATTACGTGCACGTCTTCGCCGAAGCCAAAAAGCTGGCCTTTGAAGACCGCGCGCGTTTCTATGCCGACATGGATTTCGCCGACGTGCCCGTCGACCGCCTAATTTCCAAGCCCTACGCCGACGAACGCCGCAAGCTGATTCACCCCGATCGCGCCGCGCGCTCTTACCCGACCACCGACTTCGGCAAAACCGGTTTGAACCCGGCCCTGAACCACGGCGACACCATCTACCTCACCACCGCCGACGCCGCCGGCAACATGGTCAGCCTTATCCAATCCAACTACCGCGGCATGGGCTCCGGCCTATGCCCCGACGGCCTCGGCTTCGGCCTGCAGGATCGCGGCGAGTTGTTCGATTTGACCCCCGGCCGCGCCAACAGCTACGCACCCGGCAAGCGCCCGTTCCACACCATCATCCCGGCCTTCGCCACTCACCCGCAGCACGGCCAGCTCAGTTTCGGCGTCATGGGCGGCGCCACTCAGCCGCAGGCGCACGCGCAAATCATCATCAACCTCGCCGATTTCGACATGAATTTGCAAGAAGCCGGCGACGCGGCGCGCATGCTGCACACCGGTTCCAGCCAGCCCACCGGCGAGCGCATGGAGGACGGCGGCTACCTCAGCCTTGAATCGTGGTACCCGGCTTCGGTGCGCAGCGCGCTGCAGGATCGCGGCCACATCATCAAGCCGGCGCGCGGCGCATTCGGCGGCTACCAGGCCATTTTGCGCCGCCCGGACGGCGTCATGTTTGGGGCTAGCGAATCGCGCAAGGATGGCCATGCAGCGGGGTATTAGCGGTCCGGTGATTCATGTATTCAGGCTCGGCGGGCGGTACAATCTTCGCCCGTGAGCCTCCCCAAAGGTTGGAAAGGAGCCGACATCCTTTTTCTGGATTGCGACTCCACTCTGTCGAGCATCGAAGGCATCGACGAATTGGCCGAGCGCGCTCAGGTGGACGTCAGCGAACTGACGAACCGAGCGATGGCCGGCGAGCTGGCGCTGGAAGACGTCTATGGCGAGCGGCTGCGCCAGATTCGGCCGACGGCGGCTGATTTTGAGTGGCTGGGGCAGCGCTATATCGACACCGAGGTGGAAGGTGTGTCGCGGATGATCGCGGTGCTGACCGAGATTGGGGTGGAGTGCCACATTGTTTCCGGTGGTTTACTGCCGGGGATTTTGCCGTTTGCGGCGCATATTGGAATTCCGGCCGAGCGCGTGCATGCGGTGCCTTATCCGCTGGCCGGCGACGATGAAAATACCGACGGCACCGACTCGCCGACTTCGGTCGATCCAGCCGACGTAGCCTGCGCTCACCCCCTCGCGCAAAACGGTGGCAAGCCGGCGCTGATTGAAGAGATCTGCAAAGAACCGCTGCATTACCGCAAGCGCCGCATGATCGTCGGCGACGGCAATTCGGATTTGGAAGCCGCCCCGAACGTGGGATTGATGGTTGGTTTCGGCGGCGTGGCCGCGCGCGAGAAAGTGCAAGCCGGCGCGCATTTGTTTTTGACCGAATGCAATATGTACGCCGTCGCCACGCTGGCCGCCGGCAACTTGCGCGCCGAGGAAATCCGCCGCGTCGACATGAAACTTTATATGAAAGGCATTGGCCAACTCAGCGACGTATTCGCCGCCAAGTACCAAGCCGAGCATCGGCCGCCGCAAGGGCGTCCGCAGGCGAACCCGCCGCTGCATCGAGGCTGCGGCGGATCGCCATCGCCGCTTTCGGGCGGCATCGAACCCGAAGAAGTCTGAACTTAATCGTCCGATGAAACTGTTCATCCCCGGCCCGACGCAGGTCCATCCTGACGTTCTTCAAGAAATGTCCCGGCCGGCAATCGGCCACCGCACCGCTGAATGCGCTGATCTTTGGCGTGAGGCACGCGAAGGTTTGTCGTGGCTGATGCAAACCAAAGCTGAGATCCTGATGCTGACCGCGCCAGCATCGGCAATGATGGAAGCGGCGGTGCGTAACTTGGTGAAGACGCGCAGCCTGCATTTGGTCAACGGTGCGTTTTCGAAGCGTTGGTACGACATCGGCGCGGCGAACGGCACCGAGGCGCAAAAGTTGGAAGTGCCGATGGGCGAAGCGGTCACTGCGCCGATGCTCGAGCAGCTGCTGAAGAGCGAAGCCGAAGCCGGGCGCAGCTTTGACATCGTCACCGTGGTGCATAACGAAACCTCGACCGGCACGGTGACTCCGATTGCCGATTTGGCCGAGGTGTTGAAGGACTATCCGCAAACCCTGCTGTGCGTCGACACCGTCAGCTCGATGGCCGGCGCGCCGATTCCGGTCGACGAATGGGGCATCGACGTTTGCTTGTTCGGATTGCAAAAATGCTTGGCACTGCCGGCCGGCATGGCGATCGCGTCGGTAAGCGAACGCGCACTGCAACGCGCCGCCGATGTACCCGCGCGCGGCTGGTTCCTCGACTTCCTCAAGCTGCGCGACAAAAACGTCAAAGAGCAATCGCCGACGACGCCGTCTACCGCTCACCTTTACGCGTTGGTCGCACAACTGCGGCGCGTGCGCAGCGAAGGTTTGGAAAACCGCTGGCAACGCCACGCCGACATGTGCAAGCGCGTGCGCGAATGGGCCACCGCCAAGGGTTGGCGCATGTTCCCGGCCGAAGGATTCCGCAGTACCACGGTGAGCTGCATTGCTCGCGGCGACGGCCCGGAATTCGTCGCCGCCCTCGACGCCCTCAAAGCCGACGGCATTTTGGTGTCGAACGGCTACGGCGATTTGAAAGGCAAAACCTTCCGCATCGGTCATATGGGCGAGCACCAAATGGCCGATATCGATGATCTGCTGCAGCGTTTTGATCAAGCACTCCTTGCCACCCTCCAAAAATGAAAATCTTCCTCGCTGATGCCGTCGCCGCCGAATGCGCCGACATCTTGGAAAACGCCGGCTTATCCGTCGATAACCGCCCCGGTCTGAATGATGCCGACAAACTCGCCGCCGTGGCCGACGCCTCCGGCATGGTGGTGCGTTCGGCGACGACGGTGACCGCGGACATGATGGATGCCGCGCCGCAGTTGAAGGTCATCGGTCGTGCCGGTTCCGGCGTCGACAACATCGACGTGGCTGCTGCAACCGAACGCGGCATTTTGGTCATGAACACGCCGGGCGAAAATACGCTGTCGGCGGCTGAGCACGCGATGGCGATGTTGATGGCGATGTGCCGCAAGATTCCGGCTGCCGATGCGCGCTTGCGCGATGAGGGTTGGTCGAAGAAGGGTTTGATGGGCGTCGAGCTGATCGGCAAAACCATCGGCGTGATTGGTATGGGCCGCATTGGTCAAGCCGTCGCCAAACGCTGCAAAGGATTTGGTATGAGAATCCTGGCTTACGATCCGTTTTTGGCGCCGGAGGTGGCGGAGAAAATGGGCGTGGAAATGGCTGAGTTGGAAGACATTTATCCACACGCCGATTTCCTGACGCTGCACACGCCGCTGACTGATCGCACCAAGCATTTGCTGAACGCGGAAACGCTGCAGCAATGCAAGAAGAACGTGCGCATCATTAACTGCGCGCGCGGCGGCTTGATCGATGAGGCTGCGTTGTTGGATGCACTGAACTCCGGTCACGTCGGCGGCGCGGCGTTGGATGTGTTCGAGCAAGAACCGCTGCCGGCCGATTCGCCGCTGTTGAATCACGAGCAAATCATCGTCACCCCCCACTTGGGTGCCAGCACCGCCGAAGCGCAAGAAAAGGTTGCGCTGCGCGTCGCCGAGCAAATTGCCGCTTACTTAAATGACGGCGCGGTGCGCAACGCGGTGAATTCGTTTTCGGTGGACGGCGACACCGCCGCCAAGTTGGCACCGTGGCAAGCGCTGGCCGAGCAAATCGGCAAGCTGCACGCCGAGTTGCTGCAAAACCCGTGCGCCGGGATTGAGGTGGAGGTTGCCGGCGACTTGCTCGACATGCCGAGCGAACCAATTACCAACAGCGTGTTGAACGGATTTTTATCCGAGGTGCTGAGCCAAAACGTCAACACCGTCAATGCGATGGGAATTGCTCAAGAACACGGCATCAAGGTTTCAGAAACGCGCGGCACCAACACCGATGGCTTCAACGCTTTGCTGACGGTGCGCATTTACTCGAAGGACGATCACCACACTTTGGCCGGTTCGTTGTTCGGACATGAGCGGCCGATGCTGGTGCGCATCGACGGCTTTGTGCTCGAGTCGCTGCTGAAGTCGCACATGCTGTTCTGCTGCAACGAAGACTTGCCCGGACGCTTGGCCGCAATCAGCGCCATCATCGCCGAGCACGGCATCAACATCGCCAACTGCGCCCTCGGCCGCGACGTCAACAAAAAGCTAGCCGTCGACACCTTCCAACTCGACGACCCGCTGCCGGATGCCGCCCTCAATGAAATGCGCGGCCTCGACGGCGTGCGCTGGGCACATGTGATCACGTTGAACGGATCTTGAACTCGATCCCGCCCGCTTAACTTTGACTAAGCGGGCGCCAGCGCACATCGTGGATTTTGGCGCGGGTGGTGAATGACGCTACGCCGAAAGGAACGCTTGGCAACATTTCGGTACGCAAGGAAACTTCGCGGCCGACGGTGTTTTGATCGAACAACAACTCGCCGTTAAGCCATGCGCGGATGGTGTCGGCGCGGACTTCTACCCGCAGGGTGTAGACGACTCCATAATCGAAACTTTGATAGCTGCGAGTGGCGTTGGTGCCGGCGTCTTCATGGTCAACGCAGGATAGACCGCACAAACCGCCTCCCCATCCACCCAGCACCACCGTTGCGTGGCTGTCGGCGACCGGGAAAGTCAGTCCGCAGAAGAAATCGTTGCCGCTGAGACGGCTGGCGTCGACTTCGACTTGATAATCGAGGGATTGTGGGATGGAATCCGGGCGGTGAATCCCGGTCAAAGGCGAGCCCATCGGCAGCAAAACGGTGCTGTCGGCCCATTCCACCTCGCCTTCGCCGCCGAAGTTGGTGATCTGCCATTTTTGCGCTTCGGAACCCGCAAATAGGCTCTGCCACGGCGGATCGAGTTGTGGGTTAGACTGGACGCTTGAACATCCGGGAATCATGCCCCAGAGCAAACACAACCCGATTCCCATCCAACATCTGATGAAAAGACTCGCCACTTTAGTTGTCTCCGTTTTTGCCCTCGCTTCGCTGATCGGCGCTCAGGAAAAAGTGCCCAGCGGCAAGGAAGTCGCGCCCACCGCTCAGGAAGCCAAGCCGGCCAAGGCCAAAGATAACCTGAGCCAGCTCCGCCAGAAGGCTAAGCCGTACAAAATTGGTTCAAAAATCAATGGCAAGCTGAACTTGAAAGGGCTGAATGGCAAGAAGGTCACGATGTCGCAGCTGCGCGGCAAGACCGTGGTGCTGACTTGGTACTCGATGACCTGCCCGGTGATGAAGCCGTCGCTGCCGAAGCTGAAGCAACTGACCAGCGATCTTTCCAGCGACAAGTTGGTGGTCATCGGCGTCAACTCGAATGCACATGAGCTGCGCGATGCCAAGCCCGGCGTCGACAAGAAGGGCAAGCCGACCAAGCCTTATGCGAAGTTGCGCACCCACCTCGAGAAAAACAAGGTCAACTTCATGGTGTGCACCGATCCCGGCAACGTAATTGCCGACCTCTTTAACGCGCGCACCACGCCGCATATGTTTGTCATCGACCCGGAAGGCGTGCTGCGTTATTCCGGCGCGCTCGACGACGACCCGAAGAGCAAAAAGGAATTCGCCAAACGCAAGCACTACGTGCGCGAAGCGGTACGCGAGATTCAAAACAAGCAGCCGGTGACCACTGCGGAAACCAAACCTTACGGCTGCTCGGTCAAGCGCGTTCCTACCCCCAAGCGCGGCAAAGCGATCGGCACGAATAAGGATGCCTAACGCTGATTGACCTAGTTCTTAACCATCCAAGATTCGTCATCACTTCAAAATGCTTACTTCCACTCTCCTCACCTGCGCTTTAGCCACTTCGGCTTTGGCGCAAACTGCTGAAGAAAAAATCACTTTGTTGGTCAACTTCCATACTCAGCCCGGCGCCGCCGAAAAAAGCTGGGTAGAAGATCAACTTGGTGGTCAAGTCAAATACAACTATCAAATGATTCCGGCGATGGCGATCATCGTTTCGGAAGACAAGATTGATCAAGTTGTGGAACACCCGAACGTCGGCGTCGTGGAAGAAGACGGCCAGGCTTACGTTTCGGATATTGACAACACTTGGGGCGTCAAAGCCATTGGCGGGGGACTTGCCCACAACCTGGGTCATTTCGGTGACGGCGTCGTCGTTGGTTTGATCGACACCGGTTTGGATTACAACCATCCGGAAGTTGCGCACGTTTACTTGGGCGGCCACGATTACGTCAACAACGACACCGATCCGATGGACGACCACATGCACGGCACTCACGTGACCGGCACCATTGCTGCATTGCGCGATGGTCAGGGTGTAGTCGGTGTTGCGCCGAATATCACCATGTGGGTTGCCAAGGGTTTCAACGCTGCCGGCAGTGGCGATTACAGCGACTTGATTGCTTGCGTGGAGTACGTCAGCATTCAGGGTTGCGATGTGGTCAACAATAGCTGGGGCGGCGGTGGCTCGTACACGCTGAAGCAAGCCTTTGCTGCTTCGCAGGCCGCTGGTGTGATTCACATTTGTGCTTCGGGCAACAACTACTCGCTGGGTGGTGTTTCGGCGCCGGCCAAGTACGACACCACTTATGCCGTTGGCGCGATGGAAACCGTTTGGAAGGCAGCCGGCTTCTCCAACACCGGTCCGCAGCTGGACTTTGCTGCTCCGGGCGTCGACATTCTTTCGGCCAACTGGGGTGGCGGTTACACGCTGGCTTCGGGTACGTCGATGGCAACTCCGCACGTGGTTGGCGCAGCCGCGCTGGCACTGGCAAGTGGAACGATCTCTGATCAAAACGGCGACGGTCTGCTATGGGATGAGTTGTACGAGCGCTTGGAGCTGACTTCGATCGACGTCGGTGAACCGGGCTGGGATAAGGTGTTCGGTCACGGCATGGTGAATGCCCAAGCGGTGATCGCCGAACCGATGGTTTTGGACGGTACTGCCTTCAATGGCGGCTCCAACGCCAGTTTGATGGTTAGCGGCGCGACGCCGGGTGATTCGGTTTGGTTCGCATACTCGACCTCCGGTCCGGGTTCGTTCAACCCAATGAACACCAATGTATTGATGAACATTGGCTGGCCTGCACCGATGGGCATTGCCGTCGCCGACGCCGCCGGTGACGCAACGATCAGCTTCAACGTTCCGGTCAGCGCCATTGGCACCACCGGTCGGATTCAGGCGGTAGAAGACAGCACCAACGGATCCACCGTGCTGACGCGCACGGTCATGTAAGTTCGTTTCGGTTCCATCCAACCGACTTCAAGCCGCCGGCCCACACCGGCGGCTTGTTCCATTTATGCCCATCGGTTAAGCGCGCTTCACTCGATAACTCACGCTCTTCAAAAATGCATCCAACTCCTGCGCCGCGCGCTGCGCCCCGACTTGATCGCTGGCGTCGCAGGCTTGGTTGAGTTCACTGCCCAAACGGCTGATTTCGCTGAAACCATAAGACGAGCCGGTGCCCTTTAGCTTATGTGCAATGCGTCCGGCCGGAATTAAATCGCCATTTCCAAGCAATTGAGCCGCCTCGGCGACCTGCTGTTCACAATTGGCCAAATAACCGGGCACCAAGTCGGCGACGTCGTCATCGATCCAAACCATCGGACCATCCGCACCATCGCTCTGCCGATCGAGCAGCTGCACTAAATCCTCTTTGGTGTACGGCTTGGCCAGATAATCGGTCATGCCGGCGTTCAAACACTTCTCGGAGAAGCCTGGAATGGCGTGCGCGGTCAACGCAATCACCGGCAACTCGGCGTCGATATCGTTGCGGATGTGTTGCAGCGTTTGAAAGCCGTCCATCTCCGGCATTTCGATATCCAGCAGCACCAGGTCGACGCTTTCGCGACGCAGAATTTCCAATCCTTCGGCGCCGGAATTTGCAACCAGCGCAGTGTGTCCGAGTCGGCTTAACAAGCGTTCGGCGAGCAATGAATTTCCGGGATTGTCATCGACCACCAGAATGCGCATGCCGGCTTTGGAAGCCCTCAAGCCCAAGTCTTCGCCGTCGTTTTGGATTTCGGCGCGTGGCACGATGCGTTGCAACGGCAAGCTGAGAATAAAAGTCGAGCCCTTACCGACGGCACTTTCGGCGCGCAATTCGCCACCCATCAGCTCGCTGATTTCGCGACTGATCGCTAGCCCTAAACCAGCACCGCGTGCATGGCTGCCGATGCCGGCGCGATCCAGTTGAGTGAAGCGTTCAAAGATTTGCCCGAGCTGCTGCGGTGGAATTCCTTGGCCGGTATCGGCGACGTGGATTTCCAATTTAGGTTGCGGCTGATCGAAGAAGTCTACCTTCACCGTAATTCTCCCTTGGCGGGTGAACTTCAGCGCGTTGTTGAGCAAGTTGATCAGGATTTGGCGCAAGCGGTTGGGGTCGAACTCCAACGCCACCGGCAAGTTGTCGCCCATCTCAAACACCAGATCTAATCCTTGATCCAGCGCCTGCTTGGCAAACATATTCTTCAATGTATCGAAGAATTGGAACAACGAAACTTGATCGTTCTCCAGTCGCACCTCTCCCACTTCAATTTTGGAAATATCCAGCAAATCATCAATCAACGCCAGCAACGACTGCGAACTGGAGTCCACCACCTCGAGCATGTTGCGAACGTCGTCTTCCAAATCATGTTCGGTCGCCAACTTAGTCAGCCCAGCGATGACGTGAATCGGAGTGCGCAGTTCGTGGCTCATCGATGCCAAAAACTGACTCTTGGATTGGTTGGCGGCCTCGGCTTCTTCTTTGGCTTGTTGCAGCGCTTCCTGGTCAGCTTTCCATTGGGTGATGTCGCGCACAAATGCGATGAACGTAGACCGCCCGCTTTCATCGCGAGTTTCGGTGATGGTGATTTCGGTCAAGATCTCGCTGCCATCTCTACACATGGCCGGAAGCTCTAAACGCTGACCTAGGATTCGCGATTCACCGGACTGCATATATCGAGCAAACCCAGCACTGTGTGCGTCGCGCAACACCGCCGGGATCAGCGTTTCTTCCAGCGTTTTGCCGAGGATTTCTTCGCGCTTCCAACCAAAGGTGTTTTCCGCCGCAGGATTAAATTCGTTGATGTGCCCTTGATGGTCCACACTGACGATGCAATCCAACGCAGTTTCCAAAATTGCGCCTTTGCGTTGCTCACTACTGCGCAGCGCGCGTTCTGCTTCTTTGCGCTCAGTAATATTGCGCACCAGCGCTTGCACGCACGGACGGCCGTCCAGTTCGATCGCGTTTGCGGTTAATTCGGCAAGGAAAGCTTGCCCACCACTACTAACGAATTGCAGCTCGATGCCATGAACGTCTTGATCGGCGATGGATTCCAGCAACTCCTGACAGCGTGGATGATCGTCGCCATCGATGAATTGCAGCCATGATCCGATTTGTTCATCCTCGCGGCCGATCATTTCGCGAGCTTGCTGATTGAGTTCCAAAATCGTGCCTGACATGGACAGAATCAAAATGCCGTCGCGCGATTCGTGGAACAACGCCTCGTAGCGATGTTCGGCGCGTTGACGATCGCGCACCAAGTTATGGTCGGCGGTGCGATCGGAAACCAGCAACGGGTGCAGTCCTCCTCCGCATTCCTGAGCAGGATTGCTGCAGGCAATTTCAAAAGAATGGTGATTGCCGTCGGCGTCTTGCAACTGTGCTTCGACCGCATCGCCGCTGCGCAGAACTTCGCGCAACTGCTCCGGCGAAATCTGCTCCTGCAAAGCCTGCCACCAGTTGGCAAAATTCTGCCACGGCCGCACCATCGTCATCAGCGTCTGGCTAGGGCGCGTCGGCGCTTGGCGACCATCCCACTGCATCAAACCGACGCCGAGCACTTGCGTGCCTTGCTCCAACATCGCGATTTTTTCTAAGTCTTCGCGTCGCTGGCTGGTCAACGCCTCGACTCGTTCGCGGTCCTGATATGCCGACGCCGACGCCATCGCTTGGTTCAGCAGCGGCCGAAAGCGCTGGATGATTTGCGCTTGCTCCGGGCCGAACATTCCGGGCTGCGAATGAATGCAGGCTACGATTAATGAATCGCCGTCGACTTCGAGGCCGAAATGCAACACCGAGCGGACTTGTAGCTGTGGGTGTTCCGCCAAACCCTTCCAGTCGTCGGTCGCCGCAGCCTCAAACACCGCAACCGTTTCACCGCGTTGCACGCGATCGAAAATTGGGCCACCGGTTAAGACCAACTTGCGCAAAGCCGACTGCGTGAATTGCACCGGCCGCCAGCGTTCATCCGCGCAATTGCGCAACAGCACGATGTCCTCAAAGCCGAGCAGATCCTGAAAAAGATGCGCCAGGCTTTGAAAGATTTCCTCCGGATCGCCGCGGCGACTGAGGATGCGCAAACTTGCCAAAATCGTTTGGCTTTCCTGCCGTTGCAACTTCTCCTTAGCCCGCGCGCGCTCTAAGTTAAGCAGCGTTTCGCGCAGGTTTTCGGCGTCGCCCCGGCGGGATTTGTTCATGCCGCCTTCCTCGACTTCTTAAACAGTACCGATGAAATCATCAGGTTGCCATGGCGGTTGGCACCGTGCAAAAAGCGCCCTTGTTCGCCGAAGGTGAAGGTTGCCAAGAACGGCGTTTGCGGCAAAGTTTGGCTGACCCGTTGGGCGACGTCGTCCATCGAGTCTTCGACCGCAAGCATGCAGCCGCCGCAGAAAATCACCAAGCCGCCGGCGACGTCGTCGGCGTGCCAGTTCTGGAAGTTGAGCGCCGAGTCCACCACCATCGCAGGCCGTTGAATCAGTGAATCGGGCGAGCTGTGCATCAGGGTCAAGCGGTCGCCGACTTGCACTTCGGAGAACAGCGATATGGTGCCGTCGGCTTGCACCGCGGCCGGGTGCGACAGCAGGTACATCGGTACCTCGCCGATTTGCGAATCGATGCGGCCTAGGGGCAGGAAGGTGGATTGCGACAACAGTTGGCCGTCGGCTTGCAGGGCCGACTTGACCAAACCACCAGAGGCTAAGTCATACATTTCACCGGCTGGTTTGCCGTCCAACTTTTTCAAATCGCGGCCTTCGGCTTCGCTGACCTCCCATGAAATTTCCGACGGTTCATAACCAGAGTGGAACGCAAACGCGATTTCGGTAGACGGGAACATGGTGCACAAAATCAAGCCGTCCTGAATCACGTTGCCCGAGCGGCAAAACACTCCCCATTCGCCGGTGACGTTGTTGTCGGCCGCGCTGCCGCCGATGACCGGTACGCGATCTCCCAACCGCTCTTGCAGACGACACAACACGCTTTCTTCATTACCCGGCGTGCTCGAAAGCCAGATCAAACTCGGCACCTCCCCCTGGCGTTGGCATTGAGCGAGAGCTGCATCAAGGGCTTGGTCGGTTGCTTGTTCGACGCCGTTTTCAAAGCGCGCGCAACCGACGCCGAAGCTGCCATCCGGATCGGAAATGCCGAATAAACCCAAAGTATCGCCGTCGTGGGTTTGATGCCCTTGCGCCGAAAGCAAGCCGCGGCAGGTGGTCGCACCATGAACCGGAACATCGTCATCGACCTGGCCGACGACGTCCGCCAAGTGATTGAGATGGTTCGACGAGGCGTAGACCATCAACAGATCCGGCTTGCCGATCTCCTCCAACAATTGGTTGTAGGCTTGCTGCATCGCGTCGGCGGCTTGCGTTTTTAAAGAGGTTTGAACGGAGATCTTCATGCCTGAATGTTGAACTTCTTGAGCTTGCGATAAAGGGTGGTTCGACCGATTCCGAGTCGGCGTGCGACTTCGGACATGTTGCCGCGCGCGTCTTCAATGGCTTGCAGAATGGCTTGGTGCTCCATCTCTGCCAGGGATTGCGGCGCGACTGGTTCGCCAACCGCTGGAGCAACCTGTGAAACGTTGGCTACCGATGCGGGCGGCTCTTGAGGAATTGGCTGTGAAGGCGGAACAACCGGATGAGTCGGAGTCGCTTGGGCAGTCAACTCGGCGGCGACGTCGATCCCGCGCAGGCTTTCCAGAATGCGCGGCGGCAAATCTTGCAAGCGGAAGACGCCATCTTGTGCGACCACCTGAACGCGTTGCAACGCGTTTTTCAATTCCCGCACATTGCCGGGCCAGCGGTACTGTTCCAGAGCCTGCATGGTTTCCACCGGAACGTGCAATGGATCCACACCCTCTTCCCGAGCAAAACCGCGCAAGAACCAGCGCGTTAACGGTGCAATATCTGCTTTGCGGTCACGCAGTGGCGGCACTTCAATTTCAAAGACCGCAAGCCGGTAGAACAGGTCTTCGCGGAAATTGCCGGCGGCAACTTCGGCCGACAGGTTGCGGTGGGTAGCCGCAACTAAACGGAAATTCGATTGAATATCTTTGCGCCCGCCGACTCGGCGGAAAGTGCGTTCCTGTAAAACACGCAGCAGCTTGGCTTGCAGACTCAGCGACAACTCTCCGACCTCATCCAAGAACAATGTTCCGCCGTCGGCTTCTTCGAAACGTCCAATCTTGCTCTTGTCGGCACCAGTGAATGCGCCTTTTTCGTGGCCGAACATTTCCGATTCCTGTAGCGACTCGGGAATCGCCGCGCAGTTCAACGCCACAAATGGTCCTTGCTTCAACGCGCTGTTTTCATGCACCGATTCGGCGACTAATTCTTTGCCGCAACCACTTTCGCCATTGACTAACACCGTTACCGTGCTCGCCGAAACGCGGTCAAGTTCGCGGAACAATCCACGAATTGCTTTGCTGTCGCCAACGATTCCGGAATAGCCGCCGCCCTCTGCTTCCCGTTCCAATTGAGCAAGGCGCATGCCCATGCGGCCGTGGTCCAAGGCTTTGTGGACCTGATGCAGCAAGCGATCTTTGGCGATGGGTTTGACCAAGTAGTCATAAGCCCCCAATCGCATCGCCGTCACCGCATTCGAGACTTCATCATCGCCGGTCAAAACCAATACAGGCAGTAGCGAATGATTGGCCTTGATGTGACGTAAAGCATCCATGCCGTTCATGCCGGGCATGTGCAAATCCAAACAAACCGCCGCCGGCATCATTGATGGCAACTCCGCCAACATCGATTCGGCATCGCCGAAACAACGCACTTGGTAGCCGCGGCCGGCCAACCAACGCGACAGGATTTGTTGTTCGTGCTCATCGTCATCAACGACGACGATCAGCCCTTGCTCCTCCACCGCCGGTGGATCTTCGAGTTTGCGCAAATGGCTCGCCCCCTGATCCCCACCGTCGGGCGGCGGGAATTTTGGAGCCGAGGATGAGTTATACGCGTTCATTAAGCTGCTTTCGATTGCGAGGCTTGAGCCGTGTCTTCCAGAATTTGCATCGTTTGCTGAGCGGTTTTGGACCAACTAAATTCGTCGGCGCGCTTGGCTCCGCGCGTCACCATGCGGCGACGCAACAATTCATCCGATGCCACTCGGGCCATGCATTCGGCCAGCTCCTTCGGGTTGTCGGGGTCAAAATAAAGCGCGGCCTCGCCACCGACTTCGGGCAGCGAGGATCGGTCGGCGGCCAACACCGGCACACCTGCGGCCATGGCTTCCAACAGCGGAATGCCGAAGCCTTCGTATAGCGAAGGGAAGACAAACTGCTCGGCAGCACCGTAACAACAGAGCAAATCCTCGCGCGACAAGAAGCCGGGAAGTTTGATGCGATCGCGTTCCGGCGATTCGTTGATCTTGCCGTAAACGGCTTCGGAACCGCTCCAATCTTGTCCGGGCAAGAGCAAGTCCCAATCCAATCCGGTCTCGCGGCGGAAGTTTTCGAAGCCTTCGATCAGCGCGACGTGGTTTTTTCCCGGGTGCTCCAGTCGAGAAACGTAAAGCACAAATGGCCGCTCCATTCCCAAGCGAGTGCGCACATGATGCTTGCACTGATCCCGCTGCAATGCGCGGAAGGCGTCGAGTTCGGCACCGTTGTGCACCACGGTCAGCTTGTTTTCTTTGACCTTGGCAAAATCCAGCAGGTCCAACGCCGAGCACTGACTCACGGTGATCACCGAAGTCAAGCGCCGAACCAAAAACGGCAGCACGCGTTCGACGTAGATGTGGCGCCAGCGGTCGTATTTATTCTTCACGTGCAAGTGCGAAAAATCATGCACGGTGCCAACAGTTGGACAAGCGGTTCGGTAAGGCAAACGCCGATTTCCCGCCGGCAAGAACAAAACGTCGATGTTGAGTTGACGCACCAGCGGCGGCAAATGGGTTTGATGCCAAACCAAGTTCTTCACCGTCGACGCCCACGAATCGGCAACACTTTGCCAAGTCCAGCCGGGCGCGGCGGTGAAGAAGACGTCTTTATCTTCTTCAGGACCGATTAAGACAAACTCGTGGCCGGTGGGATGCGAACGCCATTCGTTCAACAGCGCGCGCAAATATTCACCGATGCCTGATTTGCCGTTGTCGGCGCCGAAGGTAGGAATTCCAATTCTCATGCCACTTTCCTCCGTTGTTCGCATACCTGCTGCAACGCGGCTTCCAGTCGTTCGACGCCGTGCTTCAGCATGAAGCGGTTGGAATATTGCTCAAAGGCGTTGTTGCCGAATTCGCGCGCCAAATCCGGGTTGTAAAGCAATTCCCGAACCGCATTGGCGAAAGCGTCGGTGTCTTGCTCGGCTACCAAGAACCCGGTCTTTTTATCTTGCAGCCAATCCGGGATTCCGCCGACGTCATAAGCCACCACCGGACGTCCGGCGCGCATCGCTTCGGGGCCGATTAAGCCGAAGGGTTCCGGCCAACGCGACGGCACCACGACCACGCGCGAGTCGCTGTAGTACTGATGCAACTGGTCATGGGTGACCCAGCCGGTGAAATGGGCGCGGTTTTGCAACTCCAATTCTGCCGCCAATGTTTCCAAGCCCTCACGAGCATTGCCATCGCCAACAATTACTGCTTCAAACGGTAAGTCGATTTTTGCCAGCGCGTGCAGTAACAAATCCACACCTTTGCCGCGGATCAGTTGGCCGACGAATAGCACTTTAGGACGCAGTTCAATGTCGATGGCCGCCGGCTTCTCCGGCGCAGTTTCGCCGATGCCCGGCGCAACCTGCATGACCTTGTCGGCGGGAATGCCATTCATGATCAGCTCGTCCTTCATCGCGGTGCTGGCGGCGATCAAACCGTCCAAGCCGCGATGAGCCTGCAGTTGTTTGCGGTGGTCCTTCAGCGAATTCCAACGCACGCCGTATTTGGCACTGCCGTCCTTCTTTAAGAAAGATCCATCCAGCCAACAACGCCAGCCGGCGGCCTGCTTGCAGACCTTTTTGCCGCCGGGGAAATACTTATGCCGGCGCGGACAGCACAGGTCGTGATCGTGAATCATCGCCACCACTGCGCAAGGCAAGTTCGGCGGCAATTGCATGACTAATTGCTCGGCCTTATGTAGATACAGCACGTCGGGCTGAACTTTTTGCAGCAGTTGTGCCAAGGCAAAGGCGTTGGCGTCGTCGCTGCCCAACTCGGCAAGCGGGTAGGCTTCTTCAAAGCCGCGCATGAAGGCGATTTCGTCGATGCCGGTGCGTTCGGCATAAGCCAAATAGACTTCGTGACCGCGTTCCTTCAGCCCCAATGCAGTACTGCGAATGTGCTGCTCGACGCCGCCGAAGGCGCCCAACTTCATCGAAGCGAATAAGATTTTCATGCTGCGACCTCCTGGTAAATGGTCAGCAGTTTTTTGCTGACCGCGCTCCAGTCGTATTCCAATACCGCCTTCTTTTCGCCGGCTTGAGCAAGCGTTTGACGCAGGTCCGAGTTATCCGCCAAGCCGCGTAAACAGCGCACCCAGTCGGCGTCTTGATCCACCGGCAGCAAGAAGCCATCGTTGCCATCTTCAATGAAATCGGGAATACCGCCGACGCGACTGGCGACCACTGCTTTGCCTGCCGCCCAAGCTTCCAACGCGACTACGCCGAAGGGTTCGTGGATCGACGGCAGCACAAAGACGTCGGCGGCGTGGTAGGCGTTTTGCAAGTCGCCGGATTCAGGATCCATGCCTTCGACCAAAGTGACGTGCGCGGCGAGTTGCGAATCGGCCGCCAACTGCGCTTTGATTTTGGCGTGATATTCCTCGTGAGTGGGATGGCCGACGATCATCAAGTGCGCATCCACCCCTTCGTCGAGCAAGCTTCGCAGGCGCTGCAGCATCACATGCTGGTTTTTTTGCGGATCGATGCGGCCGACTTGCAGCATTAAAAACCGCTGCTCGGGAATCTTGAACTTGTTGCGGATCTTTGCTCCGTCACCGTCGGCAAAATGCGCCGAGTCGACGCCATTGGGCAAATGCTCAACGCGAACGCCGGGATAGGCCTCGGCCATGCGCCGCGCTTCTTCCTTACCGACACACAAAATCGCCGCCGCCTCTTCCATCACCTTGCGCGAACCGACCCACCATCCAAGAGCCTTGCCCCATTCAATATGACCTTCGGTAGGCTCGACCCAACGACTGGCTTCGCCGCCGCCGACGTCGAGCATGCCGCCGTGAATCGACACCACGTAAGGAATCTTGCGGCTTTGGCAAACGTGGCGAACTATGCCGCCCAAGCGTTTGCCGGTGTGCAAGTGCATGACGTCGGGTCGTTCGGTCTTGCGCAGCTGCCGCATCAACGACCACGAAAACAGATTACCGGCGGTGTCGTCGAGCGATTGCTTGGCGGCATCGTTCAGGCCAAACCACGGGTAAAAGTAATTGAAGCGGTGCACATCGATGCCGGAGATCGACTCCAGCGGCTGCGCATCCAAGGCTTTGGTGGTATAGATTTCAGTCGGATGACCGAAGGCTTGCAGTGCGCGACTGGTTTGCAATACCACGGTTTCGGTGCCGCCCCATGAAGCGCGGGTAAATCGGCGCGTGATTTGAATGGTTCTCATGCCGCCCTCTCCTGTTGAATCACCGGCGGACCCGAGTGTTTGCCGGCCGCCTGCGCCTCGCGGGCAATGGCGTCGGCAATGAATTTTTCTAGACGACCGACGTAGGCGTCTAGGTTGAGATAGTCCTCGACTAGCTTGCGGCCGCGTTGGCATAAGCCGTGACGCAGCTCTTCGTCTTCGATGATTTGACGCAAGGCATAAGCGATGGCGTCGGTATCGGCCGGCGGCACTAGCAGGGCGTGTTCGCCATCGACCAAAACTTCGCCTTGGCCGCCATTTTTCGTGGCGATGACCGGAACACCGCTGGCCATGGCTTCTAGGAAGGTCAGGCCAAAAGGTTCGGCCCATACCGACGGGAAGACCAATGCGTCGGAATCGCGGTAGGCTTGGGCAAGTTCGGCATGGCTTAACGCGCCGACAAATTCGATGCTGCCGTCGCCTTTCACCGCTTGCTCGCGCAATTCAGCGATGTACTGCGCCGGACCGTGCCCGGCGATGCGCAAGTGCACATCCAGCGGCTGCCCCGCCGCAGCAAGCTGATGCACCGCCTGAATCGCATGATGCACGCCTTTGTAAGCATGCAGTTGACCGGCGTATATCAGTTGGAACGGCGCGCCGCAGCTGCCGGGGTTTGGTTTCATCGGGAAGCTTTCCAGCGGCACACCCTGATGGATGACCTCGGCGTGCTCCAGCTCCAAACCGTCGCGGCGGATTTGATCCAGCAACACTTGGCTGATCGCCGTTACGTTCCGGAACTGCAGCCCGTTACATGTGGTATCGCGGTAAACGGTGGCGTCTAACGCGGCGCCAACCATTCCGCGCAAACCGTTGCTGGCTTTGGCCGATTGGAAGCCGGTCCAATGACCATCGTTCATCGTGTAGGCAACCGATTTACCCGAGGCTTCGGCGGCGCGCGCCGGGCCGGGCGATAAACGCAACTGACTCCACATGAACACCAGGTCCGGCTGCCAAGTTTGAATCGCCGCCTCGGTCAGCATTGCGTTTTGACGGCTGACCTTGTGACGCAACTTGCGCGAGCGCTGAGCCGGGTCGTCGAAATCGGCTTCCAAAACCATGCGCCGCCAAACCGGATTCGGTCCGTTTTCGTTGGGCAGATTTGGGTCTCGCCGCGGCGGCTGGGAAGTCAGCACCGCAACCTGATGACCCCGCTGGATCAAAACGTCGCGTACCTGCTGACACAGAATTTCATAACCGCCGCGTATATCGGGCGGGAACAAATTACTGATGATGAGAATACGCATTTAAGCAGCGTCGGATAGCGACGCGAAACGGGGTTTGATTTCACCGAGAATGACATTGAGCTTCTCGGGCTCGGCCAACAACGGCTCGAGCGCAGTTTTGATCTTGCCGGCCTTCATGCGGCTGGCGCGAAGCACGATCATCGTCTTGTCGCAGTTTTCTGCGAGCAGCACCACTTGGCGCGTGGTGCTTGGATCGGGGCCGATGACGATGACCATCGAATAAAGGTTGCGCGCCTCTTCCAACAAAGCGCGGAACTTCAGCGACGACAGCTCTTCCGGTCGCGGAATGCGTCCGCCGTTGCCGAGGATGTGCAGGGTGCCGGCTTGAATCGAACCGGCATCGGGGAAAACGCTCTGTCCGTCGCGCAACCCCGGGATGGCTTCATCTAGGCCGAAAATCAACTTGTGACCGTTGATCTCCTTTTCCAAATGCGGCTGCATGCTGGATCGCGTGCTGCCGTTGATGACCAATACGCGTTCGCCTAACTGAGCCGCCGCAGCCGCCAATTGACCAACGGTACGCGCGTGCAGCTTGTCTTCCTCGACGCCGACGATCAAGAAGCAGCGCGACTCGCCGGCAAACGGCCGCAGTTGATTGGCCATCAGCAAGAAGTCGTCGTGAATGGATTTCAGCGCGCTATTCAAGTGACCGCGCCGCCATCCGACCAATGTTTGAATGCCGAGCTTGGCCTTGGCATCGGGTCGCGACAAGATGCGGCGGTCGGTCAATACTCGCGACAAAATCACAAAGCTGCCGAAGCCAAACAGCAACACAGCGACAGCGATCGCAATCAGTTTCTTCGACGAACTCTCGGCCCAAATCGGCGGCTCGGCGTCGGAAACAATGCGGAAGAAGTTCAAGCCGGCAGCTTGATCCTTCGGGTAAGGATAAATCTCGGCCAAAGCCTGTTTGACCTCGGCCAAACGCGAATCCAGTTGTGCGATCGCTTCGCCCAACTCGATGATCTGCAGTTCAAAGTTGAATTCTTTCAACAACATTTCCTGCAGCACCGGCGCCGACGGACTGGTCGGCGAGCTTGCCGACGGCATCGCCGCCGATTGCAAGCGTTCGAGTTCTTCACGCCATTCCGCAGTCTTTTCGGTATCGATGGTGACGGCTTTCTGCGCTTCATACTCGGCGCGAGCTTTTTCCACCGCCGATTGCGCAATCAATCCATCCGCCGCCAACTGCTCGGTGCGCGCCAAGTCCACTTCCATGCGCCCCAATTTTGCCAGGTTCGCGCGGTAGGACTGGTCTTCGGCGATGGCATCGCGAATGCGCTCAATGCGAATGTTCAAATCGCCCAACCCTTCTTCTTCAGGGTTGGCAGCAAGGTCTTCCGACATGCGCGCGCGAATTTCCTTGCCCAAACGCGTCAGCTCCTTCAGCTGCTTTTGCACCGACTCCAATTCCTTCTGCTTCTTACCGCGCTGATGCTCCAACGCCCGAGTCTCCCCCGCCCCCATCAACTCGACGTGGCGGCGCAGGAAAATATTGCGCATGGTATTGGCGACTTTGGCGGCACCGTCGGCGGTGTCCCAAGTGCCGGAGATCACCATCAATCCGGTGTTTTTCTGAATCTCGGCGTCGACTGCGCCGGCGACGGCGTCCATCGAAACCGCTAACTGCAATTCGTCGCGCAACGATTCCAGGTTCTCAGGAATCTTGATCATATTTAAGTGCGTGCGCAAGAACGTCGACTCACCCATTTCAACGTTGGTGTCGGCTGCCGGCGCATACAACAACATCGTGTGCGAGAGATAACTCGCCGAACCTAGGCGATGTCCCAGGTCGTAGGCGGCGCCAACTGCAATGACCCCGATCAAAATGAATTGCCACCAGCGGCCTTTGATCGCGGCGATGAGCGTGCGAATGTCAAATGGCAGCTTTAGGCCTTCTTCGATCTCTGGTTCAGGTCGATTCATGCCACCATGGCGGGTTGCGATTCAGGATTCCGTTGTTCATTCAAGGCAAGCACGCGCGCGCGCTTCTCTTCTTTCTTTTGTCGTTTGCGTAGTGACACGCAACCGGCAAGCATTCCACTGGCCAAGGCGACTTGCTGCGAAACCGGCGTAATGCGCAGCGCCCATTCCAGAAAACCGGATAAATGCACGGCCACATAGCCGATCGCCACTCCGGTCATCGCCAGTCCTTCCGGGGTTTTGTCCCCCCAGCCATGCCAAATTGCGGCGATGTTCCATCGCGCAAGCAGCAAGATGAACACCGCTAAGCCCACCCAACCAAATTCGGCTGAAGTAAGCCAATAAATGTGGTGGGCCACACCGCCTTGTTCTTCGCCCTTCATCACGTGAAGGTGCTCGCGGTACTTTCCGACATTGGTCAGCGTATGCGAGAACATGTTTGGCCCGACGCCGATCGGATACTCGTTGGTCATCTGCTCGGCAGCCACGTTGAATTCATCACGCGCCTCGGCCGACGACTCCGGCGCATTCAAAATCCGGTCGATGAACGCGTCGGCAACTGCGGCGATGCCGAGTAATCCGATGAAGCCCAATACGCCGGCGGTGATGAAACTGCTGGCGCGCGGATTGCGAATCACGCCGACGAAAATCGCCCCGGCAACTGCGCATGCGGCAAGTGCAGTACCTGCGCGAGAGAAGGTCATCGTTACGCAGCCGGCCATGCCTAAACCGGCAATCATGCATAGGATTTTTTCCTTCTTGCCCAGCGAGCGGTCGGCCAATCCCCAAACCATCAAAATGGGGCAAACCAAGTTGAGGTACAACGGCACCGTGTTCGAGTGATCGAAGAACATCGACACGCGGTAAATGCCATCCAAGTATTTTTGCTTGAGCACGACCATCGTGCCCAGCAAGCCCAGGAAGATCCATCCTCGCCGCACCCAAGCAATGTCGGTCCCGGTGTGAATCAGGTTGGCAATCACCCAGAACAGGAAGTACAAGCGCAGCCCTTTAAACAGCGTGAACGAGGCGATTAACGGGTCGGCCGACGTCATCCCGGACGCCATGCCAATGAGATACAAAATGAGCAGCGGCGTCGATCCCAGCGGCCACCACAGCAACCTGTTGGAGTGATGCATCAACAAGTAACCGAAGAAACCAAGGGTCAGAATGTCGGTCAGTGCGATTTCAAATCCACGGTCCGGTCCGCGATACTCCTCCATCGACAGGAAGTTGATGTTCGCCATGTCGCCAATGGCCGGCGAGAACACCAACGCCATCACCCCCAGCCCGCGCAACAACGGGCTCATCGACGACAGCACCGCGGTAATTGGCGCGGCCACCATCGCGAAGAGGATGAAGACGAAATACTTCATGAACGATCGCTAGGCAACTCCTCTCCAGACGTCGAGCAGTTTTTCGGGTTGTTGCGGCGTGGGTTGCTGCATCAGCATCAACGGCAGCGTGCGATACAGCGCTTCGCGTGGATAAAGCGTCGACCATTGACCGTTGCGCATACCGCGCAGCAGGTTCGCCGGACGTTGCCACCACTGGTTTTTCTCCGGTTCGCGGATGCTTGGATCGGCGACCAACTCGTTGATCGACGAGTAGTTGTTTCCCGTGCGAACACATTCGGAATAAAGCAGCGATGCCAACCACGCATGGCGGGCGGCGTCGAGGTCATCGGCGTTGACTTCGGCGGGCACGCTATCCGGGCTACTTTTGAATTCAACCGCACGTTGGTAGTTGTCGTTGAGATCCAAAGCTGCGACCTTTGGATTCTTCTCATGCAGCTGCTGGAACAGCTTGCCGCGTTCCGCAACTAAATGATGGTGCATTCCGTGCACCAACAAAATGGCATCACCGGCCGACAAGAATGCTTTTTGCACGTTCCGGCGAATGAAATCGGCGTCGGGCTTTTCGGTGTTGCCGGCGACGACTTCCATCGTCCACAACAAACCGGCACCGCGATTCAACAGCAAGCGCAGCGCTTCGATCGGTCGCGGATGGTCGAGCACACAAGGAGGCACATAGCCCGAAATTGCCGCCGGCTCCCCCGCCATAATGCGGTGGCCCAAAGCCAAGTCATGCCACATCAGCGCGGCCGGCCAGCGCTTGATCGCCGCAGGCCATAACGGACGCGAAAAGTCGACCTCGATGCCCAAGCGGTTCTCCCACTTATGGCGAATCGGTTCCAGTTCCGGCGGCAAGCCTTTGCGACGTCCGTCGAAAACCAGAAAGAGGTCCAAATCGTTGTAGGGTTCTTGCCGCCCATTCAACGTGACCACTGCGCCTTCGCCGCGGCCATATCCACCGCCAAGCACCACCGCCAACAATCCATTGGGCACTGCCTTCATGCAGTCTTCACCCAGGGCTTGCAGTTCATGCCAAAAGAATCCTTCAAAATCGGCAGAGCCGTAACGGGTCATGCGCATTTTTTCTCCTCCATAATTTTTTCCCGCCAGCCTTCGTTAAAGCCCTTGCGGCGCCCCCAGTGTTGCACCCCTCGGTGCACCGGCGCGGCGATGAAATGTTTCCACGCGCCCATTCGGGCAAACGTTTTCCAATCGCGCAAAACCTGCATGCCGTACGGCAGCAAGGTGTAGCGCACAAAGTTTCGCCGGCTGGCCGGCATGTCAAAAATCTGCGCCTCGGCGCATCCTTCGCCAAACTGCCGCTTGAACAATTGCTTCAGCGTGTAGTTATGCGAGTGGGCGACAATCGAATCCTTCATGTAACGGATCTGATAGCCGCGTTGTCTGGCGCGCCACGTCCAGTCAATGTCTTCCGAATACTGCAGCTCTTCGCTGAACGGCATTTGCTTCCAAACGTCGCGCTGAATCGCCGACGACGCCATCGAAAACATGTGCAGGAATGACTTCTGGATTTCACCGTCGCCATAACACTCTTCGGTGTCCTTGATGTACGGGGCGACGCAATCCTCACGCGGGATTTGCCGTCCAAACACGGCGGCAACATGCGGCACTTCCATCCCGGCTAGCAACTCCTCCAACCAGGTATCGTGCTGCGGCGTGCAATCCGAATTCAAAAACACGACGGTATCGCCATGCGTGGCGCGCATGCCGATGTTCAGCACCCTGCCGGGGATGTACTTGCCGGCTGGGATGTGAATGACTTCATCCGCCATTTCACTGACTGCCTCCAACGTGCCGTCGGACGACGCGTTGTCCAGACCGATCAAACGGAAAGGCACGGTCTGCTTTTCCAAACCCGCCAGTGTTTCTTCAATCACCGGCATGTCGTTATGAGACCTGAGTACAACTTCAATCATGCCGCTTTCCTCCGATTTTCCTGCATCATGGTTTGCGCCAAGTCGGCCAGACCGCCGGGGTGGATTTTCGGCTCGGTCAGTGCACCGAACATCGCCGTCGAGTCGGGATCGTCGGGGTGATAACCGTGCATCGCCGCCAGCGGGGCTTTGCCCATGTGACTGGGACAAAGCAAAATTCCGGGGTTCACCAGATAGAAAAGTTCGCCGTAGCTGGCTTCCGGGAAATCACAGCCGAGGTCGGCAAGCTCCTGATCCGTCAAAATGCGACCGTTTTCATCCGCGTCGAGCAGCGCGGTGATGTCGCGACGAGCTTCCTCGGTGTGGAACCAAAAACGCGCAACAGTTGCATCAAACACCGACGCGTAATCTTTGCCCCAGCGATAACCCAGAGCTTCGACGTCGGCCAGCAAGTTGCTGAGCTTGTGGATGTCCGCCATGCCGTGATCCGAAAAAATGCATAGCTGAACGTCGTCGTAATTTTCTTTGGCCAGCGCGACCAAATCGCGGATTTGGCGTTCGTACCAACGAATGTGATCGGTGGCTTGCTGACTCTCGACACCATGCTCATGCAGCACGCCGTCGAGTTTGGCCCAATAAAGATAGGCGAAGTCAATCTCGCGCTGCGTGATCTGCTGCTCGAGCTTGCCAAGGCTGGTGACCTCGTCGTCGCGCCAGTTCGACACCCAAACCTTGGTGCCCTCCTCCATCATGTTCTGGAAGAAGGTGCGCTGGCCGCCATTGATACCGCCAGGCTGGAAGAGGTCCTTCTTTTCGGTGTAGTCCAGCTGTTTCAAGTAGCGGAACGGCATGCCGTAGAGCTGGAAATAGCCATCCCAACCTAAGCGAGGCTGCAGCTTTTTCGAGATCCACGAGCGCACGCGGCCGCGGTCGGCGAGGAAACCGGGCAACAAGCCCAGCAGCTTGACCATCCATGGGAAGGCGCCGCCATCGGGCTGATAGCGGTAGAAGGCGAAATGGCCGTGTTCGCGCGGCATCAACCCGGTAAGGATGGTTGGCGCGCAGGTGGAGCTGTATCCAAAAACCGTATCCAACGGCTTTTTGAATGTCAGCAGGTCATCCAGAAAGTGATGTCGATCTTGAATGCGCCACCCCAAGGCATCGATAAACAGTGCGATGGTGATTTTGCTCATTTGTGTTTTTTGACGAGACAGCGTCGGCATATGCAACGACTGTGCCACCTGTTCCGCTTCGGATCAGGTCGGTGAAACAGGTGCCTGTTCCTTATCGGCACTCCAGGTGGAACAACTTGTTCCTAATCGAAACGATTTCAGTATCTCAATATGAGATGCCGATAAAGATTTGCTCTTTCGCAGGTTGGCACGACGCTTGCCCCTATGACGCGTCCCAGACAAAAAACAGTCATGAACAACCTCAACACCCTCAGCACTCACAATTTCAACCTTCTTCAAGGCACCGAAGCTTCTGCTTCCCAACTAGGTACCGAAACTTATTTGGATTTGAGCGGAGTCTCCGAGCTGTCCCCGCAGAAAGCGACCTACATCGCTCGCCTCGCATTGCAAATTCGCAAGGCCGGCCAGTCGCTGCATCTGATCGGTTGCGGTCAAACCATTTTCCGCACCTTGGAATCGCTGCGCATTCACCGCATTGCTCAGATCGATATGCGTGCAACTGAAGAAGCTCAGGTTCAGGTTGGCAACCGCCAGCAGCAGAACCTCCGTCTCGCTTCCTAGTCCAATTCAATGACCTCCAATACTCCCAACATTCTCCATTCCCCGCAGGTACCTGCTGGCGGCGAGGTGGACATCTTGGGGGTGCGAATCACCGATCGTGATTTGGAGGACGCGACCAACTTCGTCATCGAATCGAGTCGCGATAAGAAGCCGATTCAGTTTGCCTTTGTTAATCCTGACTGTTTGAACATTGCTTGCAAACACGCAGAGTACAAAAAGACTCTGCAAAAAGAAGTGCCCGAAGTCTGGGGCGATGGCGTCGGTCTGCAGATCGCGTCGAAAATGTTGGGGCGCAAGTTGCGCGACAACGTCAACGGAACCGACATGTTCCCGTTGCTGTGTGAAAAAGCGGCTGCCGAAGGAGTTTCCATCTATCTCCTCGGCGCACGACCTGGAATCGCCGAAGCGGTTGCGGAGAACATGCAAAAGCGGTTCCCCGAGCTGAAGATCGCCGGCGCGCGTGACGGCTATTGGAAGCCGGAAGAAGAAAAAGATGTGATGCGTCAGGTCCGAGAATCTGACGCCGATGTTTTGCTTGTGGCAATGGGAGCGCCAAAGCAAGACATGTGGATAGCCGAGAACCTACAGGAGTTGGGAGTTCCTGTAGCGATCGGCGTCGGCGGTTTGTTCGACTTTTTCTCCGGTCGCATTAAGCGTGCACCTATGTTGTGGCGCAAAATCGGCTTGGAGTGGTGTTGGCGCATGCTGTAGGAACCGGGGCGCTTATGGAAGCGCTACGTGTTGGGAAACCCGTTGTTCCTTGCCCGCGTCACCCGCCAAAAATGGGCTGAACAAACCGCCGGTCCACGTGCGGCATTCCGTCGCAAGATTTGGAGCATTCGCCGCTACGCCGGTCCGCGCCTGAAGCGCGCGTTTGACTTGACGGTAGCGGGAACTGCGATGCTGTTCGTATTGCCGATCGGCTCGCTGCTTTACCTGGCCATTCGCTTAGATTCGCCGGGACCGGTTTTCTTTTCACAGGTGCGGATTGGCAAAGGGGGCAAGCCGTTCCATGTGTGGAAGTTCCGCTCGATGTACATCGATGCGGAGGAGCGCAAAAAAGCGCTGGAAGCCAACGCCGACATGAGCGGCGGCATTCGTTTCAAAATGAAGAAGGACCCGCGCGTGACGCGCGTCGGTCGGCTGCTGCGGATTTCGTCGATGGATGAGCTGCCGCAGCTGTGGAACATTTTGAAAGGCGAAATGTCGTTGGTCGGACCTCGTCCGCCGATCCCTCAAGAGGTGGCGGAATATTCGCTGCGCGCCCGCCGACGCTTGAACGGCGTCCCTGGGCTTACTTGCATTTGGCAGGTCTCCGGCCGCTCCAACATTCCATTTGAGCAACAAGTGGAAATGGATATTGATTACTTGAGCCAGCCTTCGCTTTGGCTGGACATTCTTTTGGTCCTCCGAACGGTGCCGGCGGTGCTCTTCGCCCGCGGTGCTTACTGACATGCAAACCGCGCAAGCGATCCTGATTGCCGACCACGAAGCGCCGGCCTTGCATCCTTTTACCGAGTCTTTGCCGCCGTGCCTTCTGCCGGTTGCCGGACGTCCGGTTTTGGTGCACGTATTGGATGAACTTTGTGAGTTCGGAATTACCAAAGTTTTCATCGTCATGAGCTCGTTCCCGGAAATGATCCGGGCGGCCCTCGACGACGGCCATCGCTGGGGTTTGGAGGTCGAATACGTACTCACCGCCGGCAATGAACGCTTTGATGAAATCCTCAAGCGCACGCCTTGGGATCGCGAACAGCCGGTGGTCATTTCGTCGGCCGACCGTGTGCGGGGCGGCGCCAACCAGGCGTTTTTGAAGCGGCTCGAAATTGAAGAAAAAGCGGCGCCTTCCAGTTGGCGTGCCTTCGATGGTCGCGGCCGCGACTTGGGGTTGACTTACTTGGTGCCGAACGCGATGAGCATCCAGCGCATGGTGTTGGAAGACAGTTCGGTCGCGCCGATTCTGACCCCGGAAGCCTTGTTCCAAGCGAACAAAGACGCACTCGACGGAATCCTTACCGTCGACAGCCACTCGGTGGAAACTCACGGCGGTGGCGATAGCGATAACGTTCTGGACGGTGCGCCCACCACCACCGAAGATGGATTATTAGCGGGTAACGGAGTTGTGGTGCACGACAGCGCCGAAGTCGTCGGCAAGTGCATGGCGGGTGCGCGCTGCAGAATGGGTGCCAATGCCACGCTAGGACCGAACGCGGTTTTGGGTAGGCGAGTTTTCATCGACGAAGGCGCGACGGTTCGAAACAGCGTGATCCTGGCGGAGACTTACGTCGGCCGCGGGGTGGTGCTGGACGGCGTCATCGCCGATGCCAATCACGTCATCGATATCCATAGCCTGCAAACCGAAGACTCCCCCAACGAAGCACTGCTGTCCAGTGTTTCGCCGCGCACTTTCCGCGATAGCGTCGAAGGTGCGGTGCATCGGCTGATTGCGCTCAGCCTTTGGTTCTTGACTTTGCCGCTGTGGCCGCTGCTGCTGCTTGGATCGGTGCTCGAGAACCCCAGAAAGCCTTTTTCTAGTCAACTTCTGCTCGGCAACCGTCGCAAAGCCGGCAAACGCCAACCCTTCCGGGTTTGGACGCCGGCGTTGCGCATGCGCATCTTCATCAGCATTCCGCGACTGTGGTCGGTGATTCGCGGCGATTTGCGCCTGGTCGGCGTCACGCCGGAATTGCTGCCCGCGCCAGACGAGGTGCGCAGTGAAGACAGCCCGTGGTTGGAAGCTTTGGAAAGCGCGCCCGCCGGAGTGATTTCGCCCGGCCGCATTTCGGCTTCGGAAGACTTGATGGAAAAACAGATCACCGACGCGATGTACGCGCAAAACCGCAGCTTCTTCCGCGACTTCATGCTGCTGATGAAATCGCCATTCAAAGCCGCGGCTTAATCCAACCACTACCCCCCAACCCAACACATGAGTCAACGCCGCCTCGCCGTCGACGCCCTGCTGAGCATGGGCCGGCAAGGTGCGCAATTTGTGTTGCTGTTCCTGCTGACGCCGTTTGTGGTCACCCAACTCGGCGAAGACGGCTACGGCATGTGGACGCTGGCGCTATCGACGTTGGGCTTCCTGGCGCTGATGGACTTGGGTTTATCGTTGGCCGTGGTGCGCTTAGTCGCCGGTGGCGGTGAATCCAAAGATCAAAACGAACGCCCGCGCCAACTGGCGACGACCTTCTTCCTTTTCCTTGGCTTAGCCGCGGTTGCAGCAGTGATCACCGGCTTGATCGCATGGTGGATGCCCGGGAACGCCGGCATTCCCGAGGCGATGCAAAAAGATGCCGGCTTACTGTTGCTGCTGCTCGGCATTCGCCACGGCGTTCTACTGCTGCCGCTGGGCTTCTTCCGCGGCGTGCTTTTCGGTGCGCAAAAATTCCGACTGCTGAACGCAACACAACTTTCAGCCAGCCTGATCCAAGGCGCAGGCACCGTCGTCGTATTGCTGGCCGGTGGCGGATTGATTGGCTTGGCGTGGTTGCATCTAGCGGTGATGCTCGCCGAGCACTTGGTCTACCTATGGGCGTCGTACCAACACGTGCCCGACCTCAAGTTGCGCTGGAGTTTGGTTGACCGAAAAACCTTGCCGCGATTGTTCAGCTTCAGCGGTTGGACCATGCTCGGATCCGTCGCCGGCTTGATCATGCTGCGCACCGATCCGTTGATCATCAAAACCGCGCTGCCGCTGGCTGCGGTTTCGGTTTACGGCATCGCGCTCAAAATCACCGAAGCGCTGTTCATGCTGCTCAAGCAGGCGATCAACATTTTGTCGCCGGTTGCCGCCAAACTCAAAGGCGACGGCGACATGGACGGTCTGCGCCGCACCTTGCTGACGTCGACCAAATTGGCTTTTGCATGTGCATGCATGGTCGCCATTCCACTCGCTTTTGTAGCCGAAGACTTCTTCGTGCACTGGGTAGGCGCCGAATTCGCCAGCGGCGGAATGGTGCTGAGTATTTTGGCCATCGTCATGATCGGCTCGCAGCCGCAAATCATCGCGTCGGCGTTTTTATCGATGACCGGGCACCACAAAGCGTGTGGCGTGTTGGCGCTGTCGATGGCAATGACCAACTTGGTGCTGAGTTTGCTGTTGGTAGGTCCACTCGGACTGCTTGGCCCGGCTCTGGCATCGCTGATTTGCGTAGCCATTTACGATTTGATCGTTGCACCGGTTTTGCTGGCCAAAGCCTTTGATCAACATCTGCCCACCTACTACAAGCAAACGCTGCTTCCGGTCCTGCCCAGCGCTGCTGCCGCCGGTCTCATGACCTACACGGTACGTGCATTGTTTGAGCCGCCGAACCTATTCGGAGTGGCAGTCATCGGCGCCATCGGTGTTGCAACCTTTGCCGCCGCCTACATCGCCACCGGCCAGGCTCCAGAACGCATCCAACGCATGTTCCGTCGAGGCTCGCGCGCGCAAACTGCTCCGGTTCGCAACCAGTAAGCTTACTGACGAATCATCGTCAGAAATTCGCGCCGCGTTGCCGCGCTCGAGCGGAAGGCGCCTTTCATGCGGCTGGTGACGGTAATGGTGCCAGGTTTGTGCACGCCGCGAGTGGTCATGCAAAAGTGCTCGGCTTCAATCACCACGGCGACGCCTTTAGGCTTCAACACGCGTTCAATGGTGTCGGCAATTTGCACCGTCAGCTTTTCTTGAATCTGCAAACGCCGCGCAAAGATCTCGACCACGCGCGCCAACTTGCTGATCCCGACCACGCGTTTATCCGGTAAGTAGCCGACGTGCACCACGCCGGTAAAAGGAACCATGTGATGCTCGCAATGCGATTCCAACACGATGCCCCGCAAGGTGATCATTTCATCGTAGCCCTCGTGCTCTTCGAAGGTTTTGCGCAACACCTGCTCAGGATCCAAGTCGTAACCGCTAAAAAACTCGGTGTAAGCCTTGGCCACCCGATAAGGCGTGTCTTGCAATCCTTCGCGACTTGGATCGTCGCCGGCCCATCGAATCAGAGTGCGCACGGCCTCCTCGGCCTGCTCTTTTGACGGACGCACGTAGCCTACGGCTCCATTTTGGGCCGCCGATTTCGATGGGGTTTGGGAATCAGCCATGATCAAGCAAGCTATGTATTTTAGCAATTCCTGATAGACTGGCCGCTCACCACACCCTGACAATTCAAACATAATTTTGCGACTACGAAATCCCCTCTCCACTCTGCCGTTCCTTCTAGCAACCACGTCTTTATTGGCTCAACAGCCCCATGGGGGCCGCCTAGAGACCATTACCGAGTTCACTCTCAGTATGGATGAAGGAATTGACATCCCCATGTTTCACCGCTGCGGTGACGTCGACGGGGACACGGTTCCGGATTATTTAATCACTAGGCTTACCGATAGCACCGGCGGCGTCAGCGAGGGCGGCTCTGTTGAACTGATTTCCGGTGCCACCTCGACTTCTCTTCACCGCTGGTTCGGAACTCAAGCAGAAGCCGAATTTGGCGCCGCCGTGGCCACTCTTGATGATGTCGACGGAGACGGTATCCAGGACATTGCCATCGGTTCGCCCGATTATTCCAGCGCCGGCATGACCGAAAATGGCGCTGTTTTTGTTTACTCCGGCGCGGCTCCCTATGGCCTCATCGATGAATGGGTCGGCTTAAATGACTGGAGTGGCTTTGGCACCTCAGTCGCTGATGCCGGTGATAAAGACGGCGATGGCGCCAGTGATTTGCTCATCGGCGCTCCGCGGGAAATTTCGTCAAGCGGCGCTCCAAATGTTGGCGGAGTTTATGTCTTCGCCGGCGGGCTGCCGCAAGCCGTCGGCCTCTACAACTGGTTCCAAGGAGTGTTCTCCGGGCAACTTTTTGGCGAAACCGTTTTGGCTCCAGGCGACTTTGACGGTGATGGCATCCGTGACTGGGTGATCGGCTCGCCCGGCGAAGAACCACCCAATTGGTCTTGGTGGTATGAAGGAGAAGCCTTCATTCACTCCGGCGCCAACGGTGCGGTACTTTTCTCCTTTAGCGGCGAAGACGGATCGGATCGTTTCGGCAATGCGCTCGCCAGTCCCGGTGACTTCGATGGCGACGGCACCATCGACTTGCTCGTAGCAGCACCGCTGGCTAGCCCCATTTCGGCCTATGACCCTGGCCAAGTATTTCTTTATTCAGGTGCGACCGGCGAAGGCTTGCACTTCTGGGTCGGTGAAGGAAAATTCGACTGGTTCGGCTATACCCTTGACGCAGGCGATGTAACCGGCGACGGCAAAGCCGAAATTTTGGTTGGCGCGCCCTTAATGGAAACCAACTCCGTCACCAACCACGGCGGAGTTTATGCCTTTGACGGTGTCACCGGTGAACGTGTGTTGGCCATCCAAGGCGATCAAGCCTACCAAGTGGTGGGTGCGGGTTTCAGTTACCTAGGCGACCTCAATAGTGATGGCATTGGAGAATTTGCAGTTTCTCAATTTGATTGGAGCGCAGGTTTATTCCCTGAAGGACGAGGTGATGTTTACTCCGGCGCCATCCTGCCGCAGATGACTGCCAACGGCAATTCCATCGCCAACTCCAGCGGTGGTTCGGTTCAATTCACGATCGACTTCCCCAACGATGCCGGCCTTTATTGGTACCAGCTGCTCTTCAGCGCCGCCGGCACCGGTCCGGTGGATATCGACGGACTGCCTGTTCCTTTGAGTTACGACCTCAATCTAGTCGAGTCCTATCTCGGCATGTACAACCCGGCGTTCAGTACGCCGTCCGGTATTCTTGACTTGTCCGGCGACGCCACCAGCAAATTGAGCATCCCCGCCGGTGGAATCCCGCCGTCGCTGATTAACACGACGATGTACTTTGCTGCGATCTGCAAGCCTGCATGGGGCAATTGGGAATACAGCTCGGTAGCACTACCCGTTACTTTCCTGCCCTAAGCTCACCCCGCTGCGTATGCGGCTGACGTCAACCTTTCTTTACGAATTCAGACTTCAGCCGCATCGCACCGAACCCGGGGATTTTGCAGTCAATATCATGGTCGCCGTCGACGAGGCGGATGTTTTTAACTTTGGTTCCGACTTTGACCACCGAGGAGGAACCGCGAATTTTTAAGTCCTTGATCAGCGTCACGGAATCGCCGTCGGCGAGTAAGGCGCCATTGCTGTCACGGATCACCAGGGCGTCGTCATCGGCGGCTTCGGCTTCCATATCGGCAGCTGTCCATTCGTGCGCACACTCGGGACAGACGAAAAGTTGGCGGTCCTCATAGGTGTATTCTGACCTGCATTTTGGACATGCTGGGAGTTCGCTCATCGCGGCGAATCCTATCAGGGCGGTGGCGAATGAAATACCGGTGGCTGGGCATTACAAGCTCTGCATCAACCTGAGCCGCAGGACGTCGGAATCATCTTCGGCGAGCAAGCCGGCGCGGCGCAGTTTGCAGATGCCGTCTTCGACTTCAAAATCGACGGTGACGCCGAAGTTTTCCATCAAGAATTCTTCGACCGCGCTGTCCAATTGGCGCTGGGTCAGGCCGTCGGGGCTGGCGGCGAGGAAGGTGTAGGCCAGCAATGCTTCCTTGGTTTCCTCCTCGCGGGCGAGGTCGGCGATGTGAGCCAGGGCGCCGAAATTGTTGTCCAGATTGCAGAAATACAGCTGCTGGGCGAGGTCGGCCATGTACCTCGTGCGGGTGGCAAATAGCTTGGTGATTTGACGCCAAATCACGCCGATTAGGCCAGCGAGCGCGATGGCCCAAGTGGTCGGGCTGGCGGCGGCGCCGACCTTGGTGGCAGTGGCAAACACGCCACTGATGGTGCCGCCTCCGCCGGTCACGCCGAGCTTGACCTTGTCGAACACGTGCATGCGCACCTTGGTGTTCGGCAGCAGCATCTCCAAGTCGGATTGCGGCACATCGCGGAACAATTTGAGGTACCAGAAGTCCGACAAATCGCGGCCTTCTTCGTCCTTGCCGGCGTGGCCTGGGCGCAGCTTAAAGAACAAGAACAGCCGTCGGTAAATCGGCGTAATCCACGTCCTCTTCTTCAGATAGAGATAACGCCAATCGCGCATTTCATCGACGCGGGTGGCCATGCCGCGGTAGTGCAAGCCGAGTTCGTCGAAGGCTTCCAGGTCTACCGACACCTGCAATCCGCGCGGCGAGGTGCGGTTCAAAACCGCTTCGAAATCGTCCGGCGTCAGCTCGATGTAATTCGCTTGGCGCAGCAATTCGATCAGCTGCGGATGCAGCTTACGGCGCAGCAATTCACGCTCGTCGCCGTTCAACTTGCGCTTGCTGACGGTGACGCGATCCGGGTTGAACTCGCGGTAGCAGCGCTTCAGTTTCAAATGCTCGGCGGCCAGGTCGGCACCATGCTCAATCAGAAAATTACGGCTGAATTCCTCGTAATCGGGACCCAAACCGGCGGCGGGTCCGGCAAGCAAGGCTTCGGCCAGCTCATCCAGCTCCACCGGCAGAAACTTTTCGACTTGAGATACTCCCTCCTCGTGCTGCATGGCGGAAATAGTACATTATCTATTCCATTTGGCGGCACGTCCGCCCGCATGACATGAAACTCTTCTCTACCCTGCTCCTCGCCGCGTGCGCTTTAGCGCCCAGCTCGCAGGCGCAAATTTGGGTTGGCGCCGACGCCCCCGACTTTGAAGCCAAGAGTTGGTTTAACGAGCCACCCGGAACCAATTTGGAAGAACTGCGCGGCCGCGTGGTTTACATGGAATTTTGGGCGACCTGGTGAGGCCCCTGCAAAAAACATGTGCCTGAGCTCGTTGGGCTGGCCGAACAATACGCAGACGAACCCTTCGCCTTACTCGCCGTTTCCGACGAGCCAGCCGGCTTGGTCGAAAAGACGGTGAAGACCTTCAACATGACCTATCCGGTGGCTGCCGGATTCCGCGCTGCTCGCAGTTATGGAATCAACAGCTATCCGTCGGGCGTCATTTTGAACCACGAAGGCAAGGTGATTTACAAAGGATCGGCGTGGAACATTCCGTCGGACATCTTTGAGAAGGCTTTTGCCGAAGCCAAAGCGGATCAACCGTGGGAACCGAAGGAGCGTCACGAGATCCTGAAGAAAGCTGAGAAGTCGGCGCGTGCCGGCAACATCGGCGTGGCTTGGAAGGCTGCCGAATCCGCGCGCAAGAAGGCGGTGGAAGATCCGGCCGCGATGACTGCCATCGATGAATTCCAGCAGGACATTCTGAACCGCGGCAAGATGCGCTTAGACAAAGCCAATCGTCTAGCCGGCGAAGGACGTTACTTCGTGGCAACGGAATACTTGAACACGCAATCCAAGTACTACAAAGGCACGCCGTGTGAAAAAGAATGGAAGGCGGTGACCAAAGCTTGGCAAAAGGACAAGGAGATCAAGCTGCAGTTTGACCTGGACAAAAAGCGCTTGTCTGCTTTGCAGTCTGCTTATAAAGGCGACCGAGACAAAGCCTTCAAATCCCTAAAGAAACTGAAAGAAAAAGCTGCCGGCCTGGCGATCCACGACGCGATCGTCGCCGACCTTGAAGGCATCCGCAAGATGTAACGGATTCAGAACAGTTTCGACTCAAGACCGCATGGGCAACTATGCGGTCTTGCTTTTTATCTACTGCAAAGGGTGATTTTGGAGTTTGGCACGAGGCTTGCTTCTATCGCTGCAGTTAAACCTCCTGCGGAAACACACCCTCAATCCCTCAATACTGAATGAAGAGAATCCTCCCATTCCTCATGGTCGCAGTTTGCCCAGTCGCAGCAACAGCACAGAACACTGGCGGCTGGACCCTGCATAAAGATATGCTCGGAGAAAATAAGAATGACTTTGGCAATGCGGTGCTGCGCCCTGCCGGTGACGTCGATGGCGACGGTGTGCCGGACGTAATTTCCGGTGCTTGGATTAGCCATAACAGTGGAATTTTTAGCGGTACGGTATTGGTTTATTCCGGTGCGACGAATGCCATCATTCATCGTTTACAAGGGCATGCGAGTTATGAATCGGGCGCCGCGGTGTTGGCCGCCGGCGACGTCAACTTTGATGGCTATGACGATTTCTGGATCGGCTCGCCCGGAATTTCTACGGTGAGTTTGCATTCTGGTGCCGACGCCTCGGTGATCTACCACGTGCGCGGCGAAAATCAGCAATATGGTTTCGGTCGATCGCTGCTTCGCACCGCCGATCACGACGGCGACGGCGTGGACGACTTCATCGTCGGCGATTCAGGCTGGCAGAACACCAACTTGAACTCCACCGGCCGCATGTCGGTTTTTTCGACGGCAACCGGAGCGTGGATCCAAGATCTCGCGCCATTGAGAAACTCATCATTCAATGGAACCACGATGGCGGATTGCGGCGACTTAGACGGCGACTCGGTTAACGACTTTGCCTCGCTCATTCGCATTGAGCAGGAAATTGCCCTAGTCGTTTATTCCAACGCAACGCTAAGCGAGATCATGCGCATTCAAACCGAATCCTTCGGCCAGCATGTCACCACAATTGCCGACGCCGGCGATTTGAATCATGACGGTTGGAACGATATCGCAGTGGGCGCGCCGGACTATTACGTGGGCGGCGGCCACAAGGGAAAAGTTTGGCTGTTTTCTGGAGTCAATGGTGATTTACTCAGCGAAATGCACGGCCACCGCGACCTCGCCGGATTTGGCGCGGCGATCCTCGGCAACGTCGACGTCAACATGGACGGATATAGCGATTTGATTATTTCCGCACCGTTCTACAGCTTGAGCGTGGCGCAAATCTTCGTTTACTCCGGCCACGGCGGCGGTGAAATCGGTCGCTATACCTCGGATCAAATCGGCGACAGCCTCGGAAGTTCGATGACCGCCGTCGGCGACCTCGATCACGACGGCTACACCGAGATCGCACTGGCGATGCCAGGTTATCGCAATCCCGAAACAGGTTATTCCTACGGCGGCATTTGCATCGCCGACTTTGATCTTTAATCGTTCATCAATTTTAGGGTTTTCAAGACCGCACGGGAAACCGTGCGGTTTTGTTTCATTGCCACAGGGACTCAGCCCAATGGAGTTGGCACAAAAATTGTGCCTATTCGAATGCTGTTAACAAATTCCTCATTACTCACAATCGCTGCAATGAAATACACAACGTTTCTTTTACTCGCTGGCGTCTCGGCGAGCATTGGCAACCAAACGATTGCCCAAACTAACGATCGCTGGACCCTGGATCAGGTCATTCACGGTACAGGCCAATACGATTTCGCCGCGTCCGAAATCCAACCCGTAGGCGACGTCGACGGGGACGGTCTCGATGACATTCTCCTCGGATCCGCATTGACTCCCGATCCTTCCCGAGCACTGGGATCGGTCATGGTTTATTCCGGCGCAACCCATCAATTGCTCCATCGATTCAACGGCCATACTCATAAAGAAGGGCAGGGAACTGCAGTCCTAGGCCTGGGCGACGTTGACGGCGATGGACATGCCGATTTCCTTTCGAGTTCTCCGGGCATCGGCCGCGTCAGGCTTTACTCCGGAGCAACTGGATTGCGAATTTACAGAATTGATCAAGCGGGGACCGACTCTTTCGGTTCATCCTTGGCCAAGCTTCCGGACTGGGATGGCGACGGCATTGCCGAGTTCGCGGTCGGCGACCCTAATCGCTTTCATCCAATGATCGGCGCATCTGGAGCCATTGAGATCCGCTCCGGTGGTACCGGTGATTTGATTCACACCATCAATCCGCAACCGCAGTATTGGGGTCTAGGTCGCACGTTAAAGTCATGCGGCGACTTGAATGGTGACGGGCAACCCGATCTTATTTCAGCGGCAAGTTGGGCAGATCAGTGGAAGTGCGTTGCATATTCGGGGACCACAGGTGCCAAGATTCGTCAATTCGGAATGGCCGAATCTTTAACGAACAACTACTTCGAACTTACCGACGGTGGCGACATGAACGGCGACGGATTCACCGACATCTTGGCATCAGTCCCCTATGCAACAATCCAGGGAATGCCCCAAGCTGGCGCGGTTTACCTCCATTCCGGTGCCAATGGACACACGATGTCCGAGATGAGTGGCAGTTTCCCCTACCACCAATTTGGTGCAGCCGTGATTGGCAACCAAGACTTGAATGGCGACGGCTGGAACGACGTCTTCATTTCCGTCACTGGTGGTGGATTGATGCCTAGTTTATTGCAAGGTTTCAGCGGTCGCAGCGGCGACATGCTCGGTTATTACATGGGCTGGGACCCGCTGGATCAACTCGGGGAATCGATGGGTGTGGTTGGCGACACCGACGGCGACGGACACGATGACATTGTGGTTACCGCGCCGTACACCACCGACCCAATGACGGGCGTCCCAATCGGTTCGCTTTACATCGCAACCCGTCAATAATTACCGACGGTTGTCGGTGGCTATTCGGTCACCGGCAGCCACACTTCGGTTCTCAGATCTTCCGGCTTGGTTTTACGGGGGTCATTTAAGTACTTTTCCAATGCCGGAGGATCGCCGAGTTTCCATTGCTTGCCGTCGATCGGACCCGCGCAAATGCGGCCGATCAACTTGGCGTAGGTGTCGGAGAATCCTTCATAAGGACCTTCGTGCATCACCACGGCATAGGTACCTCCGGGGATTTCCTTCAACTCAACCGGTGCTTTGACCTTGGTGCCGGGCTTGACCACCATGCAAGCGTCGTAGCGGATCTGATCGGCCGGGGTGATTTCGGGATCGTCCCAAGAAAGGCCGAAGGTTTCAGGTGGGCGGAACATCATCTTTTTCCACCCCCACTTCATCAGCCCGCCCCAGGCATCGCCGACTTGGTCGTACGGTCCGACGTGGCGGACAAAAGCAACGCAGCTGGGTTCGCGCTTGGAAATGGTGATGTCAATTTCAGTCATCGGCATGATTTTGTGTTCGTGGATTTGGCGCCGTTCTTGGCGAAACGCCGACGGCGTGGATTGGAATCGCGCCTGAAACGCGCGAGTGAAGGCTTCATGACTTCCGTAGCCGGCATCCAACGCCAGCTTGAGGATGTCGTCCTGACCATGGGTCAGGTGGTAGGCGGCTCGTTCCAGGCGCAAACGGCGCTGGTATTGGCGCACCGTTTCGCCGGTCGCGGCGCGGAACAAGCGATGGAAATGGAATGGCGAATAGGCCGCCACCCGCGCGAGTTCATCCAACGGGATTTCCTCGAGCAGACGCTCTTCCAACAGTTGCTGGGCTTTCGAGATTCCATCCCTCCAGCCCTCGGCGACGACGCTCATAGGTCCAGGTTAATTCACGGCGCCGCTGGCTGCTTGATCTGTTTTGCGCAATTCCACAGAATGTTGGCGAACCTGGGTTTTTCGGAACTAATGGCTCCAACCTACCGTCCATAAAGTGGTTCCAACGCTATGACTCATCCTCCAACCGAGGCCTTCGTCCGCGATTACGCCACCGGCGACGGCTTGGCTTATGAGCGACTGTACGGCAAGCTTGCACCGGCCCTCAGCACCTGGGCCGAGTTTCAGCTAGCCGGTCCGCTGCGCACGGTGATGGAACCCGCCGACCTGCTGCAAGAGGTGTGGATGCGCGGCCTGCAAAAGTTGCACAACTTTGATCCCGACGTCGGCCGTTTCCGCAATTGGATGTTCGGCATCGCCAAGATTGTGCTTCTGGAGGCCTATCGGTCGCTGGACGACCCGTCGGCTCAGGCCGGGATGCAGGGTGAGCGCATTTCGCAGGTCGGCCAGCGGTCGGCGGAAGTCACCCGGATGGTCGATCGGCTTAGTCGCGATGAAGTACACCGCGCGATGGTCGGGAGCTTGCAACAGCTGCCGCGTCAGGAACGCCGTATGGCTTGTTTATGCGGCCTAGAAGGCATGCAGCACGCGGAAGCCGCGCCATTATTGGATATGAAAACCGAAGCCGTCACCAAGTCATGGCAGCGGCTACGGAGGCGCTTGGCGGCCCGCCATCCAGAGTGGAATTTGTGGGCAAATTAGGCGAACAGGTGTGGGCTTAAAAATCGTCAAGATTTTCTGTCCGCTGGGTTAGGAAATTGCGCAAGGACACGCGCCTCCGGATTCCTTCTACCCAAAACCATGTTCAATAAACTCCTCCCTCTGCTCGCCGCAAGCACGCTTGCTGCTGCCTCCCTCCCCGCACAAATCACCGACCTGTACGGTGACTACAACAACACCCCAGGTGACGCGGCCGACGTTACCACTCCCGATGCAGACTTCGCTTCGTGGATGGGCCTCAGTGTCGACTTCGACTCGGTATCCAATCAGCAATTTGGAACCACGGTCACCATTCCGCCGGTGCGCAAAGCCAAATTGCGGATCCAATTTACCGCGTTGACGGCGTTGGGAAATACGGCATACCTAAACCTTCGTCATAGCAACTCGCCGTGGACTTTCGACTACCAAGCGCAGCTTGCTTTCCTGACCGACCACTACTTGGATCTGCCAGCCTTCGGCACCGGCGAAACCATTTTGCTGGACATGAAGTTGCACGAATTACCCGAACAGATGGCGTCGGGCAACCTCTTTAGCATGATCGGCGGCATGAACTTTGAGGGCGAATTAGATATCCACATCAACGGCAATGTGTCGGTAGATTTCATTGAAGTTGTCTACTACCCGGCCGACGCACCGTCATTTGGCGTACATGGTTCCTACCCGGGAACCGTGCGATTGATTAGCACCGACCTCACCCCCAACGCCCCGACTTACTTCGTTTGGGGTTTAGACATACTTGACAGCACCGTCACCATTCCGGAAGGCCTCGTCAACGTCGACATGGATGTCTTGGCAACGGTGGCCCCAGGTGTTGCCGACGCCAATGGCAACATGATCGTGCCCTTCATGCTGCCGCCGACCATCCTAGACTTCAACGTGCATGTGCAAGCGATCGACGGTGCCACGCTCACCGCGGGCTCGATGGTTACGCTTTGATTAATACTGCTCGGCGAGCTCGGAGAAGGACAACGACGGTTCCAATCCGGCGGCGCCGAGCAAATCTTCCAAACTGGCCGACGTCGGCCAGTTTGGGAAGAAAACAAAATCGGCGTAAACATTTTCGGGATGAGTAGGCCAGCGGTATGCCTCGCCATCCACCGAACGCGAGGTGATTAAATTGCCGTCGACCGAACGCTCGAAACCCAAGACTCGGGTACGGTGCCCGGCGAATACACAAATCGGCGTGATGCGCTCGTCCGCTAGGCGAAAGCAAAAGATCTTACCGGTGTTGCTGCCGACCAAAGTCAAGCCATCAGGCCAAATGCGATGGCTGCTAAGCGTGGTGCCCTCGGAAGTCTGGAAATAGTCAACGATGGTGTGGTCACGGCGAATGAAGTAAATGTTGCGGTCACTTCGATTGCAAACCACCATGTGTTCGCCGTCGGCGGTGTAGGACAATTGATCGGCTTCGCAAGTGCAATCGGTCAGCCTGGATTCGCGGACCAGTTCAACAGCCTCATCGGTAATACGCCAAGTCTGCAAAATACTGGTGCCCACTGCCAAAGTGAATTCAGGATCGACCGGGTGGAAAGCCACTGCATGCGGCACCCGCAACCACTGCGGCAGCCCTTTACCAAGCTCGGTCTGAGCAAACGGCACCGAACGGCACTGGCCGGCAATGGCGTCGCCCCAAATGACTTCGTGCGTTTCGAAACCCGCTACAAAATAGGGCGATGTGGCGTGCCCCGCCCAGCAAGTAAGCGGAGCCTGAATGCCGGCTGGTAAGTCCACCAATCGGCGAGGAGCATCAAGCCCGACCGCAGCAAATTCACCGCTCTCATTGCGCACAAGTAAATGGCGATTGCCGCTAGGTTCCATGACCGGTGCGAAGGACGGGTCGGACTCGCGAGCCAAAGCCAAGGCTTGCTGGGTTAGGTCAGCGGGATCGATCACGGACGGCGTCGCGGCCAGGCGAGGCACCACCGGTTTGACCGCGCTGCCCTCGACAAACCCCGGTGGAAGGAATACCAAACATGGCTTTCCAACCCGGCGCGGGATAACCATACAGCCCAGGTCATCGCACCAAATCAAGTCGACGGCACCGCCAGTATCGCAGGGGTAATTCCAGACCTCGGTGCCGTCGCGCTTGAAAATGCGCACAATTCCCGACCAATCAATGCTGGCTAGATACTCGCCACCCGGCAAGTGGCTCAAGCCGCAAATTGTCGATTCGCCGACGATCGGTTCGACGCGTTGTTGGGCGCTTCCTTTCCAGGGCAACACCCAAATTCCAACCTGCTCTTTGGTTTCGTGATCTGGGTTAAAACCAAAACCACAAGCAATGCCAGAGCCGTCGCTTTGCAGCGCAAGAGTGTGAATGCGATTGGGAAGCTGGATGCGCCAACTCGGCTGCCATGAGGGGCTGTCGCGTCGCGTTTCCGCGGAATAGGCAGACAGCCAACCAAGGGAATCGCCGAGGTAAAGCCGTTGGTTGACGCGGTCGATGGCTACTTCGGATAAAAAGCCATCCAACATGATTTGACTAGGCTGGGAATGGACCGCAGTCCAATCCCACAACTGCACGCTCTGATCTGTCGGCACTCCCAAGCGGTGCCCCCCAGGCGACCCACTCACCAAACACTGCTGCTCTTCCCAAAACTCGAGATAGCCGAAAAAGCCAGTATGAGCCTTACGCTCGAATAGAAGTTGATGAGTTTGCAAATCGAAAACCCTCAATACTCCATTGAGGTCACCACATGCCAACAACTTGCCATTGGCGTGAAAGTCCACGCAACTGACTTCCGCTTGATCCGACATGGGTAGACGGGTCCATTGACCGGAAGCCAAGTCCATGACATGCACCGGGCCAACCAGGGGAGCGATAGCGATGAATTGCGAATCATCCGAAAGAGTAAGTCGACCGCCGAGTTCATCGTCGCTGCGACCGGCCCAATCGCCTGCAGGCAAGTTGAGTTTGAGAAAGTCGTGCTCAATGGCTTGTGGATGCTCATCCAAGCACAGCTCGCCGTCAGGGTCGAGAAAAAGGATTTTGCCGGTGATGGGTTGCACATAGGCGACCGGCCCGACCTTGCCCGAAATTCCGGCACCGGTGTAGGTCGCATGCAAGCGCACTAATGCCGACAAAATGGCAGTGCGAGCTGAGGCGTCGGCTTCGGCATCGAGGGCAAACTTGGCTAAGCGCGCCGCCCCCATCGGATTGGTTTCCACCAGCAATCGCGACGCCATCAAATACTTTTCGCGCTCAGCTTGCAACAAGCGCATGTTTTTCTCTTTGAGCAGTTGTTGCGTATGCCAAAAACCTGCGATGAAAAACAACGCCAAGAAGCCCATCACCGTCGCACCAACAGGATGGCGCTGAGTCCATCGACGCAGGCGCATCGGCATCGGCAAGCGCTTGGCGACGATCGGCGTGCGCTTGCAAATTGCGTCGAGATCGTTGGCGAAAGCGCGCAAGTCGGGATAGCGATGACTTGGGTTGCGACTCATCGCCTTTTCCAACACGATTTCGATTTCCAACGGCAGCGACGAATTTAATTTTCGTACCGCAATCGGTGTATCGTTTTCGATGGACTGAAGAATTTCGGCGATACGTTCGCCGCTGCGGGGTGCGTGACCGGTCAAGCAGTGATAAAGCGTGGCGGCCAGAGAAAATTGATCGGACTGTGCGGTCGGCTCGTCCTGGTGAAGCAGCTCCGGAGCCAATTAGGCCGGAGTACCCAAGGTCGTGCCGGTGCGAGTGAGGCGATCGGTATCGCTGTCGTCCACGGCGGCGTCGTCGAAGGCCAAGCCGAAGTCGAGAATCACCGGCTGCTGGTGCGCACCAAGCATCAAGTTGCCTGGCTTCACATCACGGTGCACGATGCCGGCCAAGTGAGCCGAGTGCAAAGCCAGTGCGCATTGCTGAAACAACCGCAATTGAGTGCGCAACTCATGATTGGAAATTGGCGGGTCCAACTGGCTAAAAGTGGATCCGTCGATGTATTCGGTGACTAAGTAGGGCGAACCGTCGACGTCACCGCTATCGAGCAATCGCGAAATAGCAGGATGCGACAGCTTCGCCAGTGCCGCCGCCTCACGTTGCAACCTTTGCCAGCGCGCACTGGGCGAAACCGAAGCCCATTGCGGCAGCAGTTTCAGGGCAACCTCACGATTGTGACGCGTGTCATGGGCCAGATAGACCGACCCCTGAGCACCGCGGCCCAGCAAGCGGACCAGCTTATAGTGATCAATGTTCTGCCCCATTCGCGAATCGGTGGATTGCGCGACCTCGGCGGGCGGCGATGGGTCCGGGGAACTGCCGTTGGCCGAAGTGAGTTTCTGATATTCCGCTCGAACCTCGTCGGCGTGCTCCGGCGCCTTCCCTACATACACATGCTCAGCTTGCAATTCACCCTCGCGGCAGTCCTCCATCATGAGATGGATGACGTTCCATAACGGGGAGGAATTGGATGACATCTGCATTCCATCATAAAGCGCAGGGGCGCGACGATAGGCGTGCGTTTTGAAACGATTTCCAAGCCAAAACGGCTCTGACAGCTCGGCACAAGTTCCAATCAAGCGCTTGGAGCACGTGTCATGGGGAACTTCGACCTCAATCACGATGGGTATCCGGAGGTCCTGATCACTTCTGCCTATTCCTTAAGTGACCAGGTCGCCCACCATTTGTACGACTCGCGCACCGGCCTGCTGCGTCCGTTATATGAATCCGCTAGCGAGGTGGATGCTCTGAACCACGTCTGCATCATCGGCGATACCGATGGATTGGGTTCGCCGATTTCGACAAGGTGGCGGAAAGGCTGGACGAAGGGCGGCGTTGGCAAAAACGTCGTCCTTCAAATTTGAAATAGCTGGTTCAAGGGCGTAGCACCCGGCGGATCTCTGTTAGAACGGAGGCCATGCAACGCCCCACCCCCCTGTACCTGCTTGCATTGCTTTTCCTAGGCGCGCCAACGGCCTGCGCCGGCATCCCCGCACAAGAGGCGGAGAAGAAGGAAGAGGAAGAAAACAAACACTTGTCTGCTGGCACGCTGTCGGCGCTGAAGTTCCGCTCGATTGGACCGGCCTTGACCGGGGGTCGAATCACCGACTTTGCGGTCACGCCTGGACACCGCAACCGTTACTACGCCGCACTGGCGTCGGGCGGTGTTTGGAAGACGGTGAACGCCGGCACCACTTGGACGCCGATTTTCGACGGCCAAGATTCGTACTCGATCGGCTGCATCGAAATGGACCCGAGCAACGAGCACGTGTTGTGGGTCGGCACCGGTGAAAACAATTCGCAGCGTTCGGTCAGCTTCGGCGATGGTGTGTACCGCAGTCGCGACGGCGGCAAAAGCTGGGATCACATGGGGCTGAAGGAGTCGGAGCACATCGGCATGATTGCGGTGGATCCGCGCGATTCGAATACGGTGTTTGTCGCTTCCCAGGGGCCGCTGTGGCGCTCCGGTGGCGACCGCGGCTTGTACAAGACCAGCGACGGTGGTGAAAACTGGACCAAGGTGTTGGAGATTGACGAGCACACCGGCGTCAACGAGGTGCACTTGGATCCGCGCAACCCCGACGTGATGTACGCCAGCACTTATCAGCGTGCGCGACGGGTGTGGACGTTGATCAACGGCGGCCCGGGTTCGGGCATTTATAAGTCCGAAGACGGCGGTGAAAATTGGCGCGAGCTGAAGAGTGGTTTGCCGGGCGTCGACAAGGGTCGCATTGGCATGGACATCTCCCCCGCCGATCCGGATGTGATTTACGCCATCGTCGAAGCGGCGCAAGGTAAAGGCGGCATCTACCGCAGCGACAACCGCGGTGAGACTTGGCGTAAAACCAGCAGCTACATGGCGTCGAGCCCGCAGTACTACAACGAGTTGGTTTGCGATCCGCATGACGTCGATCGTGTTTATTCGCTGGATACGTTTTTGAACGTCAGCGTCGACGGCGGCAAGTCGTTCAACCGCGTCAAGAACACCAACCGTCACGTCGACGATCACGCGCTGTGGTTGGACCCGAACGACCCCGACTACATGTTGGTGGGCTGCGACGGCGGCGTTTACGACAGCTTTGACCGCGGCCAGACTTGGGCTTTCCACGCCAACATGCCGGTGGCGCAGTTCTACCGCGTCAGCGTCGACGATTCGAAGCCGTTCTACCACGTTTATGGCGGCACCCAGGACAACAACTCGATGGGCGGACCGGCGCGGACCGTCAGCCCGGGTGGTCCGGCGAACGAGGATTGGTACATCACCGTGGGTGGCGATGGTTACGAGGCGTTGGCCGAACCCGGCAACCCTGACATTGTTTACACCATGTGGCAGTACGGCGGTTTGGTGCGCTATGACCGCCGCAGCGGCGAAACCGTCGACATTCGCCCGCGCGAACGCGTTGGCGACGATCCTTATCGTTGGAACTGGGACTCGCCGCTGATCGTCAGTCCTCATCAATCAACGCGCTTGTACTTCGCGGCGCAACGCTTGTTCCGCTCCGATGACCGCGGTAACTCGTGGGTGCCGGTGAGTGAGGATTTGAGCCGTCAGCTTGATCGCAACAAGATGGAAATCATGGATCGAGTTTGGGGTGTGGATGCGGTATCGAAGAACCGCTCGACTTCCTTCTACGGCAACATTGTTGCGCTGACTGAATCGCCGTTTGTCGACGGTTTGCTTTACGTCGGCACCGATGATGGATTGATTCAAGTCAGTGAAGACGGCGGCCAAAACTGGCGCAAGATTGAAGGATTGCCGGGCGTGGATGAACTGGCGTACGTCAGTCGCTTGGAAGCTTCGCTGCACGACGCCGACACCGTTTACGCGGCGTTTAGCAATCACAAAATGGGCGACTTTAAGCCCTACCTTTACGTCAGTCGCGACCGCGGCAAGACGTGGAAGTCGATCGCCGGCGATTTGCCGGAGCGCGAGATCGTTTGGTCGCTGCAGCAGGATCACATCAAGCCCGAGCTGATGTTCGCCGGCACCGAGTTCGGCGTTTACGTGACCTTAAACGGCGGCGAAAACTGGATGCGCATGAAGGGCGGCCTGCCGACCATCGCGGTGCGTGACGTTGCCATTCATAAGGGTGAAGACGACTTGGTGCTCGGCACCTTCGGCCGCAGTTTCTACGTGCTCGACGACTACTCGGCGCTGCGCGAAATGACGGAAGAAAAGCTGGCTTCCGGGCCGCAGCTGTTCCCGGTAGCCGATGCGCTGTTGTTCAATCAAACCTCGCGTTTGGGCGGTCGTGAAGGCCGTGGTTCACAGGGCGCTGGTTACTACACTGCCGAAAACCAACCGTTCGGCGCGATCATCAGCTACTACTTGCCGGAGAAGTTCAACACCATCGCCGAAACGCGACGCGGTGAAGAGAAGAAGCAGCGCAAAGATGGCGGCGACGTGCCGTACCCCTCGTGGGATGAGCTGCGTGCCGAAGATGAAGAAAATGCACCGCAAGTCATGTTGATCATTCGCAACGATCAAGGCGAAGTGGTGCGCCGACTACCGGCGTCGCGTAGCAAGGGCATGCACCGCGCGGTGTGGGATCTGCGCGAACCAGCGCGCGGGCCGTTGCGCTTGTCGCAACCCAAAAACTTGCCGCCGTGGGCCAGCCCCGAGCGCGGCTTGATGACCTTGCCCGGTACTTACTCCGTAACGCTGGCGAAGTTGACCGACGATGGCTACCAAGAAATCAGCAACGCTCAAAGCTTCGACGTCACCCCGCTTGGTTTGTCGACCTTGCCCGAAGTCGATCGCAAAGTGGCGCATGCATTCCAAAGCAAGGTTGCACGTTTGAAGCGTGCGGTGCGCGGCGCCGGTTCGGCGTTGGGTGAAGCCGACGAGCGCTTGAACTACTTGCGCAAGTCGATCACCGCGACGCCGAACGCGCCGGTGGAATGGATGAGCGAGCTCAACGCGATGCAAAAGCGCGCTCGCGACATGCGTACCGCACTCAGCGGCGACCGCACCGTGTCGCGCCGCAACGAGCCGGTTTCGCCGTCGCTGAATTCGCGCGTCAACAACATCGTCGGCAACCAGTGGAACACGATGATGGCGCCCACCCAGATGGAGCACGACGCGTACCAAATCGCCGCCGATGCCTTCACGCCGTTACTTGCAGATTTGCAAAACCTTATCCGCAAAGACCTTCCGGCATTGGAGGCGAAGCTGGAAGCCGCCGGCGCCGCCTGGACTCCGGGCCGCGTGCCGGATTGGAACAAAGAATAATCGAAAAAAACCTTCTGATTTTGCGGCCGCCCGGGGTGAATTCGGGCGGCCGCAAGCTATTCTTTCACCTATGAAAGAAGCCCCTAGCCATAGGGAGAAACATAGTCTTCTCCTATATGCCTTATTCTGTTTCGCCCCAATCCTGTCAGCCTGCGGTAGCCAGGCCGACGCCCCCACACGCACTCTCACCGACGAAGATGTTCAGCAAGCCGCGCTGGCATTGGGTCCCGTCAAAGCTCAGCTCAAGCAAGCTTTGCAGACCTCAATGACCGAGCACGGTCCGGTTAAAGCCATCGACGCTTGCGCGTTGAAAGCACCGGAGATCATCGCCGAAGCGGGGAACAGCGGGTTGGAGGTTGGGCGAACCAGTCATAAGCTCCGCAATCAGGCCAACGCACCAGAAGGTAGCTTGGAAACCTGGCTGAAGTTCCATCAGCAAACACCGGCGCCGGATATGACCCACGCCGAAATCACCGACGACGGCAAGGTGCTTTACGCCGAACCGTTGTTCGTCGCCCCGCTCTGCCTGACCTGCCATGGCGAGAATGTTCCCGCTGAGGTAAAACAGGAATTGGATCGCTTGTATCCGGAAGACCAAGCCACGGGATTCAAAGAGAATGATTTCCGCGGACTGATCTGGATCAAAATGTAAGAGGCGCCGGAGTATTCCCGGCCCCATCCCTGTCAACCTCAAACCTCCCTCCCCTCGATGACCACACGCACATCCTTACTTCTCATTCCTTTATTGGCCGCGCCGGCGATGGCGCAAACTGCTGGCGGCGGTTTTGATAAGCGCTACAGCTGGTACGGGATTAACTCCGGCGACATCATGGGTTCGTCGCTAGCCAACGTCGGCGATATCGATGGCGACGGTTACGACGACGTCGCTGCCGGCGCTCCCGGGTTGGATGGACCGAATGGAGCCAACACGCCGAATTACGGTCGACTGCAAGTTTTCAACGGCGTCGACGGTGGTTTGATTTATGAATTTAGCGGCAATTCCGATTGGCAGAACGTCGGTACCGCGGTTTGCGGTTTGGGCGACATCAACGGCGATGGTCGCGATGACTTTGCATACAGCGACATGCTGAACGACGGCCGGGTGCTGGTTAAGTCCGGCGCCAACAGCGCGACTTTGCTGACTTTGAATGCGCCTGCCGGGGCGGACCGTTTTGGTGAGTCGGTTGAAAACGCCGGTGATTACAACGGCGATGGTGTTAACGATTTGTTGATTGCCGCACCGAGCTCGGATTACGCCGGCATTAGCAATTGCGGCGTGGTTTACGTGTATAGCGGTGCAGGCGGATCGTTGTTGCTGACTCTGCCTGGCAGTGAGGTGAATGAAAACTTCGGTCGCGCGATTGCCAGCCCGGGCGACGTCAACGGCGACGGCACTCCGGATTATGCGGTGACTGCAACCGGGACTTCGGCGGCCGGCATGACGCGCAGTGGCGCGGCGTTTTTGTTTAGTGGTGCGACCGGCTCACCGATTTACATCTGGCCGGGCGATGAGGACTACAACTTATACGGTTGGTCGGTTGGATCTGCCGGCGACATGAACAGCGACGGCACGGCGGACATCATGGTCGGCCACATCTTTTATGATTCGCCGCAGAACGGTCGCGTCGGTCGTGTCGATTTTTACTCCGGTGCCAACGGTGCGCTGCTGCGCCAAATCTCTGGAGTGGAGTATTGGGAAGACTTGGGCTCCGACGTTGCACTGATTGGCGACATCGACCAAGACGGCGTCAATGACCACTTGCTCGGCGCCGACGGTCGCGCTTATGGCGGTCGCGCTTATGTGCACTCCGGTGCCAGCGGCGATTTGATCTACGCTTGTGAATCCGATGGTTACAGCCACTACTTCGGTACTGAGGTTTGTGGAGTTGGCGACCTCGATCAAGACGGCCGCGAAGAATTCATGGTCGGTGCGACCAGCGCATGGCTGAATGGCCCGACGCCGGGCGCCGCGTACTTGTACGAGTTCCAAGATTTCCTCAGCGCCAACACGTCGACGTTGTCGGCGGCAGCAGGCGGCACCATCGAGCTCAACATGAACTTCCCCGATGACTGGCTGTTCCACCCCGGCTCGACCCAATACGCGGTACTCGCCACCGGCAGCGGCATCGGTTACAGCCAGGTATTTGGTCTGCCCAACCCGTTGGTGCAAGACTCGGTATTCGCCATGTGCGCCGCCGATAACTACCCGCCGATGTTCCAAGACCCGCGCGGATACCTCGACGCCAACGGCGACGCTTTGGCCACCATCAACTTCGCCCCCGGCCAAGCCGCCGGCATGATCGGCCAGACCTTCCACCTGAGTTGCGCATGGTTTGAGGTTGCCAGTTGGGGCGACTTCTTGTTCCACTGCTTCTCACGTCCGGTTGCGGTGACCGTAACTCCGTAAACACTTTGCTGAGTTCAGGAGGCAGTCGGCAATCCGTCGACTGCCTCTTTTTTATTTCCCAGTATTCCAACCAAATATTCTGCCCAAATAATTAATCCCTCATTTCACAGGAAATCGCCGCAATATAATCGATGGAATGATGTTTTCAACCCTCCCAATTTTCCTACTCTCGGTGGCCGCCCAAAGCGGTGGTTCGCTGGAAACCACTTGGCAATCTGAGGGCGATTTCACCCGCGGCAATCTAGGCAAATCCATCGCGGCGATCGGTGACTGGAACGGCGACAACATTCAAGAAATTGCCGTCGGCGCCCCGCGCGAAAACCCAGGCGGCCTACCCAAGGCCGGAATCGTACGAATTCTTTCGGGCGCCGATGGGAGCCTTCTCGCCCAGATCGATGGAACCTATCAAGACGGCTGGTTTGGCGATGCGCTCTGTTCGATGGGCGACATGGATGGCGATGGCTATGAAGAAATCCTCATCGGTGCGCCAAGAGCTTCACCGAATAACCGTTCACGCGCAGGAGTCGCTCAACTTTATTCCGGCGCGACTCTAACCGTGATCCATGAATTCCACGGCCCTTACACCGAAATCGGCTTGGGGCAATCCGTCGCCAACGCCGGCGACTTGACCGGCGACGGAATTGCCGATCTCATCATCGGCATTCCCGACCACGGAAGCAGCCCCGGATTGAGCCAAGTCTCAGTCTACTCCGGAGCGGATGGCAGCCGTTTCCTGAATTGGGTAGCCCACCTGGCTATCGCATCGCCGATTCAGTAGACAATCTCGGCGACGTCACCGGCGACGGCATCGATGACATTGTTTGCGGTGGTTCATGGGGTCCTGGATACCAAGGCCGCGTCGAAGTTCACTCCGGCAGCGATGGGCAATTAATTCACCAGCTTGATGGCGAGTTTTTCTTCGGGGTTTCTGTCGCCGCCACAGGGGATCTAAGTGGCGACGGCATTCCCGATTTTCTTGTCGGCTCCCCATTTGCCGACTCCAACGGCTACACCGATAACGGCGTTGCCTATCTCTACTCCGGCGACGACGGCAGCTTGCTGATGGAACTATCCGGGTTCGGCAATAGCGGGCAATTCGGTGATTTCGTGTCCGCCGCCGGAGACCTGGATCGAGATGGAGTAAACGATCTGTTCGTCGGCGAACCGGCACGCAATTCCGGGCATATCTTTTCAGGCGTCAACGGGAGTTTGATTCGATCCATGACCGAAGGAATCCACTATGGTCAATTCGGTTCCTTCGCCGAAGCGACCGACCTCAATGCAGATGGTTTTGTTGATTTTGTGATTGGTGCGCCGGGGGCATACATCGGCTCACACCAAGAAGCCGGCGCGGTGTTCACTTATCTTTACGATCCTTTCCTGCATGCATCCCAACACACCATTTCCGCAGCCCAAGGTGGCACAATTGAATTTCAAATCGACTTCCCGGATGAGAACGCAGGAATGGATTACATCGTGCTGGGTTCGATAAGCGGCAATGGGCCGACGACCAGCGCCGGCTTGGAGATTCCCTTAACCGCCGATGCTTTTACTGCATTGACGCGACTGGCACCACCGCCGTTCTTCCACCAAACTAGCGGAACCTTGGATGCATTCGGCGATTCCACCGCCACTGTTCAAGCCGGTGCCAACCAACTCATTCAGTACATTGGCTTGCGCGCATGGTTCGCGGCGGTCGCCTATCAAAACGGCGGAGCAAACCTCCATCGCGCCACCGCCGACGTCACCGTCGACGTGCTACAGTGACGCTCGAACTCAAGGATTTCACAACCGATCCAAACATGCGCCACCTGCTGCCACTACTCCTGTTGTTGTTCGCCCCGTCCTGCTTCATGGGCGAGATGACGACCAACGAACCACTCGACGCCGACAACATCGCCAAGTTGGCACCGGGCACCACTGCGCAGCAGGTGGCGGATTTACTCGGCGCGCCGGAGCAGGTCGTCGAATTGGGCGACGGCTCGGCGTGGCTGTACCAACACACTTCCGAAAAGAACAACGGCGTTTGGTTCTTGGTGCTCGGCTTGTACGGCACCGATCGCCAGTTCGACCGCTGCTGGGTGTTCTTCGATGGCTCCGGCCGCGTCACCCACTACGGTTCTACGCTGCAGGCAGATCAGTCCGAATATGACCTGCCGATCTTCTAAATTCTGCATCGGGGCTGCATTGCTACTGGGGTTGACCGCCTCATGCGCCAACGGCAGCCTCAGCCAAGTGCGCTGGCAGCAGCCGCCCGATGAAATTGCCGTCGAGCAGCTGCAACCCGGCATGGACCTCCAGCAGTGCCTGGACCTGCTCGGCGCCCCGTACAAGGTCGGCCAAGACGACGACGAAAGCGGCCGCCGCTACCTTACCTGGCAGTGGTTATGGCAGTCGGGGTGGAATTTGTCGGTTTCGGTTCCGGTCAGCGACAGCGCCTCCGCGTCGTACCAATACACGCGTAACAAAAATCAGATCAAGCACTTACAGCTGATCTTCGATCCCAACTGGCAACTGCTCGAGATCATCGACGAGCGCGACTGAGCCTGCCGTCGGCTCCACCGCTGAGCGCTAGATCCATTCCTCGATCAACTGCTGGCGCTCCTCCTGCCACGAGCACTCCGGCCGTTTCGCTTTTGCACGCCGATACCAATAGTCGGCATTGCCCAAATCGCCCTCTTCGCGATGCAAATTCGCATGCAGCCGGGCGCCGTCGGCGTCGGGACAGGAATTCACTAAGTCGTGGGATTGATCCCAATCGCCACGAACCGCCCACCAAAGAGCTTGCTGTAGCAGGGACCAACCCGCTTCGGGCTGTTGGCGATTCTGGTCAAGGAATTCGTCGCGGGTGGCCATGGCGACCATGTTACGCGATTGCGGCGCAGCGATAGAATTCCCCCCTCGGGCCCGCAATACCGCCGGCCGATTTTGAACGCGAAAATGCGCATTCCCACCCTGCTACTCGCCGTCGGCCTCGGCCTTTCGGCGACCTCCAACAGCATTGCTCAGGAAGCTGGGCACCGCTGGTTCTCCGACTTCGACAAGGCCATGACCGTGGCCAAGGACGAAGGCAAGGATTTGCTGGTCGATTTCACCGGCTCCGACTGGTGCGGCTGGTGCATCAAGCTGCACGACGAAGTGTTCCAGTTCGACGAGTGGTACAACGAAGTTTCCAAGAGCTACGTTTTGGTCGCGCTCGACTTCCCGCAGGGTGAAGAAGCAAAAGCCGCAGTGCCGAACCCGGACCGCAACCAAGAGCTGATGGCCACTTACGGCATCGAAGGTTTCCCGACCATTCTGCTGGTCAACCAAGATGGCGACGTTTACGGTCGCACTGGTTATATGGAAGGCGGCCCAAAGGCCTACCTCGAGCACATGACCGAGCTCAACACCAAGGGCAAAAAAGCCCTGAAGGTTGTAGCCAAGCTGAAAGAAGAGTACGCCAACGCTACCGCCGACACCAAAGCCGGCATCATCAAGCGCGCCGCCGGCCACTTGGAAGAGGCTTCGGTCGAGACCCCGGGCCGTCAGTCGCTGGCCACCATCGTTCGCGATGGCGTCAAGATGGATCCGGATAACAAGAGCGGTCTGAAGCTGGCATGCATCAAAGCGCTGCTGAAGTCCGGCACCTCGAACGCCACCGAGCGCTTCGCCGCCCAAAAGATGGACCCGAAGAACGAAATGGGTCTATACGAGATCGTGGTTGCCGCTCGCATCATGGAAGTGCGCGACGAGCAGTCGGCTCGCGCCTTCATTAAGAGCGTCATCGAATTCAGCAAGATGGGCAAGGTGCACGACGCACCGCGAGTTCAGGAAGTTGCTGTTCAGTGTGCTTTTTGGTGCATGATGGGGTTGGAAATGACCGCCGAGTCGAAGCAGTTGGCCGCTTGGGCGAAGGAATTGGGACCGCTCGACGAGCAGATGGCGAAGGCGGTGGAAGAGTTGCTCAAGGATGCACCTGAGGAAGGTGGGCATGAGGGTCATGATCATGGCGATCATGAAGGTCATGACCATGATCACTAGGGCAACAAGCAGATGCTGGCCCCTTTAGGTGGCCCAATTAATTAGAAGCCGCGTAACTTCTCGCAGCCTCCCCCGTCATCCCGGCAGGAAACCTCTTGCCGGGATGACTTCATGTTTCGACCACCCTTCTGCCCTTTCTCCGATTGCGAATCGCAATCCAATACCCAATCCTTTGAATGGAGATCTCGTGGGCACTATTACCGTAAGTGCGATGGCCGCTGGGTAAGGCGCTTTAGCTGTAAGGTTTGCGATCGACGTTTTAGCACTCAGACATTTAAGACGGATTACCGCTGGAAGAAGCCCAAGCTACATTTTCGAGTCTTCGATCTCTTTGTATCCAAAGTGACCATGCGGCAGATGGCTCGAATACATGGCGTCAGACGCCCGACCATTGAACGAAGATTGCGCCGACTAGGTAAGGTTTGCCGCGAATTTCATGCACTGGCCTTAGCCCAAACGGTGCAACGCGGTGGAATCACCGGGATCTATCAACTCGATGAATTGGAGACCTATGAAACGGATCGCAGGCTTTCACCGGTCACCATGCCAGTCTTGATCGAGCGCAGTACTTACTTTGTTATCCATGGAGAAACAGCCACCATGGGTGCCCGGGGAAACCTCACGCCGGCGATGAAAAAGAAAAAAGAGAAGCGGGATCGCAAATATGGGAAGCGTCGATCTGGATCGAGACAGGCTGTGATCAATTCATTAAACCGTTTGAAGTTCGTGAATCGTCCCGGCGTAGGAATCACTTTGGAGAGCGATCGCAAAACTTCCTACCAGAAAGAATTTAGGAAGATTGCCGGATCGGATTACTTCTGCCACTATCGGGTGCACTCGAAGAAGAAACGTGACAAGTCGAATCGGTTATTTCCGATTAACCACACGCTTGCGATGATGAGGGACAGCATCTCAAGATTGGTACGACGTACCTGGGCTGCGTCCAAGGTTCGGCAGCGCCTTGACCTGCATTTTTGGATTTGGGCCTGCTATCGGAATTACATCCGAGGCATCACGGTCCTTACAAAGACAACGCCCGCTCAAGCCCTGGGCGTGCTTAAGCAGGCGTGGAATCGAGTGGACTTATTGCGCTGGCGATGGCCTCAGCTCGGATTGGAATTGGGCCAATGAAAGGGGCCAGTATCCTGGCGCTCTGTTATCTTTTCTGACCCATGAGTGAGCAGCAAGACTCCATCCCCCGCACGGACCGCATTGTCTACGGCTTCCCCGGCGTCTTTTGGATCGCCAACTGGATGGAGGTGGTCGAGCGCTTCGCTTACTACGGCCTGCGCACGGTTTTGCCGTTGTTCATGGTGCTCGCCTACGAGGACGGCGGGCCGCAGTTCGACCATGTGCAGAAGGGTCACATCTTTCTGTGGTGGGCGATGATCCAAAGCTTCCTGCCGGTGTTCACCGGTGGTTACGCCGACCGCTACGGCTACAAGATCAATATTGCGATCTCGACGCTGGTCAAAATCCTCGGCTACCTAGTCATGGGTTTTGCCATCGAGATTGCGGCGATGTTCACCGGGCTGTCGATGGACGAGCACCTTGGTGCGGCCGGTGGTGAATACACCTATCCGGTCTTCTTTACCGGCGCGATGCTGCTTGCCGCCGGTACTGCAATCTTTAAACCGGGTGTGCAAGGCTTGATCGCGACCAAGTTGCCGTCGGGTAAGAGCTCCTTTGGTTGGGGCATCTTCTACCAGATGGTGAACATTGGCGGGTTCATTGGACCGCTGTTGGCCGGTTATCTGCGCATTGTTTCTTGGAAGTTCGTCTTCATTGCCTGCACCATCGGTATTGCGCTGAACTTCTTGCCGCTGTTGTTCTTCCCCGAGCCTAAGCGCGAAAAGGATCAAGGTTACGCCGGTGCGAATGCCGGTCAGGTATTCATGGACAGCGTGGTTGAATTCCTCAAGCCGCGCGTTTTGTTCTTCACCATTAGCTTTGCTGGCTTCTGGTTGATGTTCTACCAGCTGTTCGACATCTTGCCGAACTTCATCGATGACTGGGTCGACAGCTCCGGCGCGGCACAATTCATTGAAGGCAACTTGGCCGGACTGCCGCTGATGCCGTTTGTGGCGCTGACCTTCGCCGTGCTGACCATCGTGCGCTTGCGCTTTGTCGGTTGGAAGTTTGCCAACATGGGTCCGATTGAACGCGTGCTGTGGCCGGCCATCATTGCCGTCTCGGTGGTGGCGATGATCTTCGGCTTCAACCCGGTGCTCAGTGACAACTTTGTACCGAAGGTCAACGGCGGCAACCTGACGCAGGAATGGATGATTAACTTCAACGCGTTGTTGATCTCCATCTTTGCCTTTGCGATGGGTTTCATTACCGGCAAAGTGCGCGCCATGCCGGCGATGATTTTGGGCATCTTGGTTTGCGCCGGTGCGATTTACGGATTGGGCATGAGCTACAGCGGTTGGTGGACCTTGTTCGCCATCGGTATTTTCTCGTTCGGTGAAATGACCGCCAGCCCGACCAAATTGCGATACATGGCGGGCATCGCCCCTCCCGGCAAGAAGGGTTTGTACTTGGGCTACGCCAACGCCACCGTCGGTATTGGTTGGTCGATTGGCTCGATCGTTGCTGGTAACTGGTACGAAGAAGGCGGCGACAAAGTCAACTTGGCGTTGCAGGATTACGTGCAAGGCAAGACGGTCCCGGCGATCGTCAGCACGCTGACTGAGGAAGAACTGATTCGTTCGTACTCGACGATGACCGGGCTGTCGACGCTGGAGTCGATGAACCTGATGTTCCAGCCGAACAACGTGCCCGAGGAAACCGATCCGGCGGCATTGTTGACCTGGTTCCGCAGCGAGGAAAGCAAGTGGAACGACAGCAAGTTCCCGGCGTCGATGGACGGCAAGTCTTTGCAAGAAACCGTAAGCGGAATCGCTGCTGCGACTGGCTTGCCGGCCGAGCACGTGACTCGCTTCCCGGCCGCCGACGATGAAGGCATCACGAAGCCGGTGTTGGATTTCGTCCGCACTACGCTGACCGAATACGACCGCACCGCGCCGAAGATCAACCTGATCCAAGACACCGCGCTGTTCAATCGCCTGTCCGGTGAATTGGGCATTGCTTACTACTCGGCGCAGCGCATCTGCTTCGACGCCGACGTCATCGCAAACGGCTTGGACTTGGATGCTTTGGCCGCCAAGATTCAGCCGCTGTGGGAAGCCTCGGAAGAGGCTGCCGACGTCAGCGAGCGTGAACTGGAAGAGCAAACTGCGCTGGCCCGCGTGCTCAGCGGCGTTGGCGAGGAATTCGGCTCGACCAGCGATGGCGACCAAGCACAGGCGGTATTGGACCTGCGCACGAAGCCGCTACCCGCCAGCATTGATGCTCTACGAAATGAGTTTGGTGCCACCCGCATTGCGGTTAGCGATGCAAGCGCGCCGCTGCGCGAAACTCTGACCTTCGGCGCCGAATCGGTAGAAGGCGGTGAAGAAGAGCAGCTGGATGAAGCTACCGATTACTTCCAACGCTCGCGCGTCATGCAAATGGCCGCGGCCGAAAAAGGCCAGTCCGTCGGCGAGTACCGCCTCTACTTGTGGGACGAATATAAGCCCTACAAGATGTGGGCGAAGTTCGCGCTGATCGGCATTGGCTCGATGATCTTGATGATCCTCTACCACTTCGGTGTCACCCACGCGAACAAGAAGTTGGGCGTGGTGAAAGAAGAAGATTAAGGCCGACTAAAATTTTTCGCGACACGAGTATTGGGAGAACTATTTTTAGTTCTCCCAAGCTGTTTATGGTGAGTCGGCACTAGCGGCATAGACTCTGCGAGGTCATGAAGTCCCTCGCATTCATTTCATCATTGTTGCTTGCCGCGTCGGCGCACGCACAATTCGTCGGCGGCGATTATGAGCTTCCCGAGTTCGACGCCGTGCCTACCGGCTACGGCGGTTGGGCGGTAGAAAGCCTAGGCGACGTCAATGGCGACGGCATTGCCGACATTTTGATCGGCCAGCCTGAATACATTCACAACTCAACCAATAAACTGGGACGAGCTCTGGTCTATTCCGGCGCGACCCAAACGTTGCTTTATCAAATCCGCGGCGAGGATTCGTCTCGCTATGCCGAAACGCTAGCAAATGCCGGTGACCTAACCGGTGATGGAGTCAATGACTTTCTAGTCGGAGCGAAAGCTTGGGGGCCTCCGTTCTCAGATTGGCGGGGCAAAGCCTTTGCGTACGATGGCACTGACGGCACACTGTTGTGGACCTGGGAAGGCATTCTCCGAGGAAATAAAGTCGGCCGCTCCATGGCTAGGGCGGGAGACCTCGACAACGACGGGATTCAAGATGTTGCACTTGCCTTTTCTTTTCGCGGCCCTAACGACACCGGAATCATTGGTAGAGTGCGAATATTTTCCGGCGCTACTGGCACGCTAATTCGAGAAATCATCCCGACAGATCCACTGCCAACCTTTGGCTTGGTAATGGAAAACCTCGGAGATACAAACCAGGACGGCTTTGATGATTTGTTAGTCAGTGCGCCGGGTCGAATCTTCGACCATGACTTTATTGCAAGAGGTTCGGTCTATCTGTATTCGGGGGCAAATGGCGCCCTTCTCAATCAATGGGATTCATACCCCTACCAATTTGGTTTCGGCCAAATGCTTCAGGCGGTAGACGACGCCGACGGCGACGGCGTCCAAGACTTCTTTATTGGCTCGCCGGTCGCGACGATTGGCTCAATCGGGGATGAAGGATTTGCCGGTCTTTATTCAGGGGCATCGGGGACTTTGATCCATCAATGGGAAGGACGCTACCTGCTCGCTCACCTAGGAAGTTCCGTTGCAATGGCGGGCGATGTAGACGGAGACGGGTTCAAGGATTACTACATTGGCGCTCCAGGATGGGGTAGTGGTATGCGACAGACCGGAACGATCGAACTTTATTCCGGAGCCGACTTCAAACTGATGCGAGAAATTCATGGGCCGGCGAATCAAGCGGGGTTCGGCCGTGCCATGGCCCATCTTGGCGATATCGACGGCGACGGCTATGACGAAATCCTTTGCGCCCATGGCCACCATTGGACGGATCGCGTCCCGGCATTCTTACTTGATTTCAACCCCTTCCTCCAAGGTGATCGCTGGGATATCCAAGTCGATGTCGGGGGAATTCTTAATTTAACCATGGACTTTCCGTGGGCGGCTTCGCACTACAGCTACAAGATTCTGATCTCCTCCAGCGGCACCGGGCCGTCGATGTTCGGTGTGAATGTGCCGCTTAGTTTTGACGCCCTGGTGTTCGAAACTATGGCGGGGAACTATTCAGTCCCGATTCACTCGAATATGCACGGCTTCTTAGACGTTTGGGGTGATGGGACGGCAAGCATCACCTTGCCGCCAAACGCCTTTTCAGGATGGCCGAACGCCTTGCACTTTGCCGCAATTGCCTTCCAAGGGAACGGCATGCCCGCATTCAGCTCCGCCGCCTACCGCGTCCTCCTTCGCTAACCCTGCACCCCACCGCCGAGCAATAACATGAAACTTGCACTCCTTATTTCTTCGTTCCTCTGTGCTGCGACCTCACCTGCCGCGCAATTCATTGGCGGCGAATACGGCTTTACCGACCTAACACATTCATCCTCATCGGACGGCGCAAGTTCGATCGCCGCAATAGGCGACGTCGACGGCGACGGTGTCCCGGACCTACTGGTCGGACACGCCGAGTTCTTCCCGGGCATGGGCGAAATCGGCACAGCAGTGATTTACTCGGGCGCTACCGGCGGCGTGTTAACACAAGTCCATGGTGAAAATACAGATGACAAATTCGGCTCACATGTAGCGAACGCCGGCGATCTCAGCGGCGATGGCATCGACGATTTTCTAGTCTGCGCGAAAAGCTATCGCTTCGCAGGCCCGCCCAATCAGGGCAAGGTCTATGCCTTCAACGGTGTCAGCGGTGCACTGATCCGAAGTTGGCAAGGAAGTCAAAGCAACCGCTACTTCGGCCAAGTGGCGATCAGTGCAGGCGACGTCGACGGCGACGGCGTGCCCGATGTCGCAATCTCTATCGCCGACATTTCGCGTAGCACTCCCACCCTGGACGGCCGTGTACGCATTTACTCCGGAACGAATGGAGCACCGTTGCAAGAATGGGTTCCGCCATCCTGGGGCGAAGGCTACGGCGCGGCTATGGTCAACGTAGGCGATGCCAATAACGATGGAATCGACGACATCCTAGTGTCGGCGCCGCTTGCGTCTGAAACATCCGGCAAGCTGGAAGCTGGTGCGGTTTGGCTTCATTCCGGTGCTAACGGTGGGATCATTCAGCAGTGGACGCCCTTTCCCCCGGAAAATCACTTCGGCAGCACACTGCAGTCCGTCGGCGACATCAACTTAGATGGTTATCCGGAGTTTTTGATCGGGGCGCCGGACGCAAATATTTTCGCCAATGCTCGCCAAGGAATTGTCGGGTTGTACTCGGCCAACAATGGTGAGATCCTACATGAATGGGCAGGACGCGACGCCTATGACGGGTTCGGCAGCGGCATGGCTTCCGCGGGCGACGTCAATCGCGATGGAATTTTGGATTACTACATCAGTTCGCCGAATGCACGTAGCAGCGACGGCGTCATTTCCGGCTCCATCGATTTGTATTCCGGGGCCGACTACAGCCTGCTACGGCGTGAATTTGGAACGCCCTTCAGTCAATTCGGTCGCCTGCTAGCAAATATCGGCGACACCAACGCCGACGGCTTCGAGGAACTCCTTTGCGCCCACACGGAAGATGACTCAACTTCGCCGCAAGTCATGAGCTTTAACCCATTCATGCTTGGAAACAAAACAGTGGTTGCCGCGGCTACTGGAGGGTCCATGACTCTGGAGCTGGATTTCCCGCCGGCCGCCCGAGGATACAACTACAAAATTCTCATGTCCGCATCAGGTTTAGGGCCCATCCATTACGGCGTTCAGGTTCCGTTAAGCTTCGACCACCTGACCATTAATTCCTTTCACGGCGACTACTCGGTGCCGGTCCACTTCAACATGCATGGCGCTCTTGACTTTTGGGGCGATGCAACCGCCACCATATCCCTGCCGCCGGATGCCTTCGGCAATTATCCGCCGGCTATCTACTTCGCAGCAATCGCTTTCCAAGGCAATGGGTTAGCCGAGTACAGCTCGGTTGCGCATGGATTAAGGATCATTCGGTGAACAAATGCAAGATTCAGTAGCGACGGTTACTGGATCACATCCACCACCGGGTTCGAAAATTCCCCCGCTCCCGGGCCGATGATTTCCAAGGCTTGCATCCAAACCATGATTCCCGATGTGCCGGGTGGAATGGCCGGCGAAAGCACGTCAACTTCTCCGTTTGCGTCGGCGATGTACGGTCCCAGCGCTTGATAGGGCTGCCCCAGCCAAGCATTGCCAAACGGAGTCATGGTTGGCCCGGCGCCGGCGAGGGAATAACCAATGTAGGTTGGATTGCCGGGCTCCAAATTCTTCACGTACAACCGGCTCGAGGCGCTGGGGAACAACGGCCCGGGCAGGAAGGTCGGTCCACCGGCGCTGGCACTTGGCGATTCGCTGACGGCTACGTCGATTTTCGGCATGTCCTTTACCCCTCTTGCCTCCAAATGTCCATCGCCGTTGGTGTCTTCCAACCAAGTGAAGCCATCGGTCAATCCTTCGCTATCGTTAGGATCGGCGTGGTTATCCAACCCGTCATCCTGGAAGGTTAGGAACGGCACGCCCATCAGTTGACCGGCGCCGGTCACGGTTACCCAATGACCTTTGCCGTCGGGGTAAGTCCAAGCAATCTCGACGTCTTCGCCATGCTCGATTTCATGAATAATGAATTCCCAAGTCACTCGATTGCCGTGGCCGACCGACCTGAGGCCGTAAGCGGTGTAGTCCCCACCACCGATCCCGCCGAATCCATCTTGGTGCTTGACGTCCAATTCAAGGTTATGCAAGCCGATGAACTTCAGCTTTCCGGCGAGAAAGTCTTCATCTAAGAGTAAGTCGCCATCGGCTCGACTGCGGCCGGTTCGTCCCATGCAGACCTCAAGCTCGCTGACCAACGAGCCATCCCAAATACCATTGATCCCCAATCCGGGAATGTGGTCCGGCAAGGTGGGAATGATGCCGGGATAACGCTGCGACAGCCAATGCATGCTGTTTGCAGTTGACATTGGCCCGCACTGCAAGTGAGCACTCTGCACATTTTTGTGACCCGACTGGTAAACAAAATCCAAACCAGGCAGGGGGAGGTGGAAAGGGGGCGGGCTAGGTTCCGGCGGTGGCGGCGGAGGTCCCGATCCGAAATGGCCGCGACCCATGGCATTGAAACCACGGTTTTGCAGGCTGTACAAATTATCCGGTGTTCCGCTGAGCAAGTTCAATGGCGCGTCGGTGAAGGTTCCATAGGCGGCCATGGTGGTAATGTCCACACCGCTGCTGTCGGACAAATAGAAGTCGACGCTGATCGTATCCGCAGTGTATTGCTCAGCAATCGGCAGGTTGTGGATCACCCAACCATGTTCGGTGTAGAAATTGATGAATCCGGTTTGCATGCCGGTTGCGCTTTGAAGCACCGAGATATCTACTTCCAACTGGCCGATGCCGGTATCCATATGCACGTCACCGAGATAAAGCTGATCCAACTGGAAAAAGGAAACCCCGTCACCCGGAGCGATTTGCACTCCTGGTTGGCCGACCATCATGCGCATATCAAAACCAGCGTGCGGAACGCCGCCGAACCAAAAACATCCCTGGAATGCATTGGCATTGGGTTGGTTGAGGTCGAACCAAGTAAAGCTATCGGTTTGACCTAAGCCGCCACTGGCTAACCATGGGCCGGTCAAGTCGTTATCCCAAGCTTGCCCCCAGCCCGAGGAACCGCCATGGCCATCGGTTAGGTTGCATTCCACACCAGCCAAGTCCAAAGTCACAATCCAACAAGCCAAAGCGCCATTGTTTCCGCCCGGCAAGCCGCTGACTCCGTAGGCGCAATCGGCGATCGGCCACGATGGCGGTCCGGCGCAGTAAACCGAATCGTCGTAAACAGTGATGACTTCATAAACCCCATTGGGATTGCTATCCGACGAGCAATAAGTGTATTTCATCACACCGACGCTCTCCGCACCGGTGCCGTCGGTATCGATCAAGATGTTGTTATCAATCCACTCCTGCTGCATCCCGGGAATGGAGAAATAATTCGACAGCACGGAATTATTCACAATCATCGCCGTGCCTACTCTTGAACTTGTCGCCTGCATACCTTCCGTCGGCCGAAAAATCCCCGCGTCCTTTCGAGCAATGGCTGGTTGCACCGCAACGGTTTGCTTCTGTTGGGCTTGTATAGGCGCCGCACATGCGAAAACGACCAGGATCGCGCCGAGGCCCTTGAAAGTCTTTTGGGGAGAGAATTGGGGCATAACCCATCATATAGAACTATTGAATCTCTTGCGCAGTAAGCGAATACGACCTCCTCTCCCCTAGCGATTGAGGAATTGAATCACTCTGGGTAACCAGAAGATAGATGGGATCAGGCCAAACAGGATTGATTCCCAATTGCGCGCGCCTGGACAGGAAAGCGCCCAGCCTGCCGCACCACTGGTTCCCAGCCAAGCACACGCCACGAATATGGGCGGCGCTCCGTAGCAGAAGGCTCTACCGGAAAAAATGTATGGCAGCATGGGGATTAAGGGGGCGAAACCAAGCCAACCCAATAATCCGCTGCAGGTGTTCAGCAGGATCCAGAACCGGCGAGGGCTAAACGATGAATTTAGAACGGACTGCAAACGACGCTGTTCTCGATTGCTGCTTTGGATAAGGCAAGCCATACCACCGCTGGGGATTGAGCTGTTCCGACAATGAATCCAAACTTGTCGCGAGCAATTAGCGATGCGCCCAGGAAAACCGAGACGCACCAAAGCCATGCGTTGATGGTGGTTTCATAGTTCCATGGCGAAACCACGCATCGTGAATGCAGTGCAACAAACTCACGCATGGCATGAATCAGGAGTACCCAGCAAACCACAGCACTGATTCGCTGGATGCGGATGAAATTCTCTTTCACCCAACCATCGGGCACATTCCACGAGGTCCTCACAGTGCCTCAAACCTATCCTGTGGTTTGATTCACTGAGTTGAAAGCTTCGTCAAAGCTTGTGACCTGAATATTCGTTCAGGTCACAAAATGCTTCATGAAGGGAAGACCTACTTCTTCTGCTTCGCCTGAATCTTCGCCCATGAATCGCGCAGGGCGACGACGCGGTTGAAGACTAGAGCATCGGCTTTGGAGTCTTGGTCTAGCGCGAAGAAGCCGGAGCGTTCGAACTGCACGCGGTCGTCGGCGGAGATGTCGGCGAGGGCGGGTTCGACTTTGGCGTTGACGATTTCCAGCGACTTGGGATTCAAGTTGTCGAGGAAGTCGTCGCCGGTGTTGGGGTCCGGTTCTTGGAAGAGGTGGTCGTAGAGGCGGACTTCGGCGTCGTGCGCGTGGTTGGCGCTGACCCAGTGGATGATGCCTTTGACTTTGCGACCACCGCCGCCCTTGGACTCGGGGTCGTAGGTGCAGCGTAGTTCGATTACGTTGCCGTCGTCATCTTTGATCACTTCTTCGCAGATGATGTTGAACGCGTAACGCAAACGCACTTCTTTACCCGGAGCCAAGCGGAAGTACTTCTTCGGCGGCTCTTCCATGAAGTCGGATTGCTCGATGTAGACAACGGGACCAAACGGGACCTGGCGGGTACCCATGTCTGCATTGCCCGGGTGATTCGGCGCTTCGACAGTTTCGGCCTCGGCCATTTCCGGATAGTTGGTGATGACAACTTTGAGCGGGCGCAATACCGCCAAACGACGCGGCGCTTCGGCGTTCATGTGATCGCGCACAATGCCGTCCAACAACGCCACATCGGTCACGCCTTCGTACTTGGTCACGCCGACCTTTTTGCAGAAATCAACAATGGCTTCCGGCGGCGTTCCGCGACGACGCAATCCGCTCAACGTCGGCATGCGCGGGTCGTCCCAACCGGACACATGCCCCTCCTCCACCAACCGCAGCAATTTGCGCTTCGACGTAATCGTGTAGCTGACATTCAAACGCGAAAACTCAATCTGTCGTGGCTTCGACGGCAGCTCGATGTGGTCCACCAACCAGTCGTACAGCGGCCGATGATTCTCGAACTCCAACGTGCACAACGAGTGAGTAATGCATTCCAACGCATCCGACTGACCATGAGCGAAGTCATACATCGGATAAATGCACCATGCATCGCCGGTCCGCGGGTGATGCTGACGCACGATGCGGTAAATCACCGGGTCGCGCAGGTTCATGTTCGGCGACGACATATCGATGCGCGCACGCAGCACCATCGAGCCGTCTTCAAACTCCCCCGCGCGCATGCGGCGGAACAAATCCAGCGATTCGTCGGCCGGACGATCTCGGTGCGGCGAGTTGGTGCCCGGCGTGGTCAAATTACCGCGCTGTTCGCGAATCAAATCGGGTTCCTGCTCATCGATATAAGCATCGCCGTTTTGAATCAACTGCTCGGCCATCAAATACAGCTGCTCGAAATAATCCGACGCGTGGTACAGCCGCTCGCCCCAATCAAAACCCAACCACTTCACATCCTCCTTAATCGCGCGGATGTACTCCTCTTCCTCCTTAGCCGGGTTGGTGTCGTCGAAGCGCAGGTTGCAGGTGCCGCCAAATTCCTCGGCAATGCCGAAGTTGATGCAGATCGACTTGGCGTGGCCGATATGCAAATATCCATTCGGTTCCGGTGGGAAGCGAGTGGCGATGGCGTCGTGCTTGCCGGACTCCAGGTCGTCGGCGATGATCTGCCGGATGAAGTCCTTTGGGGCTTCGGATTCGCTCATGATCCGGGGATTATCCCTGCTCCTACCGCCGCCGTCGAGTTAGAGATGGGCGGATCGTAGAATAACCAGCCGCCACCGAGCACCCATCCCGACATGTCAGAACCCGACTTCCACTACCAGTCCATGTTCCCCGTCGGCGCGGCCGACACGCCGTGGCGCAAACTCAGCTCCGAGCACGTCGAAGTCGTCGATTTCGACGGCCAGCAGGTGCTCAAAGTCGCCCCGGAAGCGCTGACTTTGCTCGCCAAAGAAGCTCTCCACGACGTCTCGCATAAGCTGCGGCCCGGCCACCTGGCGCAGCTGCGCAAAATTCTCGACGACCCGGAAGCGTCGCCAAACGATCGATTCGTCGCGCTGGATCTGCTGAAAAACGCGCAGATCTCGGCCAACGGCGTGCTGCCGATGTGCCAAGACACCGGCACCGCGATCATCATGGGCAAAAAGGGTCAGCAAGTCTGGACCGGGGGCGGCGATGAAGAAGCGTTGTCCCGCGGTGTGTTCCGCACCTACGCCGACGACAACCTGCGCTTCAGCCAGTTGGCGCCGCGCGGCATGTTCGAGGAGACCAACACCAAAACCAACCTGCCGGCGCAGATCGATTTGTACTCGACGGCGGGCATGAGCTACGACTTCTTGTTCATGGCCAAGGGCGGTGGTTCGGCGAACAAAACTTTCCTGGTGCAAGGAACACCGTCGATGCTGCGTGAAGATTTGCTGCTGGAAACGCTGCGCGAAAATATCGCCAAGCTGGGCACGGCGGCATGCCCGCCCTATCACCTAGCGGTGGTCATCGGCGGAACCTCGGCCGAGCAGAACTTGAAGACGGTCAAGCTGGCCAGTGCGCGCTATCTCGACGACCTGCCGACCAGCGGCAACGAGCACGGTCATGCCTTCCGCGATGTGGAGTTCGAAGAGAAGGTGCATCAACTCACCCGCGACGTCGGCCTCGGCGCGCAATTTGGCGGCAAGTATTTCTGCCATGACGTGCGAGTGATTCGTTTGCCGCGTCACGGCGCATCGCTGCCGATCGGCATTGGCGTTTCGTGCAGCGCCGACCGCCAGATCAAAGGCAAGATCACCGCCGAAGGAGTGTTCGTTGAGCAACTGGAAAACAACGTTGACCAGTACCTACCCTCCACCGACGACAGTGCGCTGGGCGGTGACGTCGTCAAGATCGATCTCAACCAGCCGATAAAGGACATCCTCGCCGAGCTGACGAAGCACCCGGTGCGCACACGCGTTTCGCTGAGCGGCACGATGATCGTTGCCCGCGACCTGGCACACGCCAAACTGCGCGAACGTCTGCAAAAAGAAGGCGAGCTGCCCGAATACATGCGCGAATATCCGGTTTACTACGCCGGCCCGGCCAAGACGCCGGACGGCATGGCATCGGGTTCGTTCGGACCGACGACGGCCGGGCGCATGGACAGCTTCGTCGACACCTTCCAAGCAGCCGGCGGCTCGATGGTCATGGTCGCCAAGGGCAACCGCAGCCCTCAAGTGATGCGCGCGTGCCAGAAACACGGTGGTTTTTACCTGGGCTCCATCGGCGGCGCCGCCGCGCGACTGGCGCAGGATTGCATCAAGAAGGTAGAGTGCTTGGAGTACCCGGAGCTCGGCATGGAAGCGGTATGGAAGATCGAAATTGAAGACTTCCCGGCGTTCATCATCACCGACGATAAGGGCAACGACTTCTTCCTCGGAAGCGCCGATGATTGAACCGACTGCGTCGCCACCTGCAGATAAGTACCCCGATTGCATGCACTGCGGCCTGTGCTTACAGGCTTGCCCGACTTATCTGCAGACCGGCGACGAAAGTCTGAGCCCGCGCGGCCGCTTGTACCTGATGAAAGCGGTCGAAGAAGATCGCATGCAACTCGCCGACGCCACCCCGGCGTTGGATTTGTGTTTGGATTGCCGCGCTTGTGAGCAAGCTTGTCCTTCCGGGGTCAAATATTCGCGCATGCTTGAACCAATGCGCGTGGAACAGCATCGCTTGGAACAAAAGGGCGAACTTCCTTCCCCTCATGCCGCCACAGGCATTGCGGCCAAGTTTCAGCGCGACATTATTCCGGACCGGCGCAAGCTGCAACGCGCGCTGACTCCGGTGCGCTGGATGCAAAAGCTGCGTTTGATTCCAGCGCTGCGAGCGGTTTCCAAGGTCATGCCGCGCGGTTTGCGCACCATGGTCGAGCAACTGCCGGAGTTGCAGCCGGTTCAAGCGGAACTGCCACCGGTTCTTGCCGCGCCATCGACCGACGGAGGTGGCACGTCGACATCCGATTCAAAGCGCCCAAAACGCGTCGCAATGTTTTTAGGCTGCGCCGGCGAAGCGATGTTCCCGGCATTAAACCGCGCGACGGTTCGCGTACTGCATGCTTTCGGTTGCGAAGTCCATACTCCCGATAGCCAAGTTTGCTGTGGCGCATTGACCTATCACGGCGGACGCACCGACGAAGCAATCGATCAAATGGCGACCAATGCAATCACCTTTGGTGCATTGCCGCGATTGGATGCCATCATCCTCAACGCTGCCGGTTGTGGCGCAACGATGAAAGAAGCCGGCGTATTGGGTCGCGAGTTGGCACCCGACAAAGAACTGCTCCACCAAAGCTTGGATTCGATGGCCGCGCTTACCCGTGATGTTCACGAATTCCTCAACGACTTGCCGACGCCCAGGTTTCGCCCGCTTCCAATGAAGGTGGTTTACGACGACGCCTGCCACTTGAAGCATGCCCAAGGCATCAGCACTCCACCGCGGAACTTACTGCAGCAAATTCCACAACTTCAACTTTTGAACTTGCCGGAAAGCGAACTGTGCTGCGGTGCAGCCGGTAGCTATGCATTAAACCAACCCGACATGTCCAAACAGCTGGGTCACCGCAAAGCCGAACATATTTTGGCCAGCGGTGCCGACGCGGTGTTATCGGCAAATATTGGCTGCATCATTCAAATTCAAAAGTCTTTACGCGAGTTGGCCGGCGCCAAACATGGCATTGAAGTGTTGCATCCAATTGAAATCCTGGATCGTGCACTACCAAAGGGCGATTTCTAGTTACATTAGAGAGTGCGCACCCCCATGCCCACTACCCCCACGTCATTCATTTCTACTGCGGTTTCCAATGCTCAAGACCCCGCAACTGCGGCGGACGAAATTGTTGAGCAATTGCAAAGAGAAGAATGCAACTTAGATCAAAGCCTGATCCTTTTCTTCTGCGGTGCCGATTTCGCGCTGGATGCTCTTAGCGATCAGCTTCGAGTGAAGTTGCCAAACTCGGTATTCGCCGGCGCCACAACCTGCGGCGAAATTGCAGAGGGAAAAATCCTGGAGAGAAATACAGTTGCAATGGCGTTGGCGTCGCCGGTACGAGCGGCTGCTCGATTGGTACCCGACCTCGGCGCGTTCCGCTTTGATGACGGCCCGACCTTGCTGCAAAATCTAGCAACCGATTTGGGCGTGGACTTGCACCACTTACAGCAGAACCAAGATCGTTATTTGCTGATGACCTTGACCGATGGCTTAACCGCCATGGAAGAAGTTTTGATGGCATCGCTATTGACTTCGGTTCCCGACATGGAGCTCGTCGGTGGCGGTGCAGGAGACGGTTTTCGTTTTAAAGTGACGCGGGTTGCTGTCGGCAGCAAGGTTGCACGACACGCTGCGGCAGTGATTCTGTTGGAACCCAACGTGCCGTTCCACACCTTCCACCTTCATCACTTCCACCCCACCGGACAAAGTTTCGTCGTCACAGAGGCCGATCCCAATCGACGGTTTATTCAGCGCATAGACGGCTATCCGGCGACTGAATTCCTCGCCGATTTACTCGGTAAGACTAAAGATGAGTTGTTGGCCGACTCCAATTCCGCAGCCGTCTTTGGCGTGCAATCCGGGGACCAAATGTATTTGCGCACAGTGATGGCAGCCATGCCCGACAAACTGTTGATGGGCGGAGGCATTGAAGAAGGCACGGTCATTCACCTGATGGAACCAGATCATTTGGTTACCCGCACCGAGCAGGGTCTGAAGCTTGAATTGGCCCAGGTTCGCAATCCATCCGCCATGTTGCAGTTTTCTTGTGGTGGACGATACGTCAACGCAGTCGATTGCGATTGCCTTGAAGAGCTGGGGCGCACCTTGTGCCCCATCCCAACGATTGGCTTTTCAACCTACGGCGAGCAGATTGGCTCGATGCAGGTCAACCACACCCTAACGGGTTTAATTTTGGGCTCTCCTGGTGACTGAATCTTTACCGCCGAGTTATGAAGAGCTGAAGAAACAGCTTCGTGCTGCCGAGGAAACGATTGAGGCTCTGAAAAATGCGGCTCAACGAAACGCCAAAATGCAAGCGCCGGAGCATTTTGCCGTGCGCAAAGCGATGGCCAATTTGCAAAACACTTTGGCAGTGCGTGATCGTGAACTCGAACGTTCCGAAAAACGATATCGAACGATTTTTGATCACAGTCCGCTGATGACCTTCATCGTCGATGAAAAAGGTCGAGTCACCGATGTAAACCGAACCGCGCTCGACTCCTTGGGGTATAGACGCCACCAGGTCCTAGGTTCCTCGTTAATCGAGCTGTTCCCCAATGACGCACGAACGGTTTTGCGTCAACTGCTTGCCGCCGAGGTATCAGCAACTAAAAAGATGCCGCTTACCGACGACCGCCTGGCCGACGTGGCCATTGCGTCGGTGCCTGGATTTTCCGGTCGGCAGGTTTTGATGCGCGACGTGACCGAGCAACAGGTCATTGAAGCGCAGTTGCAGCATTCGCAACGGATGGAAGCCATCGGACAATTGGCGGGCGGCGTTGCCCATGACATCAATAACATGTTGTGCGGTGTGATTGGCTTTAGCGAACTGCTGCGCGATCGTCTCCACGATGCTAAAGCGTTGAGCTACAACAACCAAATCATGCGGTCGTGCGAGAACGCAAATGAATTGGTCAGCCGGCTCCTAGCATTCGCCCGACGCGGTGCGCTGCAGGCCGGGCCGGTGGATTTGAATGAGGTCGTCCATTCGGTGACCAGCATCATTGAACGCACCTTCGATCGTCGCATTCGCGTGGAAACTTCGGTGCCCAATCAACCGGCGATCGTGCTCGGCGATGCGGCGCAATTGGAAAGTGTGCTGCTCAATCTAGCCCTCAATGCTCGCGATGCGATGCCGGATGGCGGTTTGATTCAAATCGACCTCGATCATCGCGTTTTGCCCAGCAGCCACTCGTCGAGCCGCAAACGCAGCGAATCCTTCCAGTCGTGGATTGAAGTAACGATCGCCGATGAAGGCCCCGGAATTCCCGAGGAATACCTCAATCGAATTTTTGAGCCCTTCTTTACCACCAAGCCGGTGGGCAAAGGCACCGGCCTGGGCCTTTCCGCAGCTTATGGAACGATGAAGCAGCACGACGGCACGCTGACCGTCCGCAACCGAAAATCCGTCGGCTGCATGTTCACCATGCGCCTGCCGCAAGCCGAATCGGTGGTCAAAATCGGCGAAGCACCACCACGCACAGCGGCGCCGGCGACTGGCGTCGTGCTACTAATCGATGACGATGAAGCGGTCCGGACCAGCGCCGCGAAGCTGATGAAAGGCATCGGGTACGAAGTGCTAACCGCCGATTGCGGTCGCGCCGGCGTCGAGGTCTTCCGTGAAAACCAACAGCGCATCGCCGCAGTGCTTCTCGATATGGTCATGCCGGACTGGCATGGAACCGAGGTGCTTCGGCGCATTCGCGACATCCGCCCCGACGTCACCGTGCTCGCCATTTCCGGTTACAGCGGCGGTCAAGACTTCTTCGGTGCCGACGGCTTCCTGCCCAAACCGTTCACCATCGCCGAACTTTCTCAGGCACTGGCCGCATTGGTTCCCTGCAAGCCGAGCTCCTCGGCGTGAGGCGCCAGCGCGTCGATCAAAAACTGGATGTGAGCGCCTAACTCCACACCCAGCAACTCAACGCCGGCCGTCACCTCGCCGCGATCCACGCCGGCGGCAAAGCGCTTGTCTTTGAGCTTCTTTTTAATGCTTTTCGGCTTCAAGCCGACGATCCCCTCGGGGCGCAGCAGGCAATAAGCCATGATCAATCCGGTCAGCTCATCGCAAGCAAGCAGCGCTTTGTCGAGCATGGAGTTGTACTCCTTGCCCCACTTGGTGTAGTGCGCCGAAATCGCATAAGCGATGTCGTCTTCGCCGCGCTCCTCAAGCCAGGCGACGATGCGATTGGGGTGATCCTCGGGCCAAGCTTCGTAGTCGGCATCGTGCAACATGCCGGCAATGCCCCATTTTTCGACGTCACTGTCATCGCCGTAATGCTCGGCGGCGGCCCGCATCGTGACCTCGACGGCGCGCGCGTGGCGGCGCAGGCTTTCGGTTTGGGTCCATTCACAGAGGTGCTGCCAAGCGGATTCGCGATCGAGTGCGGTCATGCTCGCACTTTAGGAGCGCGGCCGACGCCCGGCAGTGCGCCGGCAGTGGAAATTCGCCGATCCGAATGAAAATTCCGACTCCGAAGCGCAATTTCCCACCCCATTTCCCACTACTATGCAATAGAGTATACCGCAATGGCGAAAAGTACCCCATCCGACCCTGGCCAGCGCTGGATCATCCAGATGCGCAAAGGCCTGCTCGAGCTGTGCATCCTGGCGGTGCTGCAGCGCGAGGACGGTTACGGCTACTTAATCGTGCAACGCCTGAAGCAGGTGCCCGACCTGACCATGAACGAAGGCACGGTGTACCCCATCCTGCAGCGCCTCCACCGCGAGGGCTGCCTTTCGACCTACCGGATGCCGTCGGAAAACGGGCCGCCGCGGCGCTGGTTTCAACTCACCGACTCCGGTCGCGACCGCCTCGAGCAGATGAAGGAGCGTTGGCAGCGCATGCACCAAGGCGTCGACCTGCTCGTCCGTGCCGGAATGCCGCAAACACCTGAAGAATCATGAACTTAGATCGCCAACTCGAACGCCGCAAAGCGGCTTACGTGCACGCCATCGGCGACGCTTTGCACCACCTGAATGCCGTCGACCGCGAGGCGGTGCTTGAGGATGTGGAAGATCACATCGACTCGGCGCTGTACGACGGCCCCGGCCCCGCCGACATGATGCGGCTGGAGGAGATCCTGCAGGATTTGGGCAACCCCGAAAGCTACGCCGCCGACGTCTCCGCCCGCCTCGAGGTAGCGCCTGGCGACGCCAAGTTGTGCGTGCTCGCGCCGTTTGGAATGGTGTGGTCGGCCAGCGCGATTTTCATCGCCGTACCGATGATGTTTTGGATCAGCGTGGTCGAACTGGATTCCAATGGCGACCCGATCGAGCCGACCAAGTCGCTGTTCGATCACCTCATGCTGGCTTTGGGTTGGTTTGGCGTCGCCGGTTTCATCGGCGGGCCCAGCGTCAGTGCCGTGGCCATGAGCAAAATCCGCGCAGCCCGCGGTGCGCTTTACGGTTTGTACGCGGCGATCATCGGCTTGTACTTGATTCCGCTCGCCATCCTGGACGTGGTTTTGATGTACATCAGCTTTGAAGTCCTCAACCGAATGATTGGCTTTAGCGATGACTTGAGTAACATTCTGGTGCTCGGCATGTTGGTGCTGCTGATCTACTGGAACTTCAGCGTGATGCGGCAACACCATCGCAAGGTCAATCCGGTCAAGGAGATGGATTGAAAATGCAGCCGCGCCGATCCCAACACTAGAGCATGAAACTCCCCGTCAAGCTGCTGCTGCTGATTGTGGTGCTATTTGTATTGCGTCTTGTGGTCGGCTTAGGCACGGCTGCTTATCACTACAACAACACGCAAACTTATTCCGAATACCTGCAGAATCACGAGGTCACTCCGGCCTATTTCCAATCGCAAGTTGCGCTACCCACTCCGCTTCACCGCGGCACAACCTGGCAGCAAGGAATGACCGCCGACGCCGACTGGGAGAAGAACGATCAGAACTATTTGGGCGGTGCCAAAATCGAAATCAACATCGATCATGGCGAAGACCTGATGTTGCAATTGGAACAAGACGTGGAGTATTTGATCGATTCCACCACCAACGAACATCTCGGCTTTCAGTGGTCCACTCCGGTTCTGCGTACCGGTGTCAACTTACGCGCCGTGGTCCTAGTTTGGCTGGATGAAGATGCGCTCAAGCTTGGTCCAGGCAGCGCCAAAGCCGGCAAAGCAACGGTCGACGCCTTTTTGCTGGCTGGTGCAGATCGCAGCGAGATCTACTATCTCGACCGAAACGACCGCGACGCCGCCTTCGCCGGCCAAACCTTGGGCTTGCCCATCCATCCGAACTTCTTCGAGGATGGCCCTGCGGTCGAGTTCCCGCTCTGGCGAGCATTGACCGGTATCGTCAACCATTTCGGCGAACCGCCGACGGAAGGGCTAATTCACTTCGCCACCAATCGAGTTAATTTCGATTGGGAGAAAAGGGACCGCACGATGGCTCATGGCGGCCACTATCGTCCGGCGACCTTCGTCAATACCGACGAATATTCTTATCGCACCCGCTGCAAAGTCTCGGCGCTGCATAACCGCAGTCACAGTCATTCCACTACCCACGAGATTTCGAAAACGCAGGAGTGGAACGACCGAATTTGGTAGCCGGTGACTCGGCTAGGCATTCGCCGCTTATTCGTTTTGCGTCTGCCAAGTGCTCAAATCGGCGCCTAGCTGATGATCGGGCCGCGCTTGCAAGAATCGCCGCGCGTATGACTTTGCCGCTTCTAAATCACCGTCTTGCTCGCACAAGCGGAACATCGCCAGCAGTAACTCCGGATCCCACGGGCTCGACATCAAGCCGCGCGTATATGCCGCGCGCGCCTTTTCGGGTTGCTCGTAGGATTCATGCGCCACGCCGAGTACTAACGCATATCGGGCATTGGCCGGCGCGGCTGTGGCAGCAGCTTGCAGTTGCTTGACCGCTTCATCGGTTCGATCGGAGCGAACCAACAACAAGCCTAAGGAGTGCAACAAGTCGGCGTTGCCGGGTTCTTTTTCCAAAGTCCGACGTAGGGTTTTTTCGCCCTCCTCGTCGCGCTGCTGATCGCGCATCAAATCGGCAAGGTTGATCGCCGCCGGCACGTAATGTGGTTCCAACTTCAACGCCGCGCGGTACTCGGCTTCGGCTTGCTCGGTTTGGCCCAGGTCCATGTACATCAAACCGCGATTCAGACGCGTACCCGGACGATCCAGCGTCGCTTCCAATGTGCGCTGATAGCTAGCCAACTCCTTTTGGAACAAGTCGTAGACCTCGCCGTCCTTCGGCATTTGATCCGAGAACGGAAGAATTTGACGCACCGCTTCATGGCGAATGGCGCGCACCGGATCCAGCAACAACGACACCGCAATGCGCACGCGCAATTCCGGCGCCAATCCGGCTGCCGCTTGCGCCGCGCCTAAACGCAACAGCGGATCCGGGTCGAGCAACGGCGGCGTTTGGGTTTCATCCGGCATGGTTGCGACCACGTATTCCAAACCCGGATAACCGCGCTGCGAATACTCGATCAGCGCACTGGCGCGAGCAATCGCTGGTTGGCTGGCGTCGCCGGCGACGTCTCGCAAAGCTTGTTGCGCACCAGGTGCGCCGACGCGTCCTTTATGCAATGCAGTGGCGTAATGAGTGGGCCACAGTTCGGCATTGGCGCTAGATAACTTTTCCCCTGCTTCGTTGCGGCCGGTTGCCCATTCTTCCACCGCTTCCACCGCCCATTGCCCAGTCTGGTCATCGTGACATCCGTTGCATGCATTCGGTGTGCCGATGGCCACGCTCAAATCCGGCCGCGGCACGCGCATGGAGTGATCGCGGCGCGGGTCGTTGACCATGTATGTGGTTTCGGGCATGTGGCAATCCACGCACGACACGAAGCTGTTGCCGCCTGCAAACGGGTCGTGGCCGTGGTGCTTCTTGCTGGCAAACGTCTCACTGGGATGGCACTGCAAGCACAAGTTGTCGCCTTCAAATTTCAGCTTCAACGAATGCGCGTTGTGGCAATCGCTGCAGCTGACACCGGCGTGGTGCATCTTCGATTGCACGAACGAACCCCACACGTAAACCTCGTCGAGGATTTGGCCGTCGGCGTGGTAAAGCAACGGCTCAAGCAGCGACGGCATGTAGTCGTCCAAAAACTCGGCGCCCGGTTCATGGCCATCGCTCAGCGGCGAGCGCCGTGAATGACAAGGCGCGCAAGTGTTGACTTCGCGATGCGCTTCCAACGGCGGATTGCGCTTCGGCTTGCCGCTGCCGGAATCGATTTCCCAAATGGCACCATCGTGGTTGACCAATGGCTTCAAGCCCATTTCCTCCGCGGAAACAGATTGCCCATCCTGCGCTGCTATATCGCCGTCTTGCGCATGAGCATCCGCCCAAGCGAGGTGCGTGGAACCCGGTCCATGACAGGATTCACACGACACGTCGATCTCATGCCATTGCGTATCGAAGGTATCGCTTTCTTCATGATATCCGCGCGTCAACCCGGTCGAGTGACACTCGGCACACATGAAGTTCCAGTTTTGACTGGACTTGGTCCAGTGCAGCAAATCGCTTGGAGGAACCTCCTCGTTTGGGTGGATATGGAACCAGCGCTGACCGCCCTGATCGGCCGGCCGCGAATCCCAGCAATAGGGCAGCACTTGCTTGCGGCCATCGTCAAAGTCGACCAAGTATTGCTGCAGCGGCTCGACGCCGAACACCCACGAAACTTGGAAGTCCTGCACCGTGCCGTCGGCGCCGGCGGTGCTCACCCAATAGGCATTGTCGCGCTGAAAAAACCGCGTGGTCGTGCCGAAGTGCTCCAGTTCGCGATCTTGAAAGTCGCCCAACACCGTATCGGCCGACGCCGCCGCCATCGCTTGATCATGGTGCGAACCCTGCCACAACTTCCATTCAGTATCGTGACACTCAGCGCACTTCTGCCCACCGACGTAATGGGCGGCCCCAGAACCACCGGCCTCTGCGGAATACGCATTCTTGTCGGAACCGGTGGCGTCGGAATCGTTTTGCGATTGACCACAGCCGGGCAGTAGGACGGCCACAACCGCCCCACCGCTCAGCGCACACGCGAGGAACGCGCGCCTCATTTCTTCGGCTTGACGACCAAGGTAGATGCCTTTTCAGGATCCAAGTACTTCTTCGCCAACGCCGAAATTTGCTCCGGCTTGATGTTCGAGAAGTAATCCAGCACCGTGCGCGAACTTGCCAAAGTGGATGGATCGCTCTGCGCTTCGCTGAGCACGTTGATCCAGTAACCGTTGGTGCGCATTGCGTCGCGCAACTGGTTTTGAATCGGCTCGGCGAGTTGAGTGACCTCATCTTGGGTGACTCCGTTCTCCATCAAGTCGGCAGCAACGTTGCGGCAAGCGTCGATGAGCTCTTGCTGCTTTTCTGGGTCACCGCTCGCTTGAATCAACAAACCACCCAATCCTTTGAACACCTGCGACGAGCTGGCGCCGGCGCCCGGCGAATATGCCGCGCCCAAGCGCTCGCGCACTTCCAAGCGCAGGCGGTCATCGACTACGGTGCCGAGGAAACCTAATCCGCGACGGGTGTTGTCGTCGAAGCCATCAGTGGTTGGGAAGATCATCATCAATGTGATCTTTTCGTCGGCGGTTGGGATTTCGCGCTCCATGAAAATGCTGGGTTGAATCGCGCCGGTCATTTCCGGTACTACACCTTTGGCCGGATCGCGCGGCGGCAACATGCCGATGGTTTGCGCGGCGGCGTCGATGACCGCGTCCACATCCAAGTCACCGACGATGGTCAGCTCAAACGGAGCATTTTTCATTGGCCCGGCCATGGCTTCACGCACGTCGTCGATGGTTACTGCGCTCAACTCCTCTTCGGCCACCATCATCGTGATGCCGAACATTTCCAAGCGCATATTGCCGTTGAACAGCTGCGGCGCGAAGTCGAACATCATCGGTCCGTTCGGAGTGTGCTTCAGCTGCTGATAGATCAACGGGATCTGCGCCTTCAGCATGGTCAAACCGTCTTCGCGATAACCGCCGTGCTCGATCAACGCACAGATCATTTCCAATTGCATGACCATGTCTTCGGCAGTGGTCGCACCGGAAATGGCGAAGTGATCTTCGGCAACGGTTAGCGATGCGCCGACCTGTTTGCCGGCGGTCAACCTACGCAGGTCATCAGCGCTGTGCTCAACCAAACCACCGGCGGAATAAGCAAAAGCACCAACGCCGCCTGCCAAAGTTTGCTCATCGGGCATCACCGCCATGCCGGCGCCCAAACGGCCATTCATGACGATTTGGCGCTCTTTGAAATCCGTCTTCTTCAGATTCAACTGAACACCGTTGGCGAAGGTGACCAACCACGCATCCATATCTTCGACGTGGGTGCGCGACGTGATTTCACCCTTCTTCGCCGGATCGGAACCGTAAGCCCAAGCCTTGCGCTCGACGGCATCCGGACGCTTGATCTTCGCTTCACGCGCCGCGGTATAGGCGGCCTTCAGCGCTTCCACTTCATTCTCCAATTCCAAACCGCCGACGCCGGTGATGCTCAATTGCCCGCCCTTCCAATTGGCGCGCAATGCCTTCAAGCAATCCTCGGCGGTTAGCGCATTCAACGCTTCCATCACGACTTCACGATCGGTTGCCGCGTTGCTCGGCACGCCGCCTTCCTCGACAACGGCAAGAATCATGTTGAGCAACGACTTCGAGTGCGCCTTCGGCTCGCGCTGCACCGCTTCATCCAAAGCGCGAATGGTGTCGGCGCGAATTTCGTCCAACTCGGCTTGCTGGAAGCCGAAGTTCAGCGCTTTGCGCAACTCTACATAAGCTTCGGCGACTGCAGCATCCCACTTCTCCGGGTCGGCGCTCAGGTTCAGCGCGCCGCCTTCAAACACCTTCATGCCACCGGCATTACCAACGCTAGCCGACAAGAACGAAGTCTCTGGTTTCTTGACCAATTCGGAGAAGCGCAAGTTCAACATCGCGTGCGCAGCACTGCGCGGCAAGTTGGCCAAGCGTTCGGCTTTGGTGTCCGGACGATGCTGATACGGCTTCAACATCGAAACGGTCAGTTGCACCGCCGGCAACTCGTCGTTGTAAACCAGGAAGAACAAGTCCTTCATCGTTGGATCCCCCAACGCCGGCTCGGGCATGACGTCGGACTCCGGCGCCTTCATGTCGGCGAAGTATTCTTCGATCAACGGTTCGATATTGAAGTCGCCCAAGTCACCGACGATGACCAAAGTCATGTTCTCCGGGCGATACCAGCGCTCATAAAAAGCGCGCACCGACTTGGAAGAAAACGCATCGCGCACTTCCTTGGTTCCGATCGGCAAGCGCGTGGCCAACAGCGTGCCGTCGTACTGGCGGTTAAGCATTTCGACGAAGGCGCGGAAACCGGCCGAGTCGCGTTCGCGTTCCTCGCCGTCAATGACGCCTTTTTCCGCCTGAACTTCTTCCTCTTCAATGTCCAACTCGGAAGCAAAATCGCGCAGCACCTGCAAGCCATCGCGCAGGGTCTGCTCGTCGCGGTTTGGCAAGTCGAGCTTGTAAACCGTTTCCGAAAATGCGGTGTGTGCGTTGGTGTCGGCGCCGAAGCTCATGCCGTTGGCTTGGAACCATTCGATCAAAGTGCCGGCTTCAAAGTTGGTCGAGCCGTTAAACGCCATGTGCTCGAGGAAGTGGGCCATGCCATGCTCGCTATCCAACTCGGCAAACGAGCCGGCGTCGACGTGCAGGCGCATATATACGCGTTCCTTCGGTTCACCGTTCTTGGCCCAGGCAAAACGCATGCCGTTGCTCAGTTGACCAAACTGGATGCGCGGGTCGACCTCGATATCCGAGATCTCATGCTCCCACGGGCGAGCCGTGCCCGACTGAAGTTGAGCGGGAAGAACGGAGGGCAGCAGCAGCAACGCGGCCAGGGCGACGAAGCCGGCGCGCGCTTTTTGCGCTGCTGCCATGAACCGAGGGGTTCGGGAGGAAATCATCCCGAAATTCTAGGCGCGATTCACGCCGATGGGCGCAAGATCACGGTTTGCTGCCGCTGAATTTCGCACTCCAAACCTTGCCTTCCACCGAATTCAGCGCGGAACCCAACTCGGCGACCGCCGCGTCGTCCAAACCGAAGTCACAGGTCAGAATTCCGGCGAGCTGGTCGTAGCTGTACACCACGCGTTCGGTCACCTTGACGTCGGTCAAACCGGCGGCTTCTAACCCGGCGATGTATTGCGCTTCCGAAATCGCACCGCCAATGCAGGCCGAATAAGCCACCGCGTGTTCGCGCAACGAATCCGGCAGCTCTTCGACGACGATGTCCGACACGGCAAAGCGCCCCCCCGGCGCCAGCACGCGTGACACCTCGCCGAAGACTGCCGGCTTGTCGGTGGATAGATTGATCACGCAGTTGGATATCACCCAATCGACGCTGCCGTCCTCAACCGGCAGATCCTCAATCACTCCCTTGCGCAACTCCACTTGCGTCGCCCCGGCCTTTTCCGCATTGGCGCGCGCGGCGTCGAGCATTTCATCGGTCATGTCGACGCCGATGACCTTGCCGTTCGGACCGACGCGCTTAGCAGCGATCAACAAATCCAATCCGGCGCCCGAACCGAGGTCCAGCACGGTTTGCCCCTCTTCCACATCTTGGAACGCGAGCGGGTTGCCGCAGCCGAACGAACTCGCCGCGGCGTTTTCTAAATCCTCATCCAAGATCGGGCCGTAACCGGCTAACTGCGCCACCGTCGCTTCCGGCGCCGATCCCCCACAGCAAGATTTTCGCGGCGCATCTGCAGCGGCTTGCTGAGTCTTCTGCAACGCGTCGGCGTAGTTTTTACTGACCTGATCACGAGTTTCTTGTTCACTTTTCATTTTTCCCTCTCCCTTTGGTTTCTTTTACTTCTTTGAATGCCCGGCTTTTATTCGATCAAGCAACATCTTTTCTGTAAAAAGCAGCAGACTCATCAAATGCCTTCC
>CAYFOM010000001.1:192805-372756 GCA_964344765.1 uncultured Planctomycetales bacterium | reverse complement strand
GTTACGCGGCTTCTAGAATTTAGGGCCACTCAAAGGGGCCAGCTTCTATTCGTCTTTGTTCGAGAAGAATACGAAGAAGGGGTTAGTCGGATCGATCTCTTCCTTCTTCTGCTTCTTCGGATCCGGAGGCAACTTCTCACCCTTACGACGACGTCCGCCCGGTCCATCTCCGCGACCACCGCCGCGTCCGCCACCACCGCGAGGACCGCCGCGACCGCGACCACCTTGGCCACCGCTGCTGCGCGGACGCGTGCTGCGCACGTACGAAGGTGTATCGTCGACTTCGACGGCACCGCCTTCACTGCGCAACGACAAACGGAAGCGCTGCTTCTCAATGTCCACCGACAAAACGTGCGCCTCGACCTCTTGGCCGGGCTGCAGCACGGTTGCCGGGTCTTTGACGAAGGAATCGGCCATCTCACTGATGTGCACCAAACCTTCGGTGCCCGCGCCAATGTCGACAAAGGCGCCATAAGCTGTCAACGCAGTGACCTTGCCCTTGACGGTGCTGCCGACTTCCAACGCATCCAGGTTGACGGTGCGATGTCCGCGCGGCGCGGCCGGACGACGACGGCGATGGCCGCGCTCCAAACCGTTGCGGATCAACTGAATCACCTGACGACGCCAGCCGTTGACGCTGAGCAGCTCGTCCCAATCCAATGCCGAAACCTTGGCCGGCTTGCGCATCAACTCGGACAACGACATATCGCTTTGCGCGATTAAGTAATCGACGACCGGGTAGTAAAGCGGATGCAAACGACGCGAGTCCAGCACCTGCTCACCGCGATTCACACGCAGCAAACATGCGGCAGCGCGGAAATCGCGATCGCTTGGTCCCATGCGCTCGGCGTAATCGTCGAGGCTGCGGAACTCGCCGGTAGAACGCTCAATGACCACGCCCTCGGCGTCGACACCCGGCACCATGCGCAGCACATCGATCGGTGCTTGATTTAGGTCGATGCCCTTTTCCAAAAGCAACGAGCGCAGGAAGGTCACTTCAAACTCTTCCAAGCGGCGGTGGTTGATTTCGCCGCGGAACGAGATGAAGGCGCGCACCACGTGTGGGGTGTGCAACGCAGCTGCGCGCGGATCCCAAGCGAAGCGAGCCAACAAGTAAGCCTGACGTTCGTCGTGGCTGAGCAAAGTCTCGGCGCCGCGACGCGCAACTTCGCGCTGCAGCGTACGGGCGACGGCGATCGGCACGTGAGCCATGCGCACTTTGGCGCCCTTCTTGCGCGGAGCTTTGCCCTTCGGCTTGCTCTTTTCCGCTTCGGCCGGCTTAGTTTCGGCCGGCTTGGCTTCCACGGGCTTCGCCTCGGCAACCGGGGCAGCAGCTGCTTCAGCAGGCGCATCTGCATCTGCAGGTGCAACAGCAACCGCATCGGCCTTCGGCTCTTCAGCCGGCGCCTCAGCCACTTTGGCTTCAGGAGCGGGAGCAGCCTTGGCCGGAGCCTTGGGGGCATCGCCACCTTGGTTGCGCAGCAACTTGGACACCTTTTGCGCCAAGTTACGCGACGAGGTGTCACCCTGGTAAGCCAACAGACCCGGCATGTCTTCGCCGAGGAAGGAATGTAGCTCGGATCCAAATCCGTCGCTCTTCGGCGACATCAACGCGGCACGCTGATACTCGCCGTCGGCACCGATCAGCGCCAACTGAACCTTGCCACCGCGCACGCCGCACAAGCCCAACACACCACCGTTATGACGGCCGCGGTTGATAGAGAAATCCAACTGCTCCCACGCGTTGCGCAATGCAGCGGTTTCGGCGGTGCGCTTCAACTTGGCGCGCGCCTCTTGGTGCAAGCGCGGTAAGCGCTCTTCTTTGACCCATTGCTGGAACAGCAAGTAGTAACGCTCGCGCTCTTGCGGTGGGAATTCGGTCTTATCAAAGACCTTCTTGACCTCGGCGGTCGGCAACTCGAACTGCGCCGACAATGCATGGGCACGTTCACCGCGACGGATCTGCAAGTATTTGGCCGGCGGCAACACCTTGACTTCGGTGTTGAGGTCAACCAACGACTGGAACGGCCCCATTTCGACGCCTTCCTTACCGGTTGCGGTCACCTTGATCTTGCCGTGCTCGCGGAACGCATCGCGCAACGCAGCGGCGGTGTCGTGGCAGCCGCGCAGGGCTTGCAGGTACTCCTGCAGCTTCTCGTCTTCCGGAGCCTCGTGGCCCTCCGGCGCAGCCGACGGTTCCACCGCGAACGAATAATCCTCCAACTCCCCTTCGTCCATCGCCTGGGCAATGGGATCGACCAACTCGGGGCGTTCGAGCTTTTCTACCGAACGCAACAGGTTGGCGCGCCGCCGCTCCAACCCCAACTGCATACCGACGCGTTCCCACAGGAGTTCGAATGCAAACGCATCCTCCTGGAACAAGCCGGCCAGTTGCGGATCCGCGGACCGCAGCCAAATAGGAGCTTCGCCATCGATGTAAGCCTGGCGAAGATGTAAGTACGCCGGGACCTTGAGTCCGAGCGCTTGGGCAGCTGCACGATGCTCGCCGCTGTGGGAGGGATTCGACATGACGGGCAGATTTTATCAATCCCCGCCGCTGTGGAGGTCAATCAAACAGGAATCGGCGCGGGTTGACGCTGGTCAATCGCTGAAAAATATCCGTCGCCGGTGGCAGCGGCTGCCAGTTTTTGGCTTTGCCGGGCACGGCGTGCTTGATGACCTCGCCGTCGGGCCCGATTTGCGGTGGGCATTCGAAGCTCGAGAAGCGCCCCTTGTTCTGCAAAATCGTGCGCACGAAGGCACGCAGGTACGGGTGATAGCCGTGGAATTCCGGCAGGATCATCGGGTAGTCCGAACCCCACAAAAGCTTGTCAAGCAGCGGGTAGTTTTTGCTGCCGTCTTCGTCGAAGTAACCGTTGTGATCGAAGGCCAACAGCCACATCAGCGCGTTGCAAGCGGTCTTGTCGCCAAAGTGAAAAGCGGACACGTCGGCGTAGGTATTTGGAAAACGCTTCAGCATTTGAATGATTTCAAAGGTCCAACCACGCTGACGCGGCTTGCGCGGTGCCCGCCAATCGTCGAAGTCTTCCATCTCGCCGCGGTTGCGCAGCGGCACCACCTTTTTGACGCCGTCGTCGCCGCCGAAGTGACCAAAGTTCAGCTTCAAGCGACTGAGTTGCGGGCTGAAGTCCAGAACGCGCAACCAATTGTCGGGCTTGGTGAAGTCCATCGCTTCTTGGTGGCTGGACGCCATCTCGAAACTCTTTTCCTGGCAGTGCACCGTTACCGGCAACTTGCGGTGCGCCAACTCGCGATAAATCTCCAAATGGCAATCGCGCAACCGCTTGTTCTTATCCGGCAACACATCAAAACCCAACGGCGGATAAAGCTTCACCCCAATCAAATCGCCGCTAGCCACCTTGTTGCCCAGCTGCGCCCAACCACCGCGCTCACCCACACCTTTGACACCATTCACATTCAAAAATTCCTTCACCCGCTTGCGCACCGTCGACGGCGCCGGCTCCCCGTCACCCAACAAACGCCGCGGATCCACTCCGACAAAAGGAAGAATCACCACCCCCTCAGCCGCCGGCGCGGCCTTCACCAACCTCTCCACCTGAGGCAGCAACTTGTCCACCTTTCCGCCGGCATCAAAATCCATCACCAACGGAGTCATCACCACTTTCTCCGCCTCCACATTCAGCTTGCCCAACGACTCCAACAACTGCGCCGAAACCCGCACCACGTTCTGCTTCGGCTCCGACTCAAAAAACTGAATAAACTCACGAAACTTCTCCACACTCAGCAAAGCAATCGCCGCCGGAGCAAGGAATAACCGCAGTGGATGCTCGGCTTTGCGATGCAACCGTTTCGCGAGTTGATACAGCGGGATATCGGCCACTGTGAAGAGATGGCAATGCGCGTCGAAGAAGTACTCCTGCTTCTGCATGAGTTGACGATACGGGATGGGGTGGGTGGTTGTAAATGTTGGGTGGGGTATTTGGTTGATGCGTGGAGTGGATTGGGGTCAGTCTCGGCGACAAAGAAGACGCTGCGCGTCTTAAAAGTCGCCGAGACTGACCCCAATCCACAGACATCCCATCAACCATGGATCCCCCACCCCCACATTTACCGACACTCACCGCCAGACGCAGCGACCCCACACAAAGGAGCACTTCCCCAGACTTAAAACAAATAATTTGATTGTTGAGTGCGTACCTGGACACTCTCAATTGGATGGAGGTTAGTTTTTCTTGCATGCGATTAGGGAGTATTTTGTCCCCCCGCGCGCGGTCCTTTTGGCCCCACCCGTTTTGGTTGTTGCGTGGATGCGAATCCAGGTTTCTGGGTGGTCCTTCCCGCGACTTTTACGACGCTCCGCGTCGTCTTTGTCGCGGGAAGGACCACCCAGAAACCTCCCACAACCACCACAAAAAAAAAACGGGAGCCCAAAAGGACTCCCGTCGGTTAGCCAACTAAAAAGACTTACTTATCCTGCTCCTCAGCTTCTTTGATGATCTTCTCCTGAATGTAGCTCGGGACTGGATCGTATCCATCCGGCTCCATCGAGAAGGTACCGCGACCGGCGGTTAGACCTCGAATCGTGCTGGCGTAGCTGAACATTTCGGCGATCGGCACCCGACCGCTGATTTCACGAATGATGCCGTCCATGGTCATCTCTTCGATGGCAACACGGCGAGTGTTCAAGTCGCCGATGACGTCACCGAGGTACTCCTCAGGGACTTGCACGCTGAGCTTCATCACCGGCTCGAGGACGGTGAAGTTGTCGGCAACAGCCTGACGGAACGCAGTACGACCGGCCAAGTTAAACGCCAGTTCGCTGGAGTCCACATCGTGCGATTTACCGAAGTGCAAGTTGGCTTTAACACCAACGTACTGGAAGCCGAGGCGGCCACCGCTCTTCATCGACTCGTCAATACCCTTGCCCACTGCCGGAATGTATTGACCCGGGATCACGCCACCCTTGGTGGTGTCTTCGAAGACGACATCTTCACCGTACTCTTCGCACGGAGTGAAGATGACGTTGACCACAGCGTATTGACCCGAACCACCGGACTGCTTGACCTGCTTGCCTTCGATGTCGCGCTCGGACTTGAGCGTCTGGCGGTAAGCCACGCGCGGGGCGCCCACGTTGATCGGGATCTTGTAGTCCCGGTTAATGCGAGTCACCATGATCTCGAGGTGAAGCTCACCCATGCCGGCGATCACGGTTTCGTCGGTTTCCTTGTCGGTGGTGACGCGGAACGACGGGTCTTCGCGAGTCAAGCGACCGAGCAAGTCACCCAACTTATCGCGGTCGCCAGTGGACTTTGGCTCGACGGCCATCGCGATGACCGGCTCCGGGAAGTCCATCGATTCGAGCATGATCGGGCTCTTTTGCTCGCACAAGCTGTCACCGGTGATGGTGTCCTTCAGACCGACTACGGCGCAGATGTTGCCGGCGCGCACGGTGTCAACCGCTTCGCGCTTATCGGCGTGCATGAACATCAAACGGCCGATGCGCTCCTTACGGTTGGTGCGCGGGTTGTAGATCTGGTCACCGCGGTTCAACATGCCCGAGTAAACGCGGACGAAAGTCAGGTCGCCGTTCGGGTCGCCAACGGTCTTAAACGCCAGCGCAGCCAGCGGACCATCGCTGTTCGGATGGCAGACGATTTCCTCTTCCTTGTCCTTCGGGTTGGTACCGGCAATTTCGCCGTGGTCCAACGGGCTCGGCATCAATTCGATGATGGCGTCGAGCAGCGGGTGCACGCCCTTGTCGTGCAAGGCCGAACCGCAGAAAACCGGCACAGCGTGACCAGCCAAGGTGGAAGCGCGGGTTGCGGCCTTCAGCTCCTCAACCGAAATCTCCTCACCTTCCAGGAACTTCTCGACCAGGTTGTCGTCGATCTCGACGATCTTCTCGATCATCTCCATACGACGGGCTTCGGCCAGCTCGAAGTACTCGTCCGGAATGGCGTCCATCTCTTCCATTGCCGGGCCGTCGCCTTCGCAGAAGCGGTAAGCCTTCATCTCGGTCAGGTCGATCAGACCCCAGAACTCCTTCTCCTTACCCATCGGCAGCTGCATGCGCACGCCGTTGGCACCCAGGCGGTTGAGAATGGTTCCGTAAGCGAAGTCGAAGTCGGCGCCGACGCGGTCCAGCTTGTTGATGAAGCAGATTCGCGGCACACCGTAGCGGTCGGCCTGACGCCAAACCGTTTCCGACTGAGCTTCCACACCGGCAACACCGTCAAACACGCAGACCGCGCCATCGAGTACCCGCAACGAACGCTCCACCTCAATGGTGAAGTCAACGTGCCCCGGAGTGTCGATCAGGTTGACCCGGTTGCCCTTCCACTCGTACTGAGTGGCAGCCGAGGTGATGGTAATACCCCGTGCCCGCTCGTCCTCCATGTAGTCCATGGTGGCCTCACCGTGGTGCACCTCACCGATGTTGTGGGTACGGCCGGTGATGTAAAGAATGCGCTCGGTGACGGTGGTTTTACCGGCATCAATGTGCGCCATAATGCCGATGTTGCGCAGGTTCTGAAGACGCTTAAGCTCGGAGCCAGACAGCTCCGGAGGCGTGGAAGTCGCGGTTGCACTCATGATTTTTGCGGGTGCGGATGTTTGTTAGAGGCAGGTATTCCGGGTCGGGACTATGCACGGTGAGCGCAAATCCCATCGAGAGGACGATCCGGGCAACCTACGCCAAGCCCTTTTTGGCGCCTAGCCTGGTATCGTGAGCCCGGTATTTTAATAGTTCAACGGCGCTGTGGCTAGTGTTAGATTCCTGGCCACGGGTTTTCCCCCACTCCCATGGCATTCTCGCGCCGACAATCGACCACCCTAAAACTGCAGGTTCCTGGCTCTACGTCCAATATTGGGCCGGGTTTTGACAGCTTTGGCATCGCCATCGACCATTTGCTGACGATTAGCTGGAAAGCGGCGGAAAAGCTGAAGTTAGTGCGCCAGGGGCCGCTGGAGGAGTCCACTTTGACGTCCGGACGCGACCCCATCGTGCGCGGCATGCGGCGGGCGGCCATTTTGGCCGGTAAACCGCTGCCTCCGGGCGAAATTACCGTGGTGGGTTCGTACCCGCCGGGGCGCGGATTGGGGGCATCGGGAGCGGGTTTGGTCGGTGGATTGCTGCTTGGGAATCGCCTGACCGGATCTAAGCTCGACCCTCAGGATTTGCATCAAGAAGCGGTCGCTTTGGAGGGTCATCCGGAAAACGCCACTGCCAGCTTGCTTGGCGGCGCGCATTGGTCAGTGCCGACCGGAAAAACCAGCTGGCACCACATGCCGGTCACCTTGCACAAAGATCTGCGCTTTTTGATCGTCGTGCCCCCCTATCCGCTCAGCACCAGCCGCTCGCGCGAGGTGCTACCGACGTCGGTCTCGTTCCAGCGCGCCGCCAACCAAGCCCGACGCACGCCGATTTTGTTGGAAGGCTTGCGTACGTTGAATGAAGACCTCATCCGCGTTGGCGTGGAAGACGAGTTGCACGTGGCTTCGCGACTCAAGTTGCTGACCGGCGCGAAGTCGGTACTCGATTTCGCCAACGCCAACGGTGCGATTGCCGCCACGCTTTCAGGTGCCGGCTCAGCATTGCTGGTTTTGACGCGCACCGGTTCTATGCAAAAACTGGAAGCCAAGCTTGCGCTACGCGTCAAACGGCTTTGGGGCGAAAGCGGCAAAGTGCTGAATGCGCGCGTGCGGGCACAGGGCGCGCAATTCGATTAAGAAAGCGCCCAACAAAAAAGGGGAAGGCCCATTCGGACCTCCCCCCAGACCTGGATGCCTCTTCCAAGTCGATTCATTCCTTAAGGCAGCACGTCTCCGTTTTCATCCACGGGTTGATTTTCGTGGGCGGAATTCACGATGGCCAGGATGCTCGCAGTGGAAAGCCAAATTCCTCTGTAGGTGTATCCGAAGGTTTGCAGTTGGCCGTAAAACGAACGCATGTGGTTGCGAGAACCGCGGGCCAAGTTTTGCCAAACCGTGCCGATGTCGCGGTTGTCCGTGTTGACTAATGCGTGGTCCAGATCGAACAAATCCAAGTCTTCGATGGCGGCACCGACCAACATGGCGCGGAATATGGAACTACTACCGTACTGGGTAAGCCTACGGTACAGGTAGGTGAAAGTCGGGTCCGGGTAAACACCGATGTCATCCGAAACGATTGGGTCAGCAATTCCGTACTTATCCAGAATGAAAAGGGTCAAGTCCATGTGAGACTGTTCCGATTGCGCGATGTTCTGGAACATAGGTAGGCCAGTATTGGCATACAACGTCAAGTAAACATCACGCGCAAGCTTTTCCTCTTGGCGCATGTGAATCAGATCCGCCTGCTCTTGGGCATCGACCGTTTCGGCAGGAAGACTGGAAAGATAGGTCATCAGCGTGTCGTTTCCGCCGCCGCCGCCGTTGCCACCACCGTTGCCGCCGCCGTTTTGGGCAAGCACCGGGTTGCCGATGAACGCGATAGCTGCAACTATGGCTAAGAATTTTGGAAGTGCTTTCATGGGAGAACTCCTTTCAGGTTCGAGGTTGATTTGTTGTGTGTGGGCCATCTTTGCACCGAACCTTCGGCGTGCCCTCCACGCTTCAAAAAGTGCAACTGCCATGCCAGCCGGCAACTTTATATATAGGGAAAGTTAAGGCCCAAGTGTGCGCAGTCACGCTCTCGGTGCGCATTTTTTGCGCAGTTCTCATCGCAGTGGGAATCAAATCGTGCTTAAGCGCACTCCGGCTCACTGCCCCAAAGAATGGTCCTCTTGGCTTTGGCCGTATTGCTTCAATCGATACAGTAGTTTTCGTCGGCTGATTCCCAATTCAAGCGCTGTTTGAGTGCGATTGCCGTTGTTGCGACGCAGGCTATCCAAAATGGCATGTTTTTCCAAACTGGCTAGATCTTGCCCGGCACCCTGGGAATGGTTGCAATCACTCGCACTTGACGCGCCGATCTTCTGAAGTGATGGCGGCAAGTGTTCAGGCAATATCAACGAACCCGACGACAAAATGGCGGCACGGGTGATCGCATTGCGCAACTCACGAACGTTGCCCGGCCAGTCGTACTCCATCAAGTGTTGCTCGGTATCCGGCGAAAGATTTTTCGCTTCTTTGCAAGCCTGCGCGATGAACCATTTCGACAATGGCAAGATGTCCTCGGCGCGCTCGCGCAACGGCGGAATTTCAAGAACCACCACCGCCAAACGATAGTAAAGGTCGGCACGAAATTTCTTCTGTTGGACCTGCTGTTCCAAGTCTTGGTGAGTAGCTGAAATCAGGCGAAAGTCGACAGCATCTGCTTCGCTTTCGCCCACGCGGATGACTTGCTTCTCCTCAAGTACGCGCAAAAGCTTAGGCTGAACCGCGAGGGGCATCTCGGCGATTTCATCCAGAAAAAGGGATCCGTCCTGCGATGCTCGCACCCAACCATCTTTGCGCGCATGAGCTCCGGTAAAGGCGCCTTTGGCATGGCCGAAGAGTTCGCTTTCGACCAACGATTCGGACAAAGTGGTTACGTTGATGGCCACAAATGGCATTACCGCGCGCCTGCTCCAGTTATGCAAGAGTTGGGCGAGCACCTCCTTTCCAGTACCGCTTTCTCCTCGCAAAAGGACTGCAGCATCGCTTTGAGCAACCCGGAATAGCTCGCCCAAAAAGTCACGCATAATCGGAGCTTCTGCAACCACGTTGTCCGGAAGTTCCGGGAAGGTCGGATCGGTGTCCAAAGAACCAGATGCGGGCCCTCCCAATAAGTGCCTGACTCTTTCAGCCAAGTCCACCAGATCCACCGGTTTGCTCAGATAGTCGCGCGCGCCGAGCTTCATAGCCTCGACCGCATCCTCAATTTCGGCGAAGGCAGTAAGGACCAAGACGGCCGGGAGCCTACCGATGGCCTTCAATTCGCGCAGCATTCCCAAACCGCCCATACCGGGCATACGCATATCTAGAAGAATCAAATCGGCTGGATCGGTTTGCATTCCCTCCAGCCCTTCCTCCGCGCTACTTGCGCAGAAAATCCTTCGTCCTGGGCTGGACAGTACACCCCGCAATAGGTGCCGATACCCGGGATCATCATCAACGATCCATAGAGTGGGTTCAGACGCGGTCATGGAAGAATTCTTTTATGAGGTGCTTTGGGTCGAGTAGGAACAGGCTTCCCCCGCCGGGTCTGGGCTCATAGCGCAAAGTCCAGCCATGCTCCTGAGCAATTGCGCGCGCCAAAGCCAGGCCCAGTCCGGTACCCCCAGGGCGACGTGTGACGTAGGGTTCAAAAAGAGTTTCTGCGATATCCTCAGGAATTCCAGGGCCGTCATCCTCTACGCACAGGAAGGGTTGATTGTCGCGAGCAGCGTAGTGGACTTGAACCCTGGTGCCCTCTCCACCTACCTGCACCGCATTGAGGACCAAGTTCATTAACAGGCGCCTCAAGCGATCTTGATCGCCGACGATTTGGTCCTGCTCTTTGCTCCCGGTGCTTTGCAAGGGAGTGCATAACAATTCCACTCCGACGTCTTCTGCCTCGGGGGCGAGCAATCCACAGAGATCCTCAACCCAACTGCGCATAGAAAAGGCGCTCTTATTGAGGACAACCGGACGGCTCAAAGCAAGGAATTCATCCAGGCGGGCCAGAGTGCGGTCGGCTTGTTTCACGATTGTGGAAGCAACCTCTCGCGTAGTCTCCCTATCGGGCGGGGCCTGCATAAGTCTCTGGGCATATCCTCGCACCAAGCCCAAAGGATTGCGCGTTTCGTGGGCCAACCCCGCACCTAACCGTTCCAAATAGTGCAGATGCTTGAGCCGGTCCTCCGAGCGCTCAAGCTTCGCCTTCAAACGAACCTGACGTAGCCCGGACCGTTGCAATCCAGCCAGAGCAAGGAACAGCAAGGTCAGCCAGATTCCATTTTTTACGAAGCGGTACCGATCTCCGCGGGCTTGAGCTAGGCCGAAGGTGGAGGGCATGGTCAGGCGAACAGTCCAAGGACCATCCGGCAACTTTTCCCCCTTGAAAGAGATCCCACGCCCCATTCCCCGCGGCATGGGAGGAACTAGTGGGATTTCAAAACTAGGGCCGGCGAGGCTCTCGGGCGAAATGCTGGAAACAAGCGGTTCGCCTTTGCGGGTGAACAACTCCAATGCGTGAGCTCCGGTTACCGCCAACATCGAATCCATTGCACTTTGCAATTCGTCCGCCTGGTAACGTCCGCCTCGACACATGCGTGCGATCTGCCCTTCGCTGGATCCAGCCAGGGCAAATCCCAAACGGTCGTTCTCCTGAAGGTGTTGAGCTCGTTGATCGCGATAGTCTTGCCAAGACCACAACCATGCCAACGTGAGGAGAAGCGGCAACAAGATGGACCGCCAAGCTTTCATGGAGATGAATAGCTTTAACCCTTAGATTTGGCTTGGCAAAGGTCTTCGACGGAGCGACGCGGAATCCAGCGATAGGGTGCCTGGGTTTCCACTTGCTGGGTGCTGATGCGCCAGGCGGCGCCTTGTTTTTCTAGGGTGAGCTCGCGCAGCCAGGCACGTCCGCCGTAGGAAATACTGAGTTCGATGGTGCGCTTGTTGTTTTTGTCTTTGAAAGCGGCGGTGGAGCCAATCGGCTTGTCGCCGAGGGATTTCAGATAAGCGGGGCGCGGTTCGAAGTGTAGATCTGGCAAGTAAGCCCAGACTTCGTCCACATTGGGGTGACCGTTGTCACTGGTGCTGGCCCAGAACATGGTTTCGCCATCGACAAGGACTTGGGCGCGAATAGCGCGGGCATCGTCGGCCGGGGCGGGGTCGGCGTTGGCGTGTAGACGGGCCATTGCCAAACCACTGAGCAATAGCAGGGGTAAAAAAATGAAGCGGGCAGTTTTCATGGGTGGAGCCGGACCACCCTAGGTTACTGCATCAGCACGACATTGCTGGTTTGGCAGCTGCCAAGATCTAGAGCCTGTAGGTAATAGTTGCCGCAAGCACTGGGCGGTACGTTGCGAGCGAGGAAGGCGTTGCCGTTGACGTCGGCGATTGCGATGCCGCCTAGGGCCGCGGATGGATTGAGCAGTAGCGCGGTTCCTTCACACGGCATTCCCAGTGGAATGGAATGATTGCCCATTCCGGTGGCATAAAGAACCGCAACTTGCCCGTTGGGAGTGGCGTCGTGAATGTCGACTTGCACATTGGGGCAACCGCCGGTGAGGGAAATGCCGAAGGCCGGCGCCGGCTCGGCGAGGAAACCATGCTCGACGGCGAAGTTGTTCTCGTACATATACCCGGTAATCACGCCGGCATCATTGATGTCTTGCGCACCGGTCCAGCTAGTCGCGCCCGGCACCTGCAAATCGATCCACACTCCGTTGTCGTAAAGGATGGCGGTTCGGTTGGCGCCACTTGCATCCACGCGTTGACCGACGATTTGGTTGAAGTTGTTGAAGCCGGCGACATAGGTCCAATAAGCACCCGGCATCTCAAGCGGAGTGAAATCGACTCCGTCATATAAAAAACCAAGCCAGCGGCTTCCGTTCCAATAATTGCCGAGCATGATCCCCGAGTCATTGATGTCGACCAACGTGGTATGCGCCGCGCCCGGGTAATCCACCGTGGTGTAAATGTTGTTTTGGTAAATGTAGCCATGCTCCGCGGTGCTGAACTCGCGATAGGACCCTACGACCACACCGGCATTGTTGATCCCGTTTGCGCCGGATGGATCGTTGGTCCCCGGCTTAGGCAACGTGGTGAATACGCCGTTGGCATAACTGAAGCTGTAATCAAAACCGGACAGCCGATACTTGCCAACCATTACCCCATGGTCATTGATGCCTCGAATCAGATTGTCACTCGCACCAGGGAAATCAATGGTTGAATAATTCCCTGCCGCGGTGCGCTCGAAGCCGTGGTCGCCGTAGTAATAAGAGCCGACGACGGTGCCATTGTCATTGATGGCGTAAGGGTGAGTGAGGTTCGAGTGCGGCTCGTCGAAAATGGTGTATTGATAGCCATTTTGAGCGGCAACGGTGCCGGCAGCGAGCAGAACGGTGCAAATGCAAATGAGGGGAGACATCCTTCGAGTATACGAAGAGATTTTCTCCCCTCATGTGAGGAAATTGTTAAGCCCAGAAGGCTGAAACGGCTGTTTTATTCGTCCTCGTTGCTCAAAAGCACCAACGGATCGTTACCCGACACGCTTTGGCCGGCGGCAACCATGACTGCGTCAACAACTCCCCCATGCTTAGCGGTGATTTCGTTCTGCATTTTCATTGCTTCCAAAATACAGACGCATTGGCCGGCTTCGACGGTATCGCCGACTTCGACATTCACACCGATGACGATGCCAGGCATCGGCGCCAACAACGTTTCCGACTTGGCAACGTTATCGCCAATTTCGGATGCCGCGCGTTCGCGTTCGTCGGTGGCGAAAACGCGGAAGCTGTCGCGCCCCAAAGTCACGCGCAGGTGTTGCTGATCGTCTTCGTTAATCGACGGCGCAAAACTGTGATGACCCAAACTGGCAGCGAATTGCCCTTGCGCATCGACCGGCATGAACTCGGCTTCGATTTCACGACCGTCAACGGTCACGACAAAATCATGATCGCCTTTGCGTTCGACTTCGATTTCAAAGGTGCGACCACCGGAGATTTCGGCGACGTATTTCATTAGTTCACCCCCCTACCCAAACGGGCGCGGTGGGACATGACCCATGGGGAAAGGCCGGAGCCGCCGGACGACGTCACCGGGGTTGCGGTTTTGCTGACTCGCGCCAGCACCGCGAGAATGGCAGCAACTTCCTCCAGATCCGATTCGTGAGGAGGGCCGTCCTCTAGGAAAGTTTCCAAGAAGCTGGTGTCGTATTCGCCTTTGACAAACTCCGGACTATGCAGCACCTGCCACGCCAGTGTTGCGTTGGTGCAGATACCGCCGATGTGGAATTCATGCAGCATACGCAACATGCATTGAATGGCGGCAGCGCGCGTCGGCCCGTGCGAAATCAGCTTGCCGACCATCGAGTCGTAAAACGGCGTGACTTCCATGCCGTTGTAAACCGCCGAGTCGATGCGTACTCCGCGGCCGCCCGGCGTGCGCATGTTTTCAATCACGCCCAAGGACGGAATGAAGTTGTTCTCCGGGTCTTCGGCGTTAATGCGCACTTCAATGGAGTGGCCGTGTTGGCGCAACTTCGTCAGATCGCCCAGCTTTTGGCCACCGGCAACATTGACCATCATTTCGACAATATCGATGCCGTAAATCTGCTCGGTCACCGCGTGCTCGACCTGCAAACGCGTGTTCATTTCCAAGAAGTAGAAGTCGCCGCGCGAATACAGAAACTCGACCGTTCCTGCGTTGACGTAATCCACCGCCTTCGCCGCGCGAATCGCCGCTTCGGCCATCGCCGCACGTGTTTCATCGCTCAAGCCGTTGGCCGGCGCTTCTTCGATCATCTTTTGATGACGACGCTGGATCGAACATTCGCGATCGCCCAACGCATAAACGTTGCCGTGTTCGTCGCCGATAATTTGCACCTCGATGTGGCGCGGCTCGACCAAGTACTTCTCCAAGTACATGCGGCCATCACCGAAAGCATTCTCCGCCTCACCGCTGGCGGTGCGAAACGCGCTCGCCATATCCTCGGGCTTAGTAACGATGCGAATGCCTTTGCCACCACCACCCGCCGACGCTTTCAGCATCACCGGATAACCGATTTCTTCGGCAGCCTTCATCGCGTCGCGCTCGTTGGCGGCGGGTTCGGTGGTACCCGGCACTACCGGTACACCGGCGGCAATCATCGCGGTACGCGACGCCAACTTATCGCCCATCAACTCCATTGCTTCCGGCGGCGGGCCGATGAACTTAATGCCGGCATCGGTGACCTTGCGCACGAAGGCGGCGTTCTCGGACAAGAAACCAAAACCGGGGTGGATGCCGTCGGCACCGCACTCTTTGGCGATTTCAATGATGCGATCGCCGCACAAGTATGACTCGCTCGGAGCATTCCCGCCGACGTGATAGGCCTCGTCGGCAAGGCGCACCGGCAAGCTGGTGCGGTCGGCGTCGGAGTAGATTGCGACGGTGGTCACGCCCATTTCTTCGCAGGTGCGTAACACGCGCAACGCGATCTCGCCGCGGTTGGCAATCAGAACTTTCTTGAGTGCAGCCATGATTACAGCGGGATTGAGCCGTGCTTCTTCGGCGGCATGGATACGCGCTTGGTCGCCAGCAGCGACAGCGCACGAATCAGTTCTTTACGCGTATGCGACGGCTGAATGATGTCGTCGATGAATCCGCGCTCGGCGGCGTCGAACGGATTGTTGAAGCGTTCTTCGTACTCTGCAACCTTGGCCGCTTCGGCAGCTTCCGGATCGTCGGCTGCCATGATGTCGCGGCGGAAAATGACCTTGGCAGCACCGGCCGCCCCCATCACCGCGACCTGCGCCGACGGCCATGCCACGTTCCAGTCGCCGCCGGTGGACTTGCTCGACATCACGCAGTACGCGCCGCCGTAAGCCTTGCGCGTAATCACCGTCAGCTTCGGCACCGTGGCTTCGCAGTAAGCGTAAAGCAACTTGGCGCCGCGACGGATGATGCCGCCCAACTCCTGCTGCGTGCCCGGCAAGAATCCCGGTACGTCTTCGAAGGTGACGATGGGAATGTTGAAAGCATCGCAGAAGCGCACGAAGCGAGCCGCTTTTTCACTGGCGTCGATGTCCAACACGCCAGCCAAGCAGGTCGATTGGTTGGCGACCACGCCGACCGGGCGGCCATCCAAGCGCGCCATACCGATCAAGATGTTCTTGGCGAAGTCGGGCTGGACTTCTAGGAACTCGCCGTTGTCCATGACCGAGCGAATCACCTCGTGCATATCGAAGGGCTGGTTCGGCGACTCGGGAATGATCGAATCCAAATCGGTGCACAAACGATCGACCGGATCATCGCATTCTTTGCGCGGCGGATCTTCGGTGTTGTTCAGCGGCAGGTAGCGGAACAACTTGCGCACCTGCGCCAAGCAATGGGCATCGTCGGAGCAGGTGAAGTGCGATACACCGCTGATCGATGCATGCACCTTCGCACCGCCCAAGTCTTCACTCGTCACATCCTCATGCGTCACCGTCTTGACCACATCGGGACCGGTAATGTGCATGTAGCTGGTGCCGTCGACCATGAAAATGAAGTCGGTCAGCGCCGGCGAATAAACCGCACCGCCCGCGCACGGGCCCAGAATCGCCGACAACTGCGGTACCACGCCACTGGCTTGAGTATTGCGCAAGAACAGCGTGCTGTAACCAGCCAGCGAAACCACCCCTTCTTGAATGCGTGCGCCGCCCGAATCATTCAAACCAATGATCGGAATGCCCATTTGCATCGCCTGATCCATCAGCCGCGAAACCTTGCGCGCGTGTTCTTCCGACAGCGAGCCGCCGAACACGGTGAAGTCCTGACTGAAAACCGCCACCGGACGACCGTCAATCAAGCCGGTACCCGTGACCACGCCATCGCCGGGGATCTTGGTTTTACCCAGCCCGAAGTTTTCACTGCGGTGGGTCACAAAGGCGCCCATTTCCTGAAAAGAACCCTGATCCAGCAGCAAGTCGATGCGCTCGCGCGCGGTCAGCTTTCCTTTGGAGTGTTGGGTTTCGATGCGCTTTTCACCGCCACCTTTGTGACTAGCATCGCGCATCTGTTCGAGACGTTCCTGGACGTTATGACTCATCGTCGACATCTTTGGGGAGAAGGGGGATTACTGCCACGGGCCTTCGCCGCCCTCGACCAGTTCCAACAGCACGCCGTTGGTGGACTTGGGATGGCAAAACGCAATGGTGGTGTTGTGCGCGCCGGTGCGTGGTTCGCGGTCGATCATTTGCGCGCCGTCGGCTTCGCATTGATCCAGCGCCTCTTTGCAATCGTCGACGGCCAACGCCAAATGGTGCAGACCTTCGCCTTTGCGCTCGAGGAATTTATGAATCGGCGAGTCCTCGTGAATCGGCCGCACAAGCTCAATGCGAGTATCGCCGGCGTACATCATTTGGACTTCCACGCCCTGGTCGGCCACGATTTCACGCTTGCCGACGCGTAGGCCGAGACGCTTCTGCCACTGCTCTGTCGCGCGATCCAAGTCTTGAACGGCTACGGCAATGTGATCAACACCAAGAAGGCGGGACATGCGGGCAAATTATAGGCCCGCAGCGGCTCGATACAGTTTGAAACTTCCCCTCGCGGACAGTCTAGGGAGCGACCTCGCGATTGTTATGAGCGACCGAGGCGGTGGTCGCCGACGCCGACGATTTCCGCGTGGGCAACTTGGCGTTGGGATTGGCTACCCATAAGCGGCAAGCAAGGTCCACCCAATCCGGGTCAAATTGGCTGCCGGCGCCTTCGATCAGCACTTGAATGCTTTCATCGGTGCCGCGCGCGCTGCGATAGGCGGTGTGAATGCGCAGCGCATCCATGGTGTCGGCGATATGCACGATGCGCGACGCCACCGGAATCTGCTCGCCCTGCAAGCCTTCCGGGTAACCGCTGCCATCCCAGCGCTCGTGTTCATGGCGCACCGCTTCAATCACCGGATCCCCAGGACGCAAAAACGGCCGCAGCAGCGATTCGCCACACACGGCCGATGCTCGGATGACCTCCCACTCCGCACCTGACAAGCTCGATGGCTTGTCCAATATGGACATCGGCACCACCAGCTTGCCGATATCGTGCAACAGCCCGCTGTGGAAGATGGCACAAAGCTCTTCCTCATTGAAGCGGTAGCTGAACGAAGCCAACTCCATCGCCGCAAAAGCCACCCGACGACAATGGGCGGCCGTCGGCGGCGACTTCTCCTCTAAGCTGGCGCAGAGGTTGTGTACTGGAAGGGGTAATCGGTTGATGCAGTCTTGAACGGAAAGCAGCTTCATAGAAGGTCGAACGGGGACACAAACATCCTCGGTCCCTATATGTCGAACATGAGCCAAACTGAGGCAGGCACGGGGTATCGGGCCGCGTCGGCGAGGAAAATTCCGCGCTTCTTGGTAGGGTGGTACCAGGATTCACAAACCTCTCCCCCTTCATTCCCTTCATGAAACCTCATTGCAACATCCTTACAGCGGCCACCGCATTCCTTCTGGCCGCTCCGGTTGCCGCCCAGGGCAACGCCGAATCTGAACTAGTCATGATCGGCGACGTCTATGGCGGCTCCCTGACCGCCGAGGTCGACGGCACCCCCGCCGGCTCGATGACCTACTTGATCCCGTCGATGGGATTGGCTGGAAGTAATTATCTGGTAGGCATTTCCGGCGACCCCGACGATTACTTGACGGTCGGCATCGATCTCGCCGCAGGCGGCACCTACTTCAACCTGCTCGCCGACGGCACCGGTCACACTAGCTTCCCGCTGGTGCTGCCGAACGACCCGAACCTGCTCGACGTACCGGTTTACTTCCAGGCATTCGCCGCAGTGGGCGCCGGCTCCTTCGATAAGTTCAGCAACACGGCGACGGTCAGCATCAACAGCTCCGATCGCTGGCAAGCTCTGCCATCGGCTCCGGTTGCATCAGCCAACCTTGGTTTTGTGGTGTCTGATTTCGATGCCCAAGGTGGTGCCAAGAAGATTTTCACCTGCGGTGGCGGACCTTACTTGCTGACCGATGAATTCACGCCCTATCCAACAATTGATCAGGCGTGGAGCTACGACGTGGCGAAGGAAGAATTCACCCTGCTCAGCGGCACCATGAGTCAAGGCCGCGCTTTCCACAACACCGTTCGCTTGCACGATGGCCGCATCATGGCGATCGGTGGCGTCATCGGCCCGTTCGGTACCGGCCCTTACTACACCAAGGTGCTGGCGAGCGCCGAGATTTACGATCCGGCCACCGACACTTGGACGTCGGCCGCAGCCATGAGCCAGTTCCGCGCAGGCAGCACAGCGAACGTATTGCCGGATGGTCGTGTTTTGGTAGCCGGCGGCACCAAAGGCGGCAACAACCGCGAGCTGTACAGCGTCGACGACATCATGACTACTCAAGTTCGGACGACCGAGATCTACGATCCGGCAACCGATACTTGGAGTGCAGGTCCCAACATGTCCATGCCGAAAGCCGGCGGCGTTTCCGTCGCTTTGGATAACGGCGAAATCATGATTGCCGGTGGAATCACCTACACCTCGATTTTCGGCATTAAGATTCCGGACTTCGCCGACGACGTCCAGTTCTACAACCCGACGACCAACTCGTTCCGCAACAAAACCATGCGCGAAAAGCGTGCGTTGTTCGGAATGGTCAAAATGAACGGCGGCAAGGTGCTGCTTTCCGGTGGCGCCGGTGGCGACATCTTCTCGATCGGCCCGATCGTTAAGCAAGAGGTTTACGATCCGGTTGCTGATTCCTTCAGCGCTGCGGATCCTCTTTCGCGCGCCGTCGCCTTCTCGACGACGATCGCATTGGCAGACGGCACGGCAATGATCGTTGGCGGTGCTCGCGGCGACTTGGATGATCCGATTCCGGTGGAAACTGTTTGGATTTACGATCCGGTTGCCAACACTACTACCGAAATTGCACCGATGTCGGTAACTCGTGGCGGCCACGTCGCAGTTCTGACTGGCGCCGGAAACGTCACCGTGTTCTGTGGTGAGTCGGACTCAGGTGGATCGGAAGCCACTGCCGAGTCGTACTCGTTCTAAAACAACTGTGCGGCCGAGGGTTCCCCCCACGGCCGCAACTTTTGATTACCAAGAACGCGAATAGCCCACCATCACCGCATAGTTGGTCTGACGGTAAGTGTCGTAAGAAAGGTCGGAGAGGACATCGTTCTCTCCGACTTTTAGCGTTTGCGGCAAAGCCACCACCGCGCCGAAGTTCCAATTGCCGCCAAATGGCGCTGATCGCAAACTCAATCCGCAGCCCACGTGCCATTGGTTGTACGGCATCAAACCCGGAACCATCGAACCGCCGACCGGATTGCTGCTCCACCCCAAACCTAGGTGCGTGGTCGCATCCCAGCCCTCGGTGACTTCGCCGCTCTCCGCGATCTGCTGACGCGCCCATGGACCAGGTGCCCATTGCCAATCGTGCTCCCAACCGACGGACAGACTGAAGGAATCATCCCAAGTGTTGTCCAAATCAAAATCGGTGGAGCCATCGCCGCCGAGCATTTCCGAGAAGGTGTCGTTACTTCCGTTAGTCAATACCGCATTCCAACCATCGAAGGTTTGCGACCATTGCGTCCACGATGTTTGGAAGTGCAAACGATCGGAACGCGTCATAGGCGTCATGTAAGCGAATCCAATTTGCTGCGGGAAACGAATGTCGTTGATGTTGATGTCGTAAGTGCTGGTAGTCGGAGTATCCGGATCAAATACTTCGTGAATCAAGTCGCCCAAATCCGCTTCCAAATCAATATCGACGGTGCCGCTTAAATCAGTGCGCGTCGACGGCGGACGATACCAAACACCAATGCGCGTGCCGTTGTCACTTTCCCAGGCAAAGCCGAGGCGAATGTAGGACAACATGTCGGCTTCAGCGTCGGCACTGTAATCGACTTGGAAGTGAGAAAGGTCGCGCCCACTCAATGCGCCCAGCTCTTTCAAAAACTCACCCCAAGTTGCGCCGATGCCGTCCAACGGTGGCGGCGGCGTACCCTGCATTTTGTCGAGGTCGAATTCGGTCGCCGATGCCAGCGCCATTTCGGTTGTGCGAAAAGACGCGCCGATGCCCAAACTCACGCCCGGCGCCGGCGACCACGACAACGACGGATCTACCGACACCTGCATGATGTCGTTTTCAATCTCAACCCAATGCTCGCGCGGCATATCAAAATTGCCGGACCCGGGAACACTTTCATCGGCGGCGATGTTGAGCTGCGTTAATCGATTCATATGAATCGATCCACCCGCCGTCGGCACCACATTGAGTCCGGCGGCGAAGCCACCTGGCAATGCAAAACCGATACCCATCCACGGGCCCAGACCAGTGAAATCGCTACTGGTAAAGCGGTCACCATCCAACTCGGTACCCACCACGGGGTTACTGATGCCGCGCAGCGAAAATTCCACCTGCCCGCTGCGGCTGCCACCCAGGATGAATCCCACCATCGCCGGGTTGTGCGAGGCTTCGGTCAAATCGACGCCGCCCGCTAAACCTGAACCGGCCAAACCCGCCAATCGCGGTGAATCTCCAGTGACTTCACCACCAGCTTGGGCGGCGGCTACCGAAGAAAGTCCGGGGTAAAGACAGCTGAGGGCGATCAGTCGTTTCATGCAGGGATGGGCTGTGAGTGCGTGCGCAGTTAGGGATGGCGCAGGGGGGAATTAGGTAAGCGGCGCGTTGGTGCGCAGAAATTCGACCAAATCGGCCATATCCGGGGGGAGGTCCGATCGGAAGGTCATCTGCTCTCCGGTGGATGGATGCTCGAATCGTAGTGCCCGAGCATGAAGCAGAGTGCGCTCGACGGCTGGGTAGCCGGCGGGCAGCATGCCCAGACCATAATTGCGCGCCCGGTAAATGGGGTCGCCGATGATCGGGTGGTCCAACGAACGTAGGTGTGCGCGAATCTGATGCTTGCGGCCAGTGCGCGGGCGCAGGCGCAGCAACGCGAAGCCGTCGAAACGCTCTAGAACCTGGTAGTAGGTGGCCGCGTCGCGAGTTCCCGAATCGAAAGATTTGGTGACCTTGACCAAATTCGGCCGTCGCGGATCGGACATCAGCCGCTTTTCAATCCAATCGGACTCAAAGCGCGGCGCGCCGTAGATCAACGCTTGGTATTCCTTGGCCACCGAGCGCTCGGCGAACTGCTCCATTAAGTCCTCAAACGCCGCCTTATCGCGACCTACCACGCAGACGCCACTGGTGTCGCGGTCGAGGCGGTGAATGACCCCGGGCCGCTCGGCACCTTGGCCTATAGGTAGGCCATTGCCATATCTCTGAACCAGCCAAGAGGCTACGGTCGGTTGGGTATCGCCGAAGGTAGTTCCGTGCATGACCAAACCAGCAGGTTTGTCGATGACGGCCAAGAAGTCGTCCTCGTAAAGGATCTGCGGCTCTAGCGGCGAACCTTGTTCGATTACCATCTGTCGCGGTGGCCGTAGCTCCAGCACATCGCCCGGTTCGACCGGATGGGCCGGCGCATCCGTGGCTTCGCCGTTGACAGTCATGCGGCCGTCCCGGATCCAGGTTCCCAAGCGGGAACGTGAAATGCCGCTTTGCAGCAGTTCGAAGGCGGCGAGGTCCAATCTTTGGCTGGGATGGTCCTCAGGCACCTGGATGCGAAGCGTATCAGGAAGAGTCGACATGATCGGGAAACCAACGTGGCCGAACAGTCTAAAGGTGCCAGGTTGTGCCGACATCCTTCCCTCTCGGTTTGATGGAAAGAGCTCCGGTTTGGCCGATTTGCCCCACCGGGTTAAGCTGTCAGGCCGTTTTCCCGGAGAAACCCTCGAATTGTGATCATGTTCACGCCCTCGCTCCTGCTCCTGTTCGTTGCCCCAGGCCCGGACGCCGCCGCGATGACGGCATTGTCCGCTGCTCCCACCGCCGCTTTGATGCCGGTGGCCATTGCTGCTCCCGATCAAGGGAGTGGTAAGAGCAAGGGGAAACAAGCATCCGATACCAGCCGCCCATCACTTTCGACGGTGAAGGGTCTCGTCGAGATCCCGAAGGGCAAAGTCCAAATCGGCGTCTCGGAAAAAGAAGCCTCGAAGGAAATCGCCGAAAAACCCGATGCCGCTCGTTCGTTCGGCGCCAAGGTCGGCAACTATTCCAACCACCTCGAGCGCTTCTTCATTGGTCCGACCGAGGTCACCAATGAGATGTACATGCGCTACGTCAAAGACACCGGCGCAATGCCTCCACCATCTTGGGCCAAGTTCACGCGTGAACAGCGCTTGGCCATCATTCAGGAGGGTCAAAAGAAAGACAAGGGCTTCGTCTTTAACGAGATGAACCAAGCCAAGTGGTGGCAAGAGCACTGGCAAGACGGCGAGGTGAAGTGGGAGATTTCGCCCGAGCAGGCTTTAATGCCGGTTGGCTTCATCAGCTACCGCGACGCTATCGGTTACTGCAAGTGGGCTGGTTTGCGTTTGCCGACCGAAGAGGAATGGGTACGCGCCGCTCGTGGCGATAAGCACACGCTTTACCCGCACGGTGCCAAGTACGACCCCAAGTCGTTTGCGCACGAAGAAACCAAGCCGCGAAACTTGGCTCGCAAGTTGGTTCCCGTTTCATCGCTTTCCGCACGCTCCAGCTTCGGCCTGGCCGACATGAGCGGCAACTTGTGGGAATGGACCGATAGCCCCTACCGCCCGCTGCCCGGCTTCGAGAACTTCACCGTGAAGACCAAGGCAGGCAACGTTGATGTAGTTCCGAACTGGGATGCGGCTTCGCGCATCATTAAAGGTGGTAGCTACTACAACCAGCACGACGTCTGCACCGTGGATACTCGCGTTGGTTTGCAAACCGATACCCGCGCCAACATCCTCGGCTTCCGCGTGGCCAGCTCGGCAACACCTTGCGAAAACGCCGCGCTGCTCGCTTTGCGTGATGTCAGCAGTGCGTTGCTGGGTGGTGACCCGGCCAAGATGCTTGCCCCGGATAAGGTGGTTGGCCTCGAGATTCGCCGCACGGTTCCTAACAAAGATTTGGAAGCCGGTCGCGGTGAACCAAAGAAGCCGTTGCCTGCGTCGGAATTGCCTGATGGGTACATGGTCTTCGACCGCTACGACTGCTTGGCCGCGATTCCGCTGACCGACTTAAACGTCAAGAAGGGCAAGCTGGAGCGCACCGTCGAAGAGGAAGGCCCGATTGTGTTGGGTGCGATGCACTCGACGGTGGCCTTTGAAAAGGCGGGTGCTCTCGGCGGCACTTACTTGATGATGTACGTACCGGGCCTGGCTCCGGAGACCGTGCTGGATCTCAAAGCAACGCTTCCTGCCAAAGACATGATCGAGGACTACAAGCCGAAGGAATTGGCTGAGGATGACGTACCGATCACCGACTTGTGGCCGAAGATGGAAGGCTTGACCTTGAAGCCGGGGCAGGAATACATCCTACTGGTCGATAAGGACAACAACGGTGTAGGCGTACTGCCGATGATCAAGTCACCCAAGTACGGCAAGATTCGCTCCGCTCAGAACCGTGTGCGCATCAACCTTGATCGCAACTGGATCGAGTACGAATTCTCGATTCCGACCGGTCGCGCCGACGCTTGGTCGTTCCGCTTCTCGATGGTTCCGCGCGGCAAAGATGGTGCTTTGACTCGTCGCAACTCTTGGGATGGTGACTACTTCGAAATCGTCGAGCCGAAGGAGAAAAAGTAGATTCTTACTTTTCGTTCAGCGACATCCACTTCGGTGGGTGTCGCTTTTTTTGTCTAGATTGGTGGGTTGCTAGGGCGAAGTTGGTGGTTAGACTTCGTTATGGATATTTTTAGCCTTTCGCGTATTTGGGACGCCGTTCGCGTAATTGCCCTGGCATTCATCGCTGTTTCTGGATTGCAAGCGCAGCAGCCCCCGCCGCCGGCCCCGTCAGGATCGCCAGGTGGAGTGAAAGCGGCTGTGGAAGATGCGAAAGCGGTAGATGAGATTCCCCGGGTGGATGACAGCTGGCATCCGCAAGGTGCCAAGGCTTTGGGGGAGCACTTGGGCGGGGTGAAGTTGAAGTACAAGGAATGGAATGGACTTCAGCTTTATTGTGATGATGCGAAGCAATTCAAGTTATTGACGAGTGCATTGGGCAAGGCTTGGCCGGCGGGTTTGGAGTTATTGGGTGGATCGCCGATTCCTGAGGGGATGCCGCTTCGGGTGGTTGCTCTGAAGGATCCGGAGGCCATTCGTGAGTATTGGGAGTTGGTTCGCAAGGGGTCGGAGATTTACGGGAATTCTGAACCACCGGAGGCGTTGGTCAATGGAGTGATCTCGGCTGGATCGACTCGGTGGAATTTGCCTCCGACGGTCATGCTGCGACCTGGCACTTTGGCTTCCTCGATGGCACCGACGCGCGCGGTGCACGACGTCGGCGTGGTGCTGGCGGGTTGGGCTTGTTCCTATTCGGGGTATGGCGGCCCTGAATTTTTAACCGAGGGCTTTGCTGGAATGCTGCAACGGCGCAGCATCAAAAATCCGGCGGCGATTGTTTCGCATGAACAGGCTGCGTTGAAAGAGACCATTCATGGCTATGGTGTTTTTGCGGCGATTGGTGCGGCGATGAATGATTCGTCCAACTCGCCGAATAATTGGCCGCGCATGATTCACAACGCGGTGAAATCGATGATCAAAAAAGGCGTGCGGGAAGATGACGAGCGCATCGATGCACTGCTGTTGCGCACCCACAAACAGTTCGCCCGCGCCGACTATGGCTACGCTTGGGCCACCATGGAATACTTCTTCGACGACAGCGGTCATAGCGACGCCGAAGAAGATGCCGGATCGCGTCGCCAACGTTTGCATCGCGTTTTGGCCGAACTGCGTGCGCCGAAGGATGCAGCCACCGGTCAACAGGCGCGCAGCATGAAGTTCCGTAAACTGCTCTTGGATCACTTCGACCTCTCACCGATCGATCTCCACCAAGACTTTTTGCAGTGGGCAAGCAAACACCTGCCGAAGAAGTAAGCAGTTTCGACGCCAGCTCCGACGCCAAAGCGCGCGTGCTGGTGCTGGGATCCATGCCCGGAGTAGCCTCGCTGGAGGCGGTGCAGTATTACGCTCATCCGCGCAACTCATTTTGGCGCATCATGGAATCGCTGTTCGCGATTTCTTCGGATCAGGAGTACGAGCAGCGTTTGAGTGGCCTACGCAAGCATCACGTCGCCCTTTGGGACGTGCTGCGGAGTTGCAGCCGGCCGGGCAGCTTGGACAGCGACATTCGCGCCACCAGCGAGGTGCCCAATGCTTTTGCCGACTTTCTGCCGCAGCATCCGGATGTGCACACGATTTTCTTCAACGGTCGCAAGGCTGAGCAGGTATTCAAACGCAAAGCCCTGCCGCAAATGCTTCGGCAGCGGCCGGAACTGGAGTCGCGCCTGGCGCGGATTCGCTTGATCGCCTTGCCCTCCACCAGCCCGGCGATGGCAAGCCTTAGTTTTTCGGATAAGTTGGAGCAGTGGCAGACGGTCGCCGAGGCGGCCCGCACCCCTACTTCCCTCTAATCCCCCTGCCTCCAAGCAGATGACAAACTTGCTCCTTCCTCTTTCGGGGTTGGCCTTATGGGCTGCCCTCTCCCACCCGGTGAGTTCGCAAAGTGCGACCTATGCAACCTCGGCGATGCCGTTTGCAGCCGGCTTGATCGCCCAAGAGCCGACCGACGCCGCCACTCCGGCAGAACCCGAAATGCTGAGCTTCGACGGCTCGATGGTGCCCAGCAAAGCCGACGAAATCGTGCTTTGGCCGGCTGCTTGGAGCGGCGGATATCGCGTTCTGGAAGTACTGCCCCACGGCACCATGGTCGAGCGCGGCCAAGTCATCGCCGTGCTGGATGCCGAGGCACTTGAGCAACAAGTGCACGACGCCGAGCTGGCACTGGAAAGCGCACAGCTCAACTTGTCGCTGGATATGGAACGCGCCAAGCTGGAAGAGCGCAGTGCCGATCAAGGTTTGCACAAATCGCACCTAGCACTGGAGCGCGCCGAACGCGATTTACATGGTTGGCGTGAATTTCAAACCAAGTTCAACGTCGCCCAGGCCGAACTGTCGGCGATGTACGTAAACCACAACATCGAGGACGCCACCGACGAGCTCGATCAACTCGAAGCCATGTACACCGCCGATGAGTTGACCGACGCCACCGAGGAAATCGTGTTGAAGCGGTCGCGCCGCAACTTGGAACGCTCGAAGATCAGCCAAGAATTGCAAAACCGTCAACGCGATTACGAAGCCGAGTTTTCGTGGACGCGCACCGGTGAAATGAAAGAGCAAGCGGTGGAGAACGCGGCTCAGCAATTGCACGCGCAAAAGGTGCGCACCGAACTGGATGCGGTTTCGCGTAAGCACCGTTTGGAGTCTTCGCGCCGCAACCTCGAGCGTCAGGAACGCAAACTTGAGAAGTTGCGTCATGACTTGGAAAGCATGCAGGTGCGGGCACCGCGTAGCGGCATGTTGCTGCATGGCGGCATTGATGATTACGGTCCGGGACGCGTGGCTCCGCGCCATCAACGCGGCGGTCAGTTGAGCCCGCGCAAAGCGGCTTTCACCGTGGCAGCTCCGGGTCATTTTGAAATGCGCTTCAAAGCTCCCGAGAACAAGTTGGCCGAGCTACGCGGCGTCGGCAAAGGCACGGCGATTATCGTTGGTTTGTCGGAAGAGGCTTCGCGCGTTGCCGGTGAGGTGGAAATGGATCGCTTCCCGATTCCGTCATCGGCTGCTGGTGCGGGTAACCACTACGCCTGCACGCTGCACCTCGGTGTGGAACTTGGCGACGTCGTGCCCGGGCAGCGCGCATCCGTCGAGCTCAAGCCCAACCAAAACTAATGAGCTGGTTGATTTTGATGTTGGCGGCCGCGTTGCAGCCACCGGCTCAGCAGCCGCACTTAGATGTGGCCGATGCTGCCCACCTCAAGGTGGATCAGCAAACCGCGCTGAAGGGTGGCGTCGACTGGTTGGTGGCCAATCAAGCCGCCGACGGCACCTGGGGCAGCCATCATTCGCCGCGTCCGATTGAGGTGCTGTGCGATGTTCCCGGCAGCCACCAAACCTTCCGCGTGGCGACGACTTCGCTTTGCGTGATGGCACTGGAGCACAGCGGCATCGACAAAAAGGAGGTGAAGCAGGCGATCTCACGCGGCATTGATGCGATCCTGGCTCAGCACGACGTCAAACGTCCGAGTGGTTTTGAGCATTACACCACCTGGGCGTTGGGTTACGGGCTGCAGGCGTTCGGCGAACACCTGAAAGCACATCCCAATGATCCGCGCGCCGAAAAGATTCGCGCCGCCTGCCGCACCATGGTCAAGCGACTGCAACTGCATCAATGTTTAGATGGCGGCTGGGGTTACTTGAGCTTGGACGAGGTGCCGACCTTTCAGCCGTCGTTTACGTCGATGAGTTTCACCACGGCAACCCTGTTGGTGGGATTGTCGCGGGCCAAAGAAATCGGCATTAACGTGCCGGAGGAAATGACTCGCCGTGCGGTCGATTCCATCGCTCGTTGCGAAACGCGGGCGAAGGCATTTACCTACGGCGAGATTTGGCGCATGAATCCGTTGGGTAGTGTGAACAACATCAAGGGCGCGGCATGTCGCGGGCCGGGCAACATGGAAGCCATGGCTTTGTTCGGCAAGCAGTGGTCCGAGTCGCGTTGGTCTCACGCGTTGCATGCGTTGTTGATCGAGCATACGCGCTTCCAAATTGCCGGCATTCGCCGACCCATTCCGCATGAATCGCACTACGGCGTATCGGGCTACTTCTACTTGTTCGGCCACTACTACGCCTCGTTGGCGATGCAAAGGCTGCCTGACAAAAAGCGTAAGCAGTTTGAACCCGCTTTGCTGAAAGCGGTGCTGCTTTGCCGCGAACCCGACGGCAGTTTTTGGGATTACCCGTTGTACAGCTACCACAAACCGTACGGCACCGCCTATGCGGTATTGGCTCTGTCGACGTTACCCGCCGACACTCAACCGCCGAAGTAAAACTCGATTTCGGCAATTCCACTCAAACCGGTCGCTTGCGGCCGGTTTGATTCTTTTTGCCCAGTAACGTCGGAGGCTGAAATTGCCTCGCCAAGTGTCAGCACCCGAATCTCCAGCGTTTTGATGACGACGGCTTCGGGTAGATCCAGCACTCCGGGTTGACCGTTTTTCGGCATTAATAGCGGCAGGCGCAGATCGCTATTGATGCGCACTTCCAACATGCCTAGACGTTGCAAACCTGCCGCTTCAGCCCATTCGCCACTAGGCGGAGTGATTTGGATGGCGCAAGTTGGAAGTTTGACCGTTGGGCGCAACTTAAAGGTTCGCTTGTCGTCTTTGGCGCGGAACACCCACGCTGTTTCCTCGAGATGGTCGACCGCTTGATCGGCAGAGTAATAGCCATTGGCCAAGCCGTCACGTTTGCCTGCGCGACTGGATGCCCAAGTCTTACCACCGTTCAGTTGCATTTTGCCGCCATAAATTTGTGGCCATTGCGCCGTTTGACGAGGCAGAGAATGCTCCACCAAGGTCAGCAACCGCGGCGACTCGAGCACCGCCGATAACTGCTTGGCGTGCGGCGGCGGCACTACGTGGAAACGCGCCCAAATTTGCTTCGCGCCTTTGCGCTGGAAGTGATGCTTGAAATGGAAATATTGATTGCCCAGCGGACGGCTTTGGTCGGCAAGTTGAACGGCAATGCGTTGATCATCGGCGTAAAACTCCACCCAAGAAATGCGCGGCCCTAAGCCGCGTTCGTTGGGCCACTCATATTCACGCAGCGCGGCACGATTCCACCACCCTACGCCAAGCTTGACCGGACCGTTGCCCTCGGCTTGAAGTTGGCAGATGGCATCGGCATCGCGTGCAGTGACCGATACTTCGCCGGTAAACGCTACTGCCCTGCCCATCGACGACGTCGCTCGAGCCAGGAACAACAATGCAAAGCTAGTTTTGATGTCGTCACTCGCCCAGGCACCGTTTTCGTGCTGATCGGCAAGTAGTTTTTGCGCGCCTAGTCGATACCAATCTTGGTCGACAAAAAAGGTGTGACCGGTCAACGCGCCTACGCGCTCCAACCCATACAAGTAGTAGTAGTGCCACGAGGTCGCGCCTACGTGCTCGCGCAATTCGGCCGCCAACCAAGCTTGCGATTGGCGACGCAGCGGCACGATTTGATCGGCAAGTTCGTAATTCAATTCACCCGCCAAACGCAGCTGCTGCTCGCAGATGGCGAGCACACCTGCACCAGCCGCCGTCATCGAGGGCGTGCCGTGATTGCTGCCGTGACCGTAACCGAAGGAGCCGCTGCCGGTTTGGTACTGCAAGGTGCGCCGCGCCAGCCGCTTCCAAACCGTGGGGTGGACGCGCACTCCCGCTTGGGTAGCCTTCCAAAGACCAAGCGCGGCATATTGGGTGTTCGACAAATCGGCGCCCCCGGGATAACCCCAATCGCCAGCGGGATTTTGGCTGCCGGCGAGGCGTCGAGCAAAATCATGGATGCGGTCCGCGTGCTTGACCGGATCTTCGCTGGCCAGCGCCAAAATCAAACAGCCGAGATCGTAGGTGCGGTAAGAGTCGGCCTTCGCCACAAAATCCGACGCCATCTGCATCACCTCATGCTCGCGCGACACGTTTGAGTGCAGCAGGGCGTAATAGCTCAGCGCGGTGCGCCCTGGTTCAGCGCCGGCCTGCCGTTCCAGCCGCGGCTTGAGGTCGGCCAATAACCAGCGACTGCCTGTGCGGATGGCCTGGTCGACGTCGGCCTGAGGCACGGCATCGGCACTGGCGGCTGTGGGTACAAGCCAGACGAGTAGGAAAAGCAGAATTCTGGGCACGGCGAACGGTCCCATGTTTATCGGCATGATTAGCCTTAGACTGGATGCCGCCTGCCGCAACCCGATTTCCGGCATGCTTCGCTCCCCTTTCGATTGGCTATGCCCCCGCACTCGTTCCCCGCCTCTCGCCGTCAGTTCCTACGCCAGACCTCGGCCCTAGCCTTGGGCTCGTTTTGGATGCCGCCAAGGTTGCGCGGAAGCGCCAGTCAAATTGAAAGGATGGAGGTCTTTGCCGTTCGTTATCCGATGACCGGCCACTTCAAGTTTTTCACCGGACCGCATGGCGGCAAAGGGCGGGCGTCGGTGTTGGTCAAGATCACTTGCGCCGACGGCTTGGTTGGTTGGGGTCAAAGCGTGCCGATCGCCAAGTGGAGTTACGAAACTTTGGAAACGGCGACGACGGCGTTGCGCCGCTATTACGCGCCGGCGCTGTTGGGTTTGCCGGCCGATGATTTGGAGGGCGCTCATGCGGCGATGTCCAAAGCCATTGCCGACGGCTTTTCTACCGGCATGCCCATCGCTCGTGCCGGCGTGGATTTGGCCCTGCATGATTTAGCCGGCAAGCGGATGGGGAAATCAGTGGCGGAGATGTGGGGCAAGAAGATCGGGCCCCCATTACGCTTGTCGTGGACGCTGAACCCGCGCAATTTGAATGAGGTTGATGGGTTAATGGAAGCCGGACGTCAGCGCGGTTATCGCGACTTCAACATTAAGGTTGGTCCGGATCCCGACTATGACTTTGCATTAACCAAACGCGTGCGCGAATTGGCGCCGGATGCGTTTTTATGGACTGATGCCAACGGCGGCTATGAACCGGAAGCCGCGCTGCGCGCAGCACCGATGTTGGCCGAGGCCGGCGTCAGCATTTTGGAAGCGCCGATGAAGCCCAATCAGATCGAGGCTTACCAGAAGCTGACTGCAATGGGCGCGCTGCCGGTGCTGATGGATGAAGGCGTGGTGTCGCCGGTGGAACTGCGCGAGTTCATTCGCTTGAAGATGTTGAACGGCGTGGCGATGAAGCCGTCACGCTGCGGTGGGTTGATGTCGGCCAAGGCGCAGATCGAAATGTGTGAGCAGCATGGGCTGATGTGGGTCGGCAGCGGCTTGACCGATCCCGATGTGTCGCTGGCGGCGACTTTGCAGCTCTATTCGGCGTTCGGATTGCAAACTGCTGCAGCGTTAAACGGACCTCAGTTTGTCACCGAAACCCTGCTGACCGAGCCATTGGAAGTCAAGGATGGCGCGATGGCGGTGCCGTCGGGACCTGGGTTGGGAGTGAGCATCGACGAGGACAAGTTGGCCGATTTGGTCGACCGAACTGCGGCGCAATCAGCTGCCGGTGCGGTGAAGGCGGGTGCCGGCACGGCTAAAGCCGACGCCGAGGCAATGGCGGCTTTGGGCTTGGGTTGGCATATGAACCACCGCAAATCGATGGCGCTGACCAGCCACGGCGAAGACCTGTGGCGCTTTCATTACGACAGCGAAAAAGCCCATTGCTACTTCCATCCGCTGAGCCTGCCTGGCGTCGGCGAAATGACCTGGGACGAGCCCGCCGACCACGTTTGGCACCATGGCTTGTGGTTCAGTTGGAAGTACATCAACGGCGTCAATTTCTGGGAAAACGCTCCGGGTAAGGATCGGCCTGCCGGCGTAACTCGATGGAAGCCGCCCAAGACTCATCGCTTTATGGACCGCTCGGCGCAAATTGATTTGCAGCTGAGCTATGAGTTGGAAGACGGTCAGGAACTGCTGCAAGAACAGCGTCGCATCAAAGTTTCGCCGCCGGCGGCCGACGGAAGCTACACCATTGACTGGAAGGCCGAATTCGTCGCCGTAGCCGAGGACGTCAAGCTGGATCGCACGCCACTTCCCGATGAACCCGGCGGCAAGGCTTGGGGTGGTTATGCAGGTCTGTCTTTGCGCCTGCGGAACTGGCAAGAGCGCAGCGCGCAAAGCAGCGATGGGCCGATTGCCTTCAACGCGCAAAGCCGCTATCGAGGCCGTCATCAAGCGGTGGATTACCAAGGAACGCTCGACGGCAAGTCTGTGGGTATCGCGATTGAGGAAGTCGGCTCCAACCTGAATTCTCCGACCCCATGGTACGCCATTCGTTCCCCCCAAATGAGCTTTTTCACCCCTGCCGTGATTTGCTACGGTGCCCATACCCTGAACCGCGGCGAGCGCTTCCGCTTGCACTACCGCGTTCACATTCACAACGGCCATTGGTCCGCCGAACGCCTCCGCCAAGCCCTTACCCCCTCCAAAAATGACTAAGTCCATCTCCCGTCGCAGTGCGTTGATCCAAGGCACAGCCGCCACCCTCACCGGTGCTGCCGCCCTCAGCAAAGCAGGAGCTGCGCCCTTACTGCTGCCCTCGACTCACAAAGCCGACGGCAATCCGAACGACGCGATTCGCATTGGCTGCATCGGCGTCGGTCGCATGGGTTTGGGCGATATGCGTGGTTTGCTCGCGCGTGGCTTGGAAGACAACATCAACGCGCGCATTGTTGCGGTATGCGATCCGGATGGTCGTCGCGCCGAAGCGGCGAAGGCGGATGTGGAGAAGCGTTACGCCGATAAGTTGAACGGCGCCAAGCCTGAGGTGGATGTTTACTCCGGCTTCCGCAAACTTTTGGAACGCGATGACATTGATGCGGTGTCTATTTCCACTCCTGATTTCTGGCACGCGGGTCATGGCGTCGCTGCGGCACAGGCGAAGAAGGACATCTACATTCAAAAACCGCTGACGCTGACCATTGACGAGGGCAAGCACTTGGTCAAAGCGGTGCGCGACAACGGTGTCATCCTTCAGGTGGGATCGCAGCAACGTTCGGATTCAAACTTCCGGCGCGCTTGCGAATTGGTGCGCAATGGCCGGGTCGGCAAGTTGCGCCAAGTAGAAGTTTGGCTGCCGCCGGATCATGGGCACGCCGATCAAACCGATACGCCGGTGCCCGAATGGATGGATTACGACATGTGGATGGGGCCGACCGCCGAGCGTCCGTATGCGGAAAAAGGTGTGCACCCGATCAAGGGTTACAGCCGACCCGGATGGCTGCAGCGTCGCGGCTATACCTTGGGCATGATTACCGGCTGGGGTTCGCACATGAACGACATCGCTCAATGGGCGCGCGGCAACGATCATGATTCCGGTTTGGTGGAAGTCCATGCCAAAGCTCACTTCCCGCAGCGCGGCTTGTGGGATGTGCACACCTCTTACTTCGCGCGCGGCAAATGGGCCGATGGCGTGCCGCTGATTCAGCGCACCGATCCGCAAGCCGGCGTCACCTTCCACGGCAGCGACGGATGGTTGTTCGTGCGGCGCGGCGGAATTGCCGCTGGTCCGTCGTCGATTTTGAAAGAAGAGATTGGCGAAGATGAAACCAAGCTTTACGTCAGCAGCAATCATTACCGCAACTTCCTCGAATGCGTGCGTAGCCGCGAAGAGCCGATCTGCCCGGTGGAAGTCGGCCATCGCTCGAACACGGTTTGCATCATTACTCACATTTCGATGTTGCTTGACCGCAAGTTGAAGTGGGACCCGAAGACGGAAATGTTTGTCGGCGATGATGAAGCCAACGCCATGCTTGCCGAAGAGCGCCGCGATCCATGGAAGTTCTAATGGCACGCGTTCGTACCAAATCGAATTCAGTGATTCGCTCGACGCTACTTCTCGCCTTAACCGTATTCGCCGGCTCCAGCTGCCAAATGGGCGGCGGCGATGACGGACCAAAGATGGCGTCGAAGGTGCGCGTAGATGGTCAAGCCGATCAGGGTTTCGTCAGCTTTGAATTCGATGGCGACGAAGTGATGCGCTATGAGTTCGGCAAGCAGTGGGCTTTGCCGCACATTTGGCCTCTGCGTAGTCCGTCGGGGAAGAATTTGTTGGTGCAGCAAACCGAGCCGTTCCCCCACCATCGGTCGCTTTGGATTGCGGATAAGGTGCAGCTCGAAGGTGGACCCGTGGTGGACTATTACCACGATTGGAAGAACTTGATCGACAAGGACGATCCGAGCAAGGGCTATCACAGTTTCATTCGCAATGATTCATTGGAAATCGTCGGCACGCGCGGCGGCGGCAATCATTCCAGCGAGGCTTATGCCATTGCTCACCTCACTTGGATTGGGCACGGCGAGAAGGTTTTGGCGCAGACCACGTCGTACGTGGTCGTCGATCACGGCGACGGTCAGTATGCGCTGCACATGGAATGGGAACTACGCGCCGAGTACGGCGATGTGCATTTCAAAAGCGACTGGGTTCATTACGGCTGGCCGTTTTTGCGCATGAGCGAGGCCTTCAAAGGCGATTCGGGTGGGGTGCTCACGATGGATGGCGATCGAATCGGTCAAGCACAGACCAATGAAAAATATGGTCGCTGGCTGGATTACTCCAACACCGTCGACGGCGTCACCGAGGGCTTGGCGGTTTTCACACCGCCGGATGGCCAACAGCGCAAGTGGCTGACTCGCGAATACGGCACCTTCGGCCCGCGCCGGCCCGATCGATTGAGCGGCAAACCGTTCACCCTGAAGAAGGGCGAGATGCTCAGCGGTAGCGCAATTGTTTTCGTGCATAATGGCGGCGTCGAGGCGGCTCGCGCTTTTGCTGCCGATTTGTACGGAAACAAAGAATGAAAAAGTTTTTGCTGGTGGCTGCGGCCGCCGTTTTGGGATTTGCCGTTTGGTGGATTCTTCAGGAGCCGAATGCGGCGGTGGATTCGTCCGCTGCCGGGCGATTAGATTCCGCCGCCGAAAAAGCAGATGGGAATTCATCGACTGCTCTTCAACAAGCCGACGCCGCCGGTCTGCCGTCCTCCCCTTCCGAGGGCGAACAACGTGCGGCAGTAAATGAAAACGCGCTGCGCAAATTGACGGTTCGAGTGGTGCGCGGAGATGATCCTCAGCCGGTGCAAGGTGCAACGGTTTATTTTTTGCAAAACGGCGACGTCAGCTTCGAAGATTTGGAAGAAAGCGGCTTGGATCGCTTGGATCCCCGCCATGTCTATCGAAGATTTGGACGAACGGGGACCACCACCGCCGATGGCACTTGGCAAGTGGATTGGAATGGTGAAGAAGGCGCGCTGTTTGCCGAAATCGCCGGCTTAGAGAGCGACATAGAAACCATCGATGCTACTGCTGCCGACGTCATCACTCTGCAACTGCATGAATCCAATGCAGTCCGAGTAAGAGTGGTAGACCTCAACGGCCATAACGCCGCTGATGCGCCGGTGAGTTTGCGGGTTTCCGCGGCAATGAGTCAGGACGAAGAGAAGCTACAGCTCACTCTTTTTACCCGCCGAACCGGTCAAGATGGCCTTGTAGAATTCGCCGACGTCAGCGGCACCATGGCGTTTAACCAGGATCCAAACCCGGATTATTTTGTTCGTTTAGAAATCCCGGGGATGGAATCCAATCAGGTTTTGGTTCCGGCCGAACGCGATGAAACCATTGTTTTGCAGCTGCCCGACTACGGCAGCATGAGTATTGAAGCGGTCGATCGAACTGGTGCACGACTAATTGCCGACGGCTCGGTGACGCTGACTTCCAGCCTCGCCCACCGCGATTCGCATGGCGGCATTCTTGATCAGATGGAATCCATCCATCTGACCACCGAGCTTAAGGAAGGGCTGGCCACCTTCCCTTACGTCGGCTTAGAGAAGAAGCTGCGCGTTCACGTCAACATTGGCGATCGCGGAATGGACTGGCGTCAGGTGGTTCAAGGACCTACCGTGCCGGGCGGCCATGCTGCGGTGCAGTTGCTCGCCCCCGATGCACCGATCGTGCGCGGCCGCTTGTTGACTCCGGATGGCGAGGCTGCAGTACGTAGGCGCGGAACGCTGAGCATCCTTAACAATGATGGCCACCAATTGACTGGTTTGTCGTTCCGTACCGACGCGGACGGCAACTTTTTGCACCAGTTATCGGAGGAGTTGTTGGATCAGGAATGCCGACTTGCGCTGACCTGTTCTCTTGGCGTCGGTCGTAATGGTTTCTTCCAATTGCCGGGTAGTTATTTTCTGGAAAACCGCGACCTAGATTTGGGTGAGATGCAACTGGAGCTTGCCTTCGACGGTTTCGAAGGCACCTGCATGGATCCAGACGGCACGACTCTTGCCAACATCACTCTAGCCGCAACCCGCGCGGATGGAGTGCAATCCTTTACCACCACCAACGCGGACGGGGGCTTCAAATTTTCGGGTGCATTCGAACAAACGACCATGCTGCGGCTCAACCGTTTTGGGCAGGATCAATGGGTACTCCCTGAGCCGCTCAAGGTCGAAGTCAACGGCGAAGCCATCGAGGTGGTGCTCTACCCAGCGGGCAAAATTGCCGGGACCATTTCGATTGCGGAGGAACACCGGAAAGTCGAACTCAAGGTGCAGGCGATTGCCACGGCCGGACCCAATGGCGTCGACCCGCCGGCGGAAGCGCGAAGCTACACCACGGTTTTTGTGGATCGCAAAAACGGCGAATTCGAATTGCAGGGTTTGGATCCTGGGGTGTACAAAATCCAGCTGCTGGGACCCACGTGGAATGAATTGGCGACGATTGAAGGCATCCGTGTGGACATCGGCGCGACCGCTAGCGATCCACGCATCCAGCCGTGGCGTTATCAAAGCGAAGTGCACCGCGCGGTTTTCAAGTTGATGGATTCCGACGGTCGTCCGGCGTTGAATGCGCAGGCAACCTACTTCCGTAACGGCAAACAAGTCGGCCGTTGCCAAGCGGAGTATGACGAACTGCGCTGCGAGTACATCCACCCCACCGAAACCGGCATTTTGATTCAAGCCTATGGCTTTCAACCGATTTGGTTAGCCGGAACCACCGGCGACGCGACGCTGACGATGGAGCGCGGCATCCTCGTGACCTTGGCTTGTGAACCATTATCCGAGCAAGCCAATCTTGGTGGCGTTCACCTGGCGCTGAAATGGCAAAACCAAGCTGCCGGCATGGAACACCTGGATCCCATCGACTTGTCCCCGGATTTGCTCACCACCGGCGAATGTTTGATCACCTTGCCCGGGCCCGGGATTTATCAGCTGCAGTATCGGCGTTGGAGCCAGGACAACGATGGGTTTACCGCAATAACCGGTTACCAGGCGGTGAAAAATGCGCCACGCATTTCCGTTACCGCCAAGGATTCGGGCAAGACTTTCACATTGGCGATCCCACGCAGTCTGTTTAATTAGCCTCGAGCTCAACCGACAGTTTTTGGCGCGGGCGCTCGCCTTCGGCGGCGGACACCGTCAGCGATCGACTCATATATCCAGGAGCGTCGATTTCAATGCGACCGCCAGCAGCGGGCACCGTGATTCGCATGTATCCGGAACCATATTCGCGAATCTTTCGATAGTTTCGCTGCAGCCACTTGTCGTTGTTGCGCCATGTGGTTTTGCGGTCAACCGGATTTCCGTCTAAGTCGAACGAGCGCACCACCATTGCTTTGGTTTCGGAGCTTCCGATTTCATATTCCGCTTCACCTTCAGCGTTTTTGAATTCAAGTGACACCGACTGTGTCTTGGCATGCACCGCTTGCTGCAAGCGAATTTGCAACTGATGCGGACCGGGCTGCGTCAAGTCGAATTCCTCTTCGTGCAGCTCCAGTCCCCAACCGCCGCCGACGGTAAAGCTAATTTTTTCGGCCGGCAGCTTAAACATTTTCAGTCGCCCTTCCTCGTCTAGCTTGGCAGGGCTACGTGATTGACTGGGCGAAACGGAGATCATCAAACTCTGCCCGCTTTCATTCCACGCGTGAATGCTGCCTCGTGCGACTGGATTGCCGCGTACGTCGACCACGCTTAATTGCGCTTGGCGTTCCTCCACCATTGTGAAGTCGTTGCGGTATTCCCCTGGCATATAGTCTTGGTGCTCTAACTTCGCCGGAGCGTAACCAACTGCCTTGGCGTCCATCGTAAAGGTCCCCTCCTGCAACCCGCTAAAGCGATAGTTGCCGGATTCATCGGTTTTCACCTCGCCGACGCCGGAACCGAACCACCCACCACCTTCATTGAGCTGAATTTGACTGACGCCCACATCGGTATTCGCAATCGGTTGCCCGGTGACGCGATCGGTGACCTGTCCATAAAACACCACTTCCAACTTGCCCAAATCGCCGACCTTCAAAATGGCATTCTTTTCGCCGGTCTGCGCCATGCACATGGCCTCGATGGTTTCAAAGCGATTCATCGGGCTGATGTACGGCGAATAGATCAGCTTGTACCACCCCTCCGGAAGGTCGGAGAATTGAAACGCACCATTGGCATCGGTCTCCACCCAATTCAACAGACTGTTATCAAAATGATTGACTCCCTGAATGGGAAACTCCTGCAATAGCGTGGATGGATTGGAGGTGTTGTCGGCGAAGCTTGGATCAGCTTTACCAGTAAGCATGACCATTTTCTCTGCCAACCCAGACCCATCTGCATTCAGCAATTTGCCCTGAATACTATGGCCCTCCAATAACCGAATGATGAGTAATTCACTGACATGATCAAAATCGATTTTTAGATACGCCGGGGCGAAGCCTTTTTTCCAGGCCGCAGCGAACATGTCATGCCCCCACGCTTGCTTCACAGATTCCAACTGAAAGCTGCCATCGGCATCGGTGACAGCAGTGGTATGGGTAGGTAGGGCTTTCACCGAAGCACCCTCCACCGGCTCTCCATCCGGATCCAGAACGATTCCTGAAATGGTGAAACCCTCCTCGGTCTTTACTTTCATTTGCAATACGTGCGGCGAATCATCCGGATTGACCTCGCTCACGTATTTCGAAACATAGCCCTTCTTATCGGCTTCCAGTTGCACCAAGCCGGCCGGCACCTGACAGGTAAAAGCGCCGCGTTCGTCGCTGATTAACTTGTCGCGGAAATGCCCCTCATAACTCACGCCCCAAACTTCGCCATTGCGTCCGCGTTCCCAATAGTTGTTCAGCTCCACTCGAATCGACACTTGGGCCAACGGCAAGTCGCCATTCAGAACTTCACCGCTCAGGGGCTTTGCTTGGAACAACTCGAGCACCTCTCCACTGATGACCTCCGGGGCTTGATTGCTGACCTTCATCAAATCCTTGGCCAACATTTTTGGAGCGATAGGGATTAGGCAAAAACCGCTTGCCGGCCCGCTAATTTCAAATTTGCCGGAGCGATCGCAATGGGTCCGCCCAAGGATCTCATCTTCGCGAAGGTTCACACCGCTACGCGAATAGGGATCGGAAATCATCACCACCTCGGCTTGGGCAACGCCTAAGCCGTCGATCACCACCTGTCCGCGCACGGTTTTGGTTTCGAAGGTTTGCGAAGCCTCCGGCTCCGGCGGCAGTTCTTCCACTGCTGCAGAGGTGCGCAACTGCTCCTCCCCAGCCCCATCAGCATGAGAATCATCCTCGGTGGCGTCATGGCTTGATTCGGCAGATGCTGGATCCAGCGATTGCTCATCCGCCTCAATTTGGGAAGGATTGAGTTCAAGCTGCGGTGCGGGTTCGGTGCGGAACCAAACCAGCCAGACGGCAAGTACGAGCAGTAAGCCTAAACCGAGGGGAAGGACAAAGCGCGGCATCAGAGAAATGGGCTACAAATCGGAAAGACGCGGATCCGAAAGATCCAAGCGATACATGATTTGGTTGTAATCGTAGAGCGGCGTGGCGGTCTGGGTCGAGGAAAAAGACTTGGTGTAGGTCCCCTCCAAAAAAATCAAGCGCCCACCGTCCTCGGCAAAAAACGGCCGCTGGACCACGTTGTAAAAACTGTAATGATCGTGACTGATGATTTTCTTCGCTTGGGTCCAAGGCCCTTCCGGTCGATCGGCTTCGGCGTAATAAATCTCACCCATAAACGACTGCTCGGCGAAGGACACGTTGAAGATCATGACGAACTTCTTGCGGTACTGATTCCAAGTCACCGAGCCGTGGTGCTCCACCAAGGCATTGCCAGTATCGACATCCACCACTCGGAATGGAGAATCCTCCCGCGTCATGATTCCAGCCTTCACCAACTGGCGTTGCTGATCTGGAGTCAACGGCGGCGTGTTGGTGCGCCATTGCCAATCCAACTTGCCTGCATCATCACGCTCCAACGCAGTGTCGACACCTTGAAAGGTGGTTCCTGCTTTCAATGGCGTGTGGCTTTGATACTTCTCCGGTTTGGACAAGTCCTTCAACCGCGCTTCCACTCGCATATTCGGATAAGGCCGCCCAAAGTAAAAATACTCGACGCCATCCTCCTCATGGACAAACGGCGAAGCGCCATGAGGGTGCAAGGTTTGCTCCAACGGCAGCGAGCTGACCTTTTCAAACACCTCGCGCCTGTCATTCCAAAGCGCCAGACCTTGCTCTAGCGGATGGCCCAAATCCTTCAGTCGCATGAAGTGTGCAAATAATCGCGGAGTCCCCTTTGCGTCGTCGACCACTTGCATGCCATCCAGCCAAACCACGCCTTCGCCGGCGATGGGCGCCATGTTGCGGCTGAAGCCGTCTTTGTCGGTCCAATAAGTCAAATCCACTCCGACCTCCGGATCCAAACCACCATCCTTTGGCAGCAATGACGTCGCCCCGGAGGCTTTAAAGATGCCCAACGGATAAGCCGGACGACTGGTGTCTCCCCAAATCCAAAAGATCTTGCCGCAGTAAGGCACCGCCAACGCGCTGTCTTGACCGGCGACCAGTGCGTTGATCAGAGGTTTTTGCAGCGGCACATCGTCACCCAATTTGACGCTGTGGTGATAGATGCCGCGCCCGGTGATGCGATACAAGCGCTCGGCGATATTCAGCCGTTTCAACTTGATTTGCGCGCTGCCACCGGCCGTCGGAGTCAGACGCAATCCACGGTAGCCAAAGTTATCTTTCGGATATTCGTAGCCATGACTGCTGACATGGAAAAACACTTGGCGATCCATTAAACCGGGTTCGTAAAACGCAACCATGCCGGCGCTATCAGTGAAATAACGCGTGCCGTCTACCAAACGCAATTCCACTAACGGCACGCCGCGGTCGGTGGCTTCGTCCACCACCTGAATTCGGTAATATTGCGACGGCTCCTGTGCAGTCGCCAAATGGATGCAAACCGAAAGAGCAGCAGAGGCCAGTAACATGGTTCCCAACGCTACCATGCCCAAAGAATTCGATCTTGTTCTTCAAGGAGCAACCGGCTTCACCGGCCAGTTGTCCGCCGCCGAAATCAAGCGCCGCGCCGCCCATAAGCCCGGACCGCCGCTGAAGTGGGCCATCGCCGGCCGCAATGAAGAGCGTTTGCAGCAGCTTTCCGACGAGCTCGGCGTGCCCTACTTGGTCGCCCCCGGCCTCGACGAAGACGCCGTCGACGCGCTCGCCCAGCGCAGCAAAGTCGTCATCTCTTGCGCCGGTCCATTTTCGCGTTTCGGCACGCCGCTGGTCGACGCTTGCGTGCGCCACCAAACCCATTACGCCGACCTCACCGGCGAGTTGCCGTGGGTGCACCTGATGATTCACAAGCACCACAAGCAAGCCGCCGCCGACGGTACCGTGTTGCTTCCGGCCAGTGGCTTCGATTCGGTGCCGACCGACTTGGCAGTGTTTCATTTGGTGCGCAGCTTGCAGCAGCAAGGCCGTTCCACCGCCGACTTGCGCGGCCATTACAAGTTGTCGGGCGGCTTCAACGGCGGGACTTTGGCATCAGGTTTGGAGCTGTATGAAAAGTATCCCGATTACATGCAAGACGCCGACGCCACCGTCTTCGAAGTCCCGGCATTGAATTGCTGGGCCGCGCCCTTCCTGATGGCCCCCATTAATGAATGGGTGGTTCGCCGCAGCGCCGAGTTATTGGAAGAACGCGGCGAAGGCTACGGCGCTGGATTTGGCTATCAAGAATTCATGTCGGCGCGCAGCAAGTTTGAAGCACGCGTGATTTCGCGAGTCTTACGCACGGTGCAATACCTGATGAGGCGAGCATGGGGTCGCCGAATGTTGCGGTTCTTCGGTCCCAATCCAGGCAAAGGCCCATCCAAACAATCGCAAAGTCGCGGCTTTGCCCATTTGCGCCTACTCGATGAAAACCAGAGGTCCGCCGCCAAACTGGTGATGAACGGCGATCCATCCAATTTAATCACGGTGCGCTGCCTAGTCCAAGTCGGCTTTGCCTTAGTTGCCGACGAAGCCAGCCGCGGCGGTGTTTTGACCTCGGCTTCGGCATTCGGCGATACACTGGTTTCACGCCTGCGGCAACTTGGAGACCAGTTCACCGTTCATGAAGATCCTCATTACAGCCACCCTGATTCTTAGCCCCGCCGCGCTGTTGGCGCTGCCGCAAAGCACCGCAACCGACAACACGGAGTCGAAAATCGAACAAACCAAAGACCCCCACCGTCATTTTGATTTCTGGGTCGGTTCATGGAATGTTCAAACCCAAGACGGCAAGCCGGCCGGCACCAACACCATTACGTTGGAATGCGGCAACAAAGTGCTGCAAGAAAATTGGAAGGGCGCTTCCGGTGGCGTCGGCAAGAGCTTGAACATTTACGATGCAAAGCGAAAGATGTGGCATCAGACTTGGGTGGATCAATTCGGCACTTTGCTATTGCTCGACGGCAATTTAGACGACGACGGCAATATGGTGATGCGCGGCACGCAACCGGGTCCGAATGGTGCCGTGGTGCAACATCAAATCAAGTGGTCGCCGCAAGGTGAGCAAGTGCGTCAAACTTGGACGATGTCCAAAGACGATGGAAAAACTTGGGCCACCTTGGCGGATTTGAATTACATACCTGTAAAAGAAGATCCACCGCAGAAAGAATAAGCAGCTTGCGCAATGTCGGCGCGGGCGATTGGCTTAAGGATGCAAATCAAACCAGTCGTCGTAGAACCGAATGGTGCCGTGCAAAGCGAAAGCGTCGTAGCCTTCTTCGCCGAAATGAATTCCGTCTAACATCAGCGTGTGCGGACCGGGGAAGTTTGGATTGCCTCCCAACGGCGGGTTGTAGTTGTTGTGCGCATTACCCGGCAACGGCGTGGTGCGCGGCGCCAAACCTCGCGACGGATAGCCATAAGCCCAATGCATCAAACCGGCGTGGTTGATGAAGTGCACATTTGGATTGCTCGACAGGTGGTTATAAATCGTCGCCGATGACTCGAACAACGCAGTGTTGACACGCGCAGGTCCAGGCGCGCCCAAAATCAACCACAACAAAAAGCTGAACGGATCCTGCCAGCGCATTTCATCCCGGTTGATGTAGTCATAACCGTTCAAAACAATTTGCAAATTCGGGTCGATACCATGAATGAACTGCACCAACACTTCCATATCCGCAGCGATGCGCTGAAACAAAGCGAGCTCCTCCGCCCGCGACAGTCCGGTGTTCCAATTGCCGAGGAAATCGTTGCCGCCCAAACTCAAATGGATCACATCGATCGAAGGATGATCGGCCAACTCATCGGCAATCAATTGCTGATAAGCCGCAGTCTTCCACTGCTCGGCGGTAGTCCCGCCAATCGCCGTGACGTCGCCGACGGCAACTTTGTCATTGTGACCGGCCCAAGCGAAAGCCTCGTCCAGCGATCCGAACGCCCAGGTCAATTCCGCCCAGGAATCGCCGACGATTAACACACGTTCCGTTTGTTGAGCAGCTGCCGCACTTTGCAAAGCAACTGCGGCTACGACGAGCAGAAAAAGGCGGCGCACGACCATGAGCCAAGCTTAACATTACGGCAACCCACCATCCTTCCTTCGATTGTCCCGCCCCCCCGCCGTTCGCCTGATCAACAGCCTTGGTTCCGGTCTTCAACGTATTGGGCTCGACCCACTAAAGTTGGATCCGGAGCGCATGATGCGTCGCGCTCAGCGCATCGCCGGGTTGAGCGATTTTGGGCTGCCATCCCTTCACGGCGCCAGCTCCAACGGGCTCCCCAATCAAACTCAACCATCGCCACCGGCTTGGATGGCCGATGACTTCCGCGTCGGCTTGGAACAGCTATGCCGATCGGCACGCGACGACGGCCATTTGAGCTTCATCGGCCGTTACGCGCTTCACCGCCAAGTGGTGCAAGCCCTGGTCACGCGACTGCAAATGGTGGAAATGCGCCGCGCCCAAGCAGAAGTTTTTGAAACGCCGCTTGCACCGTTAATCGTCGTCGGCATGCCGCGTTCGGGCACCACCTATTTGCATCGCTTGCTGTCGCTGGACCCGGCCATGCGACCGCTGCGTTTTTGGCAAGTCGCCCACCCGATTGCGCCTGCCGGCAAAGACAAGCGCCGTCGCCAAACGACGAAGGATTTGAAGTGGATCAAGCGCATGGCACCGGAGCTTGATGCCAAGCATTATTTGCACGCCGATGAACCGGAGGAATGCTTGTTCCTGCTCAATCCGACATTCAAGAGCCTGGCCTTCTGGGTCAGCAGCCCGGTGTATAGCTACTTGGATTGGCTGAAACAGCAAGATGGTTTCGCCGCGTACAGCTTCTATCGAGACCAACTGCAAATTTTCCAAGCCGAAGATCTCAGCCGCCCGCTGGTGCTGAAATCGCCGGTCCACACCGGGTATTTGACTGAACTGCTTGCCGCAATCCCCGAAGCCAAAATCGTCTTCACCCACCGCGACGCCACCGCGGTGCAGGGAAGCGCCAACAGCTTGTTCCGCACTTTGTTCGGACTGGTTAGCGATCGCGTCGACGTGCCGCGCATGGCCCGAGCCAATTTCGACATGCTGACCGAAGCTGCGGATCGGGCGATGCGCGCGCGGGAACAATTCGCAGCACAGATTCAGCAATCCTCGGAACCAAGAAACCCGGTCGTCGATGTGCGCTATGACGACCTGTTGCAGCAGCCGATTGCATGCGTGGAGCGCATCTACCAACACTTCGGCATGGCCGTCAGCGACGCCTTCCGCAGCGCGCTGGAAGCGGCGATCGAAGCCCGTCCGCAGCATCATTTCGGCGTGCATCGCTACTCGCTGAAAGAGTTCGGGTTGGACGAGAACGAGGTGCGGTCGCGCTTCGCTCGCTATGATCAATTAGCTGCCCCGATCGACGCACCTTAATGAGCAAAAACCGCGCAATCCTCGGATTTGCCGCCTTGATGGTGGCTGCGGTGGCCATGGTGTTGTTCGAGCCGCTGGGTGGATTTCTCGGCGACGACGGCAACGGCAATTTGCTCGAATCCGAATTGCAAAACGCCGCTGCTACCGATGTGGATGGTGGTCGCCAACCCGCGGATAACAATGGCCGCAAACCAGGTAGGGCCGAGCAAAAGTTGGATCTGGCCAACGGCCTAAGCGAAAGCGAGGAACGCGACCCCGGCATTGCCTCGTTCTACGGCGTGGTGGTCGATCCGCAAAACCGCCCGGTCAGCGGTGCCCAAGTCAGCGCCTACGGTTTGCCCGGTCGCGCCCGCGGATACGACCCGAATCAACCTGCGCTGCGTCCGTTCGCCGAACTGAAGGCCACCAGTGACAAGCGCGGACGCTTCCAGTTAGGCGAAAGTCCCCACGAAGGTTTGCGTTGGCTGGTTCGCGTCGAACACAGCGATTACCCCTTGCTGGAACTCAGCGACCTAAGCTCGATTCCAGGACGCAGCCGCGACCTGGGATTGCTGCAGCTCAACGCCGGAGCCTCCGTTCAAGGCCAAGTCACCGACCCGGAAGGCTACCCACTGCTCAACGCCGAAGTCGTCGTCCTGCGAGGCGCCGCTGGTTTGCGTTTGTCGAAGTGGTTGGAAGCCGACAGCTTCCCGCTGCCGGGGGCAGAAGCGATTTCGGCACGAGACGGCGGCTTCCAAATTGACAACCTGCCGCCAGGCCCGATCCGTTTGCAAGCCAGCTCCCCCGGTTTCGTCACGTCGATTTCGGCCGAAGCCAACCTGCAAAGCGGGCAGAAATTGCGCGATCTGCATTTGGTGCTGCCGCGCTCGGCGCCGATCCACGGCCAAGTGCTCAGCAGCGACGGCGACGCGATTGCCGGTGCTGAGATCCACGCCGTATATGAACCGCACAGCAGCACCGAATCGCTAAGCAATGCCAGCGGTCACTTCGCATTGGAGCTGCCTAGCGAAGCCAAAAAGGTGCGCATCAGCGCAACTGCGCCGGGCTATGGCAAGTTCCAAACAAGTTTGAAGACGCCGCTGCAGCTGGCGTTGCAAAACCAACAGCAGCAGTTGGAAATTCGCTTGGCGCCGATTCAGCCGTTGCACGGCCTGGTGCTCGATCCGAACAACAACCCCATCGCCAATGCCAAAGTTGCGTTGTTTGAGCAATCGAGAATGCGCCTCGCCCGCTTCGCGCCGCAGCTTTCGTCGCCGCTGGATTCCACCACTACCGCCAACGACGGCAGCTTTGAACTCGCCGTCGACGCCACCCAAACCGCTGACCGCCGATTGCGCGTCGTGGCTTGGGCGGACGGCCATTCGGCGACGTCGTCCGCCACGCTTCGCTTTGAGCAACGCGGCGGCAAAGTGCCGGAAGTGTTGAGTAAAGAAATCGTCCTGCGGCTGCAACCGGGCTCGGTGATTCACGGAACGGTGCGCGATGAAGCAGGCAACGCGGTCGGCGGTGCTCGTGTGCATTTGCGTCGCCATGGCGGCGTCGGCAAATCGGCGGGGTTGGCGGCCAGCCTGAGTACTCGCGATGGCGAGATCGTTGCCACCTCGACGGCCAATTCGGTCGGCGGTTATTCCTTCCCTGATTTGCTGCCCGGCGAATATCACTTGGAAGCCATGCGCAGCGGCTACTCGCCCGGCCGCACCGAACCATTTGTGCTCGACCGCAATCAAACCTTGCCGGTGGATTTGCAGTTATGCACCGCCTCGACCATACGCGGCACCATTTACGGCAACGCGCAACATATGGGACGGCTGCGGTTGCTGGCCATTTCGGAAATGGGCCGCGTTTACACTGCTTCGATTGCGGCCAATCACAGTTCTTCCACCGCCGACGAACGTCCTTACGAGTTGGAAGAAATGCCGCCGGGGCAATATCGCTTAGAGCTATATGCCTCGAACGCCACACCGCAAGGTGGCTGGGGGCGGCCGACCGGACCGATGTTATGCGATCCGGAAATCGTCACGCTCAACGCCGGCAGCCATGAGGTGCGCGATCTCTACTTGGACTTCGAACAACTCGCCGCCATCGATGGCACCGTGCTCGTCAACGGTCACCCGGCTGCCGATTATCGCGTGTTTTTGGTGCCGGCCGGGCTGGAAGGTTCCGAATCCAAAGAACAGCGCCAATGGACCATGGATCGGGTGCGATCGACCAGCAGTAATTTTGATGGTCGGTTCACCTTTGAAGGCTTGGCCGCCGATTCTTTCTGGCTGGTACTGGCGCCGCCGCTGCAGAGTAGCAACGGCAATGTGGGCGTCACAGGTTTGGTCGGCAATGTCGGCGGCTTGACCCATGACGACGGCCCGCGTGGTTTGGCGCGAGGCTACCTGGAACTGGACGAAGGCGATCGCGAGCAATTCCACTTCCATCTGCAAACCTCGGCTTTGGCCGGTACCGCAATGCGTGACACGCAAAACGGGCCGGTGGCACTGCGCGGCGGCATTGGCTACTTGTTCCCCGGTCAAGAACACGCCGGAGTTCGGCGCTTCACCTTTGCCATACGCCCCGACGGCACCTTCGAAGTCCCGGCGATTCCGGCCGGCAATTGGGTCATCGACTTGCGCAGCGGCAAATTTAGGCTGAAAAAAGAACGTCTTCTTTTGACGCCGGGCGGCGTAATGCAGCGCGAGTTCGTGCTCAAACGGACCAAGGACAAGGAAAAAGACAAAGGAAAGGAGTAGGCTGCTGCTGTGTTGAATTGGCTCGCCCGCCGCGCGAAATCGCTGCTGTTTTTGCTGGCAGTGGTGTTCGTGGCGCTCGGAATCGGTCATTTGGCCGCCAATCCCGACCTAGAACCGCCGCGCAACCAGTTCGAAGAGATCCTGTTGCGGCCATTCATTGAAGCGCCAAAGTTTTTGGAAGTCGAGGTGGTGCTGCCTTCCGCCGAACCCGCGGTTCACGCGTTGGTGGTCATGATCGAGCCCGAACTAACCGCCGGGTTCACCGATTCCTCCGGCCGAGTCCAATTGGCTTACTTTCAACCCGGCGAATTCAGGCTGCAAGCTTTTCTCCCCCATCACGATTTGCTGCAAGTAGGTCCGGCCAGCGCCGACGAAGTCGCCCAGCTGCGGCTAAGCGAACGCGCAATCCAAGAACTGCCGCCGTTGCCGCCGCAAACTTTGGTGCGATTCGACATGGAATTGCAAAACGCCGACGGCAAGCCGTTGCCCGATTTATTGCTGCGCGCCGTCGCCGCACCCGTCGGCAACGATGCCGAATCGGCACCGACCACCACGCTTGCACCATGGGTAGCCCTGGCCGACGAAGACGGCTGGGCTCGGGTCGAAGGCGTGCCCGAAGAAGAGTTGTTAATCCAAGCCTATGCACCTGCAATGCCCGTTCATCCGGCATGGTTGTTAGCCGAACGTCGCTTGGTTCCGCGCGATGGTGCCGACGTGCAGTGGTTGATTCCAACCGCAAGTTTGCGCATAGAAGACTTATCGCCGGGTGAGTTGATTTTTGGCAAACGCGTCGCGCCGGAAGCTCATTTGCCCTTGATCCGCGTACCGGCAGACGGCGTGGTGGAATACCCGGTGTTGCCTGCCGGTGAGTATGCATTCCGCATCGGCGAGCGCGAATTCACTCGTCAAGCGCGGTAGCGCAGCTTTTACGGTTATCGTCCGCCCCGAACCGCGGCGGAAAGCAAATAGGGCGAGGAACCGAAGTCCCCCGCCCTGCTAACGACTCAAGAGAAAGTATCACACACAAATGATGCCCTGATCCGCGTCAGGAACATCCCCCTCCGCGCTGCTTCTTCTTTGCCGGAGGGGCGGCGCCCTTTTTACGCGGCGGAGGCGGCGGCGCACCTTCTGCCAAGGGGCTATTGCCGCTCATCATCATCCGATAAACTTTGCCGGTTTCGGAGGTCGAGCTTTCGTCAAGGATGGCGCGCTGCCACTCTTTCACACCGCCATTGAGGATCAACGCATTCAGTTGCAACCCGCGCAATACCTGACCGACGTGATCGACCGGCGCGTTTCCGTCGCCGATCAAAACCAGCGGCCGATCAGTTGGCAAATCGGGTCGAGTCCGCGCGTTCAGTAACACGTCGGCGTGAGTTAGCCATGCACCAGGCACGACCTCGTCGGCTTCTTCGCCGCGCAGGTCGATGAGGAAGAAGTCGTTGCGGCCTTCAATCATCCAGCCAGCGAGTTCTTCTACCTCCACAACCGCTTCACCGGCGAATAAGGCGGATTCCGTCACCGGAGCGGTCGAGGTCATTGCCCGCGCATCGCCGGGACCGGCGAATTGAATGACGGCGACCAAAAATCCGCCGACGGCCGCGGTGCTCATCGCCGCCATGGCTTTGCGCGGCAGGCGAATGGGTTGCTTGGCGAAGTGACGCTCACCCCAACCGACGGCGGTGAAGGCGGCGACCGCCATGGCAACGACCATCAGCACCACCCAACCGGCGGAGATACCCATCCAATCGGCCAGGCTCACGCGACCCATTTCTCCCCAGTCGCGCAGACCGGCGAACATTGCGTAGCCTTCTTCAAACACACCTATGCCGAGCAGAATGCCAAGCATGACAAATGCGGCGTCGATCTTGCCGCTGACCAAACCGACCATCGAGGTGCCTGGGCAATAACCGGCAGTCACAAAGCCGATGCCCAGCAACAAGCCGCCGATGACTTGGCCGCCTAAGTACGTCGGCCGGAAGTCAACCAAGTCCATGTGCACCCAACCCAAACCCTGCGCGGCGTACAAGCCGAGCATTGCGGTGACGATGGCGGTGAACATGACTTTGAGTACGCGCCAATCTTTGCCGTAGAAAATGCCGGCCAAGATTTTGCTGCTACCGAAGCCGCCTTTTTCGAGCATGAAGCCGAAGCCGATGCCGATGAACAGCGAGATCAGCAGCGAGGCGTCGACGCCTAGTTCTTGAAATGCATTGAGTGGGAAGTTCATTTCAGGCTCCGTTGTTTATTGCCACTGCTTGCGCACGAAGTAAGCGAATCCAAAGCCACCGGCAAAGACCGCGAACATGAAAGCCCAACTACCTAGCGACAACATTGCGCCGCCGGTCAGTGCTTGACCACTGGTGCAGCCGCGGGCGATGCGCGCAGCCAAACCCATTAACGCCCCGCCGATCAGCGCCAGCGCCAGACGTTTGCCTTTGCTCGCATTGGGGCCGCGTTCTACCAGGCCGCCTTTGACAATGCGGCGACCGGTAAATGCACTAAAGAACCCCCCAATTGCGACGCCGATTAAGCCAAATACCAATCCATCCTTTAAGAAATGAACATCTTGACGAAGCATTTCACTCGCGTGCGGCAAAGCTTCGGCATGTTCCGGAGCGACGGCATTGACCGCCAATAAACCCATGCGAGCAAAGCCTCCCGAGGCACCTAATCCGGATCCCAACAATAGAATGGCGGCCAATAGCACCAGACCTAGGCCGAAACCGGCAAGATAAGGAGACCAGTAAGGCTTTGCCTCAGTGGTTTGACGGATCTTTTCAACGGAAGAAGCTTGGCTCATTTTCACACTCCATAGCCAAGGGTTTGCCCGGCTTGCACCAGGATTAGTCGCAGCGCGAGGCCGCCGACGAGGACCAACGCCGGCGCGATCACCGTGGTAGGCCAACGCCGGCGTAGGGATTGAGTCTCAAGGATTGCTGGAACGATCAGTCCAAGCACGATCACAATAGACCAGAATGCTGCGGTGTAGGGCCCGCCGAGCAGGCTATGGACGGCTTGCTCACTGACGTCCGAACCGTGGGCCAAACCACCCAGCCACATCAAAATGATGGTGAGTTCGCCGAAGATCAGCACTAAGTCGAACCGTTCAAGGATGGAGTGCTCTGCTTTATTGCGTGCCAACAGGATGGTGAGCGCCGTTCCAGTTGAAAGTCCGCTGACCAAGAACATCGGGCCGACCAAAGCGGAGTTCCAAAGTGGCCGTGCCGTCAAGGATGCCAGCAGTAAGCCGGTGTAAATGCCTAAAGCAATGGCCAGTATCAAGCTAGACCAAGCCAACTTGCGCCGCCAAAATGTCGGCAGTTTTTCAACTTTGGTCCAAAGCTTCCATTTGCCGACTGCGGTTTTTCGGAACGCATTGTGCTTGGCGGCCGCATAGGAGAACTGAACACCGCCGACAGCGAAGATGAGTAGAAGGATCCACGAACCCCATGACATCGGCGAGAAGAATTGGAACGAGGTGTAGAACCTAAGGACGTGGGCTTTGTATTCCAGGTCGAGGAATAGGAATAACAATCCAAAGCCCAACAATGGTGTGGCAAGCAATGGCAATAGCTTTGCCGCGGTCGGGTACTTTTCTTCACGCCGCAACAGCACGACCACGGAGTGCAGAAACATCAAGCCGGCAACAATTCCGCCTAGGAATAGGTATAGCGGCACCTCCCATCCCCAAACGGTCAAAGCCGGGTCTACATGAGCATTCATGCGAGTGCTCGTTGTTTCGATGAAAACAGGGTTTTGCATCATGACCTTAAACAAGCAAGGAGAACTTGGGTTGAGTTCCGGCAGCGGTACGCAACTGCTTGCTTGAACGCAGTCGCAGCATTCGCGCCGCTCGGGATTGCGAATCATTCAAATCGCCGACGGCGATGGCCGACGTCGGGCAAACGCTTTCACATGCAGTCGGCTCGCCGCGCTGCAAGCGGTGACGGCATAGAGTGCACTTATCGACAAAGCCTTCGGGGTGGATATAGCGCGCGTTGTAAGGGCACGACGCCATGCAAGCTTTGCAACCGGTGCACAGTTCGCGTTTCACCTGGACCGTGCCGGTGGCTTGGTCTACGTAGGATGCTCCGGTCGGGCAATTGGCCACACAGGGAGCGTCTGCGCACTGCTGACAGCTTTCCGACCAAACCTCCATCTTCAACTCCGGGAAGTTGCCTTTCACAACTTGGTTGACCCAACGTCGCGAGCAGCCTTTCGGTACGTCGTTTTCACTGCGGCAGGCCAATACGCAGGCACTGCAACCCACGCAGGCGACGGTATCCACCACCATTCCGAATTGGCGCGTGGTTCCCATTTCAAGCCTCCACGGCAGCGGGTTCACCACTACCGACTTTTTCTAAGGTGACGAAGTTCACGCTCATCCCGGTTGCCCCCATCAAGGGATCGGTGACGTAGCGAGTGGTGACGGCATTGTCATCGCCACCGTTGCCGTGAGCTCGCCGCAGCTTGGGGCTGCGATGACCAAAACCATGGACCATGTACACACAGTCCGGACGGATGCGCTCGGTTGCCTTCACTTTGACCGGGCCCGTTTGAGCGCCGTCTTGATTGCGCAGCATGACGCGGTCGCCGCTTTGCAAACCGAGGTCTACGGCAATCGCGCGTTGGATCCACACCTCGTTTTCCGGGAATTGATCCAACAGCCTTGCATTGTTGGCGGTGCGCCCAAAAGTGTGAACCGGTGCACGGCCGGTGAGCAGGCGAAAGCTGCCGGGTACCGGTTGCTCGGGGCGCTGGTAAACCGGAATCGGGTCAAAACCGTTATCGGCAAGCTGTTGCGACCAAAATTCAATTTTGCCGCTGGGCGTACCGAACTCATACGGAATATCAGTGGGTTGGAATAGTGGGTCGGCAACGGTGCGCAAGACTCCGTCGTTGCGAAGCTGCTGAATTTGACTTGGGTTGTAGCCGCTTGCCGTCAACCGCGCCTCGTGAAGCTGCAGCGGGTCCTCCCAGGGGAAGTGGTCTTGCAAACCTAGTCGCTTGGCCAATTCTTGGGCCATCCACCATCCTGGTCGCGACTCTCCTAAAGGTGCGATAACCGGTTGCCGCATGCCGATGTAGGGCTCGCGATACCAAGGCGTAATCAAATCGTCGTGCCGTTCCAAGTAGGTGCATTCCGGCAGCACGACGTCGGCGTAACCAGTGATTTCAACCGGCAACACATCGATGACGGCCAGGAAATCCAGTTTTTGAATGGCATCGATGGTCTGCTGCGGATTCGGCAGAACCATGGGAAGATTACTTCCATAAACCATCCACGCTTTGATGTCGCGCGGATCGCCACTCAGGGTGGCGTCGCGCAAACCGCTGGCTAAGTTCTCGGATGCAAAGGGGAATTGTCCTACCTTGCGATCGGCGACGGGTTTCAACCCGGTGACTTTGGGTTGTAACGGATGCGGCTTGAGTTCCGATTTGGACGGCAAGTAAAAACCGCCTCGATGTGCCCAGTTTCCAAGCAGGGCGTTGAGCAAAGCGATCGCTCGACTGCGCTGAGCGTCGTCGCCGTACCATGTCACCCGACGGCCGGGATGGATGATTGCATAGGGCGCGGCTTTAGCGATTTCACGCGCGGTTTCCATCAGCTGCTTGGGCTGAATGCCAGTTTCCAAATAGACGGCTTCGGGTGTGTATCGCCGTACTTCTTCAGCGAATTTGTCAAAGCCGATCGCGTTTTGCGCAATGTAATTCTTGTCGTACAGCTCCTCCTGAATAATTTGATTCGCCCATCCAAGAATAAGCGCGATGTCGGTCCCAGGTTTAATTGGCAGCCAATGATCCGATTTACCGGCGGCGACCGAATAGCGAGGATCGACAGTGATCAACCGCATTCCACGACTCAAGCCGGCCGCGAAGTCCTGCACCTGGGTGTTGTGCATATTTTCACCTAGGTGCGAGCCGATCAATACCAACAAGCGCGTGTCGGCAATATCCAAAATCTCAGGCGAGCCGACGATTTCGCCGAAGGTCAACTCAAAGCCGACTTCGCGCGGCCCACGGCATTGAGCGTACGACGGTGCAGCCATGTTGGCCGACCCCATCCCCTTTAGCAGCGTCTTGAAAAACGAGCTGCCGGCACCGTGATAAAACAATGCCAACGCCTCGGGCCCGTGATCCTCGGCGACGCGCTTCAAGCCTGCGGCAGTCTTATCCAGCGCCTCTTCCCAAGTCGCGGTGCGAAACTCCTGGCTGCCGCGCTCACCGACTCGAATCAACGGCTGACTCAATCGATCCGGGTCATAAAGCAAGCCCAGCCCGCCGACTCCACGCGGGCAAAGACGTCCCCTGCTCAAGGGATGGTGCCGGTTACCCGTCAACGCGACGACTTCCTCGCCACGCACATGGGCTTCCACACCGCATTTCCAAAAACACATTTCACACGTCGTCGGTACGACGCGATCGGCGTCAAAGCCATCTTGGTCGGCCGGATTTGCCTCGACCGACGAGGACGTAGCCAAAGGAAGGCAGCCGCCCATGGTTGCACCCAAGCTTCCGAGTCCACAAATGTGAAGAAAACTCCTGCGGTTCAGTGTGCCGTTTTCCATGTTTCCAGAAGAGCTTTGGGCGGTTTCCCGCCACCATTAAGGATTAATTCTCGACGTAGGGAATGACCAGATTAAATATCTGAAAATTCATATACATCGAGATTTAAATTATATCCCGTCAAAATGCAAACAGGCGAGCGCAAAGCTTGCGCACGCCTGTTGTTACTCACGATTCCAGGGGTTAGAAGTTGACGCGGAAACCGATCAGGAAGCTGTCGGTGGACATCGTGTTCTTGACCTCGGTGCCCGGCACGGTACCCATGGAAGGGTGCCCCATCGGGCCACTGATCGAGTTCTCGAAACCGTGGCGATAAGCCAAATCCAGGAACCAATCGTCGCCGAAGCAGTAGGACATACCGAGGCTGACGTGTTGGGTCAGGATGGCCGGAGCCGGCACGTTAAAGGTCGAGTTGGCGTCCGGAATCGGGTTGTCGTTGAAGGCGAAACCACCGCGGAAGCTCAAGCACTCGTCCACTTCGTATTGAGCGGCCAAAGCCAACACCCAAATCGAGTCCCAGCCGAAGCCGTTGACCGATCCGTCCATGTTGAAGGTCGCGGCATCGAAGCCGTCGGTGCTGCCGTAGCCGATGTAACGGGCGTCGGCACCTAGCGTCCACTTCTCAAAGCCACGGTACGAAGCACCGAGCGAGATGATCGACGGGAAGTCCAGGTCCAGTTCCAGCTTGCGGTACATGCCGTTGGCGTCGGTCGAGTTGAACTCGAAGTTTTCGAAGTTCTGCTCGGTCTTGTACGAGAAGCCGAAGTCCCAGTCGTTATCGCCGCGGAAGAACACGCCGATCTGACCACCGAAGCCCCAAGCCACTGCGGCATTGGCGCCGGACGGATAAACCTCGTCACCGTTACCAAAGACGCCATCCGGGTCGTTCGGCGGTGCAAAGCATCCGGGGTCGACGGCCAACTTGCCTTGGTTGATGTTCGGCGCGAAGCCGACCGACCAGTTGTCATCAATCTGATAAGCAAAGGTCGGTGCCAACTGCAGCATTTGGAACTCCGAGTAAATGGACCCGAAGCCATTCGGCGGAGGCATCAGCAGCGGGTTAGTGCTGCTGGCGGGATAGTTCACACCAAAACCGCTCACCCCGCAGGCACCCATACCCACAGTCCAATCGGTGTCCTTTACGTGGTACACCATGGCAAAACTGGGGATGGCCGATACAGCCGAGTCACTCTTGGTGGTATCCGACATGACTCCCGGGCTGCTCACCGAGGAGTAGAGCTCAACGCTCGGCTTCAGCATTTCCATGCCGAACTGAATGCTATTGTGCTTCAGTTGGGTAATACCCGCCGAGTTCCAGAGCAGAGTACCCGATGCATCGATCGGAGTTGCGGTGGAGACGCCGGCCATCGATTGGTTGACGGGGCCTTCACCGTTCAGGACGTGTCCTGTTTGTGCGGTTGAGGTGGCGGAGATCAAAGCCACACTCGCCAGACCGCCTGCTGCGTATTTGATGAGGTTTTGAGGCATTCCTTTCTCCATTGCCCGATTTGGGCTTCATGGAGAATTAATCTTTTAGATATTGCCGACCACAGGATAATTAGGGATATCTGGATATATATAAACAGTCGATTCCTTATATATATCGACAGCCCTAATTCAAATATGAAAACAAACGACTTAGGGCGACCCTAAAACAAACCGACCAGTTGGTATAAGGCCTGACTCTTTAAAAACTTAGGCGGAATTCTACCATCAGGCTTTGAGTCGCCAGCGAATCATCCACCGGCACTCCGCCAAGGGTTCCACGGGCGCGCTCAGCGGTTGGATCGATTTGAACGTTCTCCCAGCCGCGGCGGTAGGTCAGGCCGACGGACCAACGCCGGTTCATGTTCCATTCCGGCCCTAAGCCCCCGGAACGCTCCTCCAGCAAAGCGAATTCGCTCGGAGTGTATCGCTCAATCGGGATGGGTTGGAAATCCACATGCGGCGTGATCGCGTCGTATGGCGTCGGCTGGGCGCGCTCCATCGCGAGGGGCGCCGCCGAATTTTCCAAGTCCGCTTCCAACGCCAACGCCGTGATTCCACTCCAAACACCGCTCATCGGCAGGCTGTAAGCCGAAGCCGACGTCGTCGGCAGCAAAAGGAGCGCGGCGCCGAAAAGGGCGGCCTGGCGCAGGCTGCGACGATGGAGTCTGGGGCGGATGGGCAGCATGAGGCTTTGGAGTCGGGCTCCTGAGACCTCTTATCGGGCTGTGCCCATCGCCACTTAAGGGAACTCTTATTCCCCAGGGCCTAAGCCCCCATCGGTCAAAGCTCGACCTGGACCGCTTCGTAGCCGGTTTCGGATTCGCTGGATGTGACCGGGGTCAGGCGGAAGACGGTGCGCCCCTCCAAACCCAGTGCTTGCACCACGCGCGCGGTCAAATCGGGGTTCGGCAGCTCGCGAATAATGGCCACGCGTTGCTCGGCGGGGTTGCGAGTCGGCGTCCAATACTTCATCGTCGGCTCGGCCATGGCCGGGTTTTTAAAGTACGGCAACAATAAAACCGTCTGGTCCGCCATTTCGGCCGCCACACGCTCCGGAACGCCGCGTTTGTCGACCTGCTCCTGCAACGGTACCAGCCGCACCACGAACAAAACCGCTCCCCAAGCAATCACCGCCAGGATTAGGTTGTTGCGCCACGCCTTCGGCGCTTGCTGCATGCACATCAAAAAGCCGACGACCAGCATGCCGAGACTTTCGATGCAATAAAGCGGCCCCAAATAACCCCAATGGCCGGGATACCAGTGCAACGCATATGCCATCGGCAGCAGCAGGGCGAACATCGCGCCCGCGCCGCCATCGCGCTTGCGGTTGCACCATAGCCCCCACCAAGCCAGGCCGACGGCACCCAGCATGCCGCCGAATGCCACCCCCCATCGTCCGAGTTGGCGCATCATGCCGAGGAGGAAATCGCCGTGGCCATAAACGTCGATGGGAATGCGGTCGGCCGCTTCGGCGCCAGGGTTTTCCCAGGGACCAAAGGCTTGGGCGTAGGCTTCGTAAGGCGACAGCATCCAATCGCCGGTTTGGGCGCGGTGGTAGGCAAGCGCAAGCGCCAGCATCGGTAGTCCGCCGAGGATTGCGCTGAAGATTCCGCGCCACTTGGGTGCTCCTGGGCCGAACCACAAACCCAAGGCCATCGTCAGCGCGTAAACCACGCCTGTTAGCGGTCGCCCGAGGAAGATCCAACCGGCGCAAAGGCCAACCAAAAAGGCGCTGAATCCGGGCCCGCCTTTGGGGTTTTGCCGCGATTTGAGCAAAGCCAAATACCCGGCGAGCGCCGCCGGCATGGTGAAGACTTCCGATTGGAACGAAGACTGAACAAGTAGGAAAAACGGCGAGGTTGCCAGCACAAGGGCGGCTAATCTCGGTTTATTCAATCCATAGCGACGCCCGATCATCGCGATCAAAATCAAGTCGGCGATGCCGGCGAGGATGACCATCAACGGCGGCCATCCCATGACCACGCCTGGCGTCAGCGCCAATGAGGTTGCCGGTGCATACTTGGAATAGCGCCGTTTGACGTCGCGATGTTCGTGTACCTGGCGCTGGCGCAGCGCAAAATCAACCCATTCATTGACTTGGGTTTCGTCGGCGAGCATGCCCTCGGCGAAGACTTCGGCTTGATAGAGGTAGGAGCGCTCATCGTTGCTGACCGGTACGTCGTGGCGGATGTGCACGTATGCCGTCGGCACGACCAAGATCAATAGCGCCAGTGACAACGAGGCCAGATGCATTGGCGTCTGCTCGCCGCGGACGAAGATCAGCATCAAGCCGCCGAGTAATACGGCGGTGGCGGTGACCAGGTCCCAAGTCTGGAAGATGTCCTCGCCGAGCACTGCGGCGAACAGAGTCGGCACCGCGGCGACGATCATGACAGCAAGCAGGGTGCGCGGTGAATGGGAGACCTTGGTATCCATCAGCGGACAAGGCTAACCTAAGCGCATGGCAAATTCCGCTAGTGGCCCCGTGGGCGCTTGGATCCTGCTGCTCAAAGGGCTGCAGAAGGTCCACCTATTGGGTGCGCTGCTGGCTGCGATTTACTTGGGCAAAATGTTGCAGGTCACGGCGTGGACCGGCTTCGAGCCGACTCGCGACGCCTACCCGACCATCGAATGGGACGGCGTCGCCAAAGCCGATTTCATGCTTGAGTCGTGGAAGAATCCACGCGGCAAGATTGTTGCGGTATGGGGTTTGTTTGACTTCCGCTTGGGCACGCCGCTGAATGCCGAGCATCCGGTAATGGCTTTGTTAAACCGGCTGCATCGCAGCGGCATCAAACTGCGCATTTACCTGACCGAAGAAGAGCTGGCCGCGCACTCGCTGCTGGCGCCGAGCATGACGGTATACGACGACCCTGCCAATGCTGCCGCCGGTGCTCACGCGATTCTGCAAGTGCACAATCAAGGCACGCTGGCCAACATCGATCTGGCCGAAGTCGCCCGCACCATGCCGGGGTATTTGTACTTCGACCTCGGCCAAACCGTGCATCCGCCTGATATCGACGCCGCCGGTCTGCAATACCTGGGACTGGGGCAAATGCCCGGACCGCCGTGGCTGGACCCCGACCTGCGTGCCTACGTTGAGCACCTCGAGCAAAAAACCGAGCCTAGCGACGGCATCCTGCTGGTCCCCGTCAACACGCCGACGACTATCGCCGGCCGCGCGCGCTGGTTCCTCAACCTCAACTACCTGTTGTTCCCGCGTCGCTTCTACTTGTACAAACCGCACGAAGCCTCGGGCGCCAGTGTGCAGTTCCGCCAATGGGTGATGGAATACCGCAAGGAAGATCGCTGGGTCGGTCGCAGTCGCTGGGAACCCGAGCCGCGCGAAATCTCGAAAATCGGCGGCGTCGGCGCGGCGCGTGATTTGGTCGCCGATGAAATCCAAGCCATTCAAGACTTGGATGTGCAATGGGTCACCTTCTTTAACATGAACTCCGACTTCCGCCTGCAGGATTGGGAAACCGTACCCGCCGACCAGGCCCTCAAGCGCTCGCGCAAGCCGTGATCATGGACGTCTTACCGTTTTTTGCCGGCCTTGCCGTTGTCGCGCTAACTCTGGCGACGGGTAGGGCGTTGTTGCCCAGTCGCGAACATTTGGCGCGCAGTTGCTGGGAAGACTTCAGCATCAGTTATTTGCTCGGTACGGCAGTCGTTGTGGTGCTCGGCAATGTTGTGTTGGCGTTAGGGCTGTCGATGACTGCGCTGACCACCGAATTCGTCGTGGTCGGTTTGCTTTGTGCAGGTTTGACTTGGCGCCAGCGAAAGGCGGCGTCGGCAGCGACCGACTTGCCGCGCATCAGCTTTGCGCTTTTGATGGTGCTGGCCATCGGCTCGGTGGTCGCCACTCTGGCCTACCCAATCAACGAGTTCGACCCGATCTTCCACTTTGCTTACAAAGGAAAGATCCTCGCCTTCAACGGCTCGCCGTTCGACCAAGCCCTCACCGGCATGCTCAACACCGACGGCACCCTGGCCGATTACGGCCGCATCGCAACCCATCCGAATTACCCGCTTGGCATTCCAATCTTGGAAGCCCTCGTTGCCAAACTCGGCGGTTGGCACGACCGTTGGGTGCAGTGGCCGTTGGCTTTATGGGCCGCATGCTTGCCGGGCGCGGTGTTCTTTGGACTGCGCTGCATCAGCCTGTCGTCGGCCGCAGTCGCCGCCTGGGTTGCTGCCGCCACGCCGATTCTTTATGCCCGTAACATTGGCGAAAAAGGCATGCAAAGCTTGGACTTTGCCGGTCTTTCGCAAGAGCTCACTTTAGGTGCCGGCGCCGACTTGCCGGTAGCCGCGTTGATTGCTGCCGCCTGCGCCTTGTTGCTAACAGGGATTCGCCAATCCATGACCCGTCTGCAATTGCTGGGAGGCTTATGTCTAGCCGGCGCGGCGGCAATGAAAAACGAAGGCCAAGCTCTGCTCGGGGTCACCTTGCTGGCCTTGCTGGTCAGCGGTTTGCTGCTCCCCCGCCTCAGCCGCTACCGGGCGAGCTGGGGAGTGGTCGCGGTGGCAATTCTGGCGTTGCTGCCATGGATGTCGATTCGCGCCGACCTGCCCGCCATCGACGAAAACTACACCCAGCACTTCACCGTCGAAAACATCCTCCACTACTTTGGCGGTGGTCCCGAACTGGTGGAAAAATCGCCGAAGGTCATCGTCGGTCGCGATCAAGACTTGCTCGAGAACCCGCCGGCGCGCATCGACCATTTGCCCGGCTACTTCTGGGACGAATTCACCGATTGGCGCAGTTGGGGATTGCTGTGGCTGCTGCTGCTACTCGCCCTACCATGGCGCAAACGCGACTTAGCTGATGGAATTTACCGCTGGCTGAGTGCGCTAGTGATCGGCGGCGTGCTGCTGTACTTCCTGATTTTGCTCGTCACGCCGTGGTATTTGCCGCTGCTGCGCGAAAAAGGCATCCCGGAGCGCTTGCTAATCCACCTACTCGGCCCGATCACCATGTTGATCGGTTTGCGTTTCAACTTTTTTGCCGCAAGCCCAGCGCAATCCGACCAGGAAGAACCGGCCGACGCAATCACCGCCGAGTAAGATTTGGCCATGTTGGCCCAAACACGAGCCCGGCAGTGGATGCTGCTGATCCCAACGCTGGCAATCGCCGCCTGTGGCGACGCCCTGGATTCTCCCGACGATAGCCCGCCCCCCGTGGCGCACAAAAAGCCGTCGGTGATCTTGGTATCCATTGATTCGCTGCGCGCCGATCACTGCACACCTTATGGCTACACGCCGCACTTTGCGCCGCAGGAACAAACCACGCCATTCCTTGCTGAGCTGGCCGACGACGGCTTGTTGTTCGAAAATGCATCGGCTGCGTCGCCGTGGACGTTGCCCAGTCATATTTCCTTGTTCACTGGCCAATCGCCGCGCGAGCACGGCGTGCGTTTAGGTCGCTTAATGCTGCCGCACCGCACGCCCAATTTGGCTGGTCGTTTCGACGCGGCCGGCTATCGAACCATCGGCGTGTTTTCGGCGCCGTTTTTGCATGCATCGTATGGCTATGGACCCGGCTTCGATATTTATGAACCTGCCGAGGAGTACCTGCAGGAAGGCGCCAACATTAACGCGATCACCAATCCGAAGCTGAAGCAAATGATGCGCGTGCACGGCCTTGCCGATAGCACCTATGGCAATACGCCGCGCGTCAATGAAATGGCGTTGCATTACCTCGACGAAGCGGCGGCCGGCGACGAACCGTTCTTCTTGTTCTTGCACTATTGGGACGTGCACTACAACTACATCCCGCCGGTGGATTACGCCAAGCGCTTTTTGCCGGACTACAGCGAAGCCGATGCCGAGCTGGGCGAAAACTTCACGCCGCCGCATGGCGAGAAGAAAGAGCGCCAATACAGCGCCGAGGAACTGATGCGGGTTAAAGCTTTATACGACGCTGAAATCCGCAGCGTCGATGATGCATTGGCCGAACTCGACGCCAAGTTGGAAGAGCTGGGCATCGCCGACGACGTGATCTTCTGCGTAATCAGCGACCATGGCGATCACTTTGGTGAGGAGCATGAGGGCGAAACTCATATGTTCCACCACCGCACGCTTTACGAGGAAGTCATGCACGTGCCGGTGGTCATCCGCGCGCCCGGTCGCGCCCCGGCCGGCAAGCGCGTCGCCGGCACCATCGGTCTGTACGACGTCGGCCCGACGCTGCTGGATTTGGCCGGTTTGCCTGAGTGGACCGGGCGGGACGGTCAAAGTGCACGTTCCTTATGGGAGCAGGATGGGCAAAACTTCGACGTGCATATGGACCTGATCCACCCGGGCCAAAAGACCGATTCACAGGGTTGGCGGCGCGGCCCGTTCAAAGTGCTGTGGGAGCACGGCTGGACCCATCCGCGCACCGGCCAACGCGAACGCGGCGAATCGCTGCGTGCTTTTGACCTGGCTAAAGATCCGACCGAAATCCAGCCGATTACGGAACTTAATAACCATGCCGCCGCCCAGACCGCGGTCAACCAAATGACCGCCCTGGCCAAAGGCACCCCGAAGGCTCCGATGATGGAAAAGCTACCCGACGAGGTGGATCAAGCGCTGCAAGACACCGGGTATGCCGACGCGTTGGGACCTGACCCAAATGACACGTCGTCTTCATCGTCTGAAAATGACGGGGAATAGTCCGCGAAGCTACAATTCCCGGCTAGTCCCCTCCCCATAGACCCACAGAAACATGCGAATTGCCGTTGTCGGTACCGGATATGTCGGACTGGTTGCGGGTACGTGCTTTGCCGAGATGGGCAACCACGTCACCTGCGTCGACATTGACGAAGAAAAGATCGCCCGCTTGAAGCAGGGCGAGATTCCCATTTATGAGCCAGGCCTGTCCGAACTGGTGCTTTCCAACCACAGCCACGGTCGCTTGGATTTCAGCACCTCGCTGGTCGACGCCGTCGCCGATGCCCGCGTGGTGTTCATCGCCGTGGGTACTCCTCCGGGGAAAGATGGTTCAGCGGACTTGAGCGCGGTTTATAAGGTGGCTGCCGACATCGGCAAAGCTGCCAATGGACCGAAGCTGATCGTCGATAAGTCGACGGTACCGGTGGGAACCGCTGCGCAGGTCAAGGTGTTGGCCAACGAGCAGAGTGAATTCCCGATTGCGGTGTGCTCGAACCCTGAGTTCTTGAAGGAAGGTGCGGCGATTGATGACTTCATGAAGCCGGACCGCGTCGTCATTGGCGCTGAAAATGCCGAAGACTTCGAAATCATGGACGAGCTGTACGCTCCGTTCGTGCGCAACGGCGCGCCGATTCTGCACATGGATCCGACTTCGGCCGAGATGACTAAGTACGCTGCCAACGCAATGTTGGCGACGCGCATCTCGTTCATGAACGAGGTTGCGCGCATCTGCGATTTGGTCGGCGCCGACGTTTCCAACGTGCGTCGCGGCATTGGTTCCGATGCACGCATTGGCAAGCCGTTCTTGTACCCGGGCATCGGTTACGGCGGCTCTTGCTTCCCGAAAGACGTCAAGGCGATCATGGCCACTGCTAAGCAGAATGGTTATGAATTCCAGATTTTGGAAGCGGTGGAAGCGGTCAACCAAACGCAAAAGGGTCTGATGGTCGAGAAGACGATTGACATCTTTGGCGAGGACTTGAATGGCATCACCATTGGTTTGTGGGGCTTGGCGTTTAAGCCGCGCACCGACGACATGCGTGAAGCGCCGGCGATTACCATTGCGCGCGAATTGAAGGCTCGCGGTGCGTACATCAAAGCTTGCGATCCGGAAGCTCTGGAAACCGGCAAAGCCGAAATCGGCGACAACATTGATGAGTACATGGAAGACATGTACACCGTTGCCGAAGGTTGCGATGCAGTGATCGTTTGCACCGAATGGAACGAATACCGCAACCCGGACTTCGAACGGTTGGGCGGCACGATGAAGCGCAAGCTGATTTTGGATGGTCGAAACATCCTGCTCGAGCGCGAATTGATGCTGCACGAATTCGATCGTTATGGCGTCGGCATTCCGCCGATCCTGAGCAGCTCGAAAGTGAAGCAGTAAGTTCAACGAAACTTCGCCAAGCCACCTGCGATGACTCGCAGGTGGCTTTTTCCGTTTGTAGGGCTGTTAGGATTGCGTCATGTTCCTCCAGGCGCTCGTAACGGCAACGCTAGCACTGCTGCAAAGTCAGCCTCCCAACATCATCCTGGTGATGACCGATGACCAGGGTTGGGGTGACGTCGGCTACAACGGGCACGTGGTGTTGTAGACGCCGAATTTGGATGACATGGCGGCGGCGGGAGTGCGTTTTGATCGTTTTTATGCGGCTGCGCCGGTTTGCTCGCCGACGCGCGGCAGTTGTTTGACTGGGCGCCATCCTTATCGCTATGGAATTCATCATGCGAATACTGGGCATTTGCCCGAGCATGAATTCAATCTGGCCGCTTATTTGCAACAGCGTGGTTACCGCACTGGTCATTTCGGCAAATGGCACTTGGGCACGATGACGACGACCGAAGCCGACTCCAATCGCGGCGGTCCCAAACACGCGGCTCATTTTGCACCGCCATGGTTACGCGGCTTTGATGTTTGCTTCTCTACCGAAGCCAAGGTGCCGACTTTTAATCCATTGATCACGCCACCAAAGGTTGCGCGCGGGGTTGGCAATAAGAAGGAAGGAACTCCGTTTGGCACGGCCTTTTGGAATGAACGAGGTGAGAAGATTGTTCCCGATCAAGTCGGCAAAAAGCTAGCCGCCGAACTACGCGGCGACGATTCCGAGCTGATCATGAATCGTGCGTTGGAATTTGTGCAGCATTCAGTCACCGAGAAGCAGCCTTTCTTCACAGTGATTTGGTTTCACGCTCCGCACTATCCGGTGCTAGCCGGCGACAAGCACAAGCAGATCTATCGCGAAATGGATCGCGAGTTCAGCGAGTTTGAACTCAACTATTACGGTGCGCTTTCTTCGGTGGACGAGCAAGTCGGTCGTTTGCGTTCCAAGCTGCGCAAACTTGGCGTGGCGGAAGACACCATGCTTTGGTTCTGCAGCGATAACGGACCGGAAGGCCAAGCGGGCGAGTCGCCCGGTACAGCCTCTCATTCGCGCGGTCGCAAGCGTGATTTATTCGAGGGCGGCGTGCGAGTGCCGGGAATCATGGAATGGCCGAAGCGCTACTCCACACCGCGCGTGATTTCCACTCCAAGTAGCACGTTGGACTATGTACCCACGGTTTTGGCTGCGTTAGCGCAAAGCGGCGCGCCGCAGTTTGCCGAGCTGCAACAGTCCTATGCCGGTGGCCATGACCTGCAATTCGACGGCATCAATCTACTACTGCTACTCGACGGTGAGCAGACGCAACGGGGCAAGCCGATTGGGTTTGAATCCGGCAAACAGGTGGCGTGGATCGAGGAGCAGTGGAAGCTTTATTCCAAACAAGCCCATCAAGCAGATGGCAAGTATCAGTTGTACGACTTGGTAGCCGATCCGGGAGAAAGCAAGGACGTCAGCAGCGAAAATGGTGACGTGGTTGCGCGGATGAAAGCTGATCTAAACGCGTGGCGCAGCGAGGCGGATTTGGATTGGCGCGAGCATGACGATCGTCCAAACATTGTGTTGGTCATGGCGGATGACCTCGGCAAAGAATGGTTGAGTTGTTATGGCGGCGAGGAAATGCAAACGCCGAACTTGGACCAACTCGCCGCCGACGGAATGCGTTTTGAAAACGCGTATTCCATGCCGGTGTGCACGCCGACGCGTACGACCCTGCTGACCGGTCTATACCCCTATCAACATGGTTGGGTGAATCACTGGGACGTGCCGCGCTGGGGCAAAGGTTGTCATTTCGACCCGGAACAAAACTTCACCATCGCGCGTGCGTTGCGCAAAGCCGGATACGCCACAGCAATCGCAGGCAAATGGCAGATCAACGACTTCCGCCTGCAGCCCGAGGTGTTGCGCGATCATGGGTTCAACGATTGGTGCGTGTGGACCGGATACGAAGACGGCAACCCGCCCAGCAGCGAGGGTTATTGGGATCCTTATCTCCACACCCGCGACGGCAGCCGCACCCACGAAGGCGCATACGGCACCGACGTGTTCCGTGAATTCGCGCTGAACTTCCTCGAGCAAAATCGGCACAAACCCAACTTCCTCTACTTGCCGCTATGCCTGCCGCACACGCCGTTCGTCACCACGCCGGCGCAGCCACTGGCCGAAGGCAAAATCGAAAAGCACCAAGCGATGGTTAGCTACGTCGACCAGTTCGTCGGCGATCTGCGTCGCGGGGTCGATGACCTCGGATTGAAGCAGCAAACCATCATCCTGTTCACCACCGATAACGGCAGCACGCGTGGTTTGAAAGCAACCCGCAACGGCCGCCTGGTGCAAGGAGGCAAAAACCGGCTCAGCCAAAACGGCTGCAACGTGCCGCTGATCGCGTACGCCCCGGGCTACCCGGTCCACGACAAGGTCAACCACACCCTCATCGACTTCACCGACCTATTCCCCACCCTGCTCGAAGCCGCCGACGTCCCCGCTTCCGCGCTGCCGGCCAAGCTGGAACTCGCCGGCACCAGTTTTTTCGGCACCCTCAACGGCGCCACCGATTTCGTCGGCCGCCGCTGGGCGATGTCGATGGGCGGCGGCAAGCCGGCGCAATTTCGGGACGGCCGCGTGCGCAGTAATGAGGGCTTCGCCGACCGCGTCGTCCGCAACCAGCGCTACAAGCTGTGGATCGAAGGCGGCGTCGCCACTCGCCTGCACGATCTCGACGCTGATCCGGCCGAAATTCACAACCTGATTGGTAGCGCCGATGCGGTTCACGTTGGCGCTCTGCGCGAGCTGCAGGCGGTGGTCGACGGATTGCCGAAAACCGACGCCTCGCCGCGCTACACCCCCCTGGGCGACGGCTAATCCAGGAGTTAACAATCCCTGCAAACGAGGGAGTAGAATGCCGGTCAGGCAGGCCTCCCCCCCTTTTCGGCTTGCGCATACCTTGCTCCAAATGACCAGACCCATCCCACAGTTGGATTCTCTGCGCTCGGACTTCGCAAACTGGCAGAAGACCGGCGACATGATCGATCAAATGATCGACTTGATGCTCAATCATCGGCAAAGCGGTCACCCGGGAGGGTCCCGCTCGAAGGTGCCGGCAATGGTGGCGTTGACCCTGTCCGGCATCATGCGCTGGGACATTCGCCACCCGCAGAAAGCATTTGCCGACCGCTTCGTGCTGATTGCCGGCCACACCACGCCGTTGATTTACGGCATGCTGGCCGTCTACAACGAAGCGTTGCGCCGCATGTACGACAAAACGGGCGATGAAAAGTATTTGGTCGCCGGCGGCCTGGAAAACCAACTGGTGTGGGAAGACCTGCTCAACCTGCGCCGCAACGGCGGCCTGTCCGGCCACGCCGAGGCTGAGGGCAAGACTCAGTTCTTCAAAGCGAACACCGGCCCCAGCGGTCACGGCGGCCCGGCTGCCGTCGGCATTGCGCTGGCGCTGAAGCACGCGGGCGCCGAAGAGGTGCGCGTTTTTGGTATCGAAGGTGAGGGCGGTTTGACCGCCGGCTGCCACCACGAAGCCAAGCAGATCGCATACGGCATGGGCTTGTCGAACATGGTCTACATGATCGACTGGAACGACTACGGCATCGACCCGCGCAAGTTCAGCGACGTCATGTACGGCGACCCGCAAACTTGGTTCGACAGCTACGGTTTCGTCACCAAGGGCGCCGAAGACGGCACCGATTACGAGCAAGTTGCTGCCGCGTTGATCGACAGCACCTTTGCTGATGGCGATCAGCCGCGTTGCGCTTGGTTCAAGACCATTAAGGGTCGCGGTTATGGCGTCACCGGTAACGCGTCGCACGGTGCGGCGCACAAGCCGAACTCCGACATCTTCTGGCAGACCAAGAAGGACTTTGCAGATAAGTACGGCGTGGAGTTCGTCGGCTTTGGTGCTGGCAAGCCCGACACCGCCGAAGCCTTCCGCGAGCAGACTGCTGAAAACTTGAAGGTTGCGTTGTCGTTGCTGGATGACGACGCTTACTGCCAGTGGTTGGCCGATCGCTTGGTTGAACTCGGTGACTCGGTGCCGGAGAGCATCGATGGTGTTTCGTTGGGCTTGGACCCGGCGCAAGATCCGGAACTGACCGACCCGAACACTCTGCCCGATGAGCTGTTCTTCGCTGCAGGTGAAACGCAGCCGAACCGCGCCGGTTTCTCGCGCGTCGGTGCTTACTTGAACTCGGTGGCCAAGCGCAAATACGGTCGCCCGATCGTGCTGGCTGCCAGCGCCGACTTGGCGGATTCGACCAACCTGTCCGGTTTCGGTAAGGATTGGGGCGAGAGCGAAGGCTTTGGTTGGTACAACCGCAACGACTCCAAGGGCGGCGCGCTGTTGCCGACTGCGATTACCGAGTTCGGTAATGCGGGTGTGCTGTGCGGCATGGCTTCGACCAACATGGCGTCGGATCCGCAAAACCACTTTGCCGGTTATTGGGGTGCTTGCTCGACCTACGGTTCGTTCAGCTACCTGAAGTACGGTCCGATGCGTTTGTACTCGCAGCAGGCTCAGGACACGCCGATCAAGATGGGCAAAGTGATCTGGGTTGCCGGTCACTCCGGTCCGGAAACGGCGGAAGACTCGCGCACGCACTTCGGTATTTACTCGCCGGGTGTGACTCAGTTCTTCCCGCGCGGCTCGGTGATCGACATTCACCCGTGGGAGCCGAACGAAGTGGGTCCGGCGCTGCTGGCCGCTTTGGGCACCGATGCTCCGATCGTTGCACTGCACCTGACTCGTCCGGGTGTCGAGCTGCCGGATCGCAAGGCACTCGGCATGGGCGACTTCCGCGAAGCTGCCAAGGGCGCGTACATCATTCGCGATTACGACCCGGCGCGTCCGAAGGAAGGCTGCATCTTTGTGCGCGGTACCTCGTGCACGGCATCGTTGATCGAGCTGCTGAAGGACGGTTGGTTCGACGGCGACGGCCCGAACGTCAAGTTGGTTGCCGCAATCAGCCACGAGCTGTTCATGCTGCAGGATCAATCGTGGCGCGACGAAATGGTCAGCCGCGAAGACTGGGCCGACAGCACCTTCATTACCAACAACGCCCGTCAGAACATGTGGCTGTGGGCTGGTAACCGTGCGTCGTTTGAATACGCAATGTGCCCCGATCACGACGATCAGTGGCGCACCGGTGGATCGTACGATGAAATCATCGAAGAGGCCGGCTTGGACAAGGAGTCGCTACGCAAAGGCATCAGCAAGTTCGCTGCCGAACGCGAAGTACGCTTGGCCTGCGGCGCTCCGGCTGCACTGTAAATCGTCGGTTACGCCGCGAATCGGCGGCTCTACACTCAAGGCGGGTGAGGATGTCCTCATCCGCCTTGCTTTTCAGCCCCTTGAAAAAGTCATTCCGCGTCCGGTCGGCGCTTTCGCCCGCGGCCTGCGTCACCGGAACCGGCCCCTATCAACAGATAGGGGCCGAACCCAGTTCCTTGCCCGCGAACGAAATCACTCAACCAGCCACGAAAGCACTTTATCAACGGACTGATATGTTTACAGCTCTTACCCCCCTACTCGTACTTCTTCACTTCACCGCCGTCGCGCAAGAACCCATTCGGGTGACGGGATTGAAAGAGGGTGAATCGTTTATCGAGCTTGCACCAACCATCGAGGACGCCGTTGAGTTTGGGCCATTTAATCAAGCCTACACGTATAGTTCCGGCCGCGTTGTGGATGCTATTACCGGTAATCCCGTTGTAGGAGCTGTTGTAGAAACCTGGACCGAGGAACTGAATGGAGAAGCCGGCGGTCTGCAAAGAATGGGCGAAGCGATGTCGGGAGAGGATGGTCGTTTCACCGTGATTCGAAACGAAAAAGCGCGAATTCATGCTCCTGGATATCTGATATTTAATGATGCCGGCGTGGAGTTGTTTTCGGAAGACATCGCACTCTTTCCCGATCAGGGCAAAGTGCCGCGTATAAAGGTAATTGACACTCAAGGGTGTCCAATATTTAACGCCGTCATAACATCGACTTTGACTTGCTCTCACGATGTACCCGCATTTGAAGTAAGAACCAACTCCGAAGGAATTGCCCTCCTGCGCGGCTATGGTCCGCAAGAAAATATGCCTGAACTGCGCCTGAGGGCGCAGGGTTTTGCAGGCACGGAATACATCGATGCCGAGCACGCTTTATTGAACGGCTATGAATTCACAATCGTCATGCCGAGGCTGGAACGGCAATTACAGGTCAAGCTCCTTAAGGAGGACGGCAGCCCATATTCCTCCGGCACGTACCATATTCATGATGGCGAGTGCTATCACGTTGGCCGTACCAGCGAACATGGCTTAGTTTACGCTCCCTATCGCTATCTAGCAGATGGTGTCATCATTGAGCAACTGGGCGACGCAAATAAGCCATTTGGTGACCTAGATCTGATCCCAAATCGGCTCGTAACCCTGCGGCAAATTTCGTGGAATCGGCCTGAGGGTTTGCCATTGGCGAATATCCAAATCAACCTTCCAGACCTTGATGATTGGGATGGAAAACTTCCTGCCGCACAACTCGTTCATGAAGACGGATGGACGCAATCCATCAGCAAAAAGCATTGGGGCATGGAATCATTCCCCTTCCCTGCAGGAAATGCGGCATTGCACATAGGCGGTGGGTTCAGGCAGTTTGAAGAAGAGTGGCTTGAATTCGAATCGGTAGAAGGCGAAACCATTGAGTTGATGCCACAATGGGAGCCTCAAACAAAAGTTGAGCTGATTTGGCCCCAGGATGCTCGCTCTGCTTGGATTGAGGCAGACGGACATACTGCTTCCGTAGACCCAACAGATCAATTCTTTCATTACCCCAAAGGAGCGCGCCTAGTTATCCACTACTGGGTGGATCGAATTCCATATTACAGAGAAGCAATTGCCCCTGAGGGGGTCGTAACCATTGCTGAACTTAAGGATCTCAATCTCATCCAACCTGATTTGAAAGGTGAGGAGCAGAAGACCAATGAAATCAGTATTTATCTGCCCCAGGACTTTAAAGGGCCGAGTCGGTGGCAAGAAAACAGCATGCTTTATTGGTCCGAGTATCCAGAGGTCGAGGAAACGGATCAGCCCAACCATTTCACGTTAACGGTTGCCGAGTGCAGCCCGGTTGTGGTTCGCTGGTCATCCGCCGGCTATCTGCCCAGTTACTTCGTGATTCAACCCGGACAAACAGAACCTGTCCATTTGCAGCCTAAAAAGCTTGCAAAGGTATTGGTCGAATCTGATGTGGAACTTGAATTCCCTGGCCTGCATGAAAAGGGCGATTTGAATGAACTTCCTCCTGGGTTGACACATTTAGTAATGCAAACTGAAGATGGACGAAGATTTGGCGTTCGGCTCAACCTCGAATCCGGTGAACAAAGAAAAATCACCGTGCTCACTCAGGAGTGAACACGGTGATGAGTGAAGAAGAGTGGTCGACTTAGAACTCTTCTTCGTCCGGAGCAGTCGGCTTCAACATCGCGCGGACGTCGTCGGCGAGTTCAACCTTGGACTTGTTGTGCTTGGAGAATTTGTAGGAACGCTCGGTGGTGCGTTCGAATTCACGATCGCGGAAGCTGCCTTTCATCGTCGTGCTGATCGAGAACTCTTTTAGCGAACCCTTCGGACCCAGAATCAGGCGGAACTTGCCGGTGCTCTCCATTTGCGGAGCTTCGCCGCCGCCACGACCTCCGCGGCCACCAAATCCACGACCGTTGGTCATCAAATCCATCGCGCCTTCCGGAGTCAGCGCGCCTTCGATCACGGTCAGGCCCAACTTGGTGCTTTGCGACAGCTGAGTTTCATCAACCGCGTTCGGCAGCGCCATCAAGGTGTTGTGCGGCATTTGAATGGACCGCATTTCCCACATTGCGCGCTGAGCCGGAGTGATTTCCGGACGAGCACCGCCTTCTCCACCACCGCCGCCGCCGCGTTCGGGACGACCACTGCCGCGCTCGGGGCGACCACCGCTTTCACCGCCGCCGCCTTGGCCGCGACCTTCGCCACCGCGCTGGGTGCGACCTTCGCCGCCACGACCGCCCGAGCCGCCGCGCGAACGACGCTCTTGGCGCTTCCATTCACCATCCTCACCCTTGTAAGCGGTGACGTTGTCCTGACGCACGGCAACAAACTCGCCATTGCTCATCATCAACGGCTGGCCTTTCTGCCAAGTCACCGTCCACGGCTGCGGCTCCGGAGCTTTTTCGCCCTCAGCGCCTTCGCCACCGGCCGACGCATCAGATGGACGTCCGCCGAAGCCTCCGCGTCCGCCGCCCATGTTGCCGCCGGCGGATTTGTATTGGAAGGTATAGGATTCGAGCGATTCCAGCTCGGCAACGATCAGCTGAATTTCAGTCAGCGGATCGAACATGACAGCAGCTTCTTGGCCGGCAGCGGGGGCTTGCTCGGTAGTGGGAACCGGTTCTTGAGTGGGAGCAGGCGCCGGTTCCTGCGCCAGCACCAGGGGGGTCACCAGAAGGAGTGAAAACATGACTACACAACCATATCCACGCAGCTAAGTTCCGCCCAGCACCTACCCTCTAGCGAATTTTGCGAAAATATCTCAATATATGGAAAGATCGGCGTGCAAGCCGGATTAGTAAACATGCACAACCCTCCCTATCTCACCCCACTTACGCTCGGCGCTCTCCTCCTCGGCGCCGCCCTCAACTCCCCCGCCGCCGCCCAAAACCCGGGCCAATGGAGCAAATTCCGTGCGCATGTCGCGCCCGACACTTGGTCGCGCTTCGGCGAAACTTGCTGTTCGGTTGGCGACGTGAATGGCGACGGCACCGCCGATTACCTAGTTGGCGCACTCAATGCATCCGACCTCAGCGGCCAATTGACCGGCGCCGTCCACCTTTACTCCGGTGCCGACGGCTCGCTCATCCGCAATCATTATGGAACCGAAGCAAGCAGTCTCATGGGCTTCGACCTCGCAGCGATGGGCGACCTGAACGGCGACGGGATTGACGATTATGCGGTCAGCGAAAGCTGTTACCCGGACTTGCATGGACTGGATTTGGCTTACGTCTACGTTTACTCGGGGGCCGACGGCAGTGTCATTCACAGCTGGAATTACGACGGCTACGGCACCGATTACGGCGACCAAATTGAAAACATCGGCGACTGGACCGGCGATGGCATCAACGACATTGCGATTGCCGCACCTGGTGCAGGCACAAAGGGACTAGGCAATACCGGCATCATTTTCCTCCATTCGGGGGCAGACGGTTCGCTGATTCGCACCATCGAAGGCAACGCGACCGAATTTGCTTTCGGCCAAACCCTGCACGCACCTGGCGACGTCGATGGCGACGGCTACAACGACTTATTGGTGAAATGCATCCGCCTTCAAGGCTACTTCATTAAAGGCCGGGTGCTCCTGTTCAGTGGCCGGACTCAGCAACGTATTGCCACCATCGATAGCCCGCATCACCACCACGGCGGCAGTAATAGCTTTGGCTCGGCCATGGTCGCCGTTGGCGAATGGACCGGAGACCAATCACTGGAAATCGCCATTTCCGACCCACTCACGGATGGCAATGGCGGAGAAGCTTGTGGCGTGATTTGGGTATTCAATGGCAGCAGTGGCGAAATCGTGCACGAGATTCACGGTCACGCCACGCATCGCTGGCTGGGCCTGCCTCTGGCTGCCGTCGGCGATATCAATGGTGACGGCTTCCGCGACTTTGGTGCCGGCCAGTACGGCAGCGGTGGCGGTATCAACAGCATGGGGGCCGCCATGTTTATTTCCGGAGCCGACGGAGCCATCGTGAAACGCCTGAGCAGCGATGTCAAACATGGTCGTTTCGGTCGCAGTATCGCCGACGCCACCGATTTGGATGGAGATGGGCGTGATGAGGTACTGATCGGCGCGCCAGGCATCGGCGGTGGCAACCACCTGCCGGAATTGCAGGTTTGGTCGTGGAACCCGTAAGCTGAGTTAGACTCGAATGGAGGCCGCGCTGCACCGGCGTGGCCTCGACCTACCCCTCGCTCATTTTTTCACGCTATGAAAAAGCTACTCTTCCCCTCGCTCATCGTGGCTCTGGCCACTTCCACTTTTGCCGGCGCCCAAACGTGGCAGTCCATCCGCGTGCACCTCGAGGGCAATTATTATTCTCAGTTTGGGCATCGAGTGGTTTCGATTGGCGATTTAGACTTGGACGGGATTCCGGATTACGCAGTGGCTGCGCCCAGAACGATAGTTGCTTCCATGGGTGAATTAGGCCGCGTTGCAATTTACTCCGGTGCCAATGGCCATCTGATCCGCGAGCATTTTGGAACTACCCATGACGGTCAATTTGGCTATACGCTTGCCAAGTTGGATGACGTCGACGGCGACCTGATTGCGGATTACGCCATTTCGGAACAGGACGCCTTGGATAACAGCGGCAACTACGCTGGTGAGGTCGTGCTTTTTTCAGGCGCAAGCGGCAATGTGATTCGGCGCTGGACTCAAACCTCCAACTATCGAATTGGCTTCGGAACCGCAGTGATTCAAATGCCCGATATGAATGGCGACTTGCTGCCGGACATCGCGATTTCGTCTCCCTATGAAAACACCCCCACCCGCCTAGGTATGGGTTACGTGCGCATTTACTCCACCGCCGACGGCAGCGAACTCGCCGTAGTCGAAGGTCGCGGCCCGCTGTACAACCAAAACTTCGGCACCGTATTGAATGTGCCGGGCGACGTCAACGGCGACGGCTTCGAAGACCTGTTGGTGCAGTCACGAAATTACAGCGGCTTATTGAACGCCGGCGTTCATTTGATTTCGGGCCGTACCTTTACCGGCTTGATGACGATGCAAACACCGGAGCCGCCTGCCGGATTCTTCAGCACTTTCGGCGCGGCCATGGGCAGCGTCGGGGACCGCAATGGCGACGGTCGGTTAGAAATCGCCATTTCCGATTCCTTCGCCGATGCACCCGGCATGCCTGGCGCCGGCGCAGTATGGATTTTTGACGGTGCAACTGGAGCAGTTCTCGATACCACTTACGGTGAAGATGAGTCCGAAGGCTTCGGCCAAACCATGGCTCAACTAGGCGACGTCGACGGTGACGGCCATGATGACTTCGCCGTATCGCAGCCGCAGCTTCTGCCGTTCATCGGCAACGGCGCCATCCGCGTCATCTCCGGCGCCGACGGCACGCCGCTTGGAAGCATCGGCGGCCCCTACGCGCACGCAAAATTCGGTTGGTCCATTTCCGACGCCGGCGACATTGACGGCGACGGTCGCGCTGACATTCTGGTCGGTGCTCCAGGTGCCGGCGGGAATTTTGGCGGACCGCCGTCGGTACAGATTTGGTCGTTGAAGCCTTAGTGCTAAGTCGTCTTCGGCGTTTCTTTGGCTACTTGTGCTGAATCAGCCTTGGCTTTGCCGGCGTCTTTAGGGCGGTGTTTCTTTTCTGAAATCAGCCAGAACACTGCCGGAACGACGAGCAAGGTGAATGCCGTCGAAGCCAGTAAACCGAAGATCAACGCCCAAGCAAGACCGCTAAAGATCGGGTCCAGCGTAATCGGCCATGCGCCGAGCGCGGTGGTACCGGCGGTCAAAAGAATGGGCCGCATGCGAACCGCGCCGGAAGAGAAGATGGCTTCGCGCAACGAGGTGCCGATGGCAAGTTCGTTTTGAATGAACTGCAAAAGCACGAGTGAGTTTCGCACCACGATGCCGCCCAGGGCAATCATGCCGATCATCGCAGTTGCAGTGAAGAACACCGAATCCGAATACCCGTTGACGTCGCCGGCGACCAATGCGTTCAGCGCCCAGAAGCCCGGCATCATGCCGATTGCGGTCAGCGGGATCGCCATCATTACCAACAGCGGCATGACTAGCGATTTGGTTTCGACCGTGAGCAGCAAGTAGATGAACACCAGCGCGGCGATGTAGGCCAAACCCATATCACGGAACACGCGCAGGGTGATTTCCCATTCGCCTTCGCCGGCCCATTCGACGTCGATGTTCGGCGGCAGCGGCTGATCCTTCAACGCACTTTGCAAAGCCAACACCGCCTCACCCGGCGCCCGCCCCACCATTTCGGCGGTGACGTAAACCACCGGCTGCAGGTTTTTGTGATAGATCACGCCATCATCGGCAACATGCTCGAAATGGCCGATGCCCTGCAACGGCACCATCGCACCTTCGGCGGTGCGTGCCCCCAAAATGCTCAACTCATCCAAGCCGGATCGTTGCTCGCGCGGTAAACGCATCACGATCGGAAGCGGTTGACGTTCGTCGTCCTCGCGCAACGTGGCTACTCGTTTGCCCTGTACCGCTGTGCCGACTAATTCGCTTACTTGTCCCTCACTGACGCCATGCAAGGCAGCTTGCTGGCGATCCAACACATAGCGCACTCGATGATGATCTTCCGATGCCATCACGTCGGCTTCGCGTAAGCCACGTTCTTCGGCCATCAAGTCGCGCAGTTGATGCGCAGCGGCGATCAGATCCGGATAGGGAGTGCTTTCGTCGCCGCGGATTTCAGCGACCACAGTAGCGAGCACCGGCGGACCGGGCGGCGTTTCCACCAAACGAATGGTCGCGTTGTTTTTGTCGGCGATGGCTTGCAGATCATCACGCAAGCGCATCGCAATCGCATGCGACTGCATGTCGCGCTGTGAAGAATGCAGCAAGTTGATGCGGATGTCCGCCAGCTCCGGCGACTGGCGCAAGTAGGTATGGCGAACCAAACCGTTGAAGTCCATCGGCGAGGCGGTGCCGACGAAACTTTCTAGGTCTTTGACCTCGGGAACCTGAGCGAGGTAATCTTCGAATTGACGGGTGACGTCGTCGGTGCGTTCGAGCGAGGTGCCTTCAGCGAGGTCGATGATCAGCTGCAGTTCGTTCTTGTTGTCGAACGGCAGCATTTTCAGCGGAACCTTGCCGAACATCGGCAGCGCCGATGCACCGAGGAACAACGCGAAGGTGGCGAGAACGAGGAAGTAAGCGCTGAAGCGGTTTTTCAAAAACGGCGCCAAGCTGGCGCGGTACATCTTCAGCAACCATTTCGGCGTTGGATCCTTCGGCTTCTTCTCTTTCTTCGGCTCGCCGGTTTTGGATTTGGCCGGTTCTTTGGCCAAGTGTTTCATCAACTTGAACGCCAACCACGGCACAACGGTTACCGCCGCCAACGTTGAGAACGCGACAGTCAGCGGTACGTTCGCCGCCATCGGCGCCATGTAGGGGCCCATCATGCCGGTGATGAAGAACATCGGCAGGAACGACACGATGATGGTCAGCGTGCTCATGATCACCGGCGGCAAAACTTCGCGCACGCCGTTGAGCACCGATTGCTTTGCCCCCGCTGCGCGCTTTCGCAAGTGGCGCTGAATGTTGTCTACGTTGGTGATTGGGTCGTCGACCACCAGACCAAGCGACAAGATCAGGGCGAACAAGGTGACGCGGTTAATCGTGTAGCCGAGCAATGCGTTGACCAGCAACGCCAATGAAAAACTAACCGGCACCGCCAACGCAACCACCAACGCCTCGCGCCAACCGAGGGTGAACAACAGCAATGCCACCACGCTGATCAACGCGAAGCCGATCGAACTCAGCAAGCTATTGACCTTTTCATCGGCGGTCTGGCCATAGTTGCGAGTCACGTGTAGGTGCAAGCCGTCCGGCAGCACTTCGCGACGCAGGCGCTCAGCCTCGGCCAAAACGTTGGCGGCAACTTTGGTGGCATCACTGCCCTTTTGTTTTGCAACCGCCACCGTGACCGCCGGCACGCTCGCACTACCTTGCGGGTCGATGGTGGCGCCGGAACCAAATCGAATACGGGTGTATTGCTTCAGTTCTTCGGGGCCATCGTGAATGGCGGCGATATCGCGTAGAAAGACTTGGTTGCCGCCTTTGCCGGTCAGCACCAATGCCTCCAAGCTGGCCACATCGGGAAAGCCTTGCCCAATGCTGACCTGGAAGTGTTGGTCGCGTCGATCAAATTCACCGACATCGGCCGTTCGGTCTGCCGCTTGAATGGCTTGCGCGACTTCATTCAGCGTCAAACCACGCGCGTGCATGGCTTCGCGATCAATCTCGACGGCAACCTCGCGCTGTGCACCTCCCACCAATTGAGTACGCGAAACATCGCGCAGTTGATCCAAGCGGGCTTGCAACTCTTCACCGACGCGGCGCAGCGCGAACTCGTCGTACCCATCGCCATAAAGCGCCAGGGTAACGATGGGCACATCGTCGATTTCGACTGGCTTGACGATCCAACTCGACACAATGTGCGGAATGGAATCCAAATTTTGTTGCAGGCGATCGCGCAGCTTAATCAGCGAATCTTCGCGATCCTCGCCGACAAAAAAGCGCACCGTCACCATCGCGCGATCGCGCTGAGACATCGAATAAACATGTTCGACGCCATCCGTCTGCCACAACAAACGCTCGAGCGGCCGTGCAGCCAAGCGCTCGACCTCTTCTGCCGAATAGCCGGGAACCTCGACAAAGACGTCGGCCATCGGCACGACGATTTGAGGCTCTTCTTCGCGCGGCGTCATTAGCACCGCTGCTGCGCCTAGGGCCAAAGCCAGCGCCAGCAATAGCACCGAGTTGTGCCCCTCTAAAAAGCGGGCAACAAAACGAGTCAGGAAGGTGTCTTGTTTCACCGATCTATCCCTGCAGACGGTTGAGCAGAGCCGTTAAGGCGTCCAGCCGATGGTCTCGCCACCGACTAAACCGCTCAGGATTTCAATTTGGCCTTCGCGCAGTTGTCCGGTGCGTACCGAACGCCGACGCCACTGCTGTTGGTCGTCTTGCACCAACACCATTTGCACCTGGCCGACTTGGCGAAGTGCATCTTGCGGCACCGAAACAAAGGGCCGCGTGCCGACCGAATAGCGCAACACGCCGTAGGTTCCCGGCGCCAAGGTGCGCAAAAAATCATCGGCCTGCTCACCCAGTTCCAAACGCACACGCAAGGTTCGGCTGCGCGGATCACTGGAGGGCGCGATCTCCGTTACCTTTGATTTGGAATCGTGGTTGCCGATGGTCCAAGAGAGCTCGGTTCCCAGTTCCACCGCGTGGCGGTCCTCGATCGGGATTTGCACGTCGAGCACCAATCGCGTCGGATCGTAAAGCGAAAACAGCGGCTTGCCCGGATAGGCCAGGTCGCCGGGTCCATTGAGGCGGGCTTCGACGATTCCGTCAACCGGAGCACGCACCACTGCCCGCTCCAAGTCGGTTTGGGCAACGTTCAGTGCGGCTACGGCTCGTTTGTAAGCACTTTGCGCGGCGTCCAACTCGCGCTGCGAAGCAACTGCACCGTCGACCAGGCGCTGTACACGATCCATCTCGGATTTGGTCAACTCCAGCGCCGCTTTGGCGCTGGCGTGCATCGAGGTCAGCACGCTGTCATCCAAGGTGGCGAGGGGTTGGCCTTTTGTAACCCGATCGCCGACCTCGGCATGAACTTGAAGGAGACGGCCATTGACCTCAGCCGAAACGCTGATGTGATCCAATGAACTCACCGACGCCGGAACTTCGCGCCACAGCTCGGCTTCGCTGAGGCCGGCGACTGCGGTCTGCGCCGGCGCGGATTCGGCCGGTGTCAAAAAACTGGCGTTGGGATCGGTAGCCGGAGCGGGTCCAAGGGCTGGACCACAAGCAATAGCGGTCGCCCAAAAAGCCGCGACGGCTGCCCGAACGGCAACGCGCCACGTGGTGGCGGGGGTCATCCCTGGATCCCCTCCGCATCGCCGCCAATGCGGCAGTGATCGCGAATGCAATCGAGCAGGTGGATGAGTTCAAAGCGCACCAAGCGGTAGTACATGCGCTGGCCATCGCGGCGGCAAGTCAGGATCCCGTGCTGGCGAAGCGTCGCAAGATGCTGCGATGTAATGGCTTGCGGAGACTCAGAAGCCTTCGAGATGTCCCCCACGCAGGCTTCCCCACGCTGCAGGAAATCGATGATCCGCAGACGGATCGGGTGGGCGGCGACGCGCAGGACGGGAGCTGCGCTCTCCAGATTGCTCAACGGGACCAGTTGTTCATTGGACATGATGATAAATTTATATCCCAATATTCAGATATTTCAAGATGCCAATTCAAAAAAAATCAGCGACCGAGAAACTCGATCGCTGACTTCCTTTTCCCCTTGCTACGGTGTCAAGCCTCGCCATCCCCTGCGCCACTTGACATTTGGTAGAGAACCCATTTCGTAGCATATTTGTCATCGACCCTTTGCAGCCCAACCTTTACATTTTCTGGAAATTTTTCTTGATTCTCATTAAAGGCGATGGCCAAGGCGTCCGAAGACTATTGCTTGGCCAGCTCGGCAGCACGCCAACGGCCGTGACAATGCAGGTGCTCCAGGCGGAATCCTGCATTCCGTAAGGACTGCAGCGTGGCGTCTTCATTTTTATCCATGAAGCCGCCGGTAAACAGCCGCGCCCCGGGCTCACACAACTGCGCCAGCAATTGAGAATAAAACTGCAGTAAGCCGGACTGCAGATTGGCAAAAACCACCGGCCAGGTGCCGTCGGTCGATTCGAGGATGCCGCGCCAAAAGTGACATTGCTCCCCTACTCCATTGGCTTTTGCCATTTGCGTGGCCTGCGCCGCACTCGGCGGATCAGGATCCATGCCGACGTTTTGCTTCACGCCTAACTTCGCCGCCGCTACTGCCAAGATTCCGCTGCCCGTGCCAACGTCCAACATGCGGTCGAAGGGTTGCTCGGTCCACCAGCGGCGCAAGGTGCGTAAAGCAATGCGCGTGGATGGATGGCCGCCGGTGCCGAACGCGGAACCAATGGGTAGCTGCAAAGGGATGTCGTCGGCTCTTAAGGGCAGCTCATTGCGATTGTGGAAGTCGGCGTGAATCACGAAAGAACCGCATCGAAACGGCTTCCAGCGCTTGCGCCAGGCGTTTTCCCAATCCTCTTGCTCCAGTGCACTGCGCTGGATTTGCCATGAATCGTCGCTCCAACCATAAGCAGTCGCCAACTCGGCGACGCGATCCTGAAAGCGCGCACCGTCTGCGTGCTTAAGCACAAAAACCACTTCGGCTTCTCCGGCTTCACCAACCGGTTCGTCATCGAGGTGGCCGGTCATAAACCTGCGCTCCTGCAAGCCCACCCCCCAACCATCTTCGTTGAGCTGCCAAAGCAAGGTTTCTTCCCAACCATTTGGGATGCGCAAACCCAAACGCAGCAGTTTCTTCGCTGTCATGGCGCTTACCATAGCGCCATGCCTGCCCAAGCGATCCCCCGTAAGCAGAATCCGGATTTTCCCAGCCGCGAAGGCGTCGGCGCGCGGCGAGAACGTGCCGCGCAAATGATGAAGCAATTGCATCGCATGTTTCCCGGTTCGCGGACGGCGCTGGATTGGGAAACACCGTTTGAGCTCTTGATCGCGACTATTTTGTCGGCGCAATGTACCGATGTACGGGTCAACATGGTGACGCCGGCATTGTTTCAGCGTTTCCCGGATGCGCAGGCGATGGCCGCGGCGCAGCAGGAGGAATTGGAGGAACTGATTCGCTCGACCGGTTTCTTCCGCAACAAAGCGAAGAACATCATTGCAGCGGCTCAACGCATCGTCGGGGTCTATGGTGGCGAGGTTCCGCGCACCATGGATGAGCTACTGACTCTGGGCGGCGTGGCACGCAAAACGGCAAATTGTGTACTGGGTTCCGCGTTCCGCACGCCGGTTGGCGTGGTGGTAGATACGCATGTCGGTCGCATTGCCCGGCGAATGGGCTTTACCCGCGAGCACGATCCGGTCAAAGTCGAGCGAGATTTGGTGAAGTTGTTCGAGCGTGAAGAATGGGTCTACCTCAGTCATGCATGGATTGATCATGGCCGGGCGACGTGCACCTCACGCAAGGCCAAGTGCGACGGCTGCGAATTGGCGCAAATTTGCCCGCAGCGGATCTGAAGTGTGACTCCGCAGCTTTACGCACGCAAAGACTTTTAATTAAACGCCTTAGGAAACTAAAGCCCACCCTAATCGGCGCCAGGTTGCCAGTTTACGTCAACTGTCATCCTGTGGTAGACTATGGGATGGTCGAGCCCAAGGAAACCAGCTGCTGGGACATCGCCGAACTCGCCAAAGAGGCCGACGTCAGCAGCCGAACGATTCGCTATTACGGCGAATTGGGTTTGCTCTGCGCCAACGAGCGCGGCGCAAACGGCCGACGTCTTTACACCGAAGATGCGTTAGACCGCCTGCGCTTCATCGTCCGACTGAAAAAGATTGGTCTGACTCTGGAGCAAATCGGCGAACTCAATCACACCTTCGACCGCAGTCAAACGCCCGGCATGCTGGCCCGCCTGGAACAAATGCTTGGCGCGCGCCTCGAAGAAACCGAAGCGCGACTGCTGGAATTGACCCAGCTGCAAACCGACCTGCTCTCCTACCGCAACCGCATTCAGCAAAAACGCGCGGAATCATAACCATGGCAAACCCCACTCCCGCCGACTCGAGCGCCACCACCGCCGACTTCCAAACGCAGCATAAGTTGCGCTTCGTCACCGCCGCATCTCTGTTTGATGGTCACGATGCGGCGATCAACATCATGCGCCGCGTGCTGTTGCAAGAAGGCGCCGAAGTCATTCATCTCGGCCACAACCGTTCGGTTGAAGAAATCGTCGAGGCGGCGATTCAGGAAGATGCGCATGCGATTGCCGTGTCGTCATACCAGGGCGGTCACGTCGAGTACTTCCGCTACATGGTGGACTTGCTGCGCGAGAAAGGCTGCGAAGACATTTTGGTTTTCGGTGGCGGCGGCGGCACGATCACTGATGAGGAGGCAACCGAGCTGCATGAAGCCGGCGTCGGCCACATTTATTCGGTGGAAGACGGTCGCAAGCTGGGCTTGGTCGGCATGATTCGCGACATGATGACGCGTGCCGATCGCGCCGTTGTGCAGCTGGATTCGCCGTTGCCGAAGGGTTTGTACACGCGGCAGGCCGATGACGTCGCCCATGCGGTTTCGTTGATCGAAGCGCTGCATAGCGTCGAAGGCGAATGCGCGGATACCGCAGACGGCAGCACGATGAACAGCGACGATTGCCGTTCGCGTTTGGAAGAGGTGCGCGCCGAGCTGCAATCGAAGTTGGTCAACGGCGGGCCGAAGATTTTGGGGATTACCGGCACTGGTGGTGCCGGCAAGTCGTCGCTAACCGATGAATTGGTGCGACGCATGCTGGATCAATTCCCGGATCGCTCGGTGGCGATTTTGTCGGTGGACCCCAGCCGTCGCCGCACCGGTGGTGCGTTGTTAGGCGACCGCATTCGCATGAATGCAGTTCACGGTCCGCGCGTCTTCATGCGCTCAATGGCAACGCGGCGCGCCCACTTAGCGACGGCAGGCGCGGTGCAAGATTCGTTGCTTGCGCTGCAGGCTGCCGGTTACGACTTGGTCATTCTCGAAACCGCCGGCATCGGTCAATCCGATTCTGAGGTGGTCGATTTGTGTGACCTGCCGGTTTACGTGATGACGCCTGAATTCGGTGCGCCGTCGCAGCTGGAAAAGATCGACATGCTCGACTTCGCCCAAGCTGTGGTGTTGAACAAAGCCGATAAGCGCGGCGCCGAAGATGCGCTGCGCGATGTACGTCGCCAGTACCAGCGCAACCGCCAGCTGTTTGAAACCGAGCCGGAAGACTTGCCGGTATTCCTGACCGCCGCCAGCCGCTTCGCCGATCCGGGTGTGGATCACTTCTTCCAGTGGATTGCCGCTGAGCTGGGGCGCTTGGAAGAACGCAATTGGGAGCCGCTGCCGGTGCCCGAACGCGTTTCGGAAACGCCGACCGTGGTACCCGGCGACCGCGTGCGCTACTTATCGGAAATCGCCGACACAGTGCGCTCTTACAAGCGCCGCGTCGCCGGTCAGGGCGAGCTGGCTCACCGCGCCGATGGAATTGCGCGTGCACTGAAAGAGTTTGGCGAAGTCATCCCTGGCGCCGAGCATGAATACAGCGCCGATGAGCTGGTCGACCCGACCGTCGATCCAACTGTTTTGGTCTTGCGTCAGCGCTTTCAGGAAGTCGTCAAAGATTTAGACCAGGCGATCCGCAAGCAACTCAGCACCTGGGAAGAGGTCAAAGCCAACTACGCCGCCGACGACTTCTGCTACGAGGTGCGCGGCAAAGAAATCAAAGTGCCGGCACAGCATGTCACTTTGTCGGGTACCAAGGTGCCCAAAGTGGCGATGCCGACGACCAAGGATTGGGGCGAATTGACGACTTGGCTGGGCTTGGAAAATGTGCCGGGTGAATTCCCGTACACCGCCGGCGTGTTCCCATTCAAGCGCACCGGCGAAGATCCGACGCGCATGTTTGCCGGCGAAGGCACCGCTGAACGCACCAACCGCCGTTTCCACTTCGTGTCGAAGGGCCAGACCACCGCACGTTTGTCGACGGCGTTCGACTCGGTCACCCTTTACGGATGCGATCCGGCGGTGCAGCCGGACATCTACGGCAAGATCGGCAACTCCGGTGTTTCGATCTGCTCGCTCGACGACGCCAAGCGTCTGTATTCGGGTTTTGACCTGTGCTCGCCGAAGACGTCGGTATCGATGACCATCAATGGTCCGGCGCCGATGATGCTGGCCTTCTTCCTCAACACGGCCATCGATCAGTTGGTTGAGAAGCGCTTGAAGGAAACCGGCCGCTGGGAGGACGCGCAGAAGAAAATTGAAGAACTGTGCGGCGGCAAGGTGCCGACTTACCGCAGCGAGATGCCGGACGGCAACGATGGACTTGGCTTGGGCGTGCTCGGCGTCAGCGGCGATCAACTGCTGCCGGCCGACGAATACGAAGAGTTGCGTGAGCAAGCACTGCAAACGGTGCGTGGCACCATTCAGGCGGACATCTTGAAAGAAGATCAGGCGCAAAACACCTGCATCTTTTCGACCGAGTTTGCGCTGAAGATGATGGGCGACATCCAGGAGTACTTCATCAACAAGCAGGTGCGCAATTTCTATTCGGTGTCGATTTCCGGCTACCACATTGCCGAAGCCGGCGCCAACCCGATTTCGCAGTTGGCCTTCACGCTGGCGAACGGCTTCACTTTTGTCGAGTACTACCGCTCGCGCGGCATGGACGTCAACGCGTTCGCGCCAAACCTATCGTTCTTCTTCTCGAATGGATTGGATGCCGAGTACAACGTCATCGGTCGCGTTGCGCGGCGCATTTGGGCGGTGGCGATGCGCGATTTGTACGCAGCCGACGAACGCAGTCAGAAGTTGAAGTACCACATTCAAACTTCGGGGCGCTCGTTGCACGCGCAAGAGATCGACTTCAACGACATCCGCACGACGTTGCAGGCGCTGTACGCGATCAACGACAACTGCCAAAGCTTGCACACCAATTCTTACGACGAGGCGGTAACCACACCGACCGAAGAATCGGTGCGCCGCGCGTTGGCGATTCAGATGATTATCAACCGCGAGTTTGGTCAGGCCAAAAACGAGAACCCGTTGCAAGGCGCGTTCCTCGCCGAGTTGTTGACCGAGTTGGTCGAAGAAGCGGTGCTGAGCGAATTCCAATCCATCTCGGAACGCGGCGGCGTGTTGGGTGCGATGGAAACCATGTACCAGCGCGGCAAGATTCAAGAAGAGTCGATGTACTACGAGACGCTGAAGCACTCGGGTGAGTTGCCGATCATCGGTGTGAACACCTTCTTAAACCCGAACGCCGACGCCGATTCTGCTTTCGAAACCGAGTTGATTCGTTCCACCGAAGAAGAAAAGCAATCGCAGGTGCAGCAAATCAAGGAGTTCCAAGCACGTCATCGCTCTGAGTCCGACGCGGCCCTGATGCGTTTGCGCAAGGTGGCGCTGGAGAACGGCAACATCTTCGCCGAGATGATGGAAACGGCCAAAGTTTGCACGATGGGCCAGATCAGCAATGCGCTGTACGAAATCGGCGGTCAGTATCGCCGCTCGATGTAGCCAATGATTGGACGGGGCGTGGCTGCCGCGCCCCGCATCAACCGGACTGATGCTGGAGCAGCCACATCTTGGCATAGGCTCCCTCTGCGGCGAGCAGGTCGTCGTGGCTGCCCTCTTCGACGATGCGGCCGTCTTCCAGCACCAGAATGCGATCGCAATCCTGAATGGTGCTTAAGCGGTGTGCGATGACGAAGGCGGTGCGCCCAGTCAGCAATCGATGAAGCGCTTCCTGCACGCGTCGTTCGGAATGCGTGTCCAATGCGCTGGTCGCTTCATCGAGCAGCAGCAAATCCGCATCGCGAAGCATCGCCCGCGCAATGGTGACTCGTTGCGCTTGGCCACCACTAAGACGAGTACCGCTTTCGCCGACCTCGGCTTCTAGACCGCCGTTAACTTCGCGCAGGAAGTTGCCGAGCTGAGCAGCTTCAAGGGCGGTGATGACTTCTTCATCGCTGGCGCCGCGTTTGCCCAGTCGCACGTTCTCGCCGATCGTGCTTTGAAACAAAAACGGCGTTTGCGAAACAATGGCTAAGCGGTCCAGCCAATCGGCACGGCGCAATTCGTTAAGGTTTTGGCCGTCGATCAAAATTTCACCGGAAGTCGGCTTATAAAAACGCGCGATCAAATCCAGCAGCGTGCTTTTACCCGAGCCGGATGGCCCAACCAACGCAATGCGTTCACCGCGCTTCACGGTGAAATTCAGCTCTTGCAGCGCTGGGCCTTCGCCCATTTCGTAATCGAAACCCACGTTGCGGAATTCAATTTGGCCATCGAAGCCATCAAAGGGCTTGCCTGCTTTTTCATCAGAGGTCTCGGCGGGAATATCGAACACTTCAAAGATGCGCTCGGTCGCCCCCATCGATACAAAGATGTTCGACAGCGCTTTGGACAAACGCTTGACGTGCGCGAACATCGTGCCGATGCCGAGGAAGAACAACGTCATGTTGCCGGCGTCGGTGAAGATGCGATAGCCGGACACCTGCACCAGAACCAGCACGCCAATCAGAATGCCGGTGCCGGCTTGAGCCAAAAACGCAGTGAATCCTTGGCTAGTTGCTTGAGCTTTGACCATGCGATCGGTTTGATGCACAAACTCATCGTTGGCCTTTTTAAACTCCTCGGCTTCGCGGTCCTCCAAGCGGAAGGCTTTGACCACGCGGATACCCGACAGCATCTGCATCAGCGATTGCGTGGTATCGCCCAGCTTTTCTTGCGACCGCGCACTGCGACGGCGCACGCGCGGACCGATCTTGAAAATCGGCCAAGCCAACAGCGGCACAAAGATCAACATGCCCAAGGTTGCGCGTGGCGCTGCGGCGTATGCCAAAAACAGCGACGCCATGATGTTGAACGGTCCTTGGATCAATTCCTCGACCAAAATATTCAACAAGCGCAAGCTGGTGCTGACGTCGGCCGTCATTCGCGAAACCACATCGCCCAACCGTCGGCCGGCGTGGTAGCGCATGCCCATGCGCAGCAGGTGATTCGCCAGATCCTGACGCAGATCGACAATCATCCAAATGCCGATCATGCGCGACATGCGCAAAAACCAGAACTGCAGCAGCGCAAACACCAACGCCGCAACGACCATAAAGCCGACCAACGCGGTCACCGCCGAAGCTTCCGGCCCCATGCCGAAAATCGAAATGCCCTCAATACTGGGCTCGATCCAATTCTGTGAAAACGAATCCAGCAGCGACATCTCACTGCTGACCGCTTCATCCGCCGCCCGTTCCGGGAACAGCAGCGTGACCAGCGGCTTTAAGAAAATCAGCGTCAGGCGCTGACCGGAGGCGGCAATCGCCCCGATCAGCACCATGAACACCGCAGTCCGCCGATACCGTTTCAGGTACGGGCTAAGGCGACGGAATGCTTCTTTGAAGCGAGCGGTGCGGGCCAAAGTTCAGGTTGTGAAGCCCAGTAGACGCCCGAAGGCGCCGACTATTCGTTGCGATCCATGACGCCGGCGATGTAGTTCAAGAACTCCACCGACAGGTGATCGTCTTTGACGAAGAAGGCGTGGCGCTCGTTCTCCTTAAAGTCGATCTTCGTGGTCGGCTCGGAACGGCTAATCAACTTGTAGATGTAGAAACCGTAAGAGCTCTCGCGCGGACCGTAAACCGCACCGACCTCAGCGTTGAAGAACAGATCATCGGCGATGGAAACGCCGGTCAGGAAATCCATGTAATCGTTCTCACCGAGGAACTGGCGCAGCGGGTTGCGCATCTGGTGGCCGAAGCGACCACGGTTCGGCTGCGGCATCTGCTCGTTGGTACCGCGGGTCTTTTCCGGGTACTCCGAGTACTGCAGCAACACCTGACCGAACGGTTTGCCGTCGACCAGAGCTTCTACTGCAACTTCAGCGCGCTGACGAGCCGACTTAAACGCGTCCTTCTTATCCCAAGCGCCGGTTTCCAAGTCCTTGGCCGAGAACAGAATCACCTGCGCAGCAACAGTACCGCTAGCAATGAACTGATGACGCTTATCGAGGTGTGCCTGCAGCACTTCATCCGGAATCGGATCCGGCAAAGTCTTGCGGAACGACTCGCGCAGCTGCTTGTACTGCTTAAACATCTCCATCGTCGGGAAGCCCTGGAACTCCAAAGCCACCTGCTCGTAGGTGATGTAAGAGTTGACGTACTCCTTGCGCTCTTCATCAATGATCGCCTGCGTCTCCGCTTCGGTCAGCAAGACGCCCTTGGCGGAAAAATCAGCCTTCAGCGACTTGATCAACTCGGCCCACATTGCGGCACGCTCCTGATCAACCTCCGACATCAACTTCTCGACGCGCTTCAGCATGTCGGCAGTCTTGACTTCGCGACCGTTCACCGACAAGCAAACGCCCTCCGCCAAGCCGTCAAACGGGTACTTGATCTCGGCACTGCTCATCATCCAGCGGAAGACCTGCGGGCGCAGGAACATCTGCATGGTCATCGGGTCGATCTCGTAAGACTCGCCTTTGTCGCGCTTCTCAATCAGCTGCGCCGGCATCTTTTCAACCATCGTCAACCACATCGAACCTTCGGCATCGCCACCGAAGATCTCCTTCAGCAGATCGGTCGGCCAATTTTCCGGCTCAACCGGGAAAAACAGGCGCTCCAGCTCCAACTGGCGGCGCACCTCGCGGTGGTATGCCTCTTTGTCGTAACCCAGGCTCATGACCTGCTCCCAGAAATCCAAATCCGGGTTCTTATCGAGGAAGTCGGAGACGTTTTTGTCGACGCGGTTGTCAACTTCCAGATCCGACACCTCGGCCCAGCTCAAATCCATGCCCAGATCCTTGCGGCGCTGAGTCTCGGTTTCGATCAGCAGAGCCTGCATATGCTGGTAAAGCTGCTGACCGCCGACGGAATAAACCAGGGTGCGGTTGTAAAACTCCTGTTCGGAGATCTGCGGCCGGGCGGCGGCGTCCTGCAACGCCACGACGGACATTGCGGAGGTGGTCGGAGCGACTGGCTGAGCCACAACCCCAGCGGTCATGCTCAGAGTGGCGGCCCAGATGCAAACGAGTGAATGAATGCGGTTCATGATTTTCGGAGAAACCTGTTTGGCTCGGTATTCTACCCTCAACATCGACCTCCCGCGCCAACCATGTGCCAGCTGCTTGCCAAATTCACGATGCTCTCGCTTCTTTGGGCAACTGCTTTGTCCATAGCCGCTTGCGGTCCGCAACAACAAGCAGCGGCCCAATCGGAGGATGAAGTCGTTGCGGACTCCTCCACCGAGACGCCTGTTGTGGGCAAGCTCGAAGTTGGCGAGGCGGTGATCGACCTCAAGGAATTGGATGATTTGGTCCGCAAATTCGGGCGGACATTCAATGCTTTCGGCCCCGAAACGCTGTCCTGGCACTTGCTCCAGGGTGGGATGGGTCCGGCGGCCTTGCTACACGAACGCCTGAAAGAAGAAAGCGCTACAGCAAAATCCGCCGCCGACGAAGTTGCTGCGCGAATCGGTAGCAAAGAAGACTTTTACGCCGAATACCAAGCCCATGGCGGTCAGGGCGACGTCGGCTCGATGCGTCAACCCACTCCGTTTGCCCTCGGTGCGCGGGTGGCCGCTCATTTTTCCGAGATGGAACCGGGGGAATGGGTCGGACCGCTGCAAACCACACAAGGGTGGGAAATTGTCTTCCTCGAAGATCGCAACGATTCCCTGCGCATGGTGGCAGGAATCTATTCCAGGTCCATCCTGTTTGAAGTCGGCACCGACGACCATCGCCGAGAGGCTCGCGACGCATGGGCTAAACTGCCTCTTCGGGCGCCGGCGGAATTCCTCCGCTCGCTGCCCGCTCAGTTCCGCCGCGGCCGGACGGCTGCCACTCCGCGCTAATCGCGCAATCCGCCGGTCCCTGCCGCCCCCCAGATCATGGTTCGTCGCCCGTTTCTCCCGCTCATCGTTTTTCTAGCCGTCGTGTTGCTGGCTCCCGGCGCCAGCGCCCAGCGTAAAAACAAAAAAGCGGTCGACACGGTGTTCAAAAAGAAGCCCGAAGTCATGGCCGAGCTGGGACTGTCGTACGGTCCCTTTCCCTTCGCCCACAGCACCTCCGACCAAGTTGCCGACGAACTGCTGATCAGCCGCGACGTGCTGTGGCTGCAAACGCCGCACTTCCGCATCGGCAGCACGCTTAAGAAGTGGAAGATCCCGGTTCAGGAACGCAAGCTCTACCGCGCCGAACTGGCGGAAATGCAGCTGACCTATCCCGAAATCGACCCCAAGGTGTCGACGCTGGATCCGTGGCTGCGCCTGCACCTTTACGCCTGGCGGATGGAGAAGATGTACGCCGAATTTCTCGACCACATGGGCTGGACCGAGGAAGACTGGGCCAAGCTGCCGCCGGAGGACGTCTTTAATCGCGCGTTTGAGGATGAATTCACCAAGACCATCAATGAATTTGAGCTGGATCGCGGTGGGCAGCAACGCAGTGAAGGATTCCCGCAATGGGTCGGCATGGGGCAATACCTGGGCGAGCCGCATCGCTTCGAGGTTTTCATGAGCGAAGACGAGCCGGTGTGGGCGGAATTCAAGCTGCGCTACTTCGGCATGAAAACCACTCATCCGCAGCGCTGGAACATCAAGGTCGACACCAAAGACTCGGGCAACGTCACCGCGCGCAGCCGCTGCTTGTTGTTCGGTATTTCCGCCCGCCAAGCCAAGGTCAAACATGAGCAGCACATGCACAACGCGCTGCGCCACAACCTGGCCATTAATTTCCTCGATGGCTACATGATGTACTTGTTTGATCTGCCGGCGTGGCTGCGCGAAGGATATGCCCACTACATGCGCCGTTTGAATCACAAGGGTTACAGTTTCTACGATGCCGGCGAAGGTGCATCGGCCATCGAAAAAGACTTGGAAGAATGGGCGCCGGCGGTGCGCAAATTGGTGAAGAAAGGTGAAGCCGCCGACTTCGCAAAGTTGGCGCGCTTGAACGATTACGTCGACTTGGACTTCGACATGCACCTGGTGGTGTGGTCGAAGATGGACTTTTTGATCACCACCGACAAAGCCAAGTTCGGTCAATTCATCACCGCGCTGAAGTCGCAAGAAACCGGCGCCGGCATGGCCGACGCGCAACGCAAAGCGTTTAAAGAGGTCTATGGTTGGACCATGCGCCAAGCCGACGAAGCATGGAAGACCTGGGTATTGGAGACCTATCCGGTAAAGTAAGCCGGCGATGGAATTCCCCCGCGACTTCGTGGTTTTCGACACCGAAACCACCGGCATGCCTCCCGGTGCGCGATTGGTGGAAATTGGCGCCGTCAAAGTGCGTGGTCACTCCATCGTGGATCGTTTTGATCGCCTGATTTTCCCGGAGCAGCCGATTCCGGAGCGCGTCATCGCCATTCATGGCATCAATGATCAAGCAGTCGAAGACGCCGCTCCCGCCACCGAGGTTTTGCCCGAGTTTTTCCGCTGGATCGGCCAAACGCCGTTGATCGGCCACAACGTGCCGTTCGACGCGACGATGTTGGCTGCCGAATGCCTAAGGCTGGGCATTGCGCCACCCGACAACGCAACCTTTTGCACGCTTTCGGCGTCGCGCCGACTGCTCCGGCGTCGCTCTCACAGCTTGCAAAACCTAGCCGCCGAATTCCGCCTCGATTCCGGCCGCTCGCACCGCGCTTCCGACGACGCCGAAACCACTTTGCAGTTGCTTTGGAAGCTGCAAGAAGTGTCCGGATCCGATTTCCGCTTCCGCTATCTCGGCCGCGGCAAGCCACTGGCGCAATTTACCCCGAATCCGCCGCGTCTGCCGTCGTCTAAACGCGATTTGGACGCTGCCGCGGAAAGCGGAGAGGCGGTTGATATTCATTACCGACTCGCAAATGGAAATATGATTCAATCGCGCGTCTCGCCGCGCTTTTTCTATCGCCAACGCGACGGAATTGTGATGGAAGCCTATTGTCATATCGCCGGTTTCTATAAGAGCTATCGCCTTGAACGGATCCAAGCGGTCTATCCATGCCCGGACGCACCGCCGCCTCGGGTGCGCCGAAGTTTTTGAGGCTTAATTCCCATTTAAAACGCTTTTTCTGCCCATGGCACCAAATGCTTATGACTTTCCCAACGGGGATTCTGATAGAATGGCCTCTTGAGCCGGGGCTGCCTGGCTCTTAAAAAAACCCTACGAATAAGCGATTATTCACCCGGCCCTATTTGCCGGACCTCCACGAAACTACACCCTTAATTAACCCACCATGACTCCGAGCGAAACTGAAGTCTCGGAGGCGCCAGTAGTACAAGAGTACGAATGGCCCCTCATTGATTTGAACGAAGAAGTCGAAGGCATCGAAAGAGATGACCTCGAAGAGAAGTACCTCGATCTCAAGGATGAAGTGTGGCGCTTGCGTCGCATGCTGAACCTTGAGCCGGCAAATGGTCAGATCCCCAGCAACGGCGGCTTCGCCAGCGCTGGTGGTTTCCTCAAGCGTCAATCCTGCGCGGTATTCGTCGACGTACAGAACATGTACCACTCGGCGAAGAAGACCTATGGTCGCAACCTGTCTTATGCCAAGATGCTGCGCGCTTGCGTGCGCAACCGTCGCCTGACTCACGCCAACGCGTACGTCATTGACCGCGACGGCATCGAGCAAACCGGGTTCACCGATCACTTGCACTACTGCGGCTTCCAAGTTCGCAAGCGTAGCGTGATTGAGCGGCAAGACGGTTCGCGCAAAGCCGAATGGGAATTGGCCATCGCCATGGACATGCTGATGGCGGCCGAGAAGGTCGACACCATCATTATCGTCTCCGGCAACGGCGTTTTCGCCGACGTCATCCCGATGCTCAAAGCTAAGGGCTGCAAGGTGGAAGCTTGTGCCTTCCGTGAGTCGTTGAGTGACGTGCTGCGCGAAGCAGTGGACTGGTTCCACCTGCTCGGCGAAGACCACCTTTACGACGGCAATTAATCGACCACGGGCTTCGGCCTGTATGCGATTAACGGTCGGGCGATCCCCATCCGCCCCCACCCGGGGTTTGAATGCGTATCTGATCGCCCGGCTGCACGTCGATTGCTTGGCCCGGTTGCAGCCGAATCCACTTGTTGGTGCCACGACGCCGCAGGTGTTCGATCCCTGGCTTGCCGCTGCAACCGCCATCCGCCCCTGCTGCACCGCCCACTCGGCGCGTGCCGGTTAGGGTGACGCGTGCCGGTTCGAGGAATTCGATTTGCTTGAGCAAGCCATCGCCGCCGCGATGCACACCGCGGCCGCCGGAGTTGGGTCGCACTCCGAGTTGATGCACGCGCACCGGTAGCTCCTGCTCGAAGACTTCGACCGGAGTGTTGCGCGTATTGGTCATGTGCACCTGTACCGCACTTGCACCTGCGCCTTGTGCCGACGCGCCGGCGCCGCCGCCCAGCGTTTCGTAATAAACGAAGGGGCTTCCGTCGCTGCGGCGACCGCCAAATAGCAGATTGTTCATCGTGCCTTGGCTGTTGGCCGGAATTTGCTGCGGCAGAATGGAGCGCAGCGCTTGCAGCAACACATCGACAATGCGTTGCGAGGTTTCGACGTTGCCAATGGCGACGCCGGCCGGTGCTTGCGACGACAACAAAGTGGCGGTTGGGAAGTGCATTTGCACTGCTTCCAAGGTGCCGCTGGTTTCCGGGATTTGATCCGGGCTCAGCGATTGCAAAACGTAAAACACAGCACTAGTTGCAACTGCTTGGTGAGTATTCCACGACGAGCTGACCTGCGCCGACGTGCCGCTGAAGTCCACCGTTAATCGATCCGCTTGCTTGCGCACTTTGCATTGCAAACGCGGACTGTTTTCGCCGTCCATGTAATCCACCGCTTCGCCGTGGCCGTTGGGCCATGACTTCAGCAATGCGCGCGTCAAACGCTCACCGTGATGCAACAAACCTGCCATGCCGCGCTGCACGCCATCCCGTCCGAAGCGGGTGCAAAGGTCGGCGAGTCGTTGCGCACCGCGATGCAAGGCCGCGCATTGAGCTTGTAGATCTCCGCGCGCGGCGTGAGGGTCGCGCACGTTGGCTTCGAGCAGCGCCCAAACTTCGCTCACTTCCGCCCCATCTCGCTGCAGGTGCAGCGGCGGAATCATGAAGCCTTCACCGTAAATATCACGCGCGCCGCTCATCGATCCCGGCTCGGCCCCGCCGACGTCGGCGTGGTGGGCGCGATTCATCAAAAAGCCGATGCGCTTGCCGTCGGCAAAAAACGGCGCGACGACGGTGATGTCGTTCAAGTGGGTTCCGCCACGATGCGGGTCGTTCAAAATGACGACGTCGCCCGGACCCGGGTCAATTTCTTTCAGCATCGCCGGCACCGTCATGTGCGCGCTGCCGAGGTGCACCGGAATATGGGCGGCATGAGCGACCAAACGGCCGTCGGCGTCGAGCATCGCGCAGGAGAAATCGAAGCGCTCTTTAATGTTCGGCGATACCGCGCTTTGGCGCAGCGCTTCGCCCATTTCTTCGGTCACGCTGGCGAACAGGTGACGGAAAACCATCAGGTCGCTGCCGAGTTTTTGCGCGCTCATTTTTTGCCCTCCGAATTGCGACTCAGCTCAAGCGCACCAAATGCGTCGACGCGCGCAGTCCAACCTTTGGGCACCACCGTAGTGCCGGAGTATTCGGCAACGATCGCCGGACCTTTAAGTTCGGCACCAACTTTTAAGTCTTCGCGCACATACCACCCCACCTTGCAACGCCCTCCGCCCTCGGGCAGAGTTGCCATGCTCGTCTCAACCGGTTTGGCCATGGACTTGCGTTTACGTCGAGCTTGCCACGGGTTGTGGCCCGGGCCATCGGCTTGCAAGCGGATGTTGACCAACAACACCGGTTGATCCTCACGCGTGTAACCAAAGCGCCGCCGATGTTCTTCATGGAAGCGCTGCAACAACTTCGGCCCCTCCAACAACGGGAACTCGGCGGCTTGACCGTGACTGCGCAATTCCAAAATGCGGCGCAATTGAATTCCGCGCGCCGGAATGCCGTCGGCTTTGAGTTCGTTGCGCAAGCGTTGCTCCAACGGTGCAAACAAACGCTTGCGTTGGGCGGCAGACGGCAAAGGCTGCAGCACGGTTTGCACCACGGTGCGGCGCGGCGGCGCGGCGAGCAGACCAACTGCCGAAAATACGCCGGCCATTGGTGGCATCACGACTTTGCTCATCCCTAAGCGTTCGGCCACCCAAGCAGCATGCAAGCCGCCGGCGCCGCCAAAGGCGTACAAGGTCAGCGTGCGCGGGTCGAAGCCTTCGGCCAATGAAACGCGGCGCAACGCACGCTCCATGTCGGCCGATGCAATTTGCAGCACCGATTCGGCTGCTTGCAAGGCACTGAGACCTGCGCTTTGCCCAAGTTCGGCCAATGCGGTTTGCGCGGCGTCGAAATCAAGTTGGAATTCGCCTCCTAAGAATCGGTCGGGGTGCAAACGTCCGGCAACCAAATGGGCATCGGTGACCGTGGCTTGGTTTCCGCCGCGGCGGTAACAAACTGGACCGGGAACCGCACCGGCCGATGACGGCCCCACGGTTAACGCACCGCCGGCGTCCCAACTCGCCAAACTGCCGCCACCGGTGCCGACCGAGTGGATGGGCAAGCCGCGGCTGAGCAAGGTGTAGCCGCCGAGTTCCATCGGTGCCAACGGCAACTCACCTTCGCCGAGCAACGCGACGTCGGTAGAAGTTCCGCCCATGTCTAAGGTGAGAATGGAACGATCGCCGCGAGCTTCGGCGAGTGTGCGGGCCGCGCACAAACCGCCGGCCGGACCGGACAGCGCAAGGTGCACCGGTTCGTCAGCCGCCGCCTTCGCTCCGGCTGTGCCACCGTCGGAGCGCATGATGCGCACTTGCGATTCCGCACCCCAATTCCGTTTCACTTCGCGTTGCAGTTTGTGAAGCGCCGGCCCAACCACCGGCGCCAACGAAGCGTCGGCCCATGCAGTGGTGAAGCGTTCGTACTCACGATGCTCGGCGGCCAACTGCGAGGAGCAAACCACCGGCAATTTGAACTTGCGCAGCGCGCGCGCCAAGCGCAGTTCATGCACTGGGTTCAAGTAGGAATGCAATAAGCAGATGGCGATGGCGTCGACTTGGCGCGCATTGCGCTTGGAAGACGCATTCAGCCATTTGCCGATGGTTTCTGCAATGCGCTGAACCTCGTCGCGCTTTAAGTTTTGAATGACGTCGCCACTTGCAGCTAAGCGTTCCTCAACTTCAATCACAGTGCGCGGATCTTGCTTGGGCCGGCGCAACTGCGGCGACAAGCAATACAGGTCTTCGCGATCTTGACGGCCGACGGCAAGCACATCGGCAAAGCCGGCCGTGGTCAGCAAAGCAATGCGACCCAAACGGCCGGTGAGCAGCGCGTTGGTTGCATGCGTGGTTCCATGCACCAACTGCGCAGCCGCTTTGTTTCGTGCCGACGACTTGTTTTGCGGCGGCGCTAACTCGGCCATCGCCTGCAGCACCGCGCGCGACGGTTCGTCGGCGGTAGTCGGGCACTTGTGCACCTGATAGCCATCGGCGGTCACGGTTACCGCATCGGTAAACGTGCCGCCGGTATCGATGCCGACCCGAACTGTGCGACTCATGCGCCTAGTATGGCGTCGCGCTGGTCTCTAACCGCGGGCCGTCGGCGGTGCAGACGGCAAATTTGTGTTTGCCCAACATCGACGCGCAACCGTAATCGCCATCTTTGCGCACGGCGTAAAAGGTCAAACCGAATCCGGGCTTGCCATCCTTCCACAACGCCGACTGCCAACGCGAAGCGCGTTCGGCTTGTTCAGCGACGCGGCGCAGCGCGTACAAGCAAGCTTCTTCAGCGGTATCGCCGGCGCGCATGCGCTCGACGATTAACCACGATCCACCCGACATAATCGCCGCTTCGCCACGGCCGGTGGCACCCGCGCTCCCGACGCCGTTATCGCAGTACATGCCGGCGCCCACCAACGGCGAGTCACCGATGCGGCCGGGAATTTTGAATGCCAAACCGGAGGTTGTCGTGCAGCAACCGACGTCGGCGTTGGGCGCCAACACCGAGCAGTGAATGGTGCCCCACGGACGCGGTTCGCCTTGCAGCGTTGGATCGAGCAAAGCTTCGTCGTTCAACGGCCACAGGCGGTCATCGCCGCTTCGATTGGCGCGCCACTTCAACCAAATTTTGCGCGCACGGTCGGTCAGCAAGTCCTCCACCGGGAAACCGTGGTCGATGGCAAATTGGCGAGCGCCGATGCCGACCAAGTTGACGTGATCGGTGGCGTCCATGACCAACTCTGCGACCTGGGCCACGTGCATGATGTCTTCCACCGCCGCAACCGAACCGGCGTTATGGGTCGGGCCGTCCATGCACGAAGCATCCAGCGCGACTTTGCCGTCTTCATTCGGCAATCCGCCGTAACCCACACTCATGTCTTTGGGATCCGCTTCGACACTGGCGACGCCTTGCACTGCCGCCGAAACCGGCCGCAGCTTCTTTTGAGTCACCAGGTTGTAAGCCGTTTCCACCGTCTTCAAACCGTTGCCCGAAGCAATGGCGACGGCTGTTTCCGGCGCGGCGAATGGGTTTTCGCGATCGGTGTTGGAGGTCGGTGCTGCGCAACTAGGCGTGGCGCCCAAAGTGGCGGGCAATCCAGCCCCCACCAGTCCGGCAGCGGCGTTGCGAAGCAAATTCCGTCGGGAAATCTTGGATGGCATGCCCCCACGTTAGGGCGGCAGCCTACATGTCGCAACCGCTAAGCCCAGGCCTGGATGCGCCGCCGACGCGGCTATTACGGGTTCACGTTGAGCAGCGCTACTGCCGAGCTCATGCGCGGCGAACCCAAGCCCTGGTGGCTCACTGCTACCAAGCGCAACGCATTCCCGGCGAAGGCCGACAACGCTTGGCTGGGGATTACCAGACGCACGGTTTTTTGACCGGCGGCGTCGAGCTGCACCGAATGCGGGAACCAATGCGCGTTGCCACTCAGACAATTGCTAGTCAAAGCATCGGCAACGATCGGCAAGTCGACGCCGCGCCAATGTGTGAGCCCCGGCCCGGATGCCGACGCCACCACGCGCACGGCTTGGCCGGCTTCGCTGATTGGGAAGGAGAGCTTCAGAAACAAAATGCCGCCACTCGTCGCGGATACCTCGTGATTGGATAGCTTCAGATACGGCTTCCAGCTGTGGAAACGTAGTTGCGGTTGCGCAGTGCTGCGGTTCGGACTTTGCACCAGCAGGTCGACTTCGGCATCACCGTCGACGTCGCCGCTCACCGCCAATTGACTGCCGAATTGAGCTTGGCTTTGACTGCCGTATTCCACCGCACTGATTTCATTGAGCGCAGCATCGATCACGTAGACGGCACCGCAATCGCTAATGCCGTTGTGGTTCAGTCCGGGTGCGCCGATCAAAACATCTTCACCAGGCAAACCGTCTATTCCACTTTGCCCGCCCGGTGCGCGCCATCCGTGCATTCCGCTGCCGCGTGTGGTGCTGAGTGCATCGCCGAAGAAGGCATATTCCTGCGTGCCGTTGCGCTGCCACAACTGCTGCCAAGTACCGCCTTCCATCAACCGCACTTCTCCAACGCCGTCCATGCCGGCGAGCGGAGTTCCGGTTGTGCCTAAGGTTCCCGGCGCACCGAATAAGAGTTCCGGGATCTGATCCTGATTGAGATCGGCAGCTGCCATCGCCGAGCCCAAACGCGCCGTCGGCGTGGTTCCGAACCATTCTTGCAACAACGCGCCGTCCGCACCGGAATGCAAGCGAATGCGACCGCTGGCCGATTGGCCGTTGGCGGTGGCAAGTGGAGCGGCCATCAACAAGTCAGGGATGGCGTCGGCGTTTTGATCGCCAACGCCCAGCACGGTGGTGCCGAGACGGCCACCGAAGTACTCGCCTTTGAAGTATTGAATGGTGTGCCAAGTGCGGCCGGAGATCAGGCGCACTTCACCGGCGGCCGTGAGCGAAGTCGGCGAGCGTCCGGGTCCACCCACCAAGAAGTCTGCGGTGCCATCTAAGTCCACATCGCCGGCGGCGGCCACCGAACTACCGACGCGATCGCCGCTGAAGTTGCCGCGGTACGTGAACAAGCGCGAATAATCCGCGCCGGACATGCAATAAACCGCACCAGCTTCGGTCAGGCTTGATCGCGGTTCACCCGGAGCACCGATTAACAAGTCCGGGGTGCCGTCGCCGTTGAGGTCGTCGATGGAACACAGCGCGCTGCCGAAACCGGCTTGTGGAACGGTTCCGTGCCATTCATGCAGCAACGCGCCGTCGCCGCCGTGATAAAGAAAAACAGCACCTGCGCCGGCGATACCGCCTACAGATGCTTTGGGGGATGCGACAAGGATTTCGGCGTAGCCGTCACCGTCGAGGTCGGTCAGGATGGAGATTACCGAGCCGAAGGTGGAATCGAGTTGCGACGAACGTAGATCGGACAAAGTTTCCCATCCACCGCCGGCGCTTTGCGCTGGGCTGAGAGTAGGCCCGAGTAGCGCAAAAGCACATGCCAGCAGCGATGCAGAAGGAACACGATGGGATGACAATCCGAAGAAATGGGGTAGAAGGGGAATGCGTACCGGTTTCGTCGGCCCGAAGTGGGTTGTGGCACAAGGGTTTAGCCGGGATGGAGGCAACTGAGCCTCGAACGTCTGAAACCGGAACATCGGAAGACTACCCCTAAAGTCATTGCGGCGAGGGAAAACCTGAAGTTCTATCATGGTTTTCCTAATGGCCTGGATCCGCCTGACCGAACCCGACGAAGCCACTGGTTTGCTGGCTCGTATCTATAAGAGTGCCGTCGATCGCGCCGGGCGCGTTTGGAACATTCTGCGCTTGCAGAGCCCCAATCCGCAGCAATTGCGCGCCAACATGATGCTGTATACCTCAGTCATGCATGCAGATAGCGCGTTAACGCCGCGGCTGCGCGAAACGCTGGCGGTGGTCGTCAGCCGCGCCAATCATTGTTATTACTGAACGCTGGCGCATGCACATGACCTCCGTGTTGAGGTCGGCGAAGTTGAACTTGCGGATCATTTGCAGGAACACGGCTGGCAAAATGCAGAATTAAATGCCGGCGAAAAATTGATGTGTCAATACGCCGAGAAATTGACGTTATCACCTGCTACAGTGGGAAAAGATGACGTCAAAACTTTGCGCGATGGCGGCTGGTCCGACCGTGAAATCCATGACGCTGCGCAAGTCATCGCTTACTTTAATTACATCAATCGCATCGCCGATGGACTCGGTGTTGATTTAGAACCCGAATTCCCCCAACCATGCGCCGACGACTAATCAGCCCCTGCATGCTGGTGTTTGTCCGGGACTGGCAAAGCGCCAATGTTTTGCCCGGAGTGGCGAAGACTTTGGGCGTGGAAGCCACGCGTCAGGTTTATAAAAAGCTGGCGGAGAACTCTTGGAAGAATTTGACCGACCCTCGTTATGAACGTTGGTTGATGGCGCATCCGGCCGAGGCGGTGGATGCGGTGAATACTTGGCTTCCAGGTGCGGATCAGGCTTTCCCCTTGCCGCCACTTGGACGCGGCGACCGTTTGAGTTGGGGCTTTGATCATGCGTTTAAGAAAGGCATGCCTTGGGCAGCCGGCGTGCGCATGGAGTGTCCTGAGATTAACTCGCGCCACTTCCGTGAAGTCGGTCGCGCGTTGCAAGAGAGCGACTTAGTCGTCGTGCCGACGCAACGTGGCTCTTACGGCATGATCGCGATGAAGGAACATTGCCCGGAGATCTTCCAAGGTGTGCCGTGGGGTACGCCGGAGGTTTACGAAGCGACAATGGATATCGCGATGGATCTTGAGCTATCGGTGTACTGCTTGCCGCCTGTCAACGAGGTTTCCAAGGTGGAAGACTTGGTCAAGCTGGGCTGGCAATTGCCCGGTCAAAACATCGGTAGTTAAGACTGCTGCTCGTCGCGCCATGCGCGGATGACCTTGCCCATGACGTCGTTGAAATCGTCGGGTAGCTGCTGCGCTTCGGGCGTGCCGGAGGCGTGGTAGATGGCGCGGAAATGATCGAGGTAGACCAAGCACAGTGGGCACATTTCAAGGTGCTCTTCCAAGCGAATGCGCGCGCGGTCGGTGAGGTGACCTTCGAGGTAGTCACTCAACGCATCCGACACCATTTGGCAGGTCGGAATCAGCGGGTTGCCGGTATGCGGACATAGGTTTGGGTTGTCGCTCATGCCTCTCCTCCGGCTTCGTGGCCGCTGTATTTGCCATCGCCGACACCCATGTGTTGATCCGTGCAACGCCGCACCGATTGACGACCGCGGTGCAAGGTTTGGCGCAGGTTGGCGTAACTCATGTCGAGGATTGCAGCGACTTCCTGGGCAGCGATACCGTCGATCGCGCGCATGTGCAAAGCTTCGCGCTGGTTATGCGGCAGCTGTTCCATGCAGCGGCGGACGATGTCAAGCAGTTCGGCCTGCTCGTCCCAAGGGTCTATCTGTTGGTTTGCCTTCCAATGACCGTTGTTATCAAAACTTTCCTGCTCGGGATCGGCGGTGGTCACCAGCAGGTCGCGACCGGCTTTGCGGATTTGATCGATGACCTTATTGCGCAGAATGGCGAAGGACCAGGCGCGGATTGAAACACGTCCGTCGTAGTTGGCGATGGAACGCAACATGCCGAGCATGGCTTCCTGCAAAACGTCTTCGGCGGACGTGGCATCGCGCAGCATTTTGCGCGCAAAGCCGAACAATTCGCCTCCGTGATTCTGAAAAAACGTCGCCGCTGCCTCTTCATCGCCGTCAGCAATTTGCTGGGCAAGTTCGAAGTCCTCCTGGTGGGCGATCGCCATGAGAGGAGTTTATCAGTAGGCTGGTTGCGTAGGGTTGGGATTCAGCGGCAGATAAAGCACGCGGTCATCTTCAGTCCCCATTTTGTTATCCGGTCCGATCACACCCAGCAAGATGCCACCGCCCGCAACATGGTGGAACTGCTCGGAGGATTTCCCGTTGACCGGCCACTCCCGACCTGTGACGAATTCCTCTCTCGACATATGGTCTTTGGCCAAATCCCATTCGCCGGAAACCTGCCGCCCAATCCCCAAAGTAACCCGGTTCCAATGCTGTGGATTCCCACGATCAAAGCTGCCAAAGTAAGCTTCAAAAATTAGGTGAATATAGCCAACCAGTAGCCAAACTCCGACGAGCTCCAACCAGCTTCCGCGACAAAACTCGGCCGCTTTCATGCGCTACTCCAGCGGCAGGTAATAAAACAAATCATCAGCGGTAGCGAGTTGCTCGTCGACGCCAAAGGTACCAATTAAAATGCCACCAGTTGCCGTCTTGTGCAGGATGAAAAAGCCTTCCAAGTTGGGATTGGCGGCATGCGACTCAATGAATTCCTCACGTGACATTTGCGATTTTGCCTGCCCCCATGTTTTTTGAATCATCGCAGCATGCTGACGAATGTTCTCATTGTGATCCTCGCGCTTATGTTTCAACGGAACCCAATCTGCACATCCGCCGGGACGATGGCTCAATAACAACAAGGTTGCGATGAACAAGAGACCTGAACTGCGCAGACGATCACTGGGAGCTCTCACCTAAGCCCTCCTTTTCGCGAGTCCAAAAGAAGACGTAATCATCCTCGTTGCCTGGAACTTGATCTTCGCCGAAGGTTCCGCAAAAGAAATCGCCGTCGACGGTTAAATGCACAAACCAATCCGGGTCCGGCAAGGCTTGAGCATCGCGCCATTCGCCAAAATCAGGGCGTTGGTCCACAGGTTGTGCATCCCACAACCGCCACTGTTCAGCCAACACTTCAGCTTTGACCAACTCCTTCGCTCGATCGGCTTTGGTCTTCCAATCTTGAATGGAAGCCCACCCCCATCGGCCACCGTAATAAAGGCCGGCTGCGAGCAAAATAAGCCAAATTAGTTTTCGCTTCACCGAAGCGAGTATAGCGACCTAAAGCGCTTGAAGGATCACCGCGCCTTTGGCCTTTTCGGCAAGAAAAGCTTCCAAGTGATCCACTTGATCACTAGCGAGGTCGATGGTGCCGCACCATCCACGGTCGTTGAAATCGCCGGCGAATACCGCATCGGCAAATAATGCTTCAATTTCGGTGCGCAAGCCAAGGAATGCGAACGGTAGTTCCAGCTTCATCGTCGAGCGCGCTTCCAGGGTGCAACTTCCGGCCTCTTGCAACGCGTTCGCCGTCGCCCCGGAATAAGCACGCGCCAATCCACCGGTGCCCAACTTCACGCCGCCGAAGTAACGCACGCAAATCGCTGCGACGTCTTGCAAGTCGCTGCCTTCCAACACTTGCAACATCGGGCGCCCGGCCGTTCCACCCGGTTCGCCGTCATCGTTAAAGCGGTAAGCACCTCCGATTTGCCACGCCCAACAATGATGGCGCGCCTTCGGATGCTCTTCGTACAACTCAGCCAAACGAGCTTCGAACGCAGCCAAATCTGGCGCATGAAAAACCCATGCCAAAAAGCGCGATCCGCGATCGAGATACTCGCCGTACCCCTCTTGCGCCGGAATCGTGCTGGCCGGCCGTGACATCAATCCAACAAACCGGCGTTGCGCAGAATGGCTTCGGTTTTGGTGCGCGCTTCATCTGTCCAGCGCTTCGGCGACGTCATCACCGCACCTTTTAGCGCGGCTCGCCACGGCGATTCGCCCAACGCGGCAATCGGCTCGATGGAATTCTCCACCAGCTGACGAACTTTGCGCGCATTGTTGTGCGCGGTTTGCACGATCAGCTCAACGTCGACGTCATCGTGGTGCGGATGCCAGCAATCGAAATCGGTAACCATCGCGATGGTGGCGAAACTAATGCCGGCTTCGCGCGCCAACTTGGCTTCGGTGCCGTTGGTCATGCCGATGATCTTCGCGCCCCACGAACGGTAGAGTTCGCTTTCGGCGCGCGTCGAAAACTGCGGCCCTTCCATCGTCACGTAAGTTCCGCCAACGTGCACTTTGAGCTCGGGCAGCTTTTCCGCCTGAGCAGCCACAGCTCGCGCCATGTCCATATCAATGGGGTCAGCCAACGGCATGTGCGCCACAATCCCGCCGCCGAAAAAGGTTTGGTTGCGCTGATTGGTGCGGTCGATGAATTGATCGACCATGACAAAATCACCGGGCTCGTACTCCTCAGTCAGCGAACCCACCGCCGACACCGAAAGCAAGCGCTGCACCCCCATCATCGCCAACGCGTAAATATTGGCGCGGTACGGCACCTCAGTCGGCGTGAACATATGGTTGCGCCCATGGCGCGGCAAAAACGCCACGCGCACATCGCCGACCGTGCCCAACTTAAATTCATCCGACGGCGCGCCCCATGGCGTTTGCACGGCAACGGTTTCGACGTCTTTCAATCCGTCCAGGTCATAAACGCCTGAACCACCGATGACTGCAACTTGTGCTTGCGGGCTCATGATTAATCTTTGTCACCCTCTTCTTTGAAAAAGGATTTTTTCTCGGCTTGGTCTTTCGAGTTGCCTTCCGTTTCTTCGCGACGCTCGGAATCGCGCTCTGGCCTGCGATCCGGTTTGGGATCCGGTTTATTTTGACCGCGGCCATACTTGGAGCTTTTCCCGCCCCACTTTTTGCCTGACCACGGCGACGAATTGCCTTCATCGCGATCGCGACGCGGCCCGCGGCCGTGTCCGCCACTACGGTTGTCGTCGCCGTCACGACGTTGGCCGTAGGGACCACGGTTGTCGTCGCGGTCTCGGCGTTGGCCGTAACCACCACGGTTGTCGTCGCGGTCTCGGCGTTGGCCGTAACCACCACGGTTGTCACCACCGTCGCGCCGTTGGCCGTAACCACCGCGACGGTCGTCACGGCGTGGACCGCGGCGATCATCGCGGTCCCGGTAATCGCGGCGCGGGCCACGGCGGTCATCACGGCGGTCGTCGCGATCATCAAAATCACGACGCGGACCACGGCGCTCCTTTTCACGCCGGCGACGCTCCATGTTCTCCTCGTGATCGCGCTTCGACTTGCGCTCAAACTCCTGCGGCGTGCCGTTGTCGTCAGGCCAAACCAATGGATGGCGCGAAACCCACAAGCACAAACGCTTGGCGTCTAAGTTTGTTGGCATCAGCAAACGCTTGAGCACCAACGTCGAATACTGCCCGCGGTTGACGGTAAAGCGCACCCGCATTTTGCGACCACGTGGATAAATTTCGTCCTCCTCGGCCGGCGCGGCGCGCAGGTAGTCCGGGAAGACCAACACCGGTCGGTCTTCACTAACCGGACGGAAGCCGGGCAAGTCCAAGTTCAAGAACTTCTCGTAACGAATGCCCTCGGCTTCGAACACCGCTTGGTAAAGACGTTGCGCGTGCTCGTCCAACTGCGCACCCTCACCGGGCAGCGGCAAAACCGCATTGCGCAATTCCGCCTTTGCTTCCACACCCAATTTGCGGAACACCGGCAGCGAGCCTTCATCACACGGCAACCACCCTAAATCTTCGCCTACGACCAATCGCCGCATCCACAACGACAGTGCGCGGTTCCACAAGTGCGATTGATAGGCAAACAAGTGAATGGTGCGCTCACTGGTCGAAAAACCAACACGCATCGCACCTTCAAAGTCGCCGGGGTTATCCGCCAAATAAGCGAACAAGCTTTGTCCGCGACGTCCTTTGCTGTACTTGGCTAATTCACCCCAATCGCCCCAACGCTTGCGAATGCCGTATTTGTACTTCTCGACATGATCGGGGCCATAAGGCGACGGCGCGGCGATCATCGAACGAATTGCGGTGTCCAAATGACCCTTCAAAATGTCGCGCACAATGAAGCCTTGGCCGTGACGCAAACATCCAAAACGTTGGTCGTCGTAGTACGCCGGCAAACCATCCTTTTTCACCTGCGCCAAGTTGTGACGCAACCGCCGCATGTCATCGCCGGTCATATCACGCACAACTACCTCGAATGCGTTCGAGGTGACGTCGTCAGTTTCTAGGTGGCGATCCAAACGACCGATTTGGCGAATGGCTAGCTCGTGCTCGTTCAAACGGATCTCTTCTCCGCCCAAAATCGACGCCACTTGGCCGGCAACGCCTTCGCGCGCTTTCTGCCCGGTAAAGCGGACCTCCTTTGGGTCTACGCCCGCGGCCGACGCCATTGCTTGCAGCACCTCGCCGGTGGTCATGCCGCGCTTGGTGATGTTGTAAACGCGGTAATCACCGCTCTTTTTCAACAAGCCGGTGCCGAATTGCTCGACCACACGGTAATCAGTAGGGACGCGGAGGATGCGCACGTCTAAATTTCTCCATTTTGCTGAGGAGGATCCGCAGATCCTTAGGGTATTCGGCCTCGACGACAATCTCTTTGCCTTGCGGTGACGTCACGCGAACTTGGCGCGAGTGCAAGGTCAGTCGGTCGATCAACGGCCGTTCCGGACGGCCCGGTTTGGGGCGGTAGCCGGCTTTGAGCTCGGACAACATCATACTCTCGCGGCCGCCGTATAACGGATCGACTGCCAGCGGGTATCCGAGCGCGGCCATGTGCACGCGGATTTGGTGCGTGCGACCGGTGCGTGGCCGGGCTTCGATCAAGCTGTATCCGCGAAAGCGCTTCAACGGCTCGTATTCGGTCAGCGAGGGTTTGCCGCCTTTGGCCGCCACCTTCATGCGCGATCCATCGCGCCGTTCCTGTTCGAGGGCAAAATCCACCACACCGGCCTCGCGGACTTCACCGAGCACCAGCGCGTGGTAGACCTTGTGGACCTTTTGATCGGCGAATTGCTGGCGGTAGTAACGCTCGGCCTCCAAGTTCAACGCGAACAAAATCACACCGCTGGTACCCAGATCCAAGCGGTGCAGCGCGCGCGGCCGCACTTCCAGCAAGCCGTCGGACCGCGTTTGTTCCCGCGCCCATGCCAACATCGCGCCACTTAAATGCTCCGGATGCTCGCCCCAGCGGCTGGGCTCGACCGGAATTCCGGCCGGCTTGTTGACCGCGAGCAGGTCGTCGTCTTGGTAGAGGATTTCGACCTTCATCTTGTGCGCGACGATGCGCTTGATCGGCAGGTCGTCGAGTTCGGCTTCCAGCAGCACCAATTGCTCGGGATGCAAACGCACGCCCGGCTGCACCGCCTGTCCTTCGACGGTGATCAAGCCGTCGCGAATCAACCGGCGCAACGTGCCCTTAGAGATATCGGGCCAGCAAAGCGCGGCGTACTCATCGAGCAGCATGCCGCGATGCTCTTCAGCAACTACGTAACTTTCCACGATTTACTTGCACTCGGCCGGCACTTCCACGGCGCAAAGCTCGGGAAGGTTGCGGTATTTCCCATCCCAATCCAAGCCGCAGCCGATCAAGAACAGGTCTTCTTCCACCAAAAGCACGCAGTCATGGGCTTCAATGTCGACAGCGCGGCGAGCGGGCTTGTCTACCAACACCACGCAGATGACTTCCTTAGCGCCCATTTCTTCCAGCAAGTAGCGACGCGCTTCCAACATCGTGCGACCGGTGTCGAGGATGTCATCGACTAACAAGATGGTGCGACCTTCGACGTTGCACGGCTCCGGATGCCAATCCACCTTTGCCTCACGCTGCGGCGAAGTGGACGATCCGTAGGTCTGGATGCGCAAAAAGTCGAGCACCAACCCCGGATCCAAACCGCGCACCAAGTCGGCGGCGAAAATCATCGCCCCACCCATGATCGGGATCACGGTGACGTCTTTACCGGCGAGTTGCGGGCGCAGACGTTGCGCCAAACTGGCCAGGCCGCTGGAGACCTGGTCCTTGGTGAGCAAAACGCGGCGGTTGCTGGCATTCATGGGGCCATATTCTACGAATAATCCGCCCAAAAAGGCCGGCTCGCGCCCGCCGAGAAGGCAGATGGGAAATCTTTCCTAATTTTAGGGATGAAACGGTATTTCACGGGCGATAGCAACTATGAAGCCATGCATCGGCATGGGTTCGGTGTGTCCAAACTAGGCTAAAAATCCCTACTCCCCTTAGGGCACCCTCCTCCAACTCCTCCACTCCCTCAGAGTCGCACCTCCAGACTCACAGCTCTCTCCCGTGATCCAAAAGATCCCAAATAAACCAGCCGTCCTGCTTGTAGAAGACGACTACGAGCAGGCCGACCTGGTTCAACGCGGCCTCCAACAGTCCGGCTTCCGAGTCGCCGCAGTGCGCGATGTGCGCTCTGCGATGCACCGCCTCGCCCTTGAGAGTTTCGAAGTCATCGTGTCCGATCTCTCGCTCCCGGGCATGAACGGCGACGAATTCCTGCGCCACATCCGCCAGATGGAGCCTGGCATGCCGTTTTTGATGCTGACCGGCTCGCAGGACGTCAAAACTGCGGTCCAGTCGATGCACGACGGCGCCGACGAATACCTGATCAAGCCGGTCACGCCCGGCACGCTGTCGTCGAAGGTGCGCGAGGCGATTGAACGTCGTCAGCAGGTGCTGGCCGATACCAAGCGCTATCAGACCGCCGACATGGGCCGGTTGATTGCCTTCTTGCGCGGAGTACACGCGATCGTCAACGCGCTGGAAACCAAGGACCAGTACACCAAGGACCACTCGAAGAAGGTGGCGCAATCTGCGGTGCAAATGGCGCGTTTGGTGCCGGGCATGAACAAGATGTCGATTCGCGAGATTCGCATCGGCGCGTTGCTGCACGACATCGGCAAGATTGGCATTCCGCTGACCATCTTGCACAAAAACGGCAAGCTCGACGACGACGAGTGGCAGGAGATCAAGCGTCATCCTGAATATGGCGTCAACATTCTCAAGCCGCTGGGGCGTTACTACCCCGAAGTGCTGGCCATCGTGCGCCACGAGCATGAACGCTGGGACGGCCGCGGTTATCCTGATGGCCTGTCCGGCACGGATATCCCGCTGGGGTCGCGCATCATCATGATTGCCGACACCTACGACGCGGTGTGCTCGACTCGTCCTTACCGCAAAGCGTTGCCGAAGGAAGCGGCGCTGGAGATCATCCGCGAAGGGGCGGGCACGCAGTTCGACCCGTCGTTGGTGCCGATCTTCGAAGAGGTGCTGCCCGAGCTGCCGATGCCAAGGTACTAATCAGTCGCGGGTCCCGCCTGCGCTGGTGACCCGCAACTCAGTCCCTTGCTCTCCTTTCTGCTAGCCATCGCCACGTTGGTGGGCGTGGTCGACGCGCCGACGTCGTCCCCCGCCGATGCAATCGCAACCTCCTCCGCGGACGAGGTCCATCCCAACTCGATTTCTCGGCTGCAGTTTTTCGTCTCCGAGCAAGAGGTACGACTGGAGTGGCAAATCCAAATGCGCACCATCATGGAGGTGCCGCAAATTCAATGGGACGGCGAAGACCTTTGGACAGCGACCGAAGATGAAGCGCGTCGCCATTGGCCGGCGATTCAGGCTTATTTGCACCAAGGGTTTGAGATTCGCATCGACGGCGAGCCCTGGGAGGTCCAGTTTGTCGATTACGAGTTGCGATTGGAGGGCGCCGGTTTTTACGTGGATTGTGTGCTACCGGTGACGGCCAAACCGGAAGCCATTCACTTAGAGGTTCAGCACTTTTTCGAGGACGGCAATGAACAGCACATCATGGATGTCGGCGTTCATGGCTTAACCAAGCGCATTGATCGCTACTTCATCCAATGGGCGCGGCGGGTGATTGATTTCCCGTTGCCGTTGACTCCGGAAGAGCTGGCTGAAGAAGAAGAGTTGGCCAAGGGGCCGCTGCGTCGTTATTTCAAGTTGGGTTGGGAACACGTGCTGGAAGGCACCGACCACTTGGCTTTTGTGTTGGCGTTGTTGTTCGGCGTTGCAGCATGGGGTTCGTTGTTGGCAGCGGTGACCGCATTCACTGTTGCGCACAGCATTACTTTGGCGCTGGCGTCGTTCGAAATCCTGACCTTGCCGCCGTGGATCGTGGAACCGAGCATTGCACTTAGCGTGATGTTGGTCTTGTGGTGGCATATCTGGAAAGGACCCGGTGAATCCAAAGCGTGGAAACCGGCCTTTGGATTCGGCTTGCTGCATGGATGTGGATTTGCCGGCGTGCTCGGCGAAATCGGCATTCCCGAAGAAGCTGCGGTGGCCTCCTTGCTCGGGTTCAACCTCGGCGTAGAAGCCGGCCAATTGACCTTTGTTGTCCCAGTCATCGCCGTCGGCCTGATCTTAGGCAAAGTCCTGCCCGACGCCGCCCGCAAGAGCGCACTGCAACTGTTTTCGCTGGCTTTGGCGGCGTTTGCATGCCACCTGGTCGGCGGTGCTGCGACCAATTACATCGGCATTGAGTTCCCGCTGCTGCCGGATGAACTGCAATCGCTGCCGAGCATGCTGATCGCGTCGATCGCTTTGGCCGTCGGCCTGCGCTTCATCGAAAAAGGCTTCCAAGTCAAAACAACCATGCCCGCAACCCACCTCGGCAAGCAAATCATGAGTGCGTTTGTTTTAGGCGCGCTTTATGAAGTCGGCTTGTGGTTAGGCGGCTAGAATGACGCCATGCCCCGCGTTGGAATTTTGCTCCTCGCGGCTTTGCTGATATCAGCCATCGTTGCTCTGTTTTTCTGGCCAGATCCCGCTAGCGAAGCCGTATCCCCCACGGAAATCCATGCCGATTCGTCTGCCCCAACCGAGGCGAATCCCGATGAAGCATCCACCGACGATGCCGAAGCCGCGAATCGAACGGTTATCGACCCTGCTTCAGCTTCACCTGAAGAACCCGCATTCCAACCCGCTTACGAGGGCGAAGACGGATTTGTCATCCGCGTCGTAAAGGGTGCCGACAAAGTACCCGTCGCCGATGCGGACGTTTTTGTGCTATCGAGCGATATGCCCGAGTATGCAATGTTGAATCGAAGCAGTGGTCGCGATTGGACTGCATACAACACGCCTCTGCGCAATTACGGATTAAACTTCCGCACCGATGGGGATGGATTAGTCCGAATCCCTCCCAATGGGGACTACCGGCGCATTTCAGTAGAAAAAGGGGATGCTTATGCGGCAGCCTTCCCGCACTGGAATACAGAGGAGGTTGAAGTTGAACTCATTCCAAACCTACGCTTAGAGGTCCATGTGCGAGGGGTCGATGGTTTACCGCAAGCCGATGTCCCGGTGGAGTTGCTCCTCGGCGAGGAGGGTTATGGAACTCGATTTTTGATGGTAAAAACCAATGGCGATGGTGTCGCTTGGCTCGAGGGCTTAAGAAAGCATTTTGATCGAGCACGGAATTACAACGATGTCTACGTCGGCTTGGGCTTTCCTATGGAAACTAGGAATCGCAAAGCCGACATTCAATTCAAGTTAACCGAGGAGATGCTTGAGCAAGGCCCCCTTACATTTGTCATGCCGGAAACGTGCAGTTTGACCGTAAGGGTTTTTGATTCATCTGGAGAGCTTTGCACCGAAGAGGGCGGTTTGAGCGTGTACGGCGACTTTGCCCAAAAGCACTACTCGGAAACGCGTGTTTATCGGCGGACCGAAACCGGCATAGCTGAATTCCCTCTGATTGGACCGGAATTGGATCTAGTTGCTAAGTTCGGAACACAGTCAAGCAAAAACGATGACTTGGTTGAATTTAGGAGCCCGGCAGCCGGCGAACATTTAGTCGTCGACCTGCACCGTGCGGCCAAACATTACATCGTGGGCAGACTTGTCGACGAGAAAGGCCAACCTCTAGCTGAGCAAACTCTGCGCTACTACCAACAAATCCGAAGCGAGCAGGGCGGAACGGGTTTAAACGATCACAGTAAGACCGATGAGCAGGGTCGGTTCCGTCATGAGTTCCTCTTTGAAGCTGAGGACGGCAAGGTGAAATCGCGGACGCTTACCTTGCGCATAATGAAGAAGGGCGAAGCTCCGAAGAAGAGGGTATTTGAGATTCCAGCCGAACCTCCACAAGGGGACCACGATCTAGGTGACGTCTACTTGCCGGAACAGCCATTTGTTGTTTCAGGTGTGGTGAAAGACCAAGCAGGCAATTCGATTGAAGATGCCCGCGTTTCTGTGCATTATCCTTACCAGCAGATTGAAGAGCGTGTGTACTGGTCTGCGGCGACCGATGAAAAGGACGACACGAATGCCGAAGGCGAATTCTTCGTCTATGGAGAGGTCCAGCCTTCCCATCGTTATCGCCTCACGGTGAGTGCAAGCGGTTACGAGCAGCAGCACGTCGAATTTGCGCTTGGGAGTGATGACATCGAAGTCACGATGCTGCGCCCGCAAACCCTCCATGGTTCGGTACTGCTCGGCCGAGATTGGAAGTCGGGTGACGTCGGCTGTCGGATTCGAGACAGTAAATCCCATGTGGGCTGGGGCCGGTTAACTGCAACCAAGACTGCGGGAAAATTTAATTTCAGCATCAAAGTAGAGCCGGGGATGAACTATTCCGTGCAGTTTCAAACCAACCTAGGCGAAACGATCACACAAATCGACGGAATCGTAATCGGCAATGACGCGGAAACTCGACCGCCGGCGCTGCAAGACATTGACTTGCGGGATCAGGCGAAGTGGTTAAAGCTGCGCATATGCAATGCTGACGGCGATCTACTACCCGCGGTAATGTATGCAACGCTCGATCATCGCGGAACGGGTCGATCCGTTTCGCCGAGTGGTGAGTATCAGACCTTGATCGTCGAAGGATTTACCAAGATGACCATCGCCAGCGAGGGTTATGCCACGCAAGCTTTAGAAAACCTGAGTGAATCGCAAACTGTGGTATTGCAGCGGGCAATTCCGGTGACTTTCCACATCGATGAAGGATTTACTTCTCGCGACGACGTCGACTTATACCTCGCCACTCCAGCTGATCGCGGCCTTGGCCTTGGACGCGGAACCAAGGTCGGCAAGAAGGGACAACTGCTTGCTCACCTGCCTAGCCTTGGTCCCCACGAAATCACCGTGAGCCTGTGGATGAGTTCCGTCGGCAGCGCCCATCTGGCCAAGATTCAATGTGAGGTGACTCACGAGAACCAAGAGATTCACTTGCTCATTGGCCAAGACACATACAACCAAGCCATTCAGACTTTGGAAGCGCGCAAGCAATAAATATCGCTTGGAAAATCACGATGCCGCAAGGTCAGTCTTTCAACTCAAAGCCCTCACTCTCCAACAACGCGCGCTTCAGCTTCAATCCGCCAGTGAATCCGCCCAGACCCTGGGCAGCCCAAACGCGGTGTCACGGGATGAGTAGCGGTAAGGGGTTTTGCCCCATGGCCGTGCCCACCGCTCGAAATGCGCGCGGCGAACCGGCTTTGGCGGCGACCTCGCCGTAAGACAACTTTTTGCCGGCCGGAATGTTGAATACCGCGCGATAGACTTTGCGGCGGAATTCGGAATCACCGGGCATTTGCCATGAGCCGGGAAACGGATCCACCTGACCGCGCTCGAAGTTGCGCAACCATTTGCTGACTGCAGCGGAACTCGGCGCTCCTTTCGGACGCGTGCCGGACTTGCCCACCTGCCGACGCGTGCGCATCGAAATCTCGATCAAACTGCCGTCATCGGCAAACGAGAACGTCACTTTGCCCCAACGGGCCTGCAAGGTTTGATGGAAGACGGCACCCATGCCGTCAGCTTAACCATGCCGGGCGGGAAGGCAAAAGTAGCAATCCCGCCCAATCTCAAATGCAGGTTTAGCGGCCCATGTCGGGCAACGCAGTGCCGTGCTGAACGGACGGAATGGCTTCGATCACTGGAGACTCTTCCACGGTGAACTTGATGTCGCCGAATTGAGTGGTCAGGTAGCCGAGCAGCGCATAAAGGAAAATCCCCGTACCCAACATTTCCAATGACTCTTCAATGGTGTAAATCAGCGCATAGGTCACGTTTTCAATGCCGTGAACCTCGGCGTGCGCCCCACTGATCATCTCCACGCCCATTGCGCCGGACAGGAAGGTGATACCGGCAAATGCGAAATATTTGCGGCTTTGCGCGGGCAGGTTGAAGAACCAGCGCGCGTACATGATTCCCAATCCCAGCAGCGCTGCGCCATAGGGAATCACCCAGGCGTAATAAAGCAATCCGGAAGTCCCAAACTTCTCTCGCGACGGTACGCCAAGCAACTCATGCAAGCCGGCGATTTCGTCTACGCCGAGGAAAAGGAAAATTGCACCCAGGCAAAACCATTTAAACCCGCTGCGACTCTGCTGATGATGCAGCCAGCCGATCAAACCCAACAAGGCTCCGCATGACATCAGCGCCACCGAAGAGAATAGGGTGGGAACGTTACGTTCGCCGTCGAAGTCAAATAGCGGCACTAGGCCGTAGACCCAATCATGGCCCATGTAAAACTTCATGTTGATGGCCACGATATTGCCCATCAAAAGGACGAAAAACGCCGTGGTAAACGCAGAAAGGACTGCCCGAGGGTTGGTTTTGAGTTGCATGAGTTGCCCGATAAATATTCGGCTTCTATACCTCGACCAATTCTGCTGCCGTCCTTAAGCCCGCACGGCTAGCCTAAAGCCATGAGCCGCACCGAGGTCCGCCTCTGCCACGTCGTCGTCTATGACACGCAGGACTACCAAATGGTCCAACTCGAAGAGGCCGACGGCGATCCGCCGCGCGTTGTGACGATGATGATCGGCCTGCAAGAGGCCAAAGAGATCTCGCGCACGGTGCAGGGCACGCAACTGCCTCGACCGCTGACCCATACCCTATTTGCCCAAACCATCGGCAAATTAGGCGGCCGGCTGGAGGAAGTCGAAATCCGCGATATCGACATGAAAGACAGCACTTACTTTGCTACCCTTCGCATCCGCCAGGGCGAGCAAGTCCACGAATTGGATTCGCGACCCAGCGACGGTATTGCACTGGCGCAAAAACTAGGGGCTCGGATTTTTGTCCGCGACGAGGTTTGGCAGAAGCTCAAGGAACTGCCACCGATGCCGGACGCCTGAGCGCGAAATCTGCGGAGAGGTGCCGGAGCTGGCCGAACGGACTGGTTTTGAAAACCAGCGTACTGCAAGGTACCGAGGGTTCGAATCCCTCCCTCTCCGCCATTTCCCCCCTGCAGCGCCTTCTCAGCCGCATTTCCACGGCGAAACCCCTTCCCCTAAGCCCAGGGAATAGCTAAACTTCGCCCCCTCGCGCGGAGAGGTGGCAGAGTGGCCGAATGCGGCAGCTTGCTAAGCTGTTGAGCTCTTTTGGGGGCTCCGAGGGTTCAAATCCCTCCCTCTCCGCCATTTTTTTGCCCGAAAGCCGCTTTTTATCGGCGATTTCTGCAAGGTGCAGAGCCAAAATGAAGCCATGAGCGGCGAGCGGAAGCAACCCCGGTGCGGCGGTCCGATGGACGAAGTGCATCCGCAGGAATTGCGCGGACGCAAGGTGTTGCTAATGGGCTTGGGTAGCTTCGGTGGCGGCATTGGCTGCGCGCGCACGCTGATCCGTCTCGGCGCCGACCTGACCATCACCGACTTACGCAGCGAGGAACAATTGGCGACGTCGCTGGAATCGCTGCGCGACCTGCCGTGGAAAGGCCATTTCGGCGGTCATAGCAAAGAGTTGTTCGATCAGGCCGACGTGGTCGTCGTCAATCCGGCGGTGCCAAACGATGCGCCGTATTTGCAATACGCCCGCTCGCAGCCGTGCCGGTTGACCACCGAGATCAACCTCGCGCTGGCTCAAGTTGCCGATTTGCCGGCGGTGGTCGTCACCGGTACCCACGGGAAATCGTCGACGGCAACCCTTTGCGCCGATTTGTTGGGTGCTCTGCCCGGAAAAACCTTGTTGGCGGGCAATATGGGCGGGTCATTGCTCGAAGCGGTGCAAGACCTCTGCGCCGGCGACCGCTTGGTGCTGGAGCTGTCCAGTTTTCAGCTGGAGCGACTGCTGGCCCCGACCGGATGGCCGCAGGCGGCGATTTTGACCTGCATGCGCCAGGATCATCTCGATCGTCACGGCACGATGGACGCCTACGAAGCAGCGAAAATGTGCATCCTGGAGGCGCAGGACAAGTCATGTACGCTGTACATCCCCTCCGATGAACCCCGGATCGCCGGATGGCGTCGGGCTTGTCGCGGTCAGATCCGCCTCCTGCATGGGCGCCAGCTCAAGGCTGCGGATTTCGGCCTGAATACCAGCGAGATGCCGATGGCCGAACCCTACCGCGCCGCCGCCACATTGGCCGCAATCACCGTCGCTCGCGACTGGGGAGTCGCCGACGTCGATTTAGGCCCCCGCCTGCGCAATTTCCGCGGCCTGCCCCACCGTCTGCAACCGGTTCCGGGGCCGCGCGACCGCCAGGTCATCGACAACGCCATCGCCACCCACCCTGAACCCACCGCCGAGGCACTGCGTTCTATGGAAGGAACCGTGGTGCTGCTGGCCGGCGGAAAGGACAAAGGTCTGCCGTTGGACCAGCTAGTCGAGGCCGCTTCAAGCTGCTCCGCGCTGCATTTGTTCGGCAGCGGCGGACGTCGGCTGGCCGACGAATTGGTGCCGCGGGTTCGTCAGCGAGCATGCGTGCATGACAAATTCGTTAGCGCCGCCGAGGCTGCGTTGCAGCAATGGAGCACCCTGCCGAAAAACAGCAAGTTGTTGTTTTCGCCGTCGTTCTCCTCGTATGACGAATTCCAGAACTTTCAGCAGAGAGCGGATTTGTTCCAAAAAATTTGCACTGGCTTTTTTGAGGATGCAAAAAGAGAGCCGGTGACGGAGGATGCGCGTAGAGCTAATTTGGAACGTTGAAACCATGATTTGCCAATCCTGTCAAAAGCACGACGCCACTGTTCACCAAGTCCAAGTCAAGTATGACGAGGGCGGAAACCCGAACATTGTGCAACGTCATATTTGCCAACATTGCGCCAAGGCAAGCGGTCTACCGGTCGCGCCTTCACCGCAACTTCCGAATGTCGTGCAAATGCTCGGCAAAGCGCTATTAGGACCGATTTCCTCTTCGATGGCAGAAGCCATGAAGAATCCGGTACCCGGCGAACCAGCCTGCCCTGACTGCGGTTGGACGCCGCGCGATTTCCGTCAAACCAGTCGCTTCGGCTGCCCCAATGACTATGACTTTTTCTCAGACTTTGTAGACAACGTACTCGAGAAGATTCATGGTTATTCGGAGCATTCCAAACCGGAAGCCGAAAACCGTCTGCAGCAATTCCGAGAGGAATTGGAGGCCGCCATCCTGACCGAGGATTACGAAACAGCGGCTCGCCTACGAGACACCATCCGGGAACTTGAACTGGACCTGGAAATTCTCGATGGCCCGGCCTAGAAACAACTTGCCGAAACCAACCTGTCACCACTTTTCTCAACTTAAATCGGCACTTGCTCCGATAGGAAAATCGGAGAGACCCAACCACCATGTTCGACCGCTTCACTGAACGAGCTAGAAAAGTCATGAGCTTCGCAAGGCGCGAAGCCCAACGTTTCCACCACGAATACATCGGCACCGAGCACATTCTGCTCGGCCTGATCCAAGAAGGTCAGGGCGTCGCCGCCAACGTGCTCAAGTCGATGACCATCGACCTCGAGAAGATTAGGCGCGAAGTCGAGAAGATCGTCAAATCCGGACCGGCGATGGAACCTTCGGTCCAGATCCCGTTTACCCCGCGGGCGAAGAAGGTGGTAGAGCTGGCCATGGAAGAAGCCAGCAACCTGGGGCATAACTACATCGGTACCGAGCATTTGCTGCTGGCGTTGCTGCGCGAGCAAGAAGGCATTGCCGCTCACGTATTGATGGCTCTGGGCGTGCGCCTGGATGAGGTGCGCGATGAGGTCATCGAATTCCTCGGCGGACCTGCACAAGATTCGGACGAGGCGGAAGAATCCGGCACCACCAGCGAAAGCGGCGGCACCCCGCACGGTAAGTCGAAGACGCCGGCATTGGATGCTTTCGGTCGCGATCTGACCGAAGCCGCTAGGCGTGGCGAATTGGACCCGGTCATCGGACGTCATTCCGAGATTGAACGCGTCATTCAAGTGCTGTCGCGCCGCACCAAGAACAACCCGGTGCTGCTGGGTGAACCTGGTGTGGGTAAAACCGCCATCGTCGAAGGATTGGCGCAGTCCATCCACGGCAGTTCGGTGCCGCAGATCTTGCGCGATAAGCGCTTGGTCGTGCTCGACTTGGCCGGCATGGTTGCCGGTACCAAGTATCGCGGTCAATTCGAGGAGCGCATTAAGGCAGTGATGTCGGAAGTGAAGCGCGCCAAGAACGTGATCTTGTTCATCGACGAGATCCACACCTTGGTCGGTGCCGGTGGCGCCGAAGGTGCAATCGATGCCGCCAACGTATTGAAGCCGGCTTTGTCGCGCGGTGAGTTGCAGATCATTGGTGCAACCACGTTGGATGAGTATCGCAAGCACATCGAAAAAGATGGTGCGTTGGAACGCCGTTTCCAGTCAATCATCGTTGAGCCGCCGAGCCGCGACGAAACCGTCGCCATCTTGCAGGGCTTGAAGCAGCGCTACGAGGATCACCACAAGATTCGCTACACCGACGAGGCGTTGGAAGGTGCGGTCGATTTGTCGATCAAGTACATCACCAACCGCTTCTTGCCGGATAAGGCAATCGATGTCATCGACGAAGCCGGTGCCCGTCTGCGCCTGCGCACGATGACTCCGCCGCCGGACTTGGCTGAATTGGAAGCTCGCATTGCCGAGTTGGAGAAGGCCAAAGAAGACAGCGTCGCCAAGCAAGACTTTGAGCTTGCCGCCAAAAACCGCGACGAGGCTTATCAGCTGCGCCGTCAGCGCGATGCTGAATTGGCCAAGTGGCGTTCCTCCGAAGCCGAAGACGAGTCGCGCGCAACTGCCGACTACGAAGTGGTTGCCGAAACCGTCGGTCGTATGACCGGCATCCCGGTTTCCAACCTGGCGAAAGAAGAAGCGCTGCGCTTGTTGAAGATGGAAGACGAATTGGGTCTGACCGTCATCAACCAAGACGACGCGATCCAAGCCATCGCCCGTGCGGTCCGCCGCTCGCGCTCCGGTTTGAAAGATCCGAACCGTCCGACCGGCTCATTCTTGTTCGTCGGTCCGTCCGGCGTCGGCAAGACTTGGCTGTCTAAGCAGCTGGCCAAGTTCATGTTCGGCCAAGAAGACGCGTTGATCACCATCGACATGTCCGAGTACATGGAGAAGCACAACGCCAGTCGTTTGGTCGGCTCGCCTCCGGGTTATGTCGGTCACGATGAGGGCGGTCAGCTAACTGAGAAGGTGCGTCGCTGCCCCTACTCGGTGATCTTGTTCGACGAAATCGAAAAGGCGCACCCAGATGTCTACAACATGCTGTTGCAGATCATGGAAGAGGGTCGCTTGACCGACTCCTTCGGTCGCCAAATCGACTTCCGCAACACCATCGTCATCATGACCTCCAACGTCGGCTCACACGCGGCGAAGGATGGTGGCGGCGTCGGCTTTGTGACCTCGGAAGAGGAGATCAACAAGCGCGTCGAAGAGATGGTGATGAGCGAGGTTCAGCGCTACTTCCGTCCGGAATTCCTGAACCGCGTCGACGAGTTGGTGTTCTTCAACACTTTGGGTCGCAAGGATCTGTACAAGATCATCGATCTGGAGATGCACAAGGTCGAGGAACGCTTGGTCAGCAAGAAGTTGGTGTTGCACCTGAGCGACAAGGCACGCGACTACTTGATCGACGTCGGCTACAACCCGGAATATGGTGCGCGTCCGCTGCGTCGTACTATTGAGAAGCACGTCGAAGACCCACTGGCTGAAGAAATGTTGGCTGGTAGCCTGCCCGAAAACTCGCTGGTTGAAATCGAGTACAAGGAAGGCGAAGAAAAGTTACTCTTCACGGCAATCCCAGCGCCACAAGGCGAACAAGCCGAAGGCGACGAAGAGCCGAAACCGGAAAAGTCCGGCTCGGCACAAGGCAACGGTCAAGGCGACGACGAGCCGCCGGCGACCACCTGATTCTGATCCAATGGCGGTGGAGTAAAGCTTCCGCGCCTATTTGGAATCCACCTGGATGGAGCGTTCCGCAAGGAATTGCTCCATCCATTTTTTTAGCAGCCGGCTGCCCCCCGCCAAGGCCAGAACGGTGCCGCCACACAAGCCCATCATTGGGCTGACCTGTAACCAAGCTGCGGCGCCATAACCGATGGCCATCGCTGGCAGGTAAAACAGGAAGGCGCGAATCGCCGAGGCGTAAAGGCCGGGGCGCGGCTTCTTCATGCCGTCGAAAACCGAACGCGCTAAGAAGAACGGAGTTGCGGCGATCACCGCCAACGGTAAAAACGGCATGCCTTCGGCGGCGAAACCACGGGTGGCCGGTGTGTCGCTGAGTACGTCGGCGAGCCACGGACCGATCAGCCAGGTAAGCGGCAGCACAAAGGCGAGCACGTAAAGGTAGCTGGCGCGCATGGCCACTTTGTATTCGCTGCGAATGGACGGAACATCGCTCAGCCCAACGTAGCGAGCGGCCAAGGGCAAGAATGCCACGCTGCAAGCAATGGCCGGCATCAGCAGGAAGCGCAGGGTGCGGTCGAAAATGGACCAAGCGGCGAGCAACGGTGTGGTAATGGCTTCGGGCGATAGCTGCGAAATCAGCACCAGCACGGCGATGGACTCCAAAGCCATCAGCAGGTAAGTCATCGAACTCGGGACGGCTAAATCCAATACCGCTTTGACCGGCCGCTTGAAAATGCCCGGCTGGGTGTCTTCGGCTTTGGCTTTGCGCACGTTTTCATGTACCGACGCCCGATGGATGGCGAAGGCCAAGCCGGCGATGCGGCCGAGCACCGTAGAAACTGCAATGCCGAGGATGCCCCAGTGGAAGACGAATACGAAAATTGCATTAAGGATGACGTTGGTCACGCCGCTCAGCACCCCTGCCCACATGGTTCCTCGCGTGTCCTGGTGAGCTTTGACCACCGAATCGGGCAGGATCGACCAGAACGACGTCAGCGCTGAGCCGCCGACGATGACTGCCGCGTAAATTCGGAACTGCTTGGCCAGCAGCGGATCGCTGATGAAGGTGTCGGTCCAAAACCAGATCGCCACAGCCAAGGCCACGAACGCCGCCGCCAACGCCACAATGATCTTCCACGCCGCCGACTTGAGCTGCTCGACGCGATCCCCCTCCTGCGCCCCCATCGCCGCCGCCAAATGCGCGGTGAGGCCGTTCGAGGTGCCGACCCAGCAAGCGATGCTGAGAAATTCAAACGGCAGCGCCAGGCCGATGGCGGCAATCGACGCGTCGCCCAAGCCTTTCATGCTTTCCAATCGCTCCAGCTCGGCGGCGAAGAACGTGTCGACCCACTGGAACGTTGAACGCAGCCAGAAAGAAATGATCAACGGTCCGGTCAACCGGAGGATGGATGGTGGCTTCACCGGCGTATGATATGCGCCATGATCGCCCAACGTCCCCGCTTCAGTTTTTGGCTACTTCCCGCCGTGCTCGGCATGGTGCTGGCTGCAGGCTGCATGAAAGCCCCCGATCCAGCTTCGGTAAGTGGATCTGGTGCTTCCGACTCGTCGGCCGGGCAAGCCGCGCCGGAGGCCGATCCCGAGATTTCGGCCAATGCACCGGCCGATTGGGTAGAGACCAAGCCGCAGCACTCGTTCTACCTGAACACCTGGGAATTGCCGGGCGACGGCATCGCCAACATTTCGTACTTTGGCAACAACACCAAGACCATCCAGGACAACCTCACGCGCTGGGTGCACCAATTCGCCAAAGCCGACGGCTCGCCGATCGAGCAAGCCGAGCAATTCAGCTTGGACGACGCGCCGATGGAAACGACGATGATTTTCGTCGAAGGCACGCTGCAGTCGACGGCGCAAATTGGCGGCGGTGATCCGCGCCAAGATTGGATGTTGATCGGCGCCGTGGTCATGGCTCCGCATGGACCGCTGTACGTCAAGGTGCTGGGACCGAAGGAATCGCTTCACCCGCAGATTGGCTTAGTCCAAGAAATGCTGCGCGAAATGAAGGTGCGCTAAGTTTGCTGTTACCTTTGGCCGGCGAGTCCGTCTTCCCAATGTGGAGAGGGACGAGCTGATTGCGTTGCTGGGGTTGAATGCGGTGCCGGGATTGGGGCCGCGGCGATTGACTCCGTTGCTACAGAAATATGGCAGTGCTGTGGATGTGGCTGCGGCCTGCCCGCAATGCTTGATTGAAATCCACGGGGGCATTGCGGTTTGGCCGCGTGAACAGGTTTTGGAGGAAGGCCGAACTCAATGGCGGCAGTTGCGCGGCTTGGGAGCAAGGATTCTGGCGGTTGGCAGCGAGCGTTTGCCGACGGAATGGACGCATTTGGAACAAATTCGCGGTGGCCAAGCTCCGCCGGTGGTGATCTATCGCGGCAATGCCAACTGCATTCTGGAACCGGTGCTGCGCGTGGCGATCGTCGGTTCTAGGGCATGTACCCCTTATGGCCGTGAGCAAGCCTACCGCTTGGGCGCGGGATTGGCGGCGGCAGGAGCGGTGGTGGTTTCGGGGGCGGCGCGCGGCATTGATCAGGCGGCGATGCGCGGTGCTTTATCGGCAGGCGGTCAGGTCGTCGCGGTGCTGGGAAGTGGCTTGGATCGACCTTATCCACCCGACGCCGGTGCATTGCTCGAGGCCATCGTCGAATCGGGAGGCTGCGTGATGACGGAATTTGGATGTCGCACTACCCCTGCGCGCGGCAATTTTCCGCGGCGCAATCGGCTCATTGCTGCATTGGCGCGTGGCACGGTCGTGGTGGAAGCCGGACCCAAATCGGGGAGCATGAATACGGTGGATTGGTGCAATCAATTAGGCCGCGAAGTTTTTGCGGTGCCGGGTCCGGTCAATGGGATTTGCTCGCGCGGCCCCCATCAACTGCTGCGCGAAGGGGCGCATTTCACCGAGAACGTGCAAGATGTACTGGCACAGTTTGAATTGGTCTTGCCCAAGGAAATCATGGTGGAACGCTGCCCTGTGCTCGAGGTCTTAAGCCGCGGAGACCTTAGCTTGGAAGGCTTGGCCCACGAATTAGGACGCAGCCCGGACGACCTGTTACCGGAATTGATGGAGTTGGAAATCGAGGGCAAGCTGATTCGCATGTCCGGCGGCTATTATCATCGCTTAGGACCTACGGGTTAAACACGCTATGAATTGCCCAAGCTGGATTCGGACGGCGACCCTCGCCGGATTACTGGTGGCTTGCGCCCCTACTGATCCGACCCCAACTGCACTGCGAGGTGTATGGGCGCCGGGTATGGAGGATGGCGAAGTGCTGACCGCTGTAGGAACCGTGCAGCATGGTTCGAGTGAATATCTAACCCAATGGCACGCATTGGATGTGCAATTGTTGCGTAGTGACGCACCGGAGGTTTTGGGCGATCACCGGGACGCTTTGCTGGTATCCACTCCCAGCCACTTTTTTGTCGAACTGACCGAAGTCGATCAAACACGCGTACTCAAGACAGCAATCCGTCGGGATATCGCCCACCCTCGTGTACCGTTGCATTGCGAAGTCTTCTGGAATGATGGCACGCAACTGAAATCGCTAGGCGATTGGCAATGGGACGCAGCCCCTAAGACTGTGAGTGAGCCATGGCTGGACATTGAGATTGAATTGCCGATGGAAGCCGGCAAATTGGAATTCGTCAGCCGCAACCCGATTCCGGGTAGTGCGTCAAGCAGCGATCTTCCGGTGGCATGGCAGGCACCTTGGGTTGGGCCGAAAGCTACCGAAAATCCAAGCTTTGATCTGCCGGATGTCATTCTGCTGAGCATTGATACTTTTCGAGCAGACGCATTGGCCTCCTCTCCGCAGCTCGAAGCATTCTTGAAGCGCGGTCACCTTTGGACTCGCGCCGTTTCGCCAAGCAACTGGACTTTGCCGTCCTACGCTTCTTTGTTCACCGGCTTGGAACCCACGGAACATGGAGCCGGCCGAGGTAGTTTTGCACCCGAAGCCACGGGCGAGGTTGAGGAGCGCAATCTGACACCGATTCACGAAAAACAAGTCACGTTGGCTCAGGTTTTTCGCAGTCAGGGCTATGCCACGGCGATGATTCATCAAAGTCCGATGCTGGAAAGTTGGACCGGCTTTGCGCATGGATTCGAGCGCTACTTGCGCCTCAATGATGAAAACCAAGTGGGTGTGGACCAGGCCAAACAATGGTGGAGTCAAAACCAGGGGCGTCCGCGCTTCTTGGTTTTGCAGCTGATGGCTCCGCACTTGCCCTATCGTTATGGCCCAGGACCGGATCCATTGGCGGATCTGGATTTGACCAACTTCTTTCTCGCCGACCATAGCTTTGACGCGCGCACGGAATACTTCGACCTCAGCGAAGCGGATCGGGAGATCGTTCGCCAGCGTTATAACGAAGAAGTGTTGCGCCTCGACCGAGTTCTTGCACCTTGGTTGGCCGAGCTTAGTGAACAAAGCGGTTTAGTGTTTGCCTTCCATTCGGATCATGGAGAGGAGCTGTGGGATGCCGGATCCTTTGAGCATGGTCATAGCTTCGACGACTCCGTCGTCCGCGTGCCGGTTGCCGTGGTCGCCTCAGGGCGATTAGAGCCCCAAGTTTTTGACACCGATGTCCCCGCTCATGGCGTAGGCGGCACTCTTTTGCAGGTTTCAGGGCTGAATGCCGATTGGCCGCTGCGCTTGCAAGACTCGCGCGAGCAGGTCGTCACCAGCATGCCGTTTTATCGTGCATCCAGCGGCGGACGCCGGATTGGCCCAACCGCTGAAGAAACCATGCCGTTCCGGCCGCAGCTGCATTCCGGTGGCCGCCAAGCTGCCATCAGCCAAGACAAAATGCGCATGCTGGAAGAGTTGGGCTACATGGCATCGAAAGACTTGGTGCCCGAAAGCAGCGGCAAGTGAGTCCGCGACGGCCCTACAGCCGTTCGGCGGCAGCGGTTAAGCGGCAGCGGTTAAGCAACGGCAATTAGGCGGCAGGGAACAGGTAAGTCACGCCTAGCACATAGGCGACGACAGCCATGCCAACCACGGTTCCGGCGAAAAGCATCATGCGTCGCGGAATGCCTTTGAGGACCAACTTAGGATCGTCATCGCGATAACCGGAAACAATGATGGCCAGCGCCAGGCTGAAGATCAGCAAGAACAGGAATTGAACGAAGACGTTACTCATCCTTTCCTCCTTTGGCTGACAGCCAGTCGTATTCGGCGCGATGATAGGCATCGAGAGCAACCACCACGTTGAACATACCGGCAACCGATGTGAAGGTGAAGCCGGTGTCTTGATAGGGATAAACGCCGCCCATATTCAACGGAAGCAGCGGCAGGTAAAGCAACCATGCCGGCAGCCCCATCAGCATTTGGCCGATCCAGTAATAAGCGTGGCGCTGACGATCAAAGTCGGCGAAGTGGCCGAGAGCCATGCCCAACAAGAACAAACCGAGCACCGTTCCGCCAAGCAGATAAGCCTTGAAGCGGCGGTTGATCAAAAAGTGACCAAGACCGGGGAAAAGCATTGCAGCCAAAGCGGCAACCCCAGGATGGTAGTTCGGCTTTTTGGCCCCCGCAGGCAAAGGCTCGGAGTGGACCAGCGTCAGGCCGGCGGCGTGAGGAGCCGAGCAAATACTCAAAATGCCTGCAGCGCCGCTGAGCAAATAGCCCAGATGACGGTAAGGCAATGCTTCTACGTTGAGGCCGCCTCGATCCACGCTCTCAAAAAACTGGGCCAGGATCAGCACCCCGCCAAAGTTAAACGACTCGGGCAGCAAGACGATGACTTCAAACGGCAGGTTGCCCCAGCGGAAGCCGTAATCGAATTGCGAAAAGCCGGCCAGATGAAAGCCCAGAAACAATAAGCCTTGGCAAACGACCAACCATGCCAAACCCACTTTGCGATGGCCGGCGATCAGGTGGCCAAGGCCGGGCAGCAAAAAGCTGAAGCCGACGACCTTTAGGATTTGGTCGCGGGTGGATTCAGCGGGTACGAGAGTGGTCATGGCGTTTGCCTTGCACGGGCGGGTCGAGGGCGACAGCCCCGCACAGGATAGAATCCCCGGATGCCCGAACATCAGGCTACCTACCGGATTCTTTACCGCGACATCGATTCGATGGGCGTGATGTATTACGGCCGGTACATGGCATTGTTCGAGATGGGCCGCGTGGAATGGCTGCGCACCGAAGGCATTCGCTACCGAGATCTTGAGGATGATGAGCACGTCATCCTGCCGGTGAGGCACGCCGAATGCGATTACCGCACGCCACTGAAATACGACGACATCGCATTGATCCATACTCGCATCGAGGCTTGGTCAGGGACCACTCTGCGCTTTGGCCACAGAATTGAGTGCAGTGAAACCGGCAAGTTCTGCGCATCGGGTAGCGTCGAGCTGGCTTGCGTGGACCGCACCACCCACCGCCCAAAGCGATTGCCGCAGGTACTGGTCAATGTGCTGGAGCGCACCAGTTCCGAGCAACGCATCCGCTCGCGGGTGCGCAGTAAATCGGCGGAATAGTGGCCTTAAAGCCTGTTTCTGAAGCAAAAATCGCCGAAAAAGAGCACTAATCCAGTGCGATTTACCCTTGTATGGCACTATTTTGGTGCTATTTTATAGGGATGCTTCGATTGACCCGGCGTTCAGAATACGGATTGATGGCTTTGGCCTACCTGGCCAGCCATCCAGACGCATTTTGCAGCGTGCGCGAAATCGTCGACGATTTGAAGCTGCCCAAGCGGCTGTTGGCCGAGGTCTTGAAAGACATGTCCCGCGCCCAACTCGTCGACGCAACTCGCGGCCCTGGAGGAGGTTACCGACTTTCATCCGAACCGCGAACACTGCCGCTTTCGCGGGTAGTCGAAGTCCTGGAAGGCCCGGTCGCCATTGCCGATTGCGGTGACGGCTGCTCCCTCCAAACCTCTTGCCTGATTCAAAGCGGGCTAAGCCAAGTCACCCACAGCATCCGCAAGGTGCTCGACAACATGACGGTGGCCGATTTGCTCAACGAATCCGACTCCGCTGCCGCCAAAGCCATCCTGTCGGTCTGACCACCGGGCAGCCCAACCGCACCAACCATGACCCAAGAACGCCTGATTTACCTGGACCACCAAGCCACCACGCCGGTGGATCCGCAGGTGCTTGATGCGATGCTCCCCTACTTCAAGGAGCATTTCGGCAACGCCGCGTCGCGCGGTCACGATTTTGGCTGGGCCGCCGACAAGGCCACCAGCTGGGCGCGTGAAACTCTGGCAAACGGCATCGGCGCCAAAGAACGTGAAATCGTGTTCACTTCGGGTGCGACCGAAAGCAACAACATCGCCATTCTGGGTGCGGCGCGCATGTACAAGCGCAAGGGCAAGCACCTGATCACCTGCCTGACTGAACACAAGGCAGTGATCGACCCAATGCGCAACCTTGAAAACCAAGGTTGGGAAGTCACCTGGCTAGGCGTGGATGAGCACGGTCGCATCGACCTGCAAGAGCTTCGCGACGCGATTCGCGAAGACACCGTTCTGGTTTCGTTGATGCACGGCAATAACGAAATCGGCACGCTGCACCCGATCAAGGAAATCGGCGCGATCTGTCGTGAGAACGGCGTGCTGTTTCACTGCGACGCCACTCAAACGCTGGGCAAAGAGGTCATCGATGTCAATGAAATGAACATCGACCTGATGTCCGGTTCCGCGCACAAGATCTACGGGCCGAAAGGCATCGGCATGCTTTACGTGCGCCGCCGCAACCCGCGCGTGCGTTTGGAGCCGGTGATGTTCGGCGGTGGTCATGAGCGCGGTTTGCGTTCCGGCACTTTGAACGTGCCTGGTGCCGTCGGCTTTGCCAAAGCGTTGGAAATTAGCTTGGCGAACCGTGAGGAAGAACATCAGCGCGTCAGCGGTTTGCGTAATCGACTCGAGCAGAAGCTCAACGAACAGTTGGATTACCTGACGCTCAACGGCGACCCCAAGCATCGCCTGGCCTGCAACCTGAACCTGAGCTTTGCCTTTATCGAAGGCGAATCGCTGGTGCTCGGAATTCCCGGCATCGCCGTTAGCTCCGGTTCGGCGTGTACTTCCGCCAGCCTGGAGCCGTCTTACGTGCTGCGGGCCATGGGCGTGGGCGATGAACTTGCTCACTCCTCGATCCGCTTCGGTGTGGGACGTTTCACCACCGAAGAGGAAATTGATTACGTTGCCGAAAAGGTCATCGCTGCGGTGAAGCGCTTGCGCGAAATGTCGCCGCTTTACGAGATGGCCCTGGAAGGCATCGACCTGTCCACCGTCCAGTGGTCCGGCCACTAAACCCGTCACCCACCGCCGAACAGCAATCGTTTCCGGCCCAGCCACCTAGCCACTAGAACCATGGTTTACAGCGACAAGGTCATCGACCACTACCAGAACCCGCGCAACGTGGGTTCGCTGGATAAAGAATCCGAAAACGTCGGCACCGGCGTCGTCGGCGCGCCCGAGTGCGGCGACGTGATGAAACTGCAAATCCAAGTCGAAGACGGCGTCATTACCGACGCTCGCTTTAAGACTTTTGGATGCGGTTCCGCAATTGCATCTTCCAGTCTCGCCACCGAATGGCTCAAAGGCCGTACCTTGGAAGACGCAACCGAAATTCGCAACGTCGACATCGCCGAAGAACTGGCGCTGCCGCCGGTAAAGATTCACTGCTCGGTGCTGGCCGAAGACGCCATCCGCCAAGCCATCGCTGACTTCCAAAACAAGCAGCAAAATGACTGATTCCACTTCCTCTCCGGCCGACGCCCAAGCTACCGGCACGCAAACCAATCCGGCCCAAGCCAACTTGAAGGTCACCGATAACGCAGCCGCGGAAATTACCCGGTTGATGACGGAAAACGATCTTCCGGAAACCTCCGGCGTGCGCGTCGGCGTCAAAGGCGGCGGTTGCTCGGGCTTCACCTATTCGCTGGCCTTCGACATGAAGCCGGCCGACGGCGACATGATTCTCGAAGTCAACGGCGTGCGTTTGTTCTGCGATCCGAAGTCGATGCTGTATCTCAACGGCACCGTGCTGGAATACACCAGCGGTTTGCAAGGCCGTGGTTTCCAATTCCAAAACCCGAACGCTTCCAGCACCTGCGGTTGCGGCGAGTCGTTCTCGGTTTAACCGTTACGCGCATCTCGGTTTAACCGCCGCATCCATCTTCAGCCATGTCCAACGCATTCGAGGTCCTCGGTCTGGAACCGTGCTTCGCGCTGGACGCGGCTGAGCTGGAGCAAAAGTTAATTGAAGCCAGTTTGCGGTGGCATCCGGATCGCTATGCACTTGCCCCGCAAGCAGATCGTTTGGCCGCTGAAGATCAAATGGCGGCCATCAACGAAGCGCATGACGCTTTGGCTGATCCACTCAATCGAGCGGAGATCTTGCTGACAGCTGCCAACGCCGGCCCCGAGGGCGATGGTCAAAACCCCAATTTGCACGCCGATCGCAACGCCGATCCGATGTTTCTGATGGAAATGATGGAGCTGCGCGAAGAGGTGGAAGCGGCGGTGCAAAAAGGTGGCGACGCAGCATTGCAAATGCATCAGCAATTGGCCGCTAAAGAAAGCCAGGTTCTGCAACAATTCGGTGAAGCGTGGCTGAATGCCAATGCGGCAACGGCGCCAAACGACGCGATGGCCGCGGCGAACTTGCAAAAGCTTTACGAACACGCGCGCTACCTGCGCTCCAGCCGCCATCAGCTCGAGCAAGCCTTGCATGCCTAACCCTCTGCCGTCGGCGGGACCCGTCGGCCCTAGCAACTCTCGATCATGGTCGAACTTCCCACTCTGCCGACGATCCAAGGATCCGATGCGGTCACTACGCCCATTCTAGGCATTGACCTCGGCACCACTCACACGCTGGTTTCGGTTTACGACGCCGGCGGTGCGCGCATTTTGCAAGGACCTGATGGCGAAACATTGTTGCCGTCAGTGGTCAGCTACCCAAGCGATGGTGCGCCGGTGGTCGGCCGCGCCGCGCTGCAACGTTCGCGACTGGAACCGAAGCGCACTGTGCATTCGGCCAAGCGGTTGATCGGCAAAGGCGTTGCCGATTTAGGACGCGAACTTGCCACGCTGCCCTACAGCATCGTCGATGCGCCCGAACGCAGTGTTGCCATGGTTGATCTCGGTGATCGCTTGCTGTCACCGGCCGAAGTATCCGGACAAATCCTGGCCGAGGCGCGCCGCTGGGCAGCAACCGCGCTGAAACGACCTCTGGAAGAGGTCTTCCGCGCCGTCGTCACCGTTCCGGCCTACTTTGACGATGCACAACGCCAAGCCACGCGCGATGCTGCCAAGCTAGCCGGTTTGGAAATCGTGCGCATGGTCAATGAGCCCACTGCAGCTGCGCTGGCTTACGGATTGGATAAGGGCGACGCGGAGCACGTCATCGTTTATGACATGGGCGGCGGCACTTTTGATGTTTCGCTGTTGCAGTTCAAAGAAGGGGTATCGCGTGTACTGGCCACTGCCGGCGATACCTACCTAGGCGGCGACGATTTCGACCGCGCGATCATGCGCTTTGCCGCCGAAAAAATTCGCGAGCGCTCCGGCGTCGACGTTTGGGATGACCCGGCTGCCAAAGCCGCATTGCGCATGGCCGCTGAACGCACCAAGATCGAGCTGTCCAGCGCCGAAGAGGCTGACTTTGTTTACCAAGATCCGGCCGCCGGCATTGCGCTGCGCGAAACCATTGATTGGCGCATGTTCCAAGAGTGGATCGCGCCGTTGGTCCAGCGCAGTTTGGATTGCTGCATGCGCGTGATGCAGGACGCAGGCGTTGCGCCGGAGAAAATCGACGAAGTGGTGTTGGTTGGCGGCTCGACTCGCGTGCCGTTGGTCAAAGCTGCCGTTGCCCAACTTTTCCAACGCCCCGCCAAGGACGACCTCAACCCCGATGAAGTGGTCGCGTTGGGCGCGGCCGTTCAAGCCGGCGTACTCGGTGGCAAGGTCACCGACATGTTGCTGCTCGACGTCACGCCGTTGTCTTTGGGCATCGAAACCATGGGCGGTGCGGTTTCCAAGTTGATCGATCGCAACACCGCCATTCCGGCGCAGGCGCAAGAAGGCTTCACCACCTACGTGGACGGTCAAACCGCAGTGGATCTGCACGTGGTACAAGGCGAACGCGAAATGGCGTCGGATTGCCGCAGCCTCGGACGGTTTGTGTTGCGCGGAATTCCACCGCAGCCGGCTGGTTTGCCGCAGGTTGCAGTGCGCTTTACGCTCGACGCCAACGGCATGTTGCGCGTGCAAGCGAAGGAACAAAAGAGTGGAGTCAGCGCCCATATCGACATTGAGCCCAAACATGGCCTGACCGACGACGAGGTCGAATCCATGCTCAAAGATGCATGGGAAAACGCCGAGGTCGACATGAATGCTCGCCGCGTTGCCGACATCCGCGCTCAACTCGACAATGTGCTGCGCGCCATCGAAAAGCAAAGGCAGCACATCGCCAAGCTAACGCCGGAGCAGCAAGAACGACTGCAAGATGCTCTTGAAGAAGCCGCCGAAAGCACCCAAATAGAAGACGCTGACAAACTCAAAGGTGTGATGGACGAAGTGGAAGAAGCCTCTTTCCCACTGGCCGAAGCCTTGATGAACTTTGTCGCCAAAGAAGCCATCCAAGATCACCGAGTTTCCGACCTGTCATGAGCCGCTACAAGATCACCTTTCAACCGATGAACGTCACCGTGGAAGCCGATGCTTCGGCGCCGCAACCCACGCATGACGGCCGCCCCGGCAGCATTTTGGCGATCGCCAATGCCAATGACATCGATATCGATCATGCCTGCGGTGGGGTTTGCGCTTGCTCGACTTGCCACGTCATCATCAAAGAAGGCATCGATTCGCTGCACGCGGCTGAGGATCGCGAAGAAGATATGCTCGACAACGCACCCGGGCTCACCTTGGATAGCCGCTTGGCCTGCCAAGCCGTAGCCGATGGCAGCAGTGACTTAGTCGTCGAGATCCCAAGCTGGAACCGCAACGAGGTTTCGGAAGAACACTAAGCCTTTGCGCTGTGCATCATGACTGATTCTCCCCCACTGAAGTGGACCGACGTCGATGACATCGGTTATGCGCTATGGGAGCGCAATCCGCAGCAGAATCCGTTGCAGATCGCCTTTCCGGCGCTGCGCGATATGGTCGTCGCGTTACCGGGTTTTGAAGGCGCGGCGGATGGCTGCAACGAAAAGATATTGGAAGCCATCCAGATGAGCTGGTTGGAAGAATTCCAAGATCAGGATTAGACCGGATCTCCCACGGCGAGCCTCTGTTGGGCAGGGCGACTTAGGATTGCGGCATCATTTGCTGCTCGCGGTCGCGCGCTTCGCTTTGCAGCACTTGCTCGGCCATGAAGATCGCGGCGCCCAAAGTAGTCTGACCAGTATCGTCGGCGGTGGCCAGCAACTTGGCGACGGTATCGCCAATGGCGCGCACCTCGGCGCCCCACTCGGTGCGTCCGGTGCCTTCAAAGCCGGCACCCTCAATTAACGCGCCGGCATTCAGCACAAAGTCGGGGATCAGCAGAATGCCGCGATCGTGCAGCTGACCGGCAAGAGCGGCGCTGGCCAAGATGTTATTGGCAACGCCGGCAACCACTCGGCATTGCAGTCGCTGAATGCTGAGTTCGTGCAAGATTCCGCCCAGTGCGCACGGCGCCAAGACGTCGGCTTCGGCGCGCAAGATTGCGGATGGATCCACTAGGCGAACGCCGAGACGACGGGCGCGGTCGCAAGCAGCGGCACGCGGGTCGGCACCAAGCACTTCGGCGCCTTGCTCCAGCATTCGGTTGGCCAACGAGTAGCCGACCGCACCTAAGCCCTGGATGGCGATGCGTACCCCTTTTAGATCGTGGCAATCCAAGTGGCGCAACGCCGCCTGAATTCCGCTGGCCGCACCTTCGGATGTGGCCTCGGCGGCTGGGCGCAGTCGGCCAGGGTGAAATGGAGCCGCATATTCAGTAGTTTCAGACAAATGCCGCAGATCATTTTCGTCGAAACCAGCATCGGGCCCCGATCGATAAATGCCATTTAAAGCCTGAATACGACGTCCCAGTTCATGCACCGCGCCGCGGCGATCCAGCAGGTGGTCCTCCAGGACCACAGTTTTGGCCCCACCGCCCTTAATGCCGGCGAGCACGCATTTGTAAGTCATGGTTTGCGCCAACCGCAACGCGTCGAGCGCCGCCTCCGACTCGTTTCGGTAGCTCCAAACGCGAATTCCGCCGTACGCGGGGCCGCGCAAACTGTGGTGAACAGCGATCCAAGCCCGCAATCCAGTGCGTTTATCCTGGATCGCGATGAGCTGTTCATGGCCGCCGCGGGCCATTGCTTGAAGGAGTTCCATGGGTTGTGTGACTTACTATTCACCAAACTGGTGAAGAACCTAGTCTAAACTACGAAAGCTGACATGAAAGCCCTACGCTCCCATTCCTACCGGCAAATCCTTTGGCTGCCCCTGATTTTGGCGCTGCCACTGGGCTCTTGCAGTTCCACTCCGGAGAATCCCGATGGCCCCAGCAACGGGCTCGCTCAAGCGAATCCTAATGTCGACGACTCTACTTTCGACAACGGGTCATCGGAAGCAGTGGAAGATGTGCCGATTAACGAGGTCATCGTCGAATGCGAACGTCATATTCGATCGTGGCAGGTGAAAAATTCCAATCGGCGCAATGATCCAACCGGCAAAACTATTGGTGTGCTGGAAGACGCATTCGCGCAATACATCAGCAAGCATCTGGATGAATTGACGGAAATGGCAATGGCGGGACCGGAGCGGCCGCGCGGGATTGCGTCGGCATCTTTGGGCTTTAGCCGCGATCCATCGGTCAAACCGATTCTGCTGAACAACTTGTCCGACCGTAGTGATTTGGTGGTGGCCAATACTTTGTTTGGATTGGCCATGTTGGGCGATGTGGATATCCCAATTATCGGCTTAGAAGCGGCAATTATGCGCCCGAACGCCTCGCAAGGGTTATTGCGCAATGCCGCGTTCGCTTTGGTTCGTTTGGCGCAAATCCGCCAGCAAGCCGATCCGCAGTTGCCGGTATCTGAAGATTGGGCGCGTTTGATGCAACACTTGTTGCACCGCCCCGAACCGGAAATTCGCGCCCAAGGTGCGGCCGGCTTGGGTTACTTGCAAGCATCTTCGGCGGTGCCGCAACTGGCGAACTTATTAGCCGGCGATCCGGAAAGTAGAGTGCGCTTTGCCGCTGCATTTGCCTTAGGTGAAATTGGTTCGCGCACCGCGATGGAAGATCTGCTCAGCGCTTTGCAAGATCCCGATTCGATGACCGCCGGTGCCGCGCGCGCGGCGCTGACGAAAATCGTCGGTAAAGATATGGGCAGCAGCCCGGAAGCGTGGCAAGCTGAACTCTAAGTCCCCCCGACATCGCGCCGCCGTCGATGAAATCCGTCCTTACCAACATTCGTTCTTCGCAGAAAGCGCAACGCTTCACTGAATCGGTGATTCGTGAGATGACGCGCATTGCGAATGAGCATGACGCAATCAATCTCGCCCAGGGCTTTCCGGATTTTGCCGCGCCGGAACCGTTGAAAGAAGCTGCGGTGCAAGCCATTCGCGACGACATCAATCAATATGCGGTCACTTGGGGCGCGCCTAGATTGCGTCGGGCCATTGGTGAATTCATGCAAGTGCGCCGCGGCGTAAAAATTGATCCGGATAGCCAAGTCACCGTGGTTTGCGGTGGTACCGAAGGAATGGTTGCGGCAATGATGGGCATTTTGGATCCAGGCGACGAGGTGCTGATTCCGGAACCCTTTTACGAAAACTACGGTCCCGACGGAATTCTTACCGGCGCCAACCCGGTGTTTGTGCCGATGGGTCCGAAGTTTGAGCTCGACGTCGATGCGTTGCGCCAAGCGGTGACTTCTAAGACGCGCGCGGTGGTGATCAATACACCACACAATCCGACCGGGCGAGTTTTCCAACCGGATGAAATGCAGCAGCTTTATGACTTCGTGCTCGAACATGATCTGCTGTTGTTTACCGACGAGATTTACGAGGAGATCTTGTTCACCGGGCCGCATCAATGTCCGTTGTTGGCACCAGGCATGGCCGAGCGCACCATCGTCGTTTCCGGTGCATCCAAAACTTACAGCGTGACCGGTTGGCGCATTGGTTGGGTGATCACGCCGCCGGCGTTAACCAGTGGCGTGCGCAAAGTGCATGACTTCCTCACCGTCGGTGCTGCCGCTCCGTTGCAAGAAGCCATCGCCGACGCGCTGACTTGGGGCGATGCTTATTACGACGAAATGCGCAGCGAGTATTTGCAGCGCCGCGAAGTCATGGTCGATGCGTTGCAAAGCGCAGGTTTTGTTTGTGATACACCCGAAGGTGCTTACTACGTGATGACCGACGTGCGTGAATTGCAACACGAAGGTGAAAATGACACCGAGTTTGCAATGCGCTTGATCACCGACGCCGGTGTGGCAACGGTGCCGGGTTCGTCGTTCTACCAAGATCCGGCAGACGGCAAGCATTTGGTGCGTTTTTGCTATGCCAAAAAGCTGGAAACCCTGCAAGAGGCCGGACGTCGGCTGCGGGATTGGAGTGCGAAGCGTTAGGAATGAGATCGCCGGCGCTGCTTTCGCTTTTGTTACTACCGTGGATGAGCTGCGGCAGCGCGGAAGATCCGCCGGCGATTGATTCTTCGGCTACGAACGCTGGATCAACGCCAGCGCAGTCTTCGGCAGCAAACGCGGCGGCGCAGGAAACGTCGGCGAGCTCCAAAAGCACTAAGGCTTCCGCCCCCCACCAGGAGCCGTCAGCGAAAACGGAAACGCTGCACCAATTCTTATGTCGCGTGCGCAACATGCCGGAGTCGCCACCCGACGCAACGCCACGACATTACTACCTGCGTGGCCGCATTCATTTCATACTCGACGACCCGAACGCCGAAGTCATTGAGCAAGGATTGGATTTAAGCGTCGCCGGACCGGACCGAATGAAGCTGATCTTGCGAACCTTCGGCCGCCAACAAGTGTTCTTTCTTGCCGATGCCGAACACGCATGGTTGCGCTTACCCGATGGCGCCAAGCCAACGGAATACGACAGCGAGGAGCTTGCCCAAGACACTGCGCTGCGCTGGATTGCAATGCAGTTTCCGTGGATCGACGCCAACGCCATTTACCTTCCTGGTGAAAAAACAGAGCGTGGCGAACCTGCGTATCTCAGCCAACTCAACGAAGGCTTGATTCCGCCGATGGATATCCTCGACGAGAACGGTGAGCCTCAATGTGTGCTGGAATTCGATAAGAATGGCCTGCTACTGAGCATCCGCACTTGGGACGAACAAAACAAGAATGAAGTCGTCGCGCTTGAATTATCCGATTGGAAAGCCGGAAGCAGCGGGTGGATGTACCCCTCTGTTTGGACTTGGCATAAGTCGTGGGGCCGGGTCGAAGAACACTTTGAACTGATTGCCGATGAATCGCTGTTCCTCGACCGTTACTTCATCCCGTCCACCGAAGGCGAAGGCACGGCCTTCCTAACCGGGCATGGTTCGCTAAGTCCGCTGCGGTCGGCCGAACAAATTGGGGTAGCGGCAATCACGCTGCGCTGGTTCGATGAAACAGCGTGGACGGAATTGGAAGATAAGCCGGTGGCACGGTTGTGGTCGCGGATTCCGGCAAACGGTGAGCCGAGCCAGGTGTATCTGCTGGACGAGCAAGCCGATGCCAGCGGATTATCCGTGCAGGAAACAGCCGCCGGTCAAGAATGGTTGCGTTGGCGCACCTTTAAAGAATTGGATCCGCAGAAGGCTCGAGCGAATTTACAGAACATCGCCGAGCGCAGCGGCTTGGAGGTCAATGGCGAACTGTGGATCCGTCAGCCGCAAAGCGGAGTGGTTGAAGGTGAGCGCATTTACCTCCTCGCGGTGCGCAAGAAAAGCTGAGCGCGCGGCAAACCGTCGGCTTGGTTGATTAGGGCACTAAGCCTTTCATCGACCATTCCACCGGACCACCACTCGGTCGGAACCCCATGACTTCAGTGCGATGGCCGGTAGCTTTTTCATAGCGCTCGGGCACCACCTTGCTGAATTCATCCATCGCCGCCGGATCCACCAGCGCCACCACGCAACCGCCGAAGCCTGCGCCGGTCAAACGCGAGCCGTAGCACCCGGGAACGTCGATGGCGAAGGAAACCAACTGGTCGATCTCGGGCAGGGACACGTGATAAAGATCGCGCATCGATTCATGCGCTTGCGTCATCGCTGCGCCAAACACTGCCAAGTCGTTATGGCGTAAACCATCGGCGGCGCGTTCGGTGCGTTCCACTTCGCCGACGACGTGAGCGACGCGACTGCGCAACGGCTCCGGAAGGAAGTGCGCCAGCCGTTCAAAATCAGGCCGGTGCACATCGCGCAAACACATGATGCCAGGCAAATGCGCTTGCAACACGGATAGCGCCTGGGTGGATTCGGCCACGCGCTGGTTAAACGACGACTTGGCCAACTCGCGCGAAATGCAACTATCGATGACCGCGATCACCACCTCATCGGAATCCAGTGGCAAGTACTCACGCGTCAACTCGGTGCAGTCGAATACCAACAGCGAATCCGGCTTTGACAAAAAGATCGCCGTTTGGTCCAGTACCCCGCAGCGCACGCCGACGTAATCGGTTTCTGCGGCATGTGCCAAACGAATCATTTCGTCCTTCGTGGTGTTCACGTCCATCCAATGGGCCAACGCAAATACGATCACGGATTCCACGCTGGCGGACGACGACAACCCCTTAGCCATCGGCAGGTCGGCGCATACATCAATGTCAAATCCGGGAATCGGCCCCCATTCGCGGTTGCACTCAAATAGCGCGCCTTCCAAATAGGCTGACCAGCCATCCGTACGACCCGGCTTCAACTCGTCCCACCCCAACTCCAGATCTTGGCCGGGAAATTGTGCCGAACGCATGCGCAGACGGCTGTCGGTGCGCGGGGTCATTACCGCACAGGTGCCCTTCGACAAAGCCACCGGCATGACGCAGCCGCCGTTGTAATCGAGGTGAGCGCCAAGCAAATTGGCACGCCCCGGGGCGAAAAAAGCACGTGTCTCGGCCGTAGGTGGCTGCTCTAGCTGAGAAAGGGTGCGCTGAAGTAGGCTTGGGGTTACCGCCATACCCTCAGAGGTTACGATGTCGCACGCGGAATTTCGCCCTCTTTCCCTGACCCGATAATGACTCGATTCCTGCTGTTTCTCTGCTGCGCCCTGCTCGCCCTACCGGCAGCTGCGCGCGCGCAAGCCGAAACCGATTCGCAAGCTGCCCCAGCAGTAGCCGACGTGCCGCTATTGGATCGCGTCGCCTGCGAGGTGAAGGGCAAAAGCTATACCGCTCGCGACGTCGTCAAGGCCATTGGCGCTTACAACGATGGGCTGGAGAAACTGCTGGCCGAGCAGCCGGATTACCGGCGCATTTACTTTTCGTCGCCGCGCTTTTTGTTTGAGGTGCGCGCCTTCGCCGACCTTAAACGCCTGGACGCGTTGGGCGTGCCCAAGGTATCGCAACAACAATTGGAAGCCGAAGCCGCGGCTTGGGCAAAAGATCGCGGACGGCGCCTAAGTGCTCAAGGCGTTCTTAAATCCAATGGCTTGGAAATCGAATTGCGCGCGCGCCTGATTGCCCGCCAGCCCACTGCCTATTCGCTGGCCGAACTGCGCCGCCACATGTTGCGCTCCGTGCCCGAGTTTTTCGGCACTCTGCAGTGCAGCTGGATTCGCTTGCCGATGTTCCATAGCGGCGAAAACCGCGCGCTCTCCCACGACGAGGTCAAAGAGGCCTACCACCAATTGGATCAGGTGGCAAAGGAGTTGACCGAGGGAAAAATCACCTGGAAAGAGGCGGTCGAGCAGTACAGCGCCGACGAGCTCACGAAGAAAAAGAAGGGGGCCATCGGCTTGGTGCGCCGCGAGATGACTTCGCGATTTGAAGAACCTTTCCTCCGCCCACTGTTCCAAGACCTAGGCTTCACCCAACCCGATGGCAGCTTTTTACGCGGCCCGATCATCGGCGAAAAAGCCATCTATTTGGTGCAGGTGGAAGCGCTGCGCGTCAGTGGTGTCGTGGAATTGAACCTGGTCCAGGATCGCGTCATCCGGTCACTGCGCGAGACCACGTTGCACGAGCAGATTGACGGCATCCGCAAGGTTCAGCCGGGGCGCGTTTTTGCACCCCTACTGCCGAACAAAAAATAGCTTAATCAAGCCCATGCCCTGCTTCGCAGACTTGGAATCCTGGCCGCGCCGCGCCGCCGACCTGCCCGCTACCCCGTTGCTTCATTCGGTATTGCTCGGCAACCCCGGCACCTTCGAGGTCGTCGAAGCCATCAATACACACATGCGCAATGCGGATGGCAGCCTCAATCAAGTCGACACCGGTCTTGCCGTCCAACAATGGCAGGCGCTGAAAGACGCTTATGAAGGCATCGGCGTGCGCACCGCCGAATTGGCGGCCGAAGAAGGGCTGCAAGACATGTGCTTCACCGCCAATCCAACCATGACCTTGCCGCAGCCGGACGGCAGCAAGCAGGTATGGTTGGCGCGCATGGCGCACCCGTCGCGCAAGGCGGAGAGCGATCGGCACCGCGCCTTTTTTGAACAAGCCGGCTACCCCATTCAAGAGATGCCGGCTGAGGTCGAGCGCTTTGAAGGCTGCGGCGATGCCGTGCTCCACCCGGGGCGTTTTTTGATTCACGGTGGCGTCGGCCCGCGCACCGATAGTCGTGCGTGGAGTGTTTTAGCCGAGGCTTATCCGCAGCTGGATATTTTGACCTACGAGTTGGTCGACGAGCGTTTTTATCACCTCGATACCGCGCTTGCGCCGTTGAATCAGAACTACGCGCTGTACGTGCCGGAAGCCTTCACCGACGCCGGTCGCGAGTTGCTTTGCGCTGCCTTCCCAAACGCGCTGGCGCTACCGGTTGAGGAAGCGCTGCTGTTCGCGGCGAATGCGCATTGCCCCGATGGCAAGCACGTTCTCATTGAAGAGGAATGCCGCGTGACCTGCGCCCTGCTTCAAGAACATGGCTTCAAGCCGATCCCCATCCCGACCAGCGAATTCCGCAAGTCGGGAGGTTCGGTGTTCTGCCTCAAGCAGAGTTTCTAGATCGCAGTCTGCTTAGCCTTTTGCTTGGAATGGCGGCTGCGCCCTTGCATGGCGACTTTAACCAGCCGATCCAATTGCGCCGGCAGCGGCACTCCAGCCAATCCCATCAAACGCGGGAACATCGAAATGTTGGTGAAGCCGGGAATGCTGTTGACCTCGTTGACGTAAACGCGGCCGCAGTGGCTCTTCACGCGGAAGTCGACGCGCGCTAAACCGCGTAAACGCAGCAAGCGGAAAGCTTCACCGGCGACGGCCATCATTTTGATGCGCGCACTCTTGTGAAGGTCCTCGACCGGCGCAACCAACTTGGCGCTGTCGTCCTTGTACTTGGACTGGTAGTCATACCAACCCTCAGAAACGATTTCGCCTGGTTCGCTGACCATTAGCGGCTCGCCATCGAGTACCGCGACTTCAAATTCACGGCCGTCGATTTCAGGCTCGATCAGCACGCGCTCATCGTGCTTCAGCGCCAATTCCAGCGCGGCTGCCATTTCCGATTCGTCGCCCACGCGGCTGATGCCGACGCTGGAGCCCAATCGGTTCGGCTTGACGAAGCTAGGGATTCCGCGTTGCAGCGCCCGGTGGATCGCGTCGGCCGGGTCGGCGGCGTATTCGTCGCGTGTGACCTCGGTCCACGACGGCACTTGAATGCCGTGATAGCGAAGAATTAGCTTGCTGAGCACCTTATCCATGGCCAGCTGCGAGCCGACGGCATCGGAGCCGACGAAGGGCATGTTGAGCAATTCCAACCACCCTTGAATCAGGCCGTCCTCGCCGTAAGGACCGTGCAGCACAGGGAAAACGCACTCCGTTCCTGCCGGTAGAAATGGAGCACCTCCTTCCTCACCGGGATCTTTTCCTTCCAATAAACGCGCCGACGCCTCCGGCCCCAACCAGCCGCCCTGGCGGGTAATCCCGACCAGTTGCACCTGATATTTTCGCGGATCCAGATTGTCGATTACGGTTTTCGCAGATTGGAGGGAAACTTCGTGTTCTTCGGAGCGGCCGCCAAATAAGACGGCTAGGGCTAAAGCATCCGGGACCGACATGCCCATAAGCGTAAACTGTTGGGCCTCCGGATTCACCATGCTTTCCGTCATTCCCATCGCTCTGGTCCTTTTCCAGAGTCCCGCCCAGGCCCAAATTGCCGCCGAAACGCCGCTTTTTGACCAGGAGCCGGCCACCGACGCGCCGGTTTTTGTCCAGGAGCCCGTTTCTGAAAAAAGCGCCGAGCCGCGGATCGCGCCGGCCATTCCCGATCCTTACCTGCCACAACGCGGCAACGCCGGCATCGACGTTCAGCACTACGAATTGCACCTGATGCTGGAGCCGGATCGGCGTTTCGTCGAGGCGCGGGCAGTAATTCAGCTGGATTTGCTTAAAGCCGGTAGCAAGGTGACGCTTGATTTTCACCACATGCTGGAGGTCACCGGCGTTCATGTGAACGACCGCAAAGTCGACTTCAATCAGACCAAGGAAAAACTCAACGTCGAGCTGCCGTTTCGCGGTCAGCAAAACCAGGCGGTGGAATTGAGCGTGAACTATCGCGGTTTGCTGCCGCAGGTGGAGTACGACGGCGAGATCATCGGCTTGCTGCACGACGGCAAGCACTTGGTTGCGTATTTGGAACCGGATGGTGCCCACCACTTTTTCCCGTGCAACGATCACCCGTCGGATAAAGCGACTTACGATTTGTTCGTTTCGGTGCCGGAAGGTCAAATCGTCGGCGCGATTGGTGAATTGGTGAACGAAAAGGACGCGGCCGAGCCTGGATTCCGTGAATTCCACTGGCGCACCCAAATCCCGACGTCGACCTATTTGGTCGCGCTGGGCGCCGGGCCGTACACGTTGATTAAGCGGGACGAAGGGCGGATTAAGGTTTGGGATTACTGCGAGCCGGGCGATGAGGAAGCCATCCGCGAGTCGCTTTCGACTGTGCCCGAAATGATCCCCTACTTCGAGCGCTACTTTGGCCCGTATCCGTTCGAGAAATATGGTCACGTCACCATTCGTGCTTGGATCGGCGGCATGGAAGATCAAACGCTAACCGTGCTCGGCCGCGAAGAGGCGTTAGCCGGAGACGTCGGCCTGTTGGCGCACGAGTTGGGGCATCAGTGGTTCGGAAATTGGGTCAGCCCGCGCCAGTGGAGCGACTTGTGGCTGAATGAAGGCTGGGCGACCTTCTGCGAGCTGCTGTACTACGAGGCGGCGTGGCCCGAGCAGACCGGCCCGACGCTGAAGGATTGGCGGCGCAGCACGATTCGATTGGCGATGCGTTCTCATCCGCACACCTTGCACCGCCCCGACCCCAAAAACCTGTTCAATCCGAACCTGGTTTACAACAAAGGCGGCATGGTGATCAGCCTGCTCGACGGCTATCTTGGCCGCCAGCGCCTGATTAAAGCCACCCGCGCCTACCTCAACGAATTCGGCGGCAAAAACGCCTCTACCGACGACTTTCAGCGCATTTTGAGCCGGGAAAGCGGTGAAGACATGAAGCCGTTTTTCGACGCCTGGGTGCGCAGCAACGACATCCCACAGATCAGCTGGGACATCCGAACCGAAAAAGACGGCAACCGCTACCGCCACACCGTGACTTTCAAGCAGGTCAACGGCCATTTCCCGATGACCGCGGCCCTGGATTTGCTGGGGAAGGAATCGGATGAGCGCGTGCGCATGCTCGTCCGTTTTGATCAGCCCGAAGTCACCGTCATCGGCCACAGCAAATTCAAGCCGCAACGCTCCGCCTTCGACCCCGAGCAGCAACTGCCGTGGGTGCCCGCCGAGCCTCGAGATTCCAAGTGAACGACTCCGCCTCCGTTTCGACGTCGCCCGCTCTGCCCGATTTGAATTCCCAATCGAGCGGCCTGCACCTTGCCTGGGTTTACGGCATTCCGCTGGTCGCAGCGCTGTTGGTCTTCGCCCAAATCCTCACCGCAGGTTGGGTCTACGACGACGTCATGCTGTTCCAGGACAACCCGCGCATGCATGAGTGGGGTACGATTCTTTTTACTTTCCAAAATCCGTTTTGGGACATCACCGCGTTCCAGGAGAATTACACAGGCTTCTATCGCCCCATCGGCGGAAGCATATTCGTCTTGCTGTTCAAACTGAGCGACGGCAATCCCTTCGTCTTCCACCTGGCATCCATTCTGGTTCACGCTTGGTGCACGGTGTTGGTCGTCCGCCTTGCGCTTGTCGTAAAACTTCCCCGCGCTGCCGCCCTCATAGGCGGAACCTACTTTGCAATCTCAGGTAGTCACGTCGAAGCGGTGGCGTGGGCGTCCTCGCTGCCAGATTTACTCGCCGCCCTCTTTTCGCTGCTTGCCGTCCTGGGATTCCTGCGCGCGAAATTGGTCATGCCTGCCGTCTGGCTGATATTGGCCATTCTTTCCAAAGAGGCTGCGCTTTCTACCTGGCTGCTGTTGGTCGCTGTAACCCTGTTCGCACTTCCCAAATTACCGAAGATGGTTCAAGCCGCCGGCGCACCGGCCGATGATCAACCTATTGCCCCACAACGTAGTTCGCGATTTGTCATGCTGGCGATTGTGGCCTTGGTCGTATGGCTTCTGCGCTGGCAAGCATTTGACAGCCCCGCCGCCGGTTTCGACAAACAGCTGACTTATCACTATTTGGACCCACTACACCAATTCATGGTGTCGCTAGGACTGATCGCTCAATACATCACTTACTTCGTTTGGCCCTGGCCCAATTTCCCGTTCCGCCCCCTGCAGGTTGATCTCACGCCGGCCGATTTCACTCTTTGGGGACCGGCGCTATTCGGCTTGGCCCTGCTGTTAGGCTCGGCTTGGATATGGCTAACCCGCAATCGGCGGTCGGCGTTGATCCTGATTGGATTTGGTCTGTTGTTCGCAGGATTGGCCCCAGTCTTGAACACCAAGGTTATTGGCCGATTCCCCTTTGAACAACGGTTCCTTTACGTGCCAAGCATCGGCTTCGCTTTGCTGATTGGGTATTGGCTCTATTGGCTTGGCGCACGCCTGCCCAAAGCAGCAGCAGCAATCCCTGTTGCCGTGTTGGCTGTGAGTAACGTTTGGTCTGCGGTAGATGCAACGCCGAATTGGAAGGGTGAATTTGCCTTCTTCACTTGGACCCGCACCAACAGTCCGAATGCTATGACGCCATACCTCAATTTGGCGCGGCTTTATCTAACCGAGGCAGAGAGCTATCCGCCCGGGCACCCGCAACGGCTCGCGTGGGGAGAGAAGGCGTTTCAAGAATATGAGGCCTCGCTGAAGGTGGATTCCAGCAAATGGCTGGTCACAAGCATCGAGCGCGAAAACGGCAACTTCGGCATGGGACAGGCCTTGTTCACCATCGGCGATTTGGGCACTGCGGAAGCCGTCTATAGGGAGACTTTAAAGGGCTACCCAAACTCCATCCACGCCCACGTTGGCGTGGCCCAATGCCTGTTGATTCGAGTTGAACGCGATGCTCTCACAAAGAGTTATGAACAGCTGATTCCGTTGTGGGAAGAGGCGCTCGTTCACGCCAACAAGGCCATCGGCGGAATGCAAGAGCTGCCCGATGCTTACCACTGCAAGAGCGTGTCGCTTTACATGCTTGGACGCCGTGAGGAGGCTTTGGAACCTGCTCGTCGAGCATTTGGCCTACAGCCCACGCATTACCCCTACGTCATGAACTTGGTTGAGATTTTGGCGGTAGGAAGACAGTTTGAAGAAATGCGTGCAGTCCTGAGGCAGTATTTGGCGGCCGATCCCAATTCGCAGTACCGCCCCGAGGTAGAAGAAACGCTCGTAGGTTTGGACCAGATTCTGCCGCCATCATCCTCGGAGTAAGGCCGCGCTGATACGCTGGTAGGGTGAGCCGCAGTCCTCGCCCGGGCGACTTTTTAGTTGCCGATCCGCGCTTAACCGACCCGAATTTCGAGTCGAGCGTGGTGCTGATTTGCGAGCACAACGACGAAGGCACTCTCGGCTTAATCGTCAACCGCCCCATCGACTGCGCGGTGCAGTTGCAGTTTGAAAATCAAAACTGGGATGGCGAATTGGAAGTCTACTGGGGCGGCCCGGTCAGTCAACAAGGGCTGCACGCGCTGCACCAAAGTTCGCCCAAACAAGACTTCGAAGAAACCACCGAGGTCCTGCCCGGTCTTTACTTCGGCGGCGTCGTCGACGATTTAATCGAAGCCAATGAAGCCGGCGATTGCATCCGCTTTTTCTTCGGTTACGCCGGTTGGGAGCCGGGCCAACTCGACGGCGAGCTCGCCGAAGGAGCGTGGCACGTGGTCGATGCAAAAACCGAGCAGATCTTTTCCGAAAAAGGACCTGAGCTGTGGACCCAGTTGATGGTTGAATTGGATCCGTCCTTCGCTTGGATGAGCCGCGTGCCCGACGACCCCAGCCTGAACTAGCTAGCCGCCCGCTTGCAGCCTGATCGACATGAACGTCCCCACCCTGTGTGAAAAAGTTTTGGCCGACGAGCGTCTCAGCGCCGAAGAAGCGCTGATTCTGCACGAACAAGCCGACGTCACCACGCTTGCCTACTTGGCCGACGAAGTGCGGCGGCGCAAGCATCCGGATGGGATTGTGACCTACATCATTGATCGCAATCTCAACCCGACCAATGTTTGCGTAACCGATTGCACCTTCTGTTCCTTCTACGCCAAGCCGAAGGATAAGGAGAAGGGCTACGTGCTGGATCGCGAGGTGATCTACCGCAAGATTCAGGAAACCGTCGACGTCGGCGGCGTGCAGATTTTGATGCAAGGCGGGCACCACCCGCGTTTGGGAGTGGATTGGTTCGAGGAGTTGCTGCGCGATATCGGCGAGCGCTGGCCGGATCTGCACATGCATTGCATGTCGCCGCCCGAGATCGATCACCTTGCCAAGGTGTCGAAGATTTCGACCAAAGATGTGCTGCGCCGCCTGCAAGCAGCCGGCATGCGTTCAATGCCGGGTGGTGGTGCCGAGATTTTGGTTGAGTCGGTGCGCAAGCAAATCGCACCGCGTAAAACCGACACCGATACTTGGCTGCGCATCATGGAAGAGGCGCATGAGCTGAATATGCGCACCACGGCAACGATGATGTTCGGCCACCTGGAAACGGTGGCGGATCGCATTGAGCACATGGATCGTTTGCGCCAGGTCCAGGATCGCACCGGCGGCTTTACCGCATTCATCGGCTGGACCTTCCAACCAATGGCCAACCCGCTTGGCGAAACCCTGCACGCCGGCGGTTGGCGCAAGAAGACCTACGCCGAGTACTTCCGCACCACTGCGGTGGCGCGCATCTTCCTCGACAACTTTGACAACATGCAAGCCAGCTTTGTCACTCAAGGAGCCGAAGCGGCGACCATGGCGTTGCGCGCCGGTTGCAATGACTTTGGCTCGGCGATGCTGGAAGAGAACGTCGTCAGCTCGGCCGGCTGCTTTGAATTGGTAGCCGTCGACGAAATCGAACGCTGCATCCGCTCGGCCGGCTTCGAACCGCGCCAGCGCAACCAAGGTTACGAACTGCTGCCGACCGCGCCGCGCCCTGCGGCCGCCGGCACCTGAAGCGCAAATGGCAAACGTGCCTGATCATCCCGGTTTAGGCGACTTGATCGACCTCGAGTATCAGCTCGAGGCTATGCCCGATGCCGACTCCGATCAGTACGTGGAAGCGGCGCGCGCCGTCGGCCAAGCCAACCTCGCCGACGACTCACAAAGCGTTGCCGCATGGCGTCAGCAAATCGCCGACGACCGTGGCTTGCGCTGGAAACTGTGTTTTTCGTGGCTGCGCCGCTTGCGCAATCTGCCGCCGGATTCGGCGCCGATGCCGGGGCTGCAAGTGGAGGCCGGACTGCGCTTTGGCGGCACCTTGTTGAGCATTGCCGGATTTCTGGTCGGCGCCGGCGCAGCATCGGCGAGTTTGGGTTACAGCGGCAAAGCGCCGATCAACCTTTGGCAGTTCCTTGCGGTATTTGTGGTCTTGCAGCTGTTGTTGTTGATTGCCACGGTCCTCGCCATCGGCACTTCATGGCTTCGCAAAACCACTTGGTTAAGCATGAGTCAGCGCTGGCTGCTTCATGCCGCCAACCGCCGCATTGCGCCGCAACTACTGACGCGCGGCCGCCTGTACCAAGAAAGTCAGCGATGGTTATTGATCCAACTCACGCAACGCTTCGGCGTGTTTTTTAACTTAGGGGTTTTACTGATCTTTGCATGGCTGGTGCTGTTTAGTGACCTAGCCTTCGCATGGTCGACGACGCCGGCAAACTTCAAACCCGGAGTCCTGACCTCATTAGTCGCAATCTTGGCTTTGCCGTGGTCGTGGTTTTTGCCATCGTGCGCACCCGGAGCAGAAGCAGTGGCGCACACGCGCTGGAGTCGTTTGGACGGCTCCTTCCTCACCGAAAGCCAAGAAACTGCCGCCGCCTACGCCGCCGATTGGTGGGCGTTTTTATTCCTCGCCGTCGTCGTTTGGGGCTTGCTTCCACGACTCGCGGCATGGCTTTGGGCCCGGCGCAAATTCAAATTGAGCCTGCAACGCGTTCCCCTCAATCACGCAGCTTTCCTCGACCTTTACGAAACCATGTTGCCGACGGCAATCGGCACTTGGCAGGGCCCTTCCCCGTCTCAAGTCCAGGGCAAACTATTGCCGCGACCAGGAGAACCGGGTAGCGCAAGCACCGCGCAATCGTCACCGCCTGCAAGCGGCCAGGTCGACGTCGTGCTTTGGGGTGGCTGGACTTTGCCGGACGAGCAAGTGGTGAAGCTGGCGCAAAACTTCGGCTCGGGCAGCCGGCGAAGTTGGACCTGCGGCGGTGCCAACCAACGCGAAGACGAAGAAGCGCTGAAGAAGCTAAGAGGTTCGACCGAAAGCGGAGTGGTGGTTTTGGTCGAGGCCGAAGAATCGCCGGACAAACGATTGATGCATTTCTTGCGCCGACTACGCGGCGGCATGCCGTCGCAATCGCCGATCCACCTCACGCTGATCGACTGGCACGGCGACCAACTTCAACCCGTGAGCGAGCGGCGGCTGCACCTGTGGCGCACCTTCCTCGCCGATCTCACCGACCCGTATTTACGCATCGTCAGCGTGCCGTAATGGAAGAGGTCCCAACTTTTGTCGTAGTCGGACACGTCAACAAGGGCAAGTCTTCGGTGGTTGCAACGTTGACCGAAGATCCGACCGTTCCGGTGGATTGGACGCCGGGCACCACCGCGCAAACCGGTGCTTATACGCTGGTCGTCGACGGCAAACCGGTGCTGCGATTGCTCGATACGCCGGGCTTTCAAGACGCCCCTGCCGCGCTTGAGTGGATGCAACTGCGCACTCACAACGCCGCCGAACGCAGCCAAGCCATTGCCGCATTTGTGGCCGAACACCAAGGGCAAGATCGCTTCAGCGATGAGGTGGAATTGCTGCAAAACCTTCATCGCGGCGATGCCGGCATTCTATATGTAGTCGATGGCTCGCGCCCTTACCGCCCGTCGCACGAAGCCGAAATGGAGATTTTGCGTTGGAGCGGCCAGCCGGGCATGGCGCTGATCAATCGCATTGGCGATCACGATTACAGCGGTGAATGGAAGCCGGTACTGCTGCAGTTTTTCAACGCGGTGCGCGATTTCGACGCCCACGGCGCCGACTTTGAGCAACGTGTTGGGCTTCTGCAAAGCTTCGCCGAGGTGCGCGAAGAATGGAAACCTGCGTTGCAACAAGCGGTGCAGACCTTACGTCAGGAGCGCCTGCGCCGAGATCGCAGTTGCGCCGAACTGTTGGCGTCGTCGTTGCAGCGCATGATGACGCACGTCGAAAAGGTATCGGTGACGGCGGGTGGCGAAACCGCCAAGGTGGATGAGCAACTGCGCAAGAACTACCGCCAGCAAATGCGCAACTTGGAGCTTCAGCAGCGCAATCAACTCAATCGTTTGTACGGTCATAACACGCTGGTGACGTCGGCCGGAGAATTTGAGTTGTTGAACGAAGACTTGTTCAGCCAAACCTCTTGGAAGGTGTTCGGACTGACGCCGCGCCAGCTTGCGCTTTACGCCGCCGGCTGGGGTGCGGTATTAGGCGGCGGATTGGATTTGATGGTCGGCACGCTTTCCTTTGGCGCCGGGGCATTGCTCGGCGCTTTAACCGGCGGCGTCGGCGCTTGGCTGGGCAGCACGCGATTGAGCAAGACTTGGGACAGCAGCGGCGCGCTGTTTAAGCAGATTTTCCCCGGCGAAACCGGGCGCTATCGCTGCTACGGACCGCTGAGCAATCCGCGCTTTGCATGGGTCTTGCTTGATCGCGCGCTGATGCACTGGAATATGGTGCGCGACCGTGCCCACGCATTGACGGCGGCGGATGGCGGTGCCGACAGCGGCGAAGGCGACAAAAAAGGAATCGTCGCTCACTTGCCTAAGGAGGTGCGCGATGCACTGGACAAAGGCTTGCGCCAGATCCTGCAATCCGGGCGCTCCGGCAACGAATGGACCGAAGCCCAACACGCGCGCTTTACCGAAGCGCTACTCCGCGCGTCCGGCGGTCTGAACGATTAATTCGCGGCGGTAGTTGTCGAACAGCGTCGACTTGGACAAAGTGCCGAGGAATATTTCGTTTTCGTCGACCACGGGCAACACCCAAGCGCCGACTTCTTCGAACATTTCCATTGCGCGCAGCAGCGAATCATCGTTGCGGATGCGCGGCATACTGGTATTCATCGCCGTATCCACCGGCGTCATTTGGCGCAGCAACGGATCGAAGATCACCGAGCGCAGCGCCGATAGGTCAAGCATGCCTTGGAAGCGACCTTCTTCGTCGACGACGGCGAAGTGATTGCGTCGCGTGGTCGGCAACACTTGAGCAAGGTCTTCCAAAGACTTGCCCAGTTGAATGGTGGCGAACTCCTGATCGAGCATCTCCCCCGCCTCCATGTCGGCGAGGATGCGTTTGTCGGTACCGGGACGCAGCAAACGACCGGACTCGGCGAGGTCCCAGGTATAGAAGCTGTGACGCAAGAAGGACCGCGACACCAGCGCGCTGAGCACGGCGACCAACATCAGTGGCAGAGTTTCACTCCATCCACCGGTGGTTTCCAATGCCAAGAACATGCCGGTAAACGGCGCCTGCATGGTGCCGGCCACCAAACCGGCCATCGCCAACAGGGCATAAAAACCAGGTTGCGCCAAAGTCGAATCGGGCGCGACGGTGTGCAGCACGGTGCCGAACCAAAATCCAAGAATTGCACCCAATACCAGCGACGGCGCAAAGATGCCCCCCGGTGCGTTACTGCCCAAGGTCAGCGTGGTGGCGACGACTTTGGCGAGCAGCAACAACCCAAGGAATCCAAGACTGCTTTCCAAGTTGCCTTGCAGCGCTTCACTGACGATCTCATAACCCTCGCCGATTGCACCCGGTTGCCACAAACCGATGATGCCGACCAGCAAACCAGCCAGTGCGGCAACCACGCCGACGCGTCCGAGGATGGCGCCTTCTTTGAGCTTGGCGCAGAAGTGTTCGGTGCGGAAAATTCCGGTCACCAGCAACACCGAGATCAATCCGCATGCGATTCCCAGCAGCGGGCTCAACGCAAGGTCGGTAGATGACCACTGGAAGACGTCGGCGGCGAATGCGCCCTCGGCACCGAGCACTTCGCGACCGATCCCGGTGGCCACGGTGGCAGAAACGGTGACTGGAATGACCGCGCTCAGCGTCCATTCGGCGAGCACCACCTCGGTGGCGAAGATCACGCCGGTCAACGGCGCATTAAAGATCGCGCCGATGCCGCCGGCGACTCCACAAGCCAACAACAAAATGCGTTGGCGCTCGGCCATGCGCGTACCGCCGGCCACCGTGCTTCCGACCGCAGCCGCGCTGTAAACAATGGGGCCCTCCAGTCCGGCCGAACCGCCACTGGCGACGTTCACTAGCGAGCCGAACAAACGACTAAAGATCGAGCGCTTGCGCATATATCCGCCGCGCCGCGCCACCGCCTCGAGCACCGCCGGTACTCCATGGCCGCCCGGTTCGCGGAATAGCACTCGAATCAGCCAAACACCGATCAACGCACCGGCTGCCGGCAGAAAAACTCCGGCGGCGGATTCGCGTACATGATGCAACGCCTCGAACAAGCTATGCACGCCGCTACGCAGCGCCACAGCCACCGCCGAACTGGCCACACCGACCAGCGCAGCCAAGCCGGCCATCAACCAGCGTTCGGAGCGCGCGTTGCTTCCTCGGAACAGGCTAAAACGAGCCATGGCAGCAGAATAACCAAATGGGCGGGCGGATGCCTATGACCGATCAGCCATCGACCGGCTCTTTGGCCGCGACGGTGGCAAGGACTTGGTCGAAATCGGCGTTGTCGGCCAGCAATTGCTGGAATTCCGGGTCGCGCAGCAGGAAGGCCAGACGCGACAAGATTTTCAAGTGCACGTCGGGCGTGGGGTTGAGCAGCAACAGCACCGTGTGAACCGGTTGGCCGTCGAGGGCTTTCCAGTCGACCGGTTGCTCGAGGTGAGCCCAAGCCACAAACGGCTCCGGCGAAAACTCCGGCGAAGGTTTGCGCGGGTGCGGCAGCGCCACGCCGTCGCCCAAACCGGTTGACGTCAGCCCTTCGCGCTGCATCAGCTGGTCGAGCAGTTGTTCGCGATCGACTTCTGGCTGCAGCGGCGCCTGTTCGACCATTTGGCTGAGCACTTCATGCGCACTCGCCCCGCAGATGCCCTGCAATCCGCCGCCGCGGCTTAGGGCGAAGGTCAGCGGCTGCGCTTTGGCCTCGGCCGACGTCGCCGGCGTGCTGACCACCGGCCACGAACCGCGCACCGGCACCGAGCTGATGTCGTGAATGCGTAATCCTTGACTGCGCGCCCAGGTACGCAATTGCGCCGTTTCAAAGCGGAATTCGCCGGTCGGCCGCCGCACACCTAACAGCCCCTCGCGCGCCCACCGGCGCACGGTGCCGGTGGAAACACCGAGCATTTTGGCTGCTTCGTCGAGGGTTAGCGGCATGCGGCGGGAATTCTATCACGTGGGCAGCACTTCATTGCGGGCGCGGTCATGCTAAAATTCCGGCAATGCACTTGTCCCTGGAAGCACTGGAAAAACGCGCAAAAACCGCAGGAATTAGCGGCGTCCCAACCGCGGTGTTGAACGGCGATCGGCTGTCGACCGAGCAGTGCTTGGCGATGTATCAGACCGACGACGTTCCGTTGCTCGGTGTACTTGCCAATGAGATGCGCAATCGCCGCCACGGCGACACCACGTTTTATAACGTCAATACGCACGTCAACTACACCAACTGGTGCAATCAGTTTTGTGACTTCTGCGCGTTTCAGCGGCGGCCGAAGGATGACGGCGCTTATTGCATGACGCCGGAGCAAGTCGAAGAGGAACTGCGCAAAACCAATCCCGAGGCGACCGAGGTGCATATGGTCGGGGGCGTTTGGCCGGCGCTGGGTTATGAATACTTCCTCGACATCTTGCGTGCGGCGAAGCGCGGACGGCCGGATATTCATGTCAAAGCATTCACCATGGTCGAGATTGACTTGATCGTGAAGCTTGCCGATAAGCCGTTGCCCGAAGTGATGCGCGAGTTGCGCGAAGCCGGGTTGGATTCCATGCCCGGCGGCGGTGCCGAAGTGTTTTCCGAACGCGTGCGCCAAGAGCTGTATCCGAAAAAGATGAGCGCCGAACGCTGGATTGAGTTGGCGCATCAAGTGCATGGCGAAGGCTTCCGTACCAACGCGACCATGCTGTACGGAATGACCGAAACACTGGATGAGCGGGTCGATCATTTGAACCGCTTGCGCGAGGTGCAAGACGTCACCGGCGGCTTCCAGACTTACATACCGCTGGCATTCCATCCAAAGAACACCAAGCTGGAACACTTGCCGTTCGCAGCGCCGATGGAGCGGTTGCGCGCGATCGCGATCGGCCGTTTGTTCCTCGACAATTTCGAGCACATCAAAGCTTATTGGGTCATGCTCGGCTTGCCGGTTGCGCAAATGGCGTTGAACTTCGGCTCGAACGACATCGACGGCACCGTGTCGCAAGAGAAGGTTTATCACGACGCCGGCGCCAGCACTCCGCAAGCGCTGACGCGCGCAGGATTGCATCAATTAATTCGTGAAGCCGGTCGCGAGCCGGTCGAACGCAACACGCTTTATCAAGCGCTGCCGACTCCCGAACCGGAGCTTGCCGTTTAATCGTGCTGCGCATCGGCACCGTTCCCTTTTTGGTCGCCCGCCCCCTGACGTGGGGGTTGGCCGAGCGTAACGACGTCGAGCTTGTTGAAGCCTTGCCGGCCGACTTGGTGCGTATGTTGCGCAACGGCGAGGTCGACGTGGCGTTGGCGTCGTCGATTTTGTCGCTGGAACCCGACAACTTTGCTTTTTGGCACGACGGCCCGGTGATCGCCGCTGATGGCGCGGTGCGTTCGGTGTTGGTGCTGCTGCGCGAAGGTTGCGAGCCGTCGGCAGTGCAAAATATGGCGCTGGATCCGGCCAGTCGCACCGGTCGTGCATTGGCCGAGATTGTGCTGCGCGATCACTTTGGCGCACAACCGCAACTCATCGAATGCCCGCCGCGTCAAGCAGTGCTGGCCTGCGGTTCAACGGTGGGCGGAGCCGTTGGCGAGATGGATTCGCAACATCCGCGATTTGACGCCGTGCAAATCATCGGCGATCTGGCGCTGAAGCTCGCCGATCGCAACCCGGATAAAAAAATCCTCGATTTGGGTGAAACCTGGAAGCAACTCACCCGTCTTCCGTTTGTCTACGCAGGTTGGATTGGCCGACGCGGATTTGATCCGGCGGAAGCTGCTCACATTCTGCAGGCTGCGGCCGTAGAAGGCATGGCGCAACGGCAATCCCTCGCCGAAGAAGGAGCCGAGCAACTCGGCTTGTCGCAATCCTTCATTCGCCGTTACCTCTGCCAGGATCTCTCCTACACCTTGCCATCTCACATCGTGCGGAGCTCCCTGGCTGAATTTCAGGCTCGCCTCGGCCTGCCAGTCTCATGACATCCGAAGCTTCGGTTCCACTTTTCCCACTGCCCAACGTCATTTTGTATCCGGGGGCAATGCTGCCCCTGCACATCTTTGAGCCACGCTATGTGCAAATGATCGATGACATGCTGGAGCAAAACCAAGAGCGGATGGCGCTGGGTTTGCTCAAGCCGGGCTGGGATGCCAAATACTTCGGCCAACCCGACGTCTTCCCCATCGCCGGCATCGGCCGCATGGTTTCGTGCCAACGCATGCCCAATCATCGCTACAACATCTTGGTTGAGGGGCTGGCGCGGGTGCAGCTAGACGAATTACCGCTGGAAAAAACTTATCGCTGCACGCGATATCGGGAACTGCAAGAAATCGACATTGACTGTCAGGCCGAAGCTCAGAAACTGCGTGAATTGCTGACGCGGGGATTGAGCTCGTTATCCGATCAAAACCTGATGCCCGATCCGGCGCGGTCGATCAGCTATCTCAGCGACGTAGTTTTGGTCGCCGCCGGCGCCGACATCACCGAGAAGCAACGCATCTTCTCGATTTTGGATGTCTCCGAGCGCAGCCGCGAAGTGGTGCGCTTGCTGCAAGACGCCGAGCGCTTAAGCCGCCAAACCTTCGACAACGGCGGACGTCGTCCGCAGGATCCGTCGTTGAATTAGCGCGAAGTTAATTCCCCCACTTCAGCAGCAGTGGGTAGTGGTCGGAGCAGGCCTTGAGGTTGTGACCATCCATGTCCTGCAATATGTCGGCGCTCTTCAGACCGGCTTGCTGCGCCTCGGTCATCAACGCAAAATCGATGCGCGTTAAGTACGGCTTCTTGTTGTAGCTGTACTTGTCGGTACCGGCCATCGGATCGATCAAACCGCTGTCACGCAAAATGCCGATGGTCGGCATTTCCGGAACTTCGTTGAAGTCGCCTACCACCATTGCGCGGTATTCCTTATTGCCGCCACCGACCTCGGCCAGGATCTTGGTGATTTCCGTCGCTTCGGCCTCGCGGATCACGTCGGCCACTTCGTCACCGTGCTGCGACTTGAGATGCACCACGTAGACGTCGCCATTCACCGGCGCACCTAAGCGAACGCGCAACAAATCACGCCTAAAGCCCATCGTTTCGCCGGCGCGACTTTGGAATCGGCGGTGCTGATAACTTGCCGCTTCTTGCACCGGATAGCGCGTCAACAACGCCACGTCGATGCCGCGCGTATCGTTGCCCTCCAGCAGCACCACTTGGTAGCCCATTTGCGGCAGGTGATTGTCGACGAACTCCTGTAGCAGATAGCGGTTTTCGACCTCTTGCAAAGCGACCACATCGGCATTGAGCTCTTTGAGTACTGCGGCGATTTGCTTTTGCCGACCTTCGCTGACGTATGCCGGTTTGGTGACCTGATCGCGCGAATACGGGTCGTCGTAAACGTCGAAAAAGTTTTCGATATTCCACGAAACAACGGTGAATTCGGCCGCCGAGTCCGACGAAAAACTAGGCAGCAAAGCACTGCCCAACAGCGGTGCAGCCAAGGTTGCGATCAGGAGCAGCAAGCGCGTCATGGTGCGCTGATTATAGGGAGCTGCGGCGAAGGCACGGTGAAGCCGAAGGGTATAAAGTGAGACCGGCTAAACCTTTGGACAAAAAAGAAGGCCGAATCCAGGTTTCCCGCCACCACTTTCTTCAGAACCCTGGATTCGACCTCGCTTCGTTACGAAGCAGTAGAGATGACTCTCCACCAAGGAGGATTTAAATCCAAGGCGCTTTTCCACAAGGGGTATTTTTGTGGAAATCCCCTAGTTGCAAGGACTTGCAACCGCACATGTTATTAAGCGATCGCTTATTTGGGCGGCAGAATTTGAATGTGCTCGGGAGTCTCAACCACGATCTGTGGCCGCCCTTTGTACATCTTGACTTTGCCCACCACGCGAACGCGTTGGTTCAAAAACTTCTTCTCGGGCGCTTCGTCAAAGGCGTTGAGATTCGATCCCAAAATGGCGACGTAAAACTCGCCTTGCCATTGCTTGGTGAAGTTCAAAAAACACGCGCGGCCCGAGTTATAGGTATCGACGATCACACCTTCTACGCCAATGGTTTGCTTTAGGTGATCCGCCGCTTCGGTCCACGGGACGACGACGTCGGCCTCCACCGGAGTGTCCAATCTTTCCCATGCCTGGAGTTGTTGCTCGGCTTCTTCCGCCGGCGTGGCAACATCCGTTTCGGCAGCCACAGGCTTGCTCGGCTGCGGCTCGTTCGCCTGTTGCTCGCCGCCTGTAGAGATCTCCACCACCGGAGTCAGCTCAGCTTTTTCTTTCCCACATGATCCAAGCAGGAAACTGAAACCCAACAACGCGGCGAAAAATTTCATCGACCCGAATCCTTAACCAATTGAATGGCGGCCACGATGGCGTCGTCGGCATCGCGAACTTCGCGACCCTCCTCGCTGCGCAAGCCCCACTCCACCTTGCGCTCGCCGGCGTCGCGACCGATCACAATGCGAATGGGAATGCCGATTAAGTCGGCATCTTTGAACTTGGCGCCGGGGCTGACCTTCTTGCGTTCGTCCCACAAGACATCCACGCCGCTTTGCTCGAGCTTGTCGTGAATTTCCTGCGCCAACGCATCCTGCTCGGCGTTGCCGGCTTTCATCTGCACCATGTGCACCGCGTACGGCGCGATCGGCAGCGGCCAAATCATGCCGTTGTCGTCGTGGTTTTGCTCAATCGCACTGGCGGCGACGCGCGACACGCCAATGCCGTAACAACCCATCCACATCGGCTCGAGCTTCTGCTGCTCGTTGTTGAACTTGGCGCCCATCGCTTCGGAGTACTTGGTGCCGAGCTGGAAGATGTGACCGACTTCAATGCCGCGCGTGATTTCAATCACGTCGTCACTATCGATCATCAAATCGCCCTCTTGCACCGTGCCGAAGTCGACGGTTTCCGGCTGCTCCAAGTCGCGACCGAACCAAACGTCCAAGTAGTGCATGTCGGTTTGATTGCCGCCGCACAAGAAACCATTGACGCCTTCTACCGACTGATCGGCCAGCAAGCGAACGCCGTCGGCCAGGCCAATCGGACCGGCGAAACCCGGTTCGGCGCCGGTGACTTCACGCACCAGCTTTTCGTCGGCCAACTCAATGGCGACGGCGTTCAAGTGGTTCAAAAGTTTGATCTCGTTGATCTCACGATCGCCGCGACACATAACGGCGACGGTTTGTTCTTCATCGCCGATGGTTGCTTTGTACAACACCGTCTTCAACAAACGCTGCATCGGCAGATCCGGGAACAGCGCGATCAAGTCTTCGCAGGTACGCGCGCCCGGCGTCGGCTCGAGGTGCATGTCCAATTTTTCGGCCGGCTGCGGAGCTTCCGGAATACGCGACACCGCTTTTTCCAAGTTCGCCGCATAACCGGTCGCGCGGCAAACGGCGATGGCGTCTTCACCGGTGTCGGCATCGACCATGAACTCTTCCGATCCCGAACCACCAATGGCACCGGAGTCGGCTTCCACCGGAGTGAAGCGCAATCCGCAGCGGGTGAAGATGTGGCGATAAACCTCGCGCATCTTCTGGTACGACTCGGCCATCGCTTCGGCCGAAACGTCGAAGGAATAAGCATCCTTCATGATGAATTCACGGCCGCGCATCAAACCAAAGCGCGGGCGGATCTCGTCGCGGAACTTGGTTTGGATTTGGTACAGAATTGCCGGCAGCTGCTTGTGCGATTGCACCAAGCTGCGCACGTAGTTGGTGATCACCTCTTCGTGCGTTGGCCCAAGACAGACTTCCGAGCCCTTGCGTTCCTGGAAGTGGAACAAAATGCCTTCGCTGACGTAACGATCCCAGCGGCCGGATTCCACCCACAGTTCTTTGGGCTGCATGGCCGGCATCAGCATTTCCTGGCAACCGGCTTTGTCGTGCTCGTCGCGCACGATGCCCTCGATTTTGCGCAGCACGCGCCACATCATCGGGCCGTAAACGTAGATGCCGGCGGCTAGCTTCTGGATGAAGCCGGCGCGGGCCATCAGGGCGTGCGAGCGAACCTCGGCGTCGGAGGGTTCTTGGCGCAGCGTGACAAACAGCAACTCGGAGAGACGCATGGCCGCGTATTCTACGGCCATGCGCCTACGCGGGCGCGTTTCTTATGCCAGGCCACAAGCGTCTGGGTTATGGCAACTACGCGGCAGGAGCCGCAGGCCACAACCAGGCAAAAGTGGCGCCGGTTACCAGGGCGTAGACGAGGCCGTCGAAGAGGAATTTGGCGGTGATGGACCACTTCATGCCTTTCCAGATCGAGTCCTGTACGTAACTCATCGCGTAGCCGAGCAGGCCGAGGGTGGCGGTGAAGCGGAAGATTTGCGATGAATCGGTACCCGCCTTGTACACCATGCCGGTCAGGTAGGCGATAAAAATGCTGATGACGATGGTGAATAAGAACCACTGCACCAGGCTTTTCCCCATCTGCATCGGCCCCGGGTCCAGCACAGTCATAAAACCAACCGGACCGGATTGGTATTTGGCGGACATTTCGTCCGACTGCATTTCTTCAAAACAGCTGGCGTACGGAAACACGTAATGACCGCGCCCGACGGCGGCGCTACGCATCGCGTCGAGGACTTGATCTTCATCGGGAAGCTGGCCGTAGTCTTTGCGGTGAATCTGCAAGGCCATGTGGATGACCGAGCTGGCGACGAACACCAACACCGCGGAAGCCAGAATGGGGAGCCAAAGATCGAGGAGGAAAACCATAACTTCAATCTAAGATCGCGACGGTTAAACTCAAGCTGCCGCTATGCCTCCCTCATCCCCCAGCCTTTTGCTCCGCATTCAGGATCCGGCAGATCAGACCGCCTGGAATAGCCTTATCGAGGTTTATTCGGCCATTTTGGTGCGCTTTGCCCGCAGCCAGGGCATGCGCCATGACGACGCCGAAGACATAGCGGTCAGCGTGCTTGAGGATTGGCGCAAGGAAATTGCAAATTGGGATTTTGGCTCCGGCATCAGCGCCATCCAAAAGTGGCTGCGCAAAGCAGTCCTGGAACAAACGGAAAAATTCGACCGCGTGCGCCGGCAGCGGCGTCAAATGGGCGACGTGCCGCGCTTGCCGCAGCAACAACGCTTTTCGCCCCAGGCGGCATTCCAATGGTTGTGGGTACAAGAACACATTTGGGCTTGCCGACTTCGAGTCAAGCAGCCCGCCGACGACCCGTGGGAGTTCGCCAAGCAGGTCGACGAAGAAATGGACCGGCTTACCGAGCTCGGCCCCGACGCCAAGACCAATCGAAAATTGCCACTGGGTGAACGTCGGCGCCAAATTGAGCAGGCTGGGCCTTACCCGGCTAAACGCGCCGTCGATCCCTACGCCGATCCATTGCCGACCGGATGGATTCCCGGCTTAGTTACGCTGGCCGAAATCGGTCGCGGTGCTCAGGGCGTTGCCTACTTGGCCGTGCATGAACAAGACGGCAGCAAGGTGATGGTTAAGGTGTTCCATGGCGAATACGCCGGCGATGAGGAACGCCGCAACCAGATCGAAATTGCAGTCCAGCACGCGCAAACGCTGCACCACCCCCACTTGGTACCGATCTACGGCTTGGGGCACTGTCAAAACGGCCAGCTTTATGTGGCGCTAAAACACCTCGCCGGCTGCACCTTGCAGCAAGCGCTCAATGGCGGCTACCCGGGCATGCCCAACCCAACCGAGCAACAGCGCTTGACGTGGATGCGACAGGCAAGTGAAGCCGTCACCCATGCGCATCAACATGGCTTACTGCACTTGGGTTTGCATGATCGCAACATAGTGATTGATGATCATAAAGAAGCTCGTGTGGTCGACTTTGGTTTGCCGGCCAGCGAACCTCGAAGGGGCAGTTCCGACGCTTTGACCGATTTGATCGCGCTGGGCAAATTGCTTGAAAATTGCTTCGAGGCTGATTCCCCCCAAAAAGAGCAGGGAGCCCTTACTGGTACTCAAAGGGCCGGTTTGCGCGCCATTCTGCTCCAATGCCAGTCTGCTCGTCATGGCTCGATGTACCGAGGTGTCGATGCGCTTTACCGAGACTTGGTTGCACTGGAACAAGGCCATGAAGTTCGTGCGCGGCGCAATGACCGCCTTTATCGCCTGCAACGATTTGCGCGCCAAAGAATCGGCACGGCTGCGGTGTTGGCAGCCGTCATGGCTTACGCTTTTTACAGCCACCAAGTTGCTGCGGGTGGCCACCGGGCGAAATTAAATGCCGCCGAGCAAGTCGCCGATGTACGTGCCATCGTCAATCAAGTCTTCGATGGGTTACATGGCGAAGCCGTTCGCTCGTTGCAACCTGAGAGTTCGCACCGGCAACTGCGGGATTTGGCGCAGCGTTATTTACAGTGGCTGCAACAGTCGACCATCAAAGATGACGGTCTACGCCTCGACATCGCCGGCATGCTGATGCTGATTGCCGAAGCGCAAATCCAAACTACCGATGCGCGGCAACCGGATTCGCCGAGCGCGTTATTGACCCTAGGCGAGCTTCACGAGGTGGTGCCGTCGGACGTTGATGTGAGCGACGGTTGGACCGCCGCCGCCGACCGTGCCGTCGATCTCCGCACTCGTGCTTGGCTACTTGCCGACGAGATTTATCGTCGCCGCCAAGCCGCCGACGACTTCGGCCGTAGGCTGCAGACCTTGGAGCATGCTCGGGAATTAAGTCAGGTAGAACGCCGCCATTGGTTCGAGCAGCCAAGCAGCCAGCTGCGGCGCCTTCGCGTTGAATTGGCCTGGATGCGCTATCACCTCGATGGCCAGTTATGGCCGCAGGCCCGGACCAACCAGCACCATTTGCTACTCCTGGTCCAAAGCTGGCAACGACTGCGGCTCGGCTCGGCCGCCGAAAGCAGCGGCACTGTGGATGCAGAAATTCCCCTCTGGCTGGGGACAGGGCTGACTGAAGTCACCCTTGAGGCTGCCCAAACCATGCTTCAACATGGCCAGCCAGATTCCGCTTGGCCTTTGCTTTGGAAGCAAGTCGATATAGACAAAGCACTTGGGCGCATGCCAGACGAGCGAATCCAAAGCCTTCTGCACCAAATGTCGATGCTGCGCCAAGGCGAACCAGTAGAAAACGGGCCCAATTGGCCGCTTTCTTGGCTGTGGTTGCACCAGGCCATGGCCATAGGTGCGGGTGTATCAAACGGGAACAGCGGTACTTAAGAGTCGGCGGGAAATCGGTCGATAGGGATACAGCCCCTCCAGCGGGGCTTCACCATGTCCCAACCACTCCCGCGGGCCCCGATCGACACCCATGAGGACGCGCGCAAAGTCCTCTTGGCGGCGTACGGCGTGATTTTGTTCGCCGGGCCGTTGTTGGGCACGATGACTTTGCGCTCTGCCGAATGGGCGGTGTTTACCGCCTGCATGATCGGCAGCGTAATCGGTTTGGTCGGCTTGATCCAAACGCTGCGCCACCGCAACCCCAAGCTATGGGGCAAGGTATACATTTGCGCGCTGCAAGTGGTGATTTTGTTTTCGACGGTGCGAACTGGAGGCGCATTGAGCGGAGCCGTCGGCTGGCTGTTTACCATGCCGGTGTTGGCGGCAATCCTAGTGGGTACACGATGGGCACTGATCAACGCTGCAATTACCGGTACCGCGTTTTTCGGTATGGGCATCGCCCACTTCATGCTGGGGAATTGGAAGCGTACCGACAACTTGGATGAAGCGGCGTTGCTAGCCAGCGCTAGCCATGTGCTGGCGCTTGCGGTTCTTTTCTGCATGGTGATCCTAGGCGGCAAACGCTTAACCAAGTACCAGAACGATCTGCGCAGCGCGCGCGATGAAGAGCATCGAGCTAATCAGGCAAAGAGTGCTTTCCTGGCGAATATGAGCCATGAGATCCGCACGCCGATGAATGGCATTATCGGCATGGCAGAGGTCACGCTCGATGGCGAGCTGCCCAAAAAGGAGCGTGAGTCCATCGAGATCATTTTGTCGTGCAGCAAAGCGTTGTTGGAAATCCTGAACGACGTACTGGACATCTCCAAAATCGAGGCGGGAAGTTTGACGCTCGAAGAAATCTCGTTCTCGCCTCAAGAGTTGATCAACGACGTCAGCCACGGATTTAAAAGCCAAATTCAAAAACGAGGTTTGCATTGGCAAGCGACGATTGACCCCAATTGCCCGCAATCGGTCATTGGCGATCCAGTGCGCCTGCGGCAGGTCATTTTCAATCTAGTCGGCAATGCGATTAAATTCACTCACAGCGGTGGGGTGAAGGTTCACGTCGATTGGGACGCAGGCAGTGAAGAACTGGAGTTTCATATCGTCGACACCGGCATTGGCATTTCGCCCGACCGACAGGCGGCGATCTTCGACGAATTCATCCAAGCCGACGTCACCACCACCCGCGAGTTCGGCGGCACCGGTTTAGGCTTGTCGATCTCACGGCGCCTGGTCCACGCGATGGGCAGCGACCTCAAACTCCGAAGCGAGGTCGACAAAGGATCTGATTTCTGGTTCCGGTTGGCGGCGCCTGTTGCGGCGGTGGATTCCAGCGCCGATTCGAACCACGAAGATCAGTTGGATTCACGCTGTTGGCAAGCCAACGTATTGCTCGTCGAAGACAACGCGATCAATGCCAAAGTGGCAACCCATACACTAAACAAAAACGGACTCACCACGGTATGGGCGAAGAATGGCCTGGAAGCTCTGGAGCAAATTCAGAGCAATGATTTTGACCTGATCCTGATGGATTGCCAAATGCCGGAGATGGATGGCTTTGAAGCCACTCGGCACATTCGCAGCCTTGCCCAGCCCAAGTGCAATGTGCCCATTGTGGCGCTGACGGCCGGCGCGATGAACGAAGACCGTCGGCGCTGCTTTGAGGCTGGAATGGACGCTTATTTAAGCAAGCCGTTCCGCCGCGAAGAATTTGAACGCGTGTTGGCGCGCTTCCTCGACCGGCGGGCGGCTTAGATCGCTTTGCTTACAACTCGCGAATGCGGAAGTCGACCGCGTTCGAGAGCTGCCCGGCGTTGTTGGTAGTCGTGACGATTGCTTGCAGACCGACGCGCAAGCCGACGATAGTCGTGGTATTCGGCAACGGCAGGAAAAGATCCACCGTGCCACTGCCGCCGACTACCCCACCGGTTACGGCACCGTTGCCGTATTGCTTGCTCAGATCCAGGATCACCGTTCCGTACTGCGGGTGATAAAACACGCCGCTGGAAAGCGGTTCTAGGAAGGGGTCCGTGGAAGCATAAATTCCAACCACACCGCTGGCGACGCTACCCACAGTAGCAATGATGGTTTCGCCCGGTGCAAACGGTCCCTGCAAATCCAACGACGTCTCGCTGATTTCGTCGGCACCGATCTCCGGCAGCGGCTGACGGTTCCAATCGCTGTCCACCACTCGCGGCTGGCCATCCACGTCACGGTTGTACGCCACCCAATTGGGGTCGCCTGCCTCAATGCAAACACTACCGGCATTCAAGTGGTAAGTGTTCAAATTCAAACCAGGATTGGTGTTCGAGTTACCGTTGCCCGGTCCACCACCGATCTCGATGATGTTCGAGTAATACTGACCCACCGCCAATCCAAAGAAGTCGTTGCCGACGCCATTGTTATTCCAAAAGATGTTGTTGCCCACGTAAGCCGGCGTCGTCGGCGCCAAGTTGGAATTCAAACCATAGCCAGTGTTATGGAAGAAGGTGTTTTGCACCACCATGGTCGGATTTGCGGTCGCCGCCGGTGTGAAGCGCAGGCCATCCGCAGCGCTGTCGACAATGATGTTCGAACTGATGTTTCCACCGGTCATCGCATCGTCGTAAATCCCGTCTAAGCCGGCGCGCAAGATGGTATTGGCGGCAATGACGTTATCGGTGCAGCCGCTCAAGTAGATTCCGGTGTGGCCGGTATCGGCAATAGAGTTGCCGGTGACCACGTTGCCGTCAGGCAAACGCAAATCCACCGCGTTTGATCCACCGACAAAGTCATTATCAATCACCGTCACGCCGGGGTAGTAGGTGGCGTAAATGTAAACGCCATCGCCGGAAGTTTGGAAACTGTTGCTGTCAATCACACAGCCGACGCCATCGGAAGGGTTATTCGAGTAGATCCCGGTTCCGCCGACAAAACTGTTGTGTGAAATTTCAACGCGGTCCACGCTGTGGCTCAACACGACTCCATACGAGTTGCCGTCAAACTGGTTGTAAGCCAGCAGCACGTCGTCGGTGTACTCCAAGTGGGCACCGTTGCCATAGCCTTGCACGATGTTGTTCAAACAAGTGGAACCCTGCTGCCATGACGAGTTGTACCAACGCAATCCGGTGGAAGACGCACCACCGTTTCGGGTCAAAGTATTGTTTTCGACGCGAATCACGCCGTTGTGGGCATTTTCGTAATAGCCTTCATGGCCGGACAAAATGTCGTTGTTGCGTACATACGACTCGCCCTGTCCACTTGCGCCATTGATGTAAATTCCAATTTGACCGCTCGTGATGTTGTTATAAGCAAAGTCAAAGCCGCAGAAGCCGACGTTGGTCAAGTAAGTCAACACGCCTTCATCCGGCACGTTGATTTGATTGCTCAACAATTGCGGACCGAGAATGTCGCCGGCGCCGCCTTCAATCAAAATGCCGTCGGCACCGGACTGACTGAGGTTGATGTCGCAAAGCTCAATCGACGGCATCATGATGGTGCCGCCACTCGCCGAAACCTTAATTCCCAACGGGCAAGTGGGTCCACTAATGGTCAGTCCAACCACCGCCGAATCGTCGGTGTCCAATGTCGGCACCCATTCAATCGCATGGCTGGAACCCGGATCAACAATGCGGTCGATACCACTTCCGTTCGGACCGGCTTCCAAGTTGATGTTGCCGTACAAAGTCCACGGAAATGCCTCGCCCGAAGTGGCGTCGTACTTGACGGCATTGGTGCCGATCAAATAGACGGTCGAACCTTGCGGCAGCGGCGCGTGCGGACCGTTCAACGCAAAGTCGACGGTTTTCCACGGCGACGTCTGATTGCCGGTATTGAAATTGGAGCCGTTTTGCGCGTCGACGTATACGTTGACCTGAGCTGCGGCGGCGGAGGAAATCAGCAGGGTCGACAACGCCAACCCGGCAAGAGTAGGGAGCTTACTCATGGAGGATGAATCTGGGGGGAGGAGGAAAACCGGGGCGGAGTGCGGGGCTGGTTTTCCGACTTGATTCTCCAAAACTAGAGGACTCTTAAGGATTTCGCAAATTTATAGACCTATTGAATATTCCGCACACGGTCTACGGAATCTTTATGCTTCCCCCCCATGAGCGCACGCTACGTCCTCGGCCTGAATCAGTACACCCATTCGGCCGCCGCATGCTTGGTGGACGCCGACGGTGAACTGGTGTTTGCGCTAGCCAAAGAACGCGTCACGCGCAAAAAGCACGACGGCGGCGACAACGCGCAAGTGGTGCAAGCAGTACTCGAAGGTGCCGGTATTGAGCGCGAGCAAATTGCGCTGTGCGTGGCAAATAATCACCTGTTTCGCATTCCACCGTTTGAGCAAACGCTGCCTTGGGCGGTGGCGCTGAATCAGCACCCGTCGACGTACATGTCCGACTGGAACCTGCTGCCCGGAGTCCGTCGCCACGAGTTGTCGCACCATTTGGCGCATGCATGGTCGGTGCTGACCACCGCCCCGTTCGAGCGCGGGCTCATCGTCGTCGCCGACGGCATCGGCAGCACCTATGCCGACGTGCATCGTTTGTCGAGCGACTCGCATTTGGGTGAGTACACCTCGGACGCCGACGTAGCCAAGGCCGATTCGTTTCGCCAGTTCCCGGCGGACTTAAGCGAGCAACTCAAACAGCAAAACGCCACCTTCCGCGAAGCCGAAAGCGTGTTTCGTTTCGATGGGATGAAACTGGAAGCTCTGTGGAAGCGTTGGATTCGCGAACACACGCCGGTGTTTTTGTACAACTACGGCTTTGAAAACCAAGAATCGCTGGGCGCGGTTTATTCGCGTGTATCCAGCCACGTATTCGGTGATTGGAATGCTTGCGGCAAGATCATGGGCATGGCGCCGTGGGCCGGTCGTTGGCAAAACGCCGACGGCGATGTCGGCCCGCGGCCGCTGATGACCGGACCGTTGGAAGAGCTGGCCGTCGATTGGCAGCGCCTACGCAACGAGCCGGCGCCGAATCAGTGGCAGGACAAGGAGCATCGCCCCGAGTACGCCCAGCTCAGCGCCGACGTGCAGCGCGACTTGGAAACGGTGATGTTGGAGTTCTTAACGCGCCTGCAACAGCAGACCGGCGAACGCAATTTGTGTTTGGTCGGCGGCGTTGGCCTGAACTCGACGATGAACGGTCGTATTGCGCGCGAAGCCGGCTTTGATCAGGTTTACTTACCGCCATGGCCCGGCGACGACGGCATTGCGGTCGGATGTGCGCAGTTTGGGCACGCGTTGCTGAGCGCCGAAGCGGTTGCCGGTGACGCCGCTGAAGGTGGCCATCGGTCGGCAGCAACTTCGGTCTCACAGATTGCCGGACTCACGCGCCGATCCATTGCGCCCACCCCCTATTTGGGCGGCAGCGCCGATCCGGAGGACATCGGCGATGCGTTGCATGCGATGGAGCCTTGGATTGAAGTAGACGACGGTGGCGTCGATGCCGCGGCCGACGCACTCGCCGCCGGCAAAGTCATCGGCTGGTTCCAAGGACGCAGTGAATTCGGACCACGCGCGCTCGGCAACCGCTCCATTCTGGCCACACCGGCCGACGGCGACATGATCGACCGCATCAACGCGATGATCAAAAAACGCGAAGCCTTCCGCCCCTTCGCACCCACCGTGCTCGCCGAACACGCGGCAGACTTTTTCGCCGACGTCACCCCGTCGCCATACATGTCGCTGACGGTGCATACCCACGAGCACCAGCGCAGCCGCATCCCCGCCGTCGTCCACGTCGACGGCACCGCGCGCATTCAAACGCTGCAGCGCGAGCACAATCCGCTGTACCACGATCTGGTCAGCGCCTTCCACCAGCGCAGCGGCCTGCCGATGGTGCTGAACACCTCGTTCAACATCAAAGGCGAACCCATCGTCGAAACCGCCGACGACGCGCTGCGCCATTTTCTCGACAGCGATTTGGACGAGCTCTACCTCGGCCAATTGCGCATCACCAAACGCCCCTTCCCCAGCGACGAAGAACTCGCCGATCTGCATCCCGTCGCCCACGCTGGGTTTACTGCGCAAATGCTGTCCAACGCCGACGGCGAGGCAATGCAGGTCAACCTGATGGCACACGGCCAGAACTGGGAAGCGGATCAATTAGAGCTCGGCATTTTGGAAGCTTGCACTGGAGAAAGCACCACCGCCGACCTACTGAATGACTTCGAATCTGAATTCGAAGTTGACCCAGCCGAAGTGCTGCAGCACCTGCGGCAGTGCTACCAACGCCGCCTGATACAATTCCGACCATGAGCGCCGAATCCGAACAGATCCGCATCACCGCCGAACCCCAGGGCATGCCGCAAAACTGCTTGTACCGCCTGGACCGCAATGTTTTCGCCGGCACCCTTTACGTCAGCGATTTGGAAACGGCGCGTGCTCACGTCCCGTTGGCTGCGGCGATTATGGAGAACACCGAGGGCGTGCGCGGCGTGCGCTTGAGCCATGCCGAGGTGCTGGTGACGATGGCTTCGGTGCCGGAAGATTGGCGCGTACCTGCCCGTGCAACCGGCGCTGCAATTCGCGCATTCCTGCTGAGTGGTGAACGCGCGGTGGCGGAAAACGCCGTCGATCAACTCAGCGGTGACGACGAAGTTCGCGCGCGCGCGCAGAAGGTCGTCGATGACCAGCTGAACCCGGGATTGGCCGCGCACGGCGGTTGGATCGAAATCATGGCGTCCGACGGAACCGACTTGTACATGTCGATGGGCGGCGGTTGCCAGGGCTGCGGTTCGGCGCAGGCGACGATGCGCGATGGCGTTGAAGCTTCGCTGCGCAATGCGGTGCCGGAACTGGGTGCGGTACACGATGCCACCGACCATGCGGCAGGCGTCAACCCGTACATGTAATCCTCCGGTTTGATCAACCGACTAGGACCGATCTTCGATCTGTCCTTCGCGCTCGGCGATGAAGCGCTTTAAGCGCCACTCCAGCATGCGCCCGACCACCGACTTGCGGAAGATCACCGCGCGTCGGTGGTAACGCACCGACCCCTTGTACGGCGCCAAGATGTGGTCATGATCCAAGCCACCGCGCGATGCATCAAACGCATGAATGCCTAAGTCGGCGCAATGGTGAATCATGTGATCCAACAACAAGGTCCCGGGCGACAACTTATTGACCTCGGGCAGGTGTGCGAGGTTGTAGGAAAGAAACACGCCGTCGCGGACTAAGCCCCAGTGATAGGCGACGTCGCGGCCGTTCAACTTCAAGCCGCCCCACGCCAGACGTTTTTGCGCGGCGTAGTTGCGCCACACTTGGCGCATGAATTGGTATTGAGGATCGCGCAAAACGCCGACGTCCTCTTCCCCTTTCCATGATTGATCTTCAATGGATTTGCTTTGTTGCAAATAAGTCTCAAGTTCATCAATGCCCACTAAGCGGAAGTCGAATCGCGCCTCGCCTTCGTCTTCCAACAAACGAAGACGACGACGTAAATTTCGACCAAGCTTGCCGCCGGTTTTAGCCACTGCTTTGGCGTTGGCTTGAGCATCGCCATTGGAATCGCCAGAATCCAAATCGGCCACGTGCAACAACGGACTCTGGGCAACGCTCTGAAACAGCATTTGGCCGCCGTTTTGGCTATTCCACGCCGCCAACGTGCGTTCCGTCGCGCCGTCTTGCGGTAATTCACGCAAATCGAAACTGACCGTCTTGCCGAGGTTCTTGCGCCAATGGTGCAACAACTTACGCAAGAAGGTTTGCAACGCGCTTTCGCTTACCGCCGGCACAAAGACGCAATCGCTATCGGGAAAACCGGCGGCAACCATCTGCAATGCCTTGGCCCCACCGGCCTTGCTGGTCGTGATCCACAGCGGCATTGCTGCAAGCCAATGATGGCTTTCTCGTTCCACCAATGCGGCAAACAAAAAGTGACCTTCTTCGCCGCGATGCTCAACCCATGGCTCCAACCAAGCGCGTTCCAAATAGAGCGCCGGTGCCTCGAAACCGGGAGCGGCCCGACGAAGCAGGTCATCCCAGGCTGAGGCCTGCTCGCGCAGTGCGCCCGCACCTTCAAAGGTCAGGAACGAAAGGGACATGGGACCGATTGGCCGACAAGGGGAGCATTAGTCTCCCAATTCAGCCGATCGGGTGCAACATTTCGCGCCGCCTTTCTATTATGGGGCACTGTTCCAGGGCTTACCCTCCATTCCCGGGTAATCCCGACAGATCCTCGATGTCCGACACCCCCAATGCTCGCCTCGAGTTCGATGGTTCCTCTATCGAACTACCCACGCTGACTGGTTCCGAAATGGAAATTGGCGTGGATATCTCAAAACTCCGCTCCAAAACAGGTTTGATCACCTACGACCCGGGCCTCGGCAACACCGGGTCCTGCTCGAGCGCGATCACCTTTATTGACGGCGAAAAGGGAATTCTGCGCTACCGCGGTTACCCGATTGAGCAACTGGCCGAGCACAGCGATTTCCTCGAGACTTCGTGGTTGTTGCAGTACAACGAGCTGCCGGGTAAAGAAGACCTCGATTTGTTCAAAGGCATGGTCACGCGCCACACCATGCTGCACGAGGATTTTCGCAAGTTCTTCGACTGCTTCCCGAAGAACGCCCACCCGATGCCGGTGACCGCCGCAACCGTCGGCGCGATGTCGGCGTTTTACCAGGACAAGCAGACAGCGGAGAATCTGTACCAAAGCGTGGTTCGTTTGCTGGCGAAGTATCCGACCATTGCCGCTTGGTCGTACAAGCACTCGATCGGCCAGCCGTTCATCTACCCGCGCAATGATCTCGACTATGCGTCGAACTTCTTGCACATGATGTTCGCGACGCCGTGCGAAAGCTACGAGGTCAAGCCGGTCGTCGCTCGCGCGTTGGATCAATTGCTGATTCTGCACGCCGACCACGAGCAGAACTGCTCGACGTCGACGGTGCGCGTGGTCGGTAGCTCGCAAGCCAACTTGTTTGCCGCAATCTCGGCCGGTATTTCGGCTCTGTGGGGTCCGCTGCACGGTGGCGCCAACCAGAAGGTGATCGAAATGTTGGACGCGATCACCAACGAAGGTCAGTCGGCGGCTGAATTCGTCGCCCGCGCCAAGGACCGCAAATCGGGCATTCGTTTGATGGGCTTTGGTCACCGCGTTTACAAGAACTTCGACCCGCGCGCCGCAGTGCTGAAGCAGGCTTGTCACGACGTGATGAACGCGTTGGGACTGTCCAGCCGTCAGCTGGAGATCGCGATGGAGCTGGAAGAGATTGCGATGAAGGACGAATACTTCGTTCAGCGCAACCTGTACCCGAACGTCGACTTCTACTCCGGCATCATCTACAAGGCAATGGGCATTCCGGTGAACATGTTCACGGTGATGTTTGCGATGGGTCGCATGGCCGGTTGGATTGCGCAATACCACGAGATGCGCGCCGAAGAGGCTCCGAAGATCAGTCGTCCGCGTCAGATTTACACCGGTCACGGTTTGCGCGACTGGCACCCGGTGGAAGAACGCGATGCCGAGTGTCTGTTCTGCAACCAGGTCTAAACCTGCGCCCTTCGGCTGCGGTTAAGCGCCACAGCCGGACACAAACTCAAGCAAAGCCCGCTGCAGCCTCTGCCAGCGGGCTTTTTGCTGTCGCGGGATCTTTTGATTCACTTCCAATTGCAGCGCTAGGTATTGCGGCGCGGCGAACTTGCCCCTCAGGAAAGGCTGGAAGTAAGTGCTGCGGCCGACGTACGGGTAATTGAGGCGAACGCGGAAGCGCGAATCGACGCTGGCGAGGTGCTTTTTCAACGCCATCGCCAATTGCTTTTCCTCGGCGATGCGACTGTCGTACATGATGCCCAATTCACACGGACGCACCGTGCCGTTGAGTTTGGGTGTGAAGCTGTGCAGCGAGAGGTGCAACAACGGCGATCCGTCCTTGAGCATTTGCCGCAGTTGAGCTTCGACTCCATCGCGATAGGGTTGGTGATATTGCTCGATGATCTGCCGCTTTTGATTAGCGCTTAGCCGACGACCAAGGGGGGAAAACAACTTGCTGTTGTCGGCGTCGCGATTGCAATCGCATAACAATCGCGTCCATTGAGTGGAATGAAGTGGCGCCTCACTGTGCTTGGCGATGTATTCAGCCAACTCCAACGCACCAGGATCCCATCCGCGATGGCTATTCAATAGGTGCGCTTCGGCGGCGAAATGATTACGCCACTTCGCCGGCATTTGATTACCGCCATGTTCGCAACTCAGAAAAAGCTGACGCTGGTCGAGCAATTTAATGATCGTCATGCAGCGCGCGTTTGCGCTTGGCGCGGCGCACGCGGTAGGGCAGCAACCACAGGTAAATGCCGGTCAGCCATAACAAGAACATGATGATCGCCGACGGCAGGAAGATCCACAGCTTGGCGTTGTCGTGGAACCATGAACCGTCGTGCAGCTCTTCGAAGAAATCGGAGCGGCGGTAAGCAACCTGCAACACCTCGGCGTCGGCGCTGGCGATTTGAATTTCCCAGCGGTTATTGGCGCGGATTTTGATCACGCCTTTGCCCGGCCGCACGTCGAGGCGGTCGACGTCATCCCACGATTGAATGCCGGCTTCTTCGACGGTCTTAGCCGCCTCCAGCACCTCGTCGAAGCCGATGATCATGCCCATGGCTTCGGGTTTGGCGGTGCCGGGCTGGATCCATTCGAACTCCTTTTTGACCTGCAAAATCAGGCCGGTGACGATGACAATCAACACCGGCAAGGCGCTGATGATGGCACCCCAGCGGTGAATTTTGCGGGAGGGTCGAGCGAATCTCATGACAGTTGGGCAAAAAGCCGCTCAGATTCGCGAGCGGCTTCGGCATATCCTACCCTTGTTTTGCCGCGGCATCAGCATTGCTCGGCGGCTCTGATAAATTTGAATGCTCGCACCTGCATTCCCCAATTCATTTCCATGACGTCTAGAACTCGCACCCTAATCGCCGCGCTTGCTTGCTTGGCGTTGATTTCGACTTGGGTGATGTGGCCGGAGGACGGCGATGGCGGGGATGCGGTTAAGGAAGTGGTTGCTGAGGATGTCGGCACGAACGCCGACGGCAATGGCACGGATGACGAGTTGCAGCAGGCGGAAACCGATGTTGCCCAAGCCGCGCAACCGTCCGAGCAGGAATCCGTGCAAGCGGAATTGGAAGAGCAAACGGAGCCGCCGGAACGCGTCGACGCAGGGCCGGTTCCGCAACCGGGCACGGTGCTGATTCAAGTTGTCGATAGCGCCGACAATCCGGTCGCCGGCATTCAAATCGCCATCGGCATGCGCGTGCCGTTTGAAAATCGTGCGATCCGCGTCGGCACCGCGACGTCGGCCGGCGAACGCGGCATTGCGGCGGTGGAATTGAACATGGACTATCTGCGCAAAGAAGCCGGCCTATTGCAAAACCCGGAGCTGATGGCCGACGCCAAGTTCCCCGCCGCCGAGACTACGCGGATTAAGTTTTTGCTCGAAGACGGTCAGAGCACGGTGCAGAAGTTGGTGGTGCCCGACTTCCAATGGCTGACCGCGCAAGTCCGCCGCGCCGATGGCTCAGTGCCCGACTTCGCCACCTCGTTGCAGGTTTATTGGGGTCCGGTCCAAACGCCGCAGAACAAATCGCCGTGGAGCAACCGCCGCGCGATTTGGGAAGACTTCGACAATAACGGCGAATGCCGCTTTCCGTGCAGCCCGGATTTGCAGTTGTGGCTGACCGCCAAAGCCAAAGACGGCCGTTGCAAACAGGGTGATTTGCGCACCGTCGGCCCCAATGCCGAACAACCGAACCCGGGCCCGTTTGAGTTGGTGCTGGGTGATGATCTACCGGTGTTCCGCAGCCAATTCTTGCGCGCCGACGGCACTCCGGCAGCGAATACGCGTATTGCTCACTATCGCATTCAACAGCGCATCCCCACCGCCGAAGAAGCGGCGGCCGGCAAGCTTCCCGGACCCGATCGACCGCGCTGGCAAAAAAACTTCTCCACCGACAACGAAGGCTTTGGCGGTTTTTACATCGATACCAAACTGAGTGACGAACACCACGATCGCAGTTGGGCATTCGTTATGCAAAATCCAGATCCGCGCCGATCGTCGAAGGACTTAAATGAAGACGGCGCGCTACAAGTAGAGATCTCGTTGCCGACCCAACTCGCCCCTGGTGAGGAGTTCAATCCCGGTCCGTTAAAGCTGATCGGCAACAAGCTACCCATCCTGGCGCAAGGGCGCGTCACCGATGATGTCGGCAATCCGCTTTCGATTTGGATCACCGTTTACGGACCGGACGAAAAAGGCAGTTTGCGCAATCGCATTGCGCGCGAACGCACCAACCGAAATGGCGAATTCAAGGTCATGGGCGAAGCGCCTGCCGATGGTCGCATTCACGTCAGCACCGGTGGATTTGGCTGGTTGGGGCAAGGTCAAACGGTGGCGGCGGGTACAACCAACTTATTGTTTGAGTTAGTCAAAGGCATCAACCTGCGCGGACAATTCAAATCCGATGCACCGTTGCCGTGGATGGACATGGAAGTCAAACTGCCCAGCTACCACCGCGGCAAAGAGGTCTTCGGCACGTTCATGTTTGATTATCTCAAACCGGGCAACGGCTACTTCATCACGCTGGAGCACAACGACCGCGAGCTTTACCGCGGGCCTGAGTTTTCGTTAAGCGGAAGCGGCGATCAATCACCCGACTTCCTCAACCCCATCGACCTCACCGGCAAACTGCGTGTTTGGAAAACCACTCCGCTACAGGCCGACGGCACTCCGTTCCCGGCGAAGACTTACTTCTACTTCAAGCCGGATGTTGGCGAGCCGAATCGCTTGCGCACCAACAAGCTCGGCCAGCTGGTCCAAGTCACGACTAACGACGTCAACAGCGCGCAACTACTGATTCGCGACGGCTACTTGCCCGGCGAAATGACCTGGCCGTTTGATCAGGAAAGGTTGCAGCTGGAAGCCGAGGAATAGCCCCGCGAATCGGCCGCTTACTTGCGATTGGCGTACAAATAACGCAGCAACGGCAACTGCAGCAGCGCGTGGCAAAACTCGCCGTCGAGGATTTTGCGTTCGACCTCTAGCGGTGCCGTCGGGATGACTTCGATCACTTCGTTCTCGTCCCATTCGGTGTCGTGCACCTTGACCGCGTTGCGGATCAAATACGACGTGCACACGTTGCTTTGAATCGCCGGGTTCGGTTCGTAAAAGCACAGCTCTTCAACGCTGTCACCTTCGTATCCGGTTTCCTCGCGCAACTCGCGAATCGCTGCGTCGATCGGTTTTTCACCCGGCTCGATCACGCCGGCGGGGATCTCCCAACGAATGTCCCCTACTCCATAACGGAACTGGCGGATCAGAATAATCTGACCCACCGGGGTGACGGCGACGACATTGACCCAGTCGCGCGCGTCAATGACCAGAAAGTTACGATCCCCGGCCATGTCGGGGTGCTGATAGGTATCCTGCCGGACTTTGATGAAGCCGTAATCCTTCAGCAACGAAGAATTGAGGCGTTTCCAGCGATCAACCATATCAGCACCCGTTGCAGTCTATTGACCTGCCGGCAACGGCATCACACCCCAAACGAAGTACTTGCCCGAGTTGGTCCAATCGCCAATCTTCTCGTGGTCGTACTTGCCCTTTTCGGGGTTGTAAGTAATGCGGAACAGCTTCGACTGATCGTCGGCCGCAACAAACAAGTCGTCTTTGCCATCGCCATCCCAGTCAAAAGCAACAGTGGCGTGCTCGAAGCTGGACGAAACGTAGAACGGCTTGATCTTCGAGTGTTCCCACTCGCCGCTAGCGTTCTTCCACAGCTTGAAAATGCCGGCCTTACGAGTCGACGCAATGATTTCATTGACGCCGTCGCCATCGGTGTCGGCCAAGTTCAAGAAGCGCAACATCTTGCCGGCGAGGTCGTGAGTGAACTCTTCGACCATCTTGCCGTCTTGCCAGGTGTAGCGGCTGATGCCGACCACCTTGTCGGTGCCTTCGGCTTCCAGCGCGATGTACAACTCGGAAGTGCCGTCGCCGTCGTAGTCCTTGACCAAAATCTCTTTGGCGTGACGGTCGGTCAACTCGGCAACCACAGTGCGGTCATACGACTTGGTCGCAGCGTTGTAGCGGAACATGTCCACCCAACCGGCCTGCTCGTGACCGTCCAAACGGTTCGGCTCGGACGGCGTGGTGAAGAACTCAACCTTGCCGTCGCCGTCGACGTCACCGATTTCAGCTTCGTGCACAAAGATGCGCTCTTCGGTGCGGTGGACCTCGGTGGCGACCAAACCGTTTTCGGTCTGCTCCATCACGTAGATCGCGCCGCGGTCGTGAGTGACCAAAATCAGCTCGTCTTCACCGTCATGGTCGACGTCACCAACTTCGACGTCGCGATAACGCTGCTCCTTACCGCCGACGTATTCGCTCCACAGCAACTCCGGAGTCCACTTACCGCCGTCACGGCGCCAAATCAGCATGTAAGGCATGTTCGCCGAGATGGTCAAAATGCCGGGTTCGCCGTATTTCGGATCCCACCACATGCACTTGTGGAAGACGTTGCCGCCGCCCATTTCATAAGTCTTGGTCACGCCTTCGCGCCAAGTGACGTCAGCCGCTGCGTAAGAGGCCAGATTCCACGTTCCATCCTCAACAACGAAGGTGCTGGTGCCGCCAATCGGCTCGTGGCTTTCCAGGTCAACCTGGCGCACAACGATGGTGCCGTCGGGAGCGTCGCCCAACTGCACGCGGATCAATCCGGACGGAGTGACGACCTTCTCTTCGGTCCAAGTCCAGCCGGCTTCGTCACTGCCTTCAGGACGCATCAACACCATGGTTGCCGGCAATGGAACAGCTCCAAATTCGGATTTGGCCATGATCAGGCCCTGGCGGCCGCTGTCGTTCGGGCCGGCACCGGTCGACGAAATTTCGCCTAGATGCACGCCCGGTTTCGTGGGTTCACCGCTTGCGGATCCGCCGGAACCACCATTCGTGGTCTCCGAATCACCGCCGGTGCAGGAAAAAGTGGAGAAAAGCAGCCCCAGCGCTAATACGCCTGCTGCGGAAATGGGTTTCGAGGCCAAATTCACGGTCGTGATGGGTTCAATTACGAGGTACGCGGGGTCACCGCAGCATCCGCCCATAGGATAGCCCCGGCCCCTCCTATATGGGTTTCGTCTCTTTCCACCAATTTCTGAAGTAACCTGAAACGCTGGCGGGGTTAGTGCCAATGCCCCCCTTCAAACCCCATTTCCCCCGAAAAATGAAGCCATTCGCCAGCCTCCTTGGAGCGGCTGCGGTGCTTGGTGTGGTCGCGACGGCGCAGGAGCCCGTCAATCCCGGCCCGGAATACCAAGTCCCCCGCTACTTCCCCAGTCAGGTTTTTCAAACCTGGCAGACCGAAAACCCCGGCAGTTGGATCCTGCGTGAACGCCAGGAAACGCTGACCGGCCGCTTCTTTTACGGCGGAAAAATTGCGCCGGAATTCACTCCAACCACCGATGCCGACTTCGCCCGATTGGCGATGAATGGCTTGGAAAGCACCTCCGGCATGTTCCGCATCGATCCGGGCACCCTTGAGGTCGCCGAGGTCAAGTACTTGGAACTGAGCCGCGGTGGCGGGCACGACAAGGTCGCCGTCAACTACCGCCAGGTGCACAACGGCTTGCCCGTGGTCGGCGCCAGCATGCACTACTTGTTCCACCCGGACGGCAACCTGGTCGCCATCGACAACAAAGCGCTGCCTGGAGTTCAGGATCTGAGCACCACGCCGCTGGTCACTGCCGAGAAGGCCAGCCGCGCCGCCAACGACTACTTCGTTGAGCAGGAAGACCGCGCTGCAACCTTGCAGGAACGCCCTGAGTTGGTGATCTACCCTTACGCCGGCGGCAAGTTGCTGCAGCCGCGTTTGGCTTGGTCGTTTGAACTGCGCACTGAGCTGGCCGCCGAAACGCCGTCGGGCTTGCGCGTTTACGTGGCCGCCGACAATGGCAGCTTGGAAATCCTGGGGGCCGATCAATTGGTGCATGAGTGTGGCTTTGGTCACAACCATGATCACAGCGACGAATCCACTGCCGGGCCGAACGACCTGCAGGGTTACGTCGAAAGCTGGGCGACTCCAGGCACGCTGCCGGACAACGCCGGCAACCCGGAAGTGTTGATGCCGATGCGTTACATGCGCGTGGCGTCGAGCGCCGGCAATACTCACACCGATGTGTTTGGCAACTTCATCATTCCTTACACCGGCACCACCGACGTCGACCTGACCTTTGAATATCGCGGCACCTACTGCCGCGTGTACAACCAGTCGGGCGCGACATACAGCTACACCCAGACTTACTCGCCTGGTGTGCACGCCGATGCGACTTTGAACACCGGAATGACGCAAAACGACACCGCGCACGCCAACGCGTATCGCTGTGTCAATGACTTCCGCGAGTGGGTCAAGGCCATCGATCCTTCGGACACTCACGTTGACTTCCAGATGACTGCGAACGTCAACATTTCGTCGGATTGCAACGCTTACTACAACGGTAGCTCGATCAACTTCTACACCTCGGGCGGCGGCTGCGTGAACACCGCGTACTCGACGGTGGTTGCTCACGAAGAAGGTCACTGGACCAACGATCTGTACAACAGTGGCAACGGCGGCGACGGCTTCGGCGAAGGCGCTGCCGACGTTTGGGCGATGTACTTGTACGACACCTCCGAGGTCGGCCAAGACTTCTGCGGCCCGGGATGCGGCATTCGCACCGGTACCAACACGCGTCAGTACTGCGGCGACGGCAACGGTGGTTGCTACGGCCAGGTGCACGCCGATGGTGAAGTGCTGATGGGCGCTTTGTGGAAGGTGCGCGCCAACTTGAACACCAGCTTGGGCAACGACGCCGGCGATTTGCTGTCGGATACGCTGCTGTTGGCTTGGTTCAACGGTTACAACGATGGCCAGATTCAATCGGTGATTGAAGACCACTGGCTGGCGCTGGACGACGATGACGGCAACGTCGGCAACGGCACGCCGAACTACCAGGAAATCAACGATGGTTTCTTGGCACAGGGTTTCCCGGGTGTGGATTTGGATTACATTCAAATCAGCCACACGCCGCAGGGTGATACTCAGAACGAAAGCGGCTACTTGCTGGAAGCCGACATGACGCCGATGTTCGGCACCGCAGTCACTGCGGCGACCGTGCACTGGAGCGTCGATGGCGGTTTGGAGCAGTCGGCTCCGATGTCGCCGGGCGCCGGCAGCACATGGATTGGTGGCATTCCCGGTCAAGCCTCGCCGAGTATGGTGACCTACTGGATCACCGCTGAAGACGACTTGGGCAACACCGATCGCTTCCCGAAGAAGACCGACGTCGAGTTTTTGGTCGGCTTGCGCCGCATCATCTACTTCACCGACTTCGAGACGGCCGACGACGACGGTTGGACGCACGTCTACGGTGGCGGTACTTCCAACGACCACGACGACTGGCAGCACGATCGTTTGTACGGCAACGGCGGCGACCCGGCCAATGCTTACTCCGGCACTAAGGTTTGGGGTAACGACATCGGCGCTTCCGGTTGGAATGGTTTGTACCAGTCCAACGTCAACATTCGCTTGATTTCGCCGACCATCGATTGCACCGGTCACACCGACGTGCGCCTGCGCTTTGCGCGTTCGCTAGCGGTGGAAGAAGGCATTTACGACAACGCCATCTTGCGCGTAGCCGGAACCAAGATCTGGGAAAACCAGTCCAACGGCAACCACATTGATGGTGGCTGGACCATGGTCGATTACGCCACTCCCGACGCCGACAACAACGCAGCGGTAATCATGCGCTGGGATATGAAGTCGGATGGCGGATTGGAGTTCGGCGGCTGGAACGTCGACGACGTGATGCTGTACACGCTCGAGCCATCCGGTTCGACCGACACCATTGCGCTGAGCGGCGATGAGCTGGTTTCCGCAGGTGGCGTGGCGAATTACCAAATCAGCAACGGCCCGGCCGATGGCGATTGGTACTTGGCGTTCAGCTTCAACAACATCGGCATGGTGCAGTACGGGCACGATTTCGATATCGGTCCGGGTTATGCGCTGTTCGGCAACGGCCAGCTGGATGAAAACGGTGCCGCAAGCACGACGGCCAACGTGCCGCCGGCCGGCGCTGGCTTGACCGTTTACGTCGAAGCTGTAGGCGTTGACAGCGAAGGCGCGCTGACCGACTCCAACATGCTGACGGTTGTGGTTCAGTAGGACCTGCTAAAGGCGCTGGATCACTGGATTCAGCACGGTTTTTGCGGACGGGACTATCATCGGTCCCGTCCGCTTTTTTCATGCTCAACAAACTCACCCCCCTGCTTTTGCTGGCACCGTTGTGCCTGCTCCCAACGCCGACGCCTCCCA
>CAYFOM010000001.1:0-192705 GCA_964344765.1 uncultured Planctomycetales bacterium | reverse complement strand
CTCCCAACGCCGACGCCTCCCACCGCCGCCGAATCCGCCCACGGCGACTTGGTGCAACTCCCGGCGCTTCCGCGCATTCTTGTCGTCAATGACGACGGCATCGACAGCGACGGCATCGTGACCTTGGCGCGCGCCCTGTCCGCCATCGCCGACGTCACCGTAGTCGCGCCCGACGGCAATCGCTCCGGCTCGAGTGGCTCATCGACGGTGTTTTCCGAAGAGTTAAGCGTCACCGAGCAAACCATGAGCGGATTTGGAACCGTTTATGCCGTCAGCGGCACGCCGGTCGACGCGGCGGACTTCGGCTTGCGCCATTTGGGTTTGGACAACCCATTCGACCTGATCGTTTCCGGCATCAACGCCGGCAGCAATGTCGGCGAGGTGGCGCATTATTCCGGCACCGTCGGCGCGGCGTTGGAAGGACCGGCGTTCGGAATTCCAGGCGTTGCCATTTCACAAGCCGACCGCCGCGATTTCACTCGATCGGCTGAGTTTGCCGTCGTCTTTGTTCAGCGCTTGATCGCCGAAGGCGCGCACAAAGGAATGGTTTATTCGATCAACGTACCCAATGCGCCGCGCCAATCCTTGCCGGTGCGCACCGCAGCAATGGGCGGACGCTATCTCAAGGTGAAGAACTTCCGCCGCATTTCACAGAACGGCGCGACCACGATCTATCGCGCGCGCAATCAGTTTGACCCGAGTGGACCAGAGGGTTCCGACACGAAGTTGATGTACGAGAACCACATCACGATCACGCCGTTGATGTACAACTGGACCGATCACGCCGGCTTGCAGAAATTGCAGCAGTGGAAGTTCGACGACGTGCCGTAACGCCGCCGTCCTCTACTTCTCACCTGCAGAAAAACGATTACTCACCATTCACGGCGATGAGCTGAGTCACCGCCGCTTGACCGGTTGCAGGATCCCCTATCACAGCCTGGAAGTAAATCGGCATTCCAACCGGATGCTTGTTGGGCCATTTGTGGCTGAAGGTCACGTCACCATTGACGTCGGTGCGAGCCTGGCGCGCGAAGTGCGGCGCGACATGAAGCCAAACACCTGAAGAATCATCCAAACGCAGCGTCGGTCCAGCGATCAACCGTGCACCGGTATCCGGCATTGCGTTGCTGACGCTTAGTTGCACCGACTGGCCGGCGCTGGGGCGGCCGCTACCGGAAAGCTGCGGCTCGTTGCCGGGGAAGGTTTGCGCATGGCCAAGGTCAAACCAACGAGCGTCGGCTCCCGGACGTACGCGCACGGCCATGAAAATGCTGGTGGGGTCCAACGCAGCCGATTCAAATTCACTGCCATCGCAAGGCTGCGTCGCAGTCAGGCGCAAACCGCCGGATACGCGTAGTTCACCCTGTTGCATGGCGCGTGCAAACGGCGAGGGGCGGTAGCTGTTGACCCGCGCAAGCAGGCGATAAATCCGCCCAGGCTGCAACATCATGTTCGCCTGATAATGACCGCGTCGGTTGTCGATGGGCGGTGTGGCGGTCATCGCTTCAACCAACCACGGTGCACCGGGTTGACTGATATCCCACAGACCGATGTTGCCTTTCATTCCCGGTCCGCAATCGACCGCCGCACCCAGTTCGCCATCAAGGATCAACTCTTCGATACGCATCGGCGCAGTTGCACCGACGGTGTCGAGCTCTATGCCGACGTAAAAATCACCATTCGGCGCATCGCTCAACTTCGGCATGCGCTGATTGGTCAGCGGCGCACGCAATCCACCGGTGGTGGTCTGCAACGCCGGATCGACCGGATTCAACGGTTGGTATTCCTCGCCATTCACCACTACCTTGCCGGAGCGGAAGACGATGATTTCACGATCCATCAACGTCGCCAAATCCAGGTTGGCCAACACCGGATTGACGCGCGCATTCACTCGCCAAATACCGACGTTGCGCAACGATGGGAAGTCCACCCGCAGCGAAAACCGCACGTCGCTGTTGGCGTCGGCAGGCGTCGGATCCGGCGGCAAAGCGAAGGTCAGCTCGTACTCGTTTTGATTGATGTAACCCGCCGAACTGGAAACCAGCTGCATTTGCGGCAAGCGATTGCCGGCGTTGTGAACATCGATGCGCACCACCGCACCAAACTCGGTTTCCAAACCGCGCGGATGGCCGTCGGCGTCATCGACGATACGCACCCAAAGGTGGCGCTTATCGGCTTCCGGAGTAGACGGTCCATAAGTGGTGTTGCGGTAAAGGAAGTTGTTGCTGGCACTACCCACCGCCATGTCGACGTCACCGTCGCGGTCCCAATCGGCCCACGCCGGAGTCGATGCTTCCGGAGCCTGGCTGTTGTCGATGATTTCAAAACCAGGCACACCGGTTTCGCTCATCAAATTGCGACGGAAGGTGTCGGTGCCGGTGAAATCGATGTCGCCATCGTTATCCCAATCCACCGCCGACACACCGAAGGTCGCGCCGGTCAAATAATCCTCGACCAAGCTGGTCGGCGTGATCGCGAAGGTGCCGTCGCCACGGTTTTGCCAAACGCGAATGCCGCGATTGGTGGTGTAGCAAACCAGCAGATCCAAATCGCCGTCCTGGTCGTAGTCGATCATCACCGTGCCTTCGTCGGTGATGTCGCGTTTGCCGACGCCGGAAGCCTTGGAATCCATCGCTTCAAAGCGCGGTTCGCCGAAGGTCGAAACGTTGCGATACCAATGGCCGTTGCTGTACAGATCCAAATCGCCATCGCGGTCGTAATCCAACGTCACCACACCCTCGGGGCGGGCGGCGCCGGCCGGAATCATGATGCCGACCTGTTGGCCCACCTCGGCGAAGCGGTAAGCACCGCCGGGGCCGGTCGGTCCGAGGTTATGCAAAAAGCGATTGTCGATGCTGCCCGATGCCAGCGGATAGCTGGGGAAAAACATGTCGAGGTCGCCGTCGCCGTCGAAGTCGGCCCAAGCAATGGTTTCGGCCAGTGCGCCGCAAAGCGCGGCGTCGACCAGGTTGCGATCACCGCTAATGTCGACGAAACCCCAAGCACCAAGATTGCGGAACAAGTGCAAACAATCGTCTGCACCACCTTTACGCGGTTCAGAAGCGATGTCGGGCAAGCCGTCGCGGTTGAAGTCGCCAAGGGCGGAGCCATAGCGGAAGGATGAGGCGCCGAGTGCCTGACGCAAATCGGCAGCTTCGGCCCAGCCCTGGCCGCCCTGGTTGGCCCACACCATGCCGCTCTGCGATACAAAAAGGTCCGGCCAACCGTCGCCGTTTAGGTCGGCGATGGAAACGCCGTTGTTGGGACCGGTGTCGACGCCGTTCGGCCACTGGGCGTCGGTGTAGAGCTCCAGTGGAACTTGGACCTGCGCGGCCGCCAAACCGACGGGGCTGGCGGTCATACCGTCGGCGGCAGCAGCAGTGGTGACGGCGGCGCTGAGAGCCACCGCCGCAGGGGCGTATTGGAGGAATGCACGCATGGTGGACCTTGAAAAAAGGGCACTTCTAAATTATCAGACAGCGTCGAACTCTGCTTTTCACAGGGCTCGCGGCGTTACCATGCTGGGTAATCCTCGAGCTACCCCCTCCCGGAAACCTCAATCAAATGCCTGATTCCATTGCCACCGGCGGACACGCTGCTCAACTTGAAGAATACCTTGGCCTGAAGGGCCTCGAGCTTCGCATTAACCTCTCCAAGGACGAGCTGTTCCACGAAGCCATCGCCAACGACCGCGGCCGCGTCCGCGAAGGCGGCCCCGACGATGAGCAGAAGTGTTATGCCACCAAGCTGGGCGTGGATGGCCCACTGGTTTTCTACACCGACCCCACTTGCACCGGGCGCCCGGTCAAGGACACCTTTGGCGTCGCCCGCGAGTCGATCAAGGACAAGGTTTGGTGGAAGCCAGACTTCCAGCCCTTCGACCCGGACACTTTTGACGCCCTGGTCGATCGCGTCGTCGCGCACGTCAACGAGCGCGGACGCCACTTGTACGTCAAGGATCTGTACTGCGGCTCCGATCCGTCGTACGCCCGCCCGTACCGCGTGGTCAGCGAATATGCCGCGCACCAGTTCTTCTGCGACAACATGTTCCCGAAGAACATCGAGGGCGTGGAAGACGAAGACGGCAAGCGCTGGACCGTGCTGAACGTGCCTTCGTACCACTGCGATCCTGAGCGTGACGGCACCGTCGGCACACGCCTGGCCTGCGTCGACTTCGGTCGTCGTTTGGTCCTGGTGCTGGGCCGTGCCGATTACTGCGGCGTCAACAAGAAGTCGATGTTCACGGTGATGAATTACCTGATCCCGGACATGGGCGAGTTGAGCATGCACTGCTCCGCCAACGTCGGCAAAGATGGCGACGGCGCAATTCTGTTCGGCTTGTCCGGCACCGGTAAGACCACGTTGTCGGCCGACCCGAACCGCAAGCTGATTGGTGACGACGAGCACGCTTGGACGCCGGCCGGTATTTCCAACTTGGAAGACGGCTGCTACGCCAAGTTGATCGACCTGGATAAGGAAGACGAGCCGGTGGTTGCCGCTGCGCTGTCGATGAAGGGCACGATCATCGAAAACGTGCCGCCGCTGCCGGGTAAGAAGATGGAAGAGTGCGATCCGCAGGACCTCAACCTGACCGACCGCACCATCACCGAAAACACTCGTTTCTCGTACCCGCTGACCTGCAACCCCGACGTCATGCCGGGCGCCAAAGGCGGCCAGCCCGACACCATCGTGCTGTTGACCGCCGACGCTTTCGGCGTGTTGCCGCCGGTCGCCGTGCTCGAGCCGAAGGATGTGATGTACCACTTCGTGCAAGGCTTCACCGCCAAGCTGGCAGGTACCGAAGTTGGCATTACCGAACCCAAGGCGGCGTTCTCCGCTTGCTTCGGCGCGCCGTTTATGGCCCACCAGCCTTCGGTTTACGCCGAGCGTTTGGCCGAGAAGATGGAGCAGCACCAGACTCGCTGCATCTTGCTGAACACCGGTTGGGGTGGCGGTGCTTACGGCGTAGGCAAGCGCATTTCCATCGGTCACACCCGCGCGCTGCTCGATGCGGCGTTGGCCGGCGACTTGGATGAAGGCAAGGTCGAATACCAAATGCACCCGGTCTTCAACTTGAAGATGCCGACCAGCTGCCCGGGCGTTCCGTCCGAGATTTTGGACCCGCGCAACACTTGGGAAGACAAAGAAGCCTACGATGCCGCTGCCGAGAAGCTGCGTGATATGTTCCGCGCCAATTTCGAGGAGAAGGGCTTCGGCGGCTTAGGCTTAGAAGCCGTAATGTAAGCTGAACTTGGTTCAACTCATGGCCGGATTGCTACGCGCAGTCCGGCCATTTTTTGTTGCCCAACCATGACGCCAGCGTGCGGCGCAGATCGTCGAACTTCACCGGCTTGGCGAGGTAGTCATCCATACCGGCGTCCAAGCACCTCTGCCGGTCGCCACGCAGCGCATTGGCCGTCATCGCCACAATCGGCGTTTGCTCATTGATGCCATTGGATTGGCGGATATGCTGCGTGGCTTCAAAGCCATCCATTTCCGGCATTTGGCAATCCATCAGGATGACGTCGTAACTTTGCTTTAAAGACTCTTCCAACGCCAAACGGCCGTTTTCGACGCAGACCACCTCTAAGCCCAACTTTTTCAACATGCCGACCGCCACCGCCTGATTGACGCGATTATCATCCGCGAGCAGCACGCGACCGGTTAGCGTAGACGGCAATTCGATGATCTCTGGCGCTGCTACAACGATTTCTGAGTTCGAAGTTTGACGAAGCTGCGCGCCAACCAATCGCTCTAAACAGCGGCGCAAATTCTTTTGCCGCACCGGCTTGGTCAGGTGTGCGTGGAAGCCTAACTCTCGTACGCGCTTGGCCTCGCCAACCAAACCCGCCGACGTCAACATGACCAAGATGGGTTGGCCAAAGGCGGGTTCTTCCAGTACCCGCGCGCCGAGGTCCTCACCGCTCATGCCCGGCATTTGCATATCGACGAGGATCAAGTCGAAAAACTTTTGATTGTTCGTCCCACTTTCCAAACATTCGAGGGCTTGAAAGCCGTTGTTCACTGCAACAACATCGCATCCCCAAGACTCCAATTGAAGCTGCAAGATCTCGCGATTGGTAGCAAAATCGTCGACGACCAAAACGCGCTGGCCATGCAAACTTGCCGGTGGTGCTTCCTGGGATATTGCCACCGTATCCTGAATGCCTAATTCAATTTCAAACCAGAAAGTCGTGCCGACCCCGGCCTTGCTTTGCACTCCAATCTCACCGCCCATCATGCGAGTCAAATGTTTGCAGATCGCCAAACCTAGCCCAGTTCCGCCATACTTTCGCGTAGTCGAAGCATCTTCCTGGGTAAACGACTCAAACAATTTGGCTTGCCCTTCCTCGGAGATGCCGATGCCGGTATCGCGAATCTCGCCGCGAATGCGCATTTGACCTTCCGCCTCGTTGGCAAGCGAAAGCCGCAACGTCACCTCTCCTCCCGGCTCGGTGAATTTCAGCGCGTTGCCGAGCAAGTTCAGCAAAATCTGACGCAGGCGACCAGGGTCCCCCACGGCCGTTTCTTGCACATTTAAATCCAGGAAGCCGCAGAACTCGATGCCCTTTTCCTCGGCTTTTGGCGCCAAGAGTTGAGTGACCTCCTCCACCAGCGCCCGCAGGTCAAAGTCAATTTCTTCCAAGTCGAGTTTGCCCGCCTCGATTTTGGAGAAGTCGAGAATGTCGTTGATCAACAACAGCAACGCGTCGCCGGATATGCGAATGGTTTCGGCAAATCGCGCTTGTTCGGGAGTGAGCTCGGTGCTCTGCAACAGCTCGGTCATGCCGATCACACCGTTCATAGGCGTGCGGATTTCATGACTCATGTTGGCCAAGAAACTACTCTTGGCAATGGACGCCGCCTCGGCGCGTTTTTTGGCTTTGACCAAGTTGCGTTCCGATTCTTGACGCGCCAAACGAACGCCGGCGAACTTCCACGAAGCGATCGAGAACATCGTGATCAGCATCGCCAGTAATACCAGCATGACTCGCGCTAAAGCCGCCGGCCCGGCAGCTAACTGCTGCTCCGGAACAAACAACGCTAAGCGCCATTCTCGCGCCGCTTCACCGTTCTTGTGGGCAATGGTAATGCCACGCGTAGTAAACAAACCGCGGTCGGTTTGAAATTGGCCTTCCTCGGCACTGATGAAGTGTTCCCAAGCATCCGGAAACAGCTTGGCGAAGGTTTTGTCTTCGCGGCCGGGCATCATGAATCCCCATTCGTCTTCGCGGGTCAGCCCCTTCAAAAAGTAACCGTCCTTGTTGACCAACAACGGATAAAAACCCTCGGCCTCGGAAAAGGAAGCAATTCGATTCAGCAAACTGTCGCCCAGATAATTAATCAAGACGATGCCGCGTTTTTGGCCGAATGGGTCAATGATGGGCCGACCCAAACGCAACATTGGCTTGATTGGTTTTTCAATCTCGCCATGCTCGATATTTAAGTCGAATGGGGATACGAAGACTTCACCTTCCTCTAAGTTGAAGGTGTCGGTGAAGTAGTAGCGGTTGCCTTTATTCTGCAATCGGTCCGGCGGCACAATCGAGGCGTGACCGTCTTTCCAATTGACGCGGATGACCTCCATGCCAGTGAGGTCCAACACGCGGATTTGGTCATAGCTCGCGCGCTGCGATGCCATGGAAAAAAAGAACTCCTGGAAGCTTTGGATGGCGCCGGTGGATAACTGAGTGCCCTCCCACCGTTCCGGCTGCTCCAGCATTTCGACAATCAAATTGAGGTCGCCGGTGGCCACCCTCAATTCCTCCGACGTCACCGCCTCCAGTTGCCTTGCCGAGCGGCGTTCCTCATCGAATAGCAGCAATTCCTCGTTGCGAACCGAGGATAGGAAAAAGATATATGCCACGCCGACGCATAGAAAACTGCAGATCAGAGCGATCCGAACCGCCAGCCGTAGCCGCTCGCCGCACACCCCCTTCTTGGGAAGGGAATCCGCGTTGGAAACGGGAGTCGACGGTTGAGATATAGGCATGGACCGCACTGCCTGGGCAAGTGGCTAGGATGCAGGGGCACCAGCTCATTTATCGTCGGGCGGAGTGCATCAACTTGAGACAGCGGCCGGAAAAACAACGTCTAATTTTCCGGCGTGAATCTCGAAGATTGCTGGGGTGTTGCCCAAGACCTCGCCGTCTGCCTCGGTGGCGATGGCTTCACTGAGGATCTCGATGCGACGGCAGCGGAAGGTCTGCATATCAGGGTCGTTCGGGGGAGGTCCCTGCTTGAGCTCGGGAAAACGGCGGGCAATGGCCAATCTACCGAGGTTTTGGATGGCTAGAACGTCGAAAAAGCCGTCGTCCAGCTGGGCATCCGGAGCCGGTTTCATGCCGCGGCCGAAGTAGCGGCCGTTGGCGATGACCAGATTGACCAGCCGCTTGAACTCCATTTCTTCGCCGTCGACCAAGCAGCGCACATGGTGGTGCTTCAACCACAAAACCCCGGTCAAAATTCCAATTGGGTAGGCCAGCCCCTTGCCGGCATAGCGGGCGAAGTGGTTCATATGCCCCACCACCCCGGCGCCAAAACCGACCTCGGCTATGTTGACGAACCACCGCTCGGTGCTGCCGGTTGGTTGATGGGCACCCTCGGTATCCGCAGTGCTGGCCAAGCCGACGTCCACCGCCCGGATTTCGCCGGTCAATGCCGTGCGAACCGCCGCTTCCAAATCAGCATCCACGCCGACGCTGCGAGCAAAATCGTTCCCTGTGCCGCCGGGAATCACCGCCATCGCCGTGCCGCTGCCTGCTAAGGCCTGCGCTGCCTCCTGCAAACTTCCATCGCCGCCGGCAACCAACAAGCGCTGACATCCGCTGTCGATAGCGGTTTGCGCCATCTGCTCCATCTGCCGCGGTCCGCTGGTCCAAGCAATCTCGAAGCCTTCGCGTTTGCCCAGTTGCTCCAACTTATGGCGACCGATCATGCGCCCATGCGCAATGCATTGAATCGCGGCCATCGCTTAGTCTTCCTCCGCTGGGTTGGCCGTCTGCTCTTGGAACTGCTTGCTTTCCTGCCAGAACTGCTGCACTTCTTGTTGCGCATCCCATTCGGTGTGCTCACGCAACGCCACCGCAATCTTCAACGCCGACGCTTGACTGGCCTCCCACTCGTAATTGGCAAGGCGAGTGCGTCGGCACAGCAAATCCGACAAGGTCATCGCGCGTTCATAATCCAGTAGATAACGTGCTTCGCCGACGGTGTGGGATCGACCGGCGACCAGTGGTTCGGCTCCGCCATTTGCGCTGCTGAAATCCTCCACACCATAAAGCTCGGTACCGTAAGCCCGCAGCCAATCCAACTTCCGCTCAGGCGGTTGATTGGACTCGCTTGGCAATGCTTGATTCATGCCGGGGAAGGCAAAAAGCGGAAGTTCGTTTGTGAAGCAATTGCGCACGCCTTTGCCTAAGCCCTCTACGACTCGGTCGACGACGTCGGCCGCCATTTTGCGGTAGGTGGTCAATTTTCCGCCGGTGATGGTGATCACCCCCGGCGCCTCGCCCAGCACGACCTCATCGCGCGAAAGTTTGGTGGCGTCGCTGCCCTCGGCTTGCAGCAGTGGTCGCAAACCGGCATAACTGCTGCGGATTTGCTCGCGGCGCAGCTTTGCTTTCGGAAGTGCACTATTGATGCGTCGCAAAATAGTGTCGACGTGATCCGCCAGCGGTGTAGGTTGATCCAACGCACCGTCATAAAACTCATCGGAGGTGCCGGCGATGACGTCGCTACCGTCACGAATCAGGAAAACTGCGCCGTTGGTTCCCGGTGTCGGCAGGATGACGGCGTCTTGGCAGGGCACATCGGCGGCATCGAAAATCAGGTGCACGCCCATCGATGGGCGCACCAAGGCTTGATCGGATGGATGCAGTTCGTCGCACCAAACGCCGGTAGCCAACACGATGCTTGCAGCCTGGACGGATTGCACCGCGTTGGTGATTTCATTCCGCACAACTGCCGTGTTGTCGCTCAAGTCCAAAACCTTGACGTAATTGAGCAAGGTAGCGCCCTGCTTGACCGCAGACTTGGCAACGTGAAGGGTTAAGCGGCAATCATCGGCGCGGCCGTCGTAAAACAAAAAGCCGCCGTCGTAGCGTTGCTCACATAAACCAGGCATGCGCTGCTTGGCGAGTTCTTGGCTTAGACGTTTGTGGCGCATCGCCGACGGATACTTGGCCAACCGGTCGTAAATGGTCAAGCCGATATGCAGCTTGAAGCGATTCCAGAAACCGCGCGGCGAAGCCAACAAGAAGGGCAGGTCGTCGACCAAATGCGGCGCCAACTCTTTAATACACCGTTTCTCCCGCGACGACTCGCGTGTGACCGAAAACTGACCTTCGCGCAGGTAGCGCAAACCGCCGTGAATCAATTTTGACGAGCGGCTGCTAGTGCCGGAAGCGAAGTCATGTTTCTCGACCAGCGCGACCTTGAGTCCGCGAGCCGCAGCATCCAACGCCACACCGCAACCGGTAATGCCACCGCCGATCACCAGCACGTCCCACTGCTGTTCGCCAAGTTTTTGCCAGTCATCCGCATGCCCGCCACGCGACCAGGTCGGCATCGGCCCGTTCGCCCGCTCCAAAGCGCGGCGTTTTTGCTCGGCGTGGGCGGAAGACGCGGTCATGCAGAATCGTTTTGGAAGTCGGGGATCAACTTGCCCGGATTTAAAATACCCTGCGGATCCAGGCTTTGCTTCAGCGAGCGAAGGATTTGCATTTGCCCCTCGCCGCGCTCCTGCGCCATCCAAGGTCGGTGATCAGTGCCGACGGCGTGATGATGGCTGATCGTCGCGCCGTGGCGCATGATGATTTCACCGGCGGCGTCTTTGACCTTTTGCCAAAGCTCCAGCGCTTGGTCCGGATCGGGGGCGTCGGCCAACCAGGTGATGTAAAGCGAAGCGCCATCTTGGTAAGCATGCGAGATGTGCGCCAAAATCAAAGTAGCCGGCAACTTCTGCAATGCATGATGCAACGCCGGCAGCTGCGCCCAAGGGGCGGCGGTCTCAAAGGTCTCGACCACGACGCCGATGTCGAGCAAGGTGTCGCGGAAGTACGGCAACTCGAAGCGCTCTTTCTCCCATTTGCGCCCAGGGCCACCGCCGATGCCCATACCGCCGGCACGCCTTGCAATGCGCGTGCAAAGCGCGGATTGAGCACGTACTAATTTTTCATCGCCCTCGTGACCGAGCATGAAATGACAGCCGTCCAGGTAGCGGCCCTTGCCCAGCATGCGCAGCAGCTTGACGCCGCGCGATCGGTCCGCTCCACCGAGTTGCATCAGAAGCCGCGTTTCGGTTTGATCGCTGAGCCGGAACACTGCGGGGCGGAGGCCGGCCTGCATGATTTCGCGTGATGCTGCAAAGCCACTGGCAAAGTCGGGGAAGAAAAAGGATTGATAAGCGGTGCTGCTCGGCGTCGGATGCACGCGCATCGTGCCTTCGGTCAAAATACCGAGCACGCCTTCGCTGCCAATCATGAGCTGGTCCAGCTCAGGACCGGTGGCACAGGCCGGCAGCGCGCGGCTTTCGATGATTCCGGTTGGTGCGACCATGCGCACCGCCGCCGCCATATGTTCGATTTTGCCGTAAAGCGTCGAGTTTTGACCGGCGGAGCGCGTCGCCAACCAGCCGCCTAAGGTTGAGAATTCAAACGACTGCGGGAAATGGCCGAGTGAATAGCCTTTGCTTTGCAATTGGCGTTCTAAATCAGGGCCCAGCATTCCGGCTTGGGCACGCGCCAGCCCGGATTCAGGCTCTAAGCTGAGCAAACGGTTCAGCTTGCGCAGATCTACCGCAAACACCGCGCGCTTGTCACCGCGCAAAGCGGTAACGCCACCGACCACGCTGGTACCCCCGCCAAAAGGCACAAGGGCGACGTCTTCCTGTGCCGCCCATTGCATTAATGCGGCGATTTCGTCTTCATCGGCCGGCACTGCAACTGCATCTGGAGCATGGGTCAGACGGTCGAAACGTAAACGGATCAGATCCGGCGTGCTGCGGCCGCTTGCACACCGGAGACGAGCGGCAAAATCCGTTTCCAAATTGCAAGGTGGGCGCAAGCGGGCGGTTGTGGATGCGTTGTCGGTTGCAGAGGCGCTTTCGATTGCGTCGAGCGCCGACGGAGGCAGAGTCGGCAAATGTGGTTCGTCGCCACTGGGTTCGCGCGGATCGATGCCGAGTTCAGCGAACAAAGTCTGCCGCGAATGGGTCGGCAGCGGAAAGCCTTTATCGACGGTTCCCCAACCCCACCAACGTCGTTTTGCCTGCGGGGAGTTGGCTGCGGTTGCCGGACGCGTTCCTGCCATTCCTGAATGGTGGCATGAACGGCGGCGCAATACAATGTTTGCATGACCTCCCCGTCTTTGATTTTGGCATTGTTGGTTTCGCTTTTTGCGGTTCCGGTTGCTTCCGCTCAAGAGGATTTCGCCGGCAAAGCGCAGGAATTACGCGGCAAAGAAGCATGGGCCGAAGTTGTAGCTTTGGCTGAGGAGGAAGCCCAAAACGAAGAAAATCTTTCGCTAGCTCTGAGCTACGCGGCAATTGGCCATGCCGGTTTGCAACAGTTTGAGCAGTGCTATGCCGCATTGACTAAATTGCAGGATTCGGGCGTGGTTCTGGACGACGCGCTTCCTGGTTTGGGCTCGCCGATGGTCGAGGTGGTCAACACCATCTACTCGCATTGCTGGGCAAACTTTGACCCGGCCTTTAACCGCAAATGTTGGACGCCGCTATACGAAAAGTTCCAAAGCAGTCGCTATGCGCCGATCGCGGCGACGCGCTTGCTGATGGCGTCTTTGAAGGAAGGCAAGGACGACGAAGCGGCGCAGTATTGTGAGTTTTTTGAAGCGCGGATTCGCAAGGCTCAAGAAGAGAAAGATGCCGATACCGAAGCCGACTTAGGACGTCGTTATGTGGACGGCTATTTGCGCGCGTTTCAAAGCAATGATCGCATCATGGAGTTGGCGCAATCGGTTTTCACGTCGGCTTGGCAGCAAACCTGCGCTCAATATGAATACACCGGGCCGATGGCCGGTATCGGGCCGTCGGTGGATGAGTTGAAAGCACGACGAGAGGTTGAGGTGGATACCGACAAAGCCTTCAACACCATCGCTCTGGCAACTTTTTTGCATGGAAAAGCCATCGGTGAAGGGCATCCGCTGTTCGAGATGGAAGCCGAGCCCAGCGTTCGCTTTGAAGACGTCACCGCTGAAGTCGGATTGGCCGATTTCCGCGTTTCGCGCGTTGCCGCAGCCGACTTTGACCAAGACGGCGATCCGGATTTATGTTTCTGCGGTCATCTTTTCGAAAACCGCAAAGGCAAGTTCGTCAACGTCGGCAAGGAGCGCGGCGTGACCCAAACCGGGCTCGGTGCGTTGTTCGGCGATTACGACGGCGATGGCTACTTGGATTTGCTGATTGCCCGCGGCGGCCATCCCACGCTGTATCGCAACCTCGGCAAACGCGGCAAGTTTCACTTCGAAGATGTGACTCAAGCCAGCGGCTTAGATCAGGTCAAATTGGTCGCCTCGCCGGAGGGAAGCGCGTGGGTGGACTACGACGATGACGGCGATTTGGATTTGTATTTTGCGCTTTATGAAAACCCGATGGCCGTCGGCCATCCCGACGTCTTAATCGAAAATTTAGGCGACGGCACCTTCGCCGATCGTTCCAAAGACGCCGGCGTCAACGAAGACGGCCCGTGGTGCGGCCGCGGTGTTTCCCCTGCCGACGTCGACGGCGACGGCCACAGCGAAATCTTCGTTTCCAATTACCGCCTGCAACCCAACTTCCATTGGCGCTATCAAGACGGCGCGCTGGTTGATGCCTCCGCCGGTGCCGGCATCAAAGGCGTGGTCATGCCCGCCGACGGCAACTACATGGGCCATACCATCGGCAGTTGCTGGGGCGACGTCGACAACGACGGTGATTTGGATTTATTCTCAGCCAACCTTGCCCACCCGCGCTTCATTCGCCAAGGCTTTTCCAACCAGTCGATGCTGTTGATCAACCAAGGCGACGGCACCTTCGTCGATCAATCCATCGAACGCGGCATTCGCTTTCAAGAAACGCATTCTGATCCGGCGTTCATCGACATCGATAACGACGGCGACTTGGATCTATCGCTGACTTGCATTTACGAAGGCGTGCCGTCGGCGCTGTTCCAAAACGACGGCAACGGCAACTTCCAACCGATCACCTTCCGCGCCAACGCGGCAGCTTTCCATGGCTGGGGCCAGGCATGGCTGGACTTTGACGGCGACGGCTTTTTAGATGTGGTTTACGCGTCCTCAAATGGCGTCCGCCTGCTGCGTAATTCAGGCAACGACAATCACTACATCCGCGTCGCGCTGCAATGTAAGGGCAAAGATTCGTCGGCGTTTGGCGCAATCGTCACCGTGACCAGCGTAGACGAAGCCGAACCTCGATCGTGGGTGCGCCATTTGCACAACGCGCGCGGCACCACTTCGCAAGACGAACCGATTGTGCATTTCGGTTTGGGGGATTACGGCGGCCGAGTCGAAATCCAGGTGCGCTGGCCGGATTCGGATCGGGTGCAGAAAAAATCGCCGAAGCCGGACCGCGTCTACAAGTTCAAGCAGACGATGAAAGCCAAGTAGGACTTGCTTTGCGTGATAGGCTTAGAAAAGCCTGTCATGCGCGCTCCCCTTCCATCCCTCGCCTGCGTTTTCCTGCTGCAAGCCGTCGCTGCCACCGCCGCGACTGCACAGTGGTTAGTGCCGCCGCCTGAGCCCGGCGGGAATCCGAGCACGCCGGAGAAGGTTGCGCTGGGCATGGCTTTGTTTTGGGATGAGCAATTGTCGTCGTCTCAGTCGGTGGCTTGCGGCACTTGCCATATCCCTGAATCCGGCGGCAGCGATCCGCGATCCTTTGGCGACGAAGCGCTTCACCCTGGTGCCGATGGACTCTTCCACACCGCCGACGACGTGCAGGGTTCGCCCGGCGTCTTCCGCCGCGACGCCTATGGAACATATCTGAGTTCGGATCTGTTCGGCGTTCATCGCCAAGTCACCAATCGCAAAGCGAGCCCGGCCATCAATGCACTGCTGAACGCGGTGCTGTTTTGGGACGGCCGCGCTGAATTCAGCTACAGCAACCCGGTCACCGGACAACTGGTACTGCCCGCTTGGGCCGCGTTGGAAAGTCAAGCTGTCGGCCCGCCGATGAGCGATGTGGAAATGGCTTTTGTCGGCCGCGATTGGTTGACTGCCGCCGCTGATTTGGCGCCGATGACCGCACTGGCACTTTCGCCGCAAGTGCCCGCCGCGCTTTCCGCCTGGTTAGGTGGGCGCAGCTACGACGAACTTTTCACCGAAGTCTTCGGCACGCCCGGCGTCGACGTCGATCGCATTGCGTTTGCTATAGCTGCTTATGAACGCACGTTGTTTTCCGATCAAACGCCGCTCGACAATTACATGAACGGCGATCCCAACGCGTTGACCGATCAGCAAATTCGCGGCATGGGGCATTTTCAGTTCAAAGGCAGGTGCATGCAATGCCACACCTTCCCGCAGCTCGGCCGCCAGCAATTTCAATACACCGGTGTGCATGAGGTTGCTGCCGATTTGGGCCGTGGTGCAATCACCGGCGACCCGAACGACGACGGCAAAATGCTGACTCCGGGTTTGCGCAACGTCGCGTTGCGCGCGCCGTTGTTCCACGATGGCTCGGCGGCGAATCTCAGTGAGGTCATCGATTTTTATGATCGCGGCGGCGATTTTGATCACGCCAATAAGTCGATCCACATCGCTCCGATCGGCTTCACTCAGGCTGAGAAAGATGACTTACTTGCCTTCTTAACCGATGGCTTGATCGATCCACGGGTGGCGTCGGCAACTGGACCTTTTGTGCGGCCGTTGCTGCGCAGCGAGGATCCGCTATTTCATCAAAATTACGGCGCCGCAACTCCCGACGCGAATGGCGTGGAACCGCGCTTGATCATGGAAAGCCCGGCGCGCTTAGGTATGCCGATGTCGATCGGCTACACCGATTGCGTGCCGCTCAGCACGCTGTGGTTGGGCGGCGATCTGCAAGCCGACGTCGCCGGACGACCCTTCCGTGGCGTTCAGCTGCACCTGGGTGCAGGTCCAAGTTTGACTGTGGCAGGTCCGTTCCTGGTGCCGAATAGCGGAACCAATACCCAAGCCATTTGGCTGCCAAACCAGCCGTCACTGATTGGCCGACAGATGTACCTGCAAGCTTTGTTGGAGCACCCGAGTTGGATCGGCGGCACGTCGGCAACCGCTGGTTTTACAACCACGATTTTGCACGGTCCCTAGGCGAGCCTAGCCACCGGCACTTTGCCTTAGCCGCTACTGAACCTGAATTTCGACGACGTCGGTCAGGCGCAACAAGTAAGTGGCATGCGCCGACGACAAGTAAGCCAAACCGGCGGCGTACCAAGTCGCGCCTGGGGTGTTGGGCACCGTCAGGGTTGGGGTGACGCCGTGACCGGCAAGGTCGATGGTGGCGGATAGCAGCGGCAAGTAAGCCGGCTGATACGGGTTATCCAACAAACCGGTATTGCGGCCGTCACCAAAGGGCAGCGCGTAAGAACCCATGCCCGAGGACAGCAGCACCGCGAACGGTGTGCCGGCATCGGCAATCGGGAAATGGTCGGCTTCAAAGTGAATCGGATCGCCGACGGCAAATCCGGGGCTGACTGCGCACAAGGATTGCGAGCGCAGGCCGCCGGCGTGCACCGAACTTGCTGCGTTAGGCTGCTCAACCCATGCCGCGACGAAGTTCTCGTATCGGCGGTTAAACGCCATCTTCGGGTGCGCGGCTTGGGCGCCTTGCAGCGCGACCGAAGGCAAGAAGTTCAGCGCGCCGTCGCGAGAAACCGCCATTTGCGTGCGCGGAGCGGCCGGGTTGTCCAACCAGCTAATCCCCCACAGATCGGCGTAACCGTGCAGCGACGGTTGCGAGCCGCCGTTGCTGTTCAGCGCGTGTTCGGTCCAAGTGAAGGTGAAGTCTTTGCTAACCGCCGCGTAAATTTGATCGCTCCCACTGCGATCATCCTGCCACGCAACTGCGATCGTGGCTTGATCCATCGCCAAGGTCGGCGCGTTGACGTCGGCGCCGCTGGCCAGGGTAGTTTCAGGCATCGGCCACATGTGACCGCCATCCGGCGAATAGCGCACGTGCAATTCACAATCGGCGCCGGTGGTGGCGGTTTGATTTTCCATCCACGCGACGACCAAACCGGTCATGCCACCGGTGATTTCCATGCGATCACCTTCGGCGTTGCCGACGCCAATGCCACTGGAATCAATTTGCTCGTCCATCATGCTCATCATCCAGTTGGCGCCGCCGTCGTGCGACATGCGCAAGAAGACGTCGTCCATTCCGGGGGTGTGGCGCTCGTCGGCCCAGGCGACGAACACGTTGAGGTCTTCACAGCAAATCGCCATCGCGTCGCAGTCGGCCATCATTGCGTTGGCTTTGAGCGTTGCATTCCACGTGGCGCCGTAGTCCATCGACGGGGCCATCATGATGTCCTCGTTTCCCATTGGCCCCATCACGCGCATCGCGATGTAGACGTAACTATTGTCGGCGACGACCTGCAGATCGCTCACCGCTTGCGCACCGGCCGGATAGCCGTCGTCCAAGCGCAATTCCGGCCCCCAAGTCATGCCGCCATCGGCCGAAGACGCCCAATAGGCATCGGTTGCGCCGTTGCGATCATCCATCCATACCGCGTAGAGGTGGCTATCGGTTGCCGCCAAGCAGCGCGACGTCACCGACTTTGTTGCCAGGCCGGCGTCGCCATCAATGCTCATCGACGGCCCCCATTCCGCACCACGACCGTCGGCGTAACTCACTTGTACATCCTGAGTTGCGCTGTCCACCCAAAGGGCAGCACTATGGTCATTCGCCGACGCAACGGCGATTTCGCCGGCGGCGGATCCGGGATGAAGGGTCTCGGGCTGGCGCGGGTTTTGCGCCAGCGCTGCCAACAGGGCCAAGGAAAGTTGCCACATCACGATTGAATTGTAAGGCATATTTAGCGCAAGGTCGGCAACAGCGTGCTGGCTTGACCGCCGGCGTCTTGCGTATCGATGACTTCTTCGATCATGCCGTCGGCCGACACCACGAAGGTGACACGCGGCGCAAACCAAGCGCCGGAGCTGTCGACCAAGCCCAATGCCATCGCTAGTTCGCGATTGCTGTCGGAGAGCAGCGCAAACGGGAATTGGTTCTTCTCGGCGAATTTAGCGTTGGCTTCGACGCTATCGAAAGACACACCGAAGACCTGCACGCCAGCCGCTTGGTATTGAGCGAATTCATCACGGAATCCGCAGCCTTGCGCCGTTCATCCGGGGGTCGACGCTTTGGGGTAGAACCAAAACACGCTCTTCCGACCGAGCACATCCGCCTTGCTGACCGAGTTGCCGTTGTGATCGTTCAGTGTGAACTCGGGAAACGGCGTGCCGGCTTCCTCGACGGTGTCGGGCATGCCGCAGGCAACGGGCATCAGCGGCAACAGTGCCAAGGCTGCGGCGATCAGCAGGATCGGAATCGTCCACTTCATCGCCCCATCCTAATCGGCCGAACTGAATCGGCGAGGTTTTGATTTGCCGCCGTGCTAGTTTGCAGTTTGACCCAATTGCCGAATCGACCATGCCCCAAACCCTAGGCCACATCGCCGTCAGCGCTAGCTTCGACCCCACAGCCCGTGAGAACGGCAAGTTGTGCTACATCGAAGAAGCCGAGCAATTGCGAGCTGCGGATCATGACGGTATTTACAACGCGTTTACCTTTGCCATTCCGGCTGACGCACCGCAGGATTTTGCAGAGATGTGCGAGGCGTTTCGGGGAATGGGTTTTTCGCAATTGCGCGGCGTGGTTCAGGGAGTCGATCTTTGCGATCCGGCGCTGGCCGAGGCGTCGTTGCAAACGCTGGTTCGAAGTTTGCGGATTGCGATCGACAACGGCGTGAGGAAGGTGTTCACCGTGGCTCAACAATGGCCGGCCGGATCGATGGATGCTGACTTTCATCGTGATCTGTTGCCGAGTTTCGTCGCTACCGTCAGTGAGGCACTGCGGCAGGTGCCCGAAATTGAGGAATTTGGCATTGAACCTTTAATCGCAGCGGAACAACAACACGTCAACTCGCTAGCCAAAGCGCGGTTGATGGCGCGCTCGGTGAATCATCAATTGGAAATCCAAAAGGTATATCCAGTGCCTGATTTGGCCCACCTTTATGGATTGGTCGATCGCGCGTTTTGGCCGGATATCACCGATCAACTCGTCGACGCGATCACTGCCGGCGAAGTGCCGTACGCCCACCTCAGTATTCCGGAATCGCGCACCGATCAAATCGTGGCAGCCATCGAAGCCGGCGACGTGCCGCAACGCGCACTGCATGCGCTACGTTCGGTGCCCGCAGTCGACACCGAGGGCTTTGACCCCAACGACCGGTTTTTGGACGCACTTCGCCAGTTGGTGCCTAAGTTTCAAAGCGCCGACGATTCGGGTTGGCGCGACGGTAAACGCTTCGATCGATTTGTCGCGGCGGCCAAGTACTTGGATTAGCAGTTGTTCTCAGCTAAGCCTTCGGTCCACATCGAGTTGTGCACCGGCGCGACCAATTGTTGGATTTTCTGCAACAGCTCTTGATCGGACTGTTGATCCAACATCGCCAGATTGGCCGCGACTTCGTCTTCATTACACATGCCAACTAAGGTGCAATTCACCGTCGGGTGATCCAGAGCAAAGCGCATTGCGACCTGCTCGATGTTGGTTCCGTGATCGCGGCACAACTCAACCAACGGCTCGCGCATCGCTTTGACCTCGTCACTTGCGTGGTGCCAGGGTTGTGGACCGGCTTCGGTCAACAATCCCAGCGCCAACGGCGAGGCATTGATCAATCCCAATCCTTTCTCCTGGCAGTAACCGGCGAGCACCGAGTCGAGTTCATTGTTGAGCAGCGTGTAATGGGCGTACGAAAGAATGACGTCGAGCTCGGTGAGGTCGGCCACCTTGCGTAGGTAGCGCACCGGCAGCCCGGAAATACCGACGAAACGCACTTTGCCTTGATCACGTAGTGCCAGCGCCGCTGGAATGGCTTCTTGCAGCACTTGTTGCTGGCTGCCGAATTCCACATCGTGCACGATGAGCAGGTCGAGGTGATCCGTTTGCAAACGTTGCAGCGATTCTTCCACGCTGGTTGCCACGCGTGGACCGCTGAAATCGAAATCGTCGACGTCGAAGCGCGCGCACTTGCTCGAAAGAAAGACCTTGTCGCGTTTGCCTTGCAGGGCTTGGCCTAGACGAGTTTCGGAAAGGGTTACTCCGTACATAGGCGCGACGTCGAAAAAATTAATGCCGGCATCGATGGCCGCATCCACGGCGCGCCGACCGATGGCCGCGTCATGATCGCCGTAAACGCCGCCTAAGGTGGCGGCGCCGAAACCGATTACCGAGACGTCAAAACCGGTGCGGCCGAGCGGTCTGTATTTCATCGCCGCAGCTTAGCGACGCGGCGGTGCTGCTTAATGCACAGCCACTTGTTGAGTGCTCTCCACACCGGTTTGCACCCACTGCTGCGATTGCGCCGAAGCCAGAACCGCGTCGCAAACGCGTTGAGTTTGCAGCGCATTGCGGAAATCCGGTTGAGCAGCTTTGCCGGAGGTCACGCCGGCGAGGAAGTCGGCGAGAGCGTGAATGAAGGTGTGTTCGTAACCGATGGTGCAACCCGGCACCCACCATTTATCCATGTACGGATGCTCGAAGTTGGTGACGTGTATGCGCCGCCAGCCGGTGAGATGGTCATCGACTTTGGCACCGGTGGACGGGTTGGTGTACTCGAAGTAATCGAGGTAGTGCGGATCTTCCAGGTCGAAGAACACCGAACCGTCGGCGCCGTTGAGTTCAAAGGTGTTGTAGTTTTTGCGACCGCGGGCGTAGCGGGTCGATTCAAAGGTGCCCATCGAGCCGTTGGCGAAACGCGCTAAGAACATGCAAGCGTCGTCGATGGTAACCGGCTGCACTTGACCGGTTTCTTGGTGCAGGCGTTCTTTGACGAAGGTTTCGGTGGCGGCGCTGACCTCGGTGATCGGGCCGTTCAGCCACATTGCCGTGTCGATGGAGTGGGCGAGCAAATCACCGGTCACACCGGAGCCGGCGACGTCGGCATCGAGGCGCCAAAGTGCGGCACCGCCTTGCGGGACATCGGTGGCGATGGTCCAGTCTTGTAGATAAGTGGCGCGGTAATGGAACGGCCGGCCGATGCGTTTTTCTTGCACCAGTTGGTGAGCAAGCGCGATGGCCGGAACGCGCCGGTAGTTGAACCAAACCATGTTGGGAACGCCGGCATCTTCCACTGCCGCCACCATTCGTTCGGCTTCGGCGACGTCCATCGCCAGCGGTTTTTCACACAGTACCCACTTGCCGTTGCGCGCCGCTTCGATGGCGATTTCCAAATGAGTGTGATTGGGACTGCAAATGTCGATCACATCGACATCGTCGCGCTCGATTACCTTGCGCCAATCGGTTTCGACGTGCTGGTAGCCCCAGTTGTTGGCGAAGTCATTGGCTTTGTCGCGGTCGCGCGCGCACAGCACTTGCAATTGCGGTTGGTAGGCGAGGTCCGGAAAGAAACGTCCGACTTTTTGATAGGCGTTGCTGTGGGCTTTGCCCATGAAGCCGTAGCCGAACATTGCGATGCGCAAAGGCTTTTTCATGACGCGGCCGGCGCGAAGTAGCGCTCGTTGAGTTGATCCATGAAGGTTTTGCACACTTCGGTTGCTTCCCACGCTTTTGGCCAGAAGCACAGATCAACGGTCCACCAATCGTGGCCCGGATCTTCGGCGGCTAAGTGCGGTACCACCGCATCGAAATCAACGACGCCTTCACCGAACGGCAGGTGCATCGAAGTTTCGTCTTCGCCGTTTTCATCTTTATGGCAAGAGTTGTCGGAGTCAATCAAGTGGATGTGATTGATGCGCCCACTCAACTTTTGAATCAACTCGATCTGCCCGCCCGGCAGCGTTTCTTTTTCGCCGGGTTGGCGCGCGCCGATTTCAGCAACCATGTGGCCGTGACTGGTGTCGTAAAGCACGCCGAAGTTCGGGTCATCGATGGCGTCGAGGATGCGAAGCAAATCGCTGGGTTTGTTGAATGCAAAGCCCGGCTCAAACTCCCAGGTCATGTACAAACCATGATCTTTGGCGATTTCATTGCAGTGACTGAAGGTGCTGACTACACGCTTGAATGCAGTAGCCTCATCAACCTTCTCAAAAATCGTCGGCGGTTGCACCGTATCGACGCGAATGCCTTTGATCCCCAAATCACGCGCAAACACACAATTCTTGGCGAACTCAGCGATGTACTTCGAAGGGTCGTCGGTATTGATCAATTTCTCCGACCATAAGTTCGCCGCCAATCCGCTGAACTCCAATCCATGGCGCTTCATTTGCGCGACCACTTCCTGACGCTGCTCGGCACTGCTGAGGTCATCCGGATTCGGGTGCGGCGGGAAGCCGCCCAGCTCAAGTCCATCGAATCCAAGCGCCGCGAGTTTGGTGCAAACGGTTTCAAAGTCAACCGGCTTGTCGCCGTAAGGGCCGATGGTGTAGGCCCACGATCCGATGGAGATGCGTTTCATGTTGTGGTGGGGTTAGTAGGTGGCGCGTCCGCCGGAAATGTCGTAGCACGATCCGGTCGAGAAACTGCAGTCATCGCTGGCCAGGTAATGAACCAATGCGGCAACCTCTTCGGGCTTACCGGTGCGGCCAACGGGAATTTTGGAAACCATGTAATCAATGGTTTCCTGGTTCACTTGATCCAACATCGGCGTCTGAATCACCGCCGGCGCGACCGAGTGAATGCGGATATCGGTATCCGCCACTTCCTTCGCCAACGACTTGGTCATGCCGATGACTCCAGCTTTGGACGCCGAATACGGACCCAATTTGGGATTGCCCTCTTTGCCGGCAATCGAAGCAATGTTGATGATGCGGCCGAAATTCGCTTTACGCATCGGGCCGAGCGCGGCGCGGTTGCATAGCCATAAACCGGTCAGGTTGACGTCGATGACTTTGCGCCATTCTTCGGCGGAGGTTTCCCATGCGTAGGCATTGCGTCCGACGATTGCTGCCGAGCAGACCAAAATGTCGAAGCTGCCGAAATGATCGACGATCTTTTGCGTGGTTTGCTCGACGTGCGCTTCATCGGTGACGTCGGCAATGCAGGCGAGCGCTTCGGCACCAGTGGATTCCAATTCGGCAACCGCGGAATTAGTGGCCATCGCATCAAAGTCGACAATGGCAATTTTGGCGCCGGCGGCAGCGAAGCGTTGGGCGACGGCCAAGCCGATTCCGCGCGCTCCACCAGTGATCACGGCAGTACGACCTGCCAAGGAGAAGTTGGGGGGCTTCATCTGAGGTCCAGCCTAGCACGCGTTGGCCGCCCCGCGTGAAACCAGTTGGATCTTCAAATTAGAGCGCCGCTAAGATCTTGCATGGCATCTCGGTTCGGAGGGAAAGAAAAGCTCGGGCGCATCGTCGTCCCGCTGCTTGCGCTGGCCTTATTGCTGTTCGGCGACCTCGATCCGCAACGCCCGGAAGTCACGCGCATGGCGGCGGTGGCGCTGCTGATGGCCGGTTGGTGGATCACCGAAGCCATCCCGATTCCGGCGACGTCGTTGCTGCCGGTAGCGTTGTTCCCGCTATTGGGGATCTTGGATGGCCGCAACACCGCGGCGACTTATTTCAACCATCTGATCTTTTTATTCATCGGTGGATTTTTATTCGCGCTGGCGATGCAGAAATGGGATTTGCATCGACGCATTGCGCTCAGGATTTTGCGCATCCTCGGCACCAGTCCGCCGCGCATTGTGCTTGGTTTTATGACGTCGACGTGGTTCTTATCGATGTGGATCAGCAACACTGCGTCGACGATGATGATGGTGCCGATGGCGATGGCGATTTTGGTGCCGCTACGTGAACACCTTGAAGCCAGCGAATCGCGCCGCCTGTCCATCGCGCTGATCCTCGGTACCGCATACTCCGCCTCGATCGGTGGCATGGCGACGTTGATCGGCACGCCGCCAAACATGTCGCTGGCGCGCATACTCGAAATTCTTTTCCCCAACGCTCCGGAGCTATCCTTCGCTAATTGGTTGCTGTTGGCGCTGACACTATCCACGATCTTTTTGGTTGTCGCGTGGCAAGTGCTTTGCCGCATCGCACGTTTGCACGGCACGTCGATCCAAATCGACAGTGATTATTTTTCCCGCGAGCACCAAAACATGGGCCCGATGACTGGCGAACAGCGCTCGATCGCAGTGCTATTTGTGCTGCTGGTGTGCGGTTGGATGTTCCGCTCCGACTTCCACCTCTTCAGCCTCACCATTCCCGGCTGGTCCAACCTGCTGCCCAACCCCAGCTACGCCGACGACGGCACCGTCGCCATCATCGTTGCGCTGCTTTTATTCCTGATTCCATCGCGCCAAAACCGCGGTCAAATGCTGATGGATTGGAACAGTGCTGCTGGGATGAAATGGGGAATCGTGCTGCTGTTCGGCGGCGGCTTTGCACTGGCCACCGGTTTCAAAGCCTCCGGTTTATCGGAGTGGTTCGGCACTCAACTTGCGGCGCTGGAAGGTATTCATCCGCTGCTGCTGATTTTCATCATTTGCACCACGCTGACCTTCCTCACTGAATTGACTTCCAACATGGCCACCACTGAGGTAGTGCTGCCGGTGCTCGGCTCCATGGCCGTCGCTATCCACACCGACCCGTTGCTGCTGATGATCCCGGCCACACTATCTGCCTCCTGCGCCTTCATGCTGCCGGTCGCCACCGCCCCCAACGCTATCGCCTTTGGCACCGGCGAAATCCGCATTGCCGACATGATGCGTTACGGCTTCATCCTCAACTTGATCGGCATCTTGTTGATTACCGCTACCGTTTGGTTGCTGGGAGATGCGGCGTTTGGAATACAAGCAGACTCTTTACCGGATTGGGCTAAAAAACCCTGATACCAAATCTGAAGGTTTCAAAGCTCGACCTAAACGGGGGTGCTAAGGACGTCCCAAATGGCCAGACAAAGGGATATCCAGCTCCCAGATTACTTCACCAGTGATGGGATCATGATCAGACGCAACCGTACCAAGTATCCAACCATCAAATGGATCGTTGATTTCAAAAAACGCCACTCGTTTCGATTCCATCTTAGCCGAAATCGAAAACCTTACTAGCGCCTTATTCAAGGCAGCAGCTTCGTCCATAGCACGGTAGGCATCTAAAGCTAATAGCTCGGCTTGCTGCTCAGAAATCTCTTCGACGGCCAAGGCAGAGGTCAATTCCTCTATAAGAGGATTCCATTTAACACCTAACCCATAGATCGATCCCTCCTCCGAGACCCAATCGTCCTCCAGAATCGGGCCCCAAATTATGAAGGTCGGAATTCGCCTGGAGGTAGGCGCCAGCGCACTTTCCGGTGGTCCCTCAAGCTCTTGGTTTAGGTAATCAAAAGCGGCATCTATCCACGCCATTGGCGCGGGTTCCACTCGAACCTCCTTGCCAATTCCTGCTTGTTCGATCCCAATCGGCTGCGAGCAACCGGATAGCGCAAGGACTAACCACAGGAGAGAACAGAGTCTTAATAGCCGGTTCAAAATTTGCTCCTAACATTGTTTCCGATTGAATTGATTCCATGATTCCTTATCGATAGTCAGACACCGGACGCGGGCGCACACCGAGTTTTTCGTAGTTGAAACCACTGACCAGTGGTTTGTAAATGCCGACGGGATCGACGGTGGAGTTTGGGTTGATTTGGGATTCTAGACCCAAACACCAATAGGCGGCGTTAACCGCGATGCGGCGGACGTCGACGTCTTCGAAGTCTTTGCCGCTGCCCATGGTGCTGTGGAAGACGCGGGCGGTTTTGCCGGTGCGGCCGGTCCAGGATTTGACCCAGGCGACGGGGAGTGGAATTAGGTCGGGGTTGATGCCGGAGTTTTCTTCGCGCGTCATCAGAGGTTGGCCCATGACTAAGGCAGTACAACCTTCGGGCAGACTTCCGCCTTCAGGGTAAGTTCGGTAAACATCCGTCGGCCCCCACAACGTGTCGATGCCTTGCACGACGGGGTGATCGCGCATTTCTTCAATCACGGTTCCCAACGTTGAGTCTTGATGCCAGCGGCCGTGGTGACTGCGGAACGATCCGCCTAATACATCCTCGCCGAAGTTGATTTTCTTGCCGCCCATTTGGTAATCAAAGCCAATGAAGCCGTGATTCGCCGTGCGAAATGCCATGATCGGATTGCCGGAATCCAAGTAGTCGTAAAAATGCTGCAGTTGCTCGTCGGGCAGCGTGATTAACCGGCTGAACAAAATCATCAAATCGGCGTCGGCAAGTTTTTCCAACCCGGGAATGTTGTGCATCGCCGATTCATCTTGCCATTTGATCTTTTGCGTCGGGTCAACCAAACCATCTTCATTCAACGCGAACAAAACGGTGGTATCAAAACCATGGCGCTCGGCCAAAACGCGCGCCAGCATCGGCATCGATTGCTCGCTGCGGTATTCCTGATCCGCCGCAATCAAAACGATGCGCTTGCCATTGCCCGGCAACCCTTTCTTGCCCTTGTACTCCAACCACTGCGCCGACTCATCAGCTGGAACCGCATTCACCGTGTAGTACGCATCGTGGTGAAGCAACTCTTCCCCATCCTTCGACCGCAACGATTCCAAGTCGAATTCATGCACATGACCGATGGACCATTCGCTAATCGCAATCACAGCCTCCATGCCATCGGCACACAATTCCACCGACGTCACCTTGGGCGTAGTTTGATCCACCTCAGGCCCGCCATAAGCACCGTGATAAATATGGGTGAAAGTCGAAACCCGATACGAAGCTACATCCTCGCCAGTCTTGCGATCAACCGGCTTAGTAAAACGCAGACGGAATCCCGTCGGCGTGATCGAAATGCGTTCAACCTCAAACGGCATTTTGCCGGTCCATTCCAACCGCTCTAATGCAAACGGTCGAATGCCGCGCACCGGCCAACCGCGGTTGGTACCGCCGACCAGCAAGTTGCCTTCCGGGGTGAAATGCACATTCAAAATGCCCGTCGACAAGCCCTCGCGGAATGGATAGCACGCGCCCTGCCACAAACCATTCACCTTTTCGGTGGTCGCACGCATGATCAGCGACAACGTAAAATCGCCAATGAAAATCTGATCTTCAAACGGACCAAAACTGCCGCCGGTGCGATCGACGGTGAAGCCGGTCAGCGACCGCCCCATGCGGATATAGGGAAACACCACCGCATACGGGGTCAACTCCGGAACCCGTTCGCGTTCGCTGACGATGCGTCCACCGGAATTCGGCTGCGTCGGCGCGGCGCCTAGATTCGGCGCGAATGGGTACCAATTAAAACTAATCGGGTGACCATGAAAACTCCCCTCGGTCACCGCCTTCAAACTATTGGCCGAATTCCATGGTCCCTGACTTTCAATGAACATCATTTGGCCATGCTCATTCGGTCCAATTCCACCGGGGCTGCGCAAACCGCTAGCCACCGGAATGGAATCCCCATCGGGCGTAACTTTGATCACCCAGCCGCGGAACAGCGCGCGCGAGTGGTAGGAACAAGACAAACCCAACGCGACGTAAATGTTGCCCAGCGGGTCGATTTTTGAACCAAACGCATACTCGTGATAGTTGGCATAACCCCACGCATCCGACAACACTTCAAATGAATCAGCGCGGCCATCGCCATCGTTGTCGCGAACGCGCGTGAGTTCACAACTTTGGGTGACGTAAAACGCGCCATCGCGAAAATCCAATCCAAAGATCTCATCCAATCCCGTCGCAAAGCGGTGATAACTCGGCTCCGGCTTCGCCGCGTCGACGCCATTCATCAGCAGAATGTCGCCGTGCCGCGTGCCAACCGCGATGCGGCCATCCGGCAGCGTGCAAAACGCGCCGGCTTCAATGACCTCGCCTTCGGGAATCGGCAAATCGACGACGCGGTAGTACTCGCGCTCGCGCGCTTCGGTCCCCCATTTTTCACCGAGCTCCTGCGCGTGAAGATCTTCAATCGAAAAGAGCACCGCGACGATGCCACCTAAGATTGGGGCCAACGCAGCCCGAGTTGATGGACTAAGGCAATTCATAACGAACCTCGATTGACGTTTGGCCTTGCGGCAGCGCAACTTTCAACAGCAGCTCCTGCTCTCCTTCATTCGCCGACGGCCGCAGGATGGCTTGGCCACCGGTGATGGTCAAAACTAGGCCACCGATTTTGAATTGACCGGAGGAGACCTGCTCCACTGCTCCCGCTGCAAATCGCAAATAAATGGTTTCGGCTTTGGCAGAAGTAAAGAGCAGTGTGCGCGTTAGTTGATGGTCGCCGCCAATGCTTCGATCGGCAACTTCGACGTCGGTCAAGCGATAGAAAAAAGTCGGCACTTGCTTTTGGTCATAGGCATAACCACCAAAGCGATAACCCAGACGCCGCGGGTACAGCGGATCGGGATTGACCGGTTCATCCTCCGTCATCACCGGCAACAACGGCCACGGTTCGTCGTCGGTGGCTAAGCGTGCGATGGCCAAATCCTTTGGCAGCTCAATCGCGCGCGCCGCCGGATCGAAGTCGCCGGCGCCCTGACTATCCCAGCGCACACGCACAAATCCGCCTTTCCAAATCGCCGACAGCGCACCGGTTTCGGCGTTGAAGGCGTAACTCATCCCACCCGGAAAACCGACGGCAATGCCACGGAATCCAGCGACGCGACTGCGTCCGCGATAAGTGCGCGGCTCGTCGCCGACCGTCAAAACCGTCGGCTCGCGGCGGATGCCTTTTGGATCGCGCGCGGTTCGTCCTTGTTCCAAGTACGACCAAATTGCCGCGATTTGCTTTTTGGTATCGCCTTCCAAAATGTCTTGCCGCAGTGCGGTGCCGCCCGGCCACGACGGTGGCATGACAATTCCAGGGCGATGCGCTTGCGGCAGAATCAAAAACTTCTCGAACCAAGCCGGCTGCAACCGCTCGGCAGTGGTGGTTAAATCCAAGCCATTCATCGCCGGAGAAGGTTTGCCGTTGAAGCCGTGACAGTTGATGCACGCCAAGCCGTCGGAGCCGACCAGCAAGCGCGCGGCGTCATGCATTTCACCGCGTTGCTTGCCGCGGAACACCGGGATTTCAACCGGCGGCGGCCGATCGACTTCAGCGAAAAGCGGAGGCAATAACTGCAAGTTGGCTTCGCCATGTTGCGGCATGCGCGTGTGCATATACGGCCGCACCCGGGCGCGGCTAAACAGCACGCGATGCAACCAATCCGGGTTTAGCTTGGCACCAACATCGGTCAGTGTTGCCGGCAGTCGAACCTCATTGCCTAAGGCCGGTTCATCAGTGCCAAAATACGCGTCGAGTTCAGCCGCCACTCCTCCATAACCGTCGCGGTCGTGGCAGCTGATGCAGTTAAAAGTGGTCAGCTGTATCGCCAATTCATCCTGCGGCGAATTCAACCCGACGCCGACTTGCAATGCGGCGTCAATAGCCGAACGCTGTGCCGCGCTTAAGTTGAAATCAGGTGCGCCAATTGGTCGCGGCGACAAACAACCATCGATGAAGTTCTTGGACTTTATTGGCGCTAACGGCTCCAATGCAACCACGCCCTGCAAAGGATGACACGATGCGCAGTTCAAGCGCTGATACCAGTTCTTCCCCTGCTCGGCGAGTGGGAATTTCTGCATAGGCGGCGCAAATCCAATCGTCGGTCGATTGAGCAAATAACTCGCGATGGCGTGCGCCTCGTTGCGACTCAAACTCATATCCGGCATGCGCCCCGACGGTCGAACGGTCAGCGGGTCGTACAAAAATTCCGCCAACGAGGGCACCGTGTACTTCTCCGGCAAATGCTCCAGGCTGACGGCACCGGCGCGCGGCTCAGGTCGGGTGGTTCCGTCCATTGCCGGCTCCAACGGGTCGTGACAAGCCACGCAACCAACCGAGTGATAAAGCTTGCCGCCTGCTTTTGCCGCGACCACATCGATGGCTTCGCGACGCAATTCATGACTAGCCCGCGACAGCAAAAATTGAGTGATTGCCTCCGCTGCCTGCTCGCGTTCGCCTGGACCCAGATGCCCCATCACGTTCGGCATCGTTGTGCCCGGCACCAGCGCCGAAGGTTGAGCAATGAACTTGCGCAAAAACTCCGGCGAAACGCGCGCGCCGACGTCTTCAAGATCCGGCGCTGCTTTGGGATGGGCTGCTATTCCATCCATGTCGTCATGGCACTGCACACACCCAAGTTCACCAACTAACACCGAACCCACCGCCCGTTCATCCAACGGATGTTCGGCGTGCAAACCCGGCACGATCGGACCAATCGGCGTAAGCCCTTCTCGCCACGGTGCGCTGCGCGTCGAGCTCTTCAACTCTTCCAACCGCGCCTTCATCGCTTTGACGCGATTCGGATGCTCGGAAAAAAGATTTGTGCGCTCACCCGGATCGGCCGCCAAATCGTAAAGTTGGCCCGGCGCATCAGGGTTCGGGTGGGTATTGGGCAAAGCAAACTGCTTCATGCCCCAGTCGCCGTCGCGGCTGTAGTTATTGCCACCCGAACCCTTGTGGTCGAGGTATTTCCATTCCCCCATCCGAATCGACATCGCCAACGAAATGGTTTGCTGCAACAAATGCGGACGCACCGGCCGCTCTCCCGCTTCACCCAGCAACACCGGCAGCATGTCGAAACTATCTTCAGCAGCATCTGGCGGCAACGGTGCCCCGGTAATCGACGCGCACGTTGCCATCAAATCAGTCAAACTCAGCAACTGATCGCTCACCGCCCCCGGTTGCACTTTGCCCGGCCACCGGACCAGCAACGGCGTGCGATGCCCGCCCTCCCATTGATCGCGTTTGACGCCACGCCAAGGCCGCGCGCCATCGTGACCGTGAGTGTTGCGCATGTCGATCGTGGTCAAAACTTCGGGACCGTTATCACTACAGAAAATCACTAGCGTGTTGTCGGCAACGCCGAGTTGATCCAAAGTGCTCAACAATTCACCGACGATCCAATCCATCTCATAAATGAAATCGCCGTGCGGGCCGGCGTCGGTTTTGCCTTGAAATTGTTTGGCCGGGAATGACGGCAAATGCACCGCTTGCATGGAGTGGAATAGAAAGAATGGCTGATTTGGATTTTGCTCCACGTGTTGCTCCATCCACGTTTTGCTGCGATCCAAAAAATCCAGATCTACCGTTTCCAAATCGAAATCGTCCGCCACCATTCCGCGCCGGCAATCGCGGCTGTAAACATGCTTCGGCAACGTGGACTTATCCAACAGCTTCGTCGGTGGATTGGGCACGCGGTCATCGACTACCCAGGCGTAAAACCAATCCGTCGTCGGACAAGAAACCGTTCCGAAGAAGTGATCAAAACCGCGATGAATCGGTCCATCCGGGATCGATCGCGAAAAGTCGGCTTGCTGCACGCCTTCCAACCCGCGGTTTTTGATCAACGCGCCGGACTCGTCAAAAAAGCTCATGCCGATATGCCATTTGCCGATGCACGCCGTCGCATAGCCCTGATCCCTCAGCATCTGCGGCAAAGTCAACCGCCCTTCCTCAATCAAACTTGGTCCGCCAATCCCAGCAAACACGCTGCGAAATCCCGTTCGAAAAGCCATCCGCCCGGTCAGCAAGCTGTAACGCGTCGGCGTGCAAACGGTGGACGGACTGTGCGCGTCGGTGAAGCGCATGCCATCGGCGGCCAGCCGATCTAAGTTTGGAGTCGGCACCTTCGACTCCGGGTTGTAACAGGCGACGTCGCCGTATCCGAGATCGTCGGCGAGGATCAGCAGGATGTTGGGGCGATCCTGCGCAACTTGAGCCTGATTGATTTCGCCAGACGGTGGTTGCGCGGCGAGGATGGAGGTCAGGAGGAACGAGAGCATGGCAGGGGCAGAACTCAGCATAGCTGAGGATCAATCCGACTGCGGGCCTGGCCACCAATCATTCAGCAGATCTTCCAGCTGGGCGATTCGATATGGATTGCGAAGCGGTTGCAGCTCGCCGGGATCCTCCTTCAGGTCATAGAGCTCCGGCGGTCGATCCGCGTCGTGATGCACAATGAGTTTGCGGCCTTGCCAGACGACAAAACGACTGCGCAATCCGGCTGTCGGCTGTTCCAAATTGGCGACATCGTGGCCGTAGGCCGCACCAAACACTGGGCCGCGGGCCTCGGGCCCCTTAGTAGGAATGGGACGTAAATCCACGCCCGGCCAATGCTCGGGTTTATCCACGCCGCACATCGCCAAAATGGTCGCCGGCAAATCGACGCTACTGACCGGGGTTTCACACCGCACCGGTTTGAGGTGCCCAGGCCACGACACCATGATCGGCGTGCGCACACCACCTTCGTACGGAGTGCGTTTGCTGCGCGGCGCATAACGACGACTGTTGGGATCTTGAATCCAACCATTGTCGGTGACGAAAACCACGATTGTGTTTTCCCGCGCGCCGGTCTGATCGAGGTGGTCCAGCAAGTCTCCACAGGTTGTGTCGAACCATGCACACATCGCTCGATATTTGGCAACGGATTCGGGAACGCCGGGCGCCTTTGCGGCTTTCAAATATTCGTCGGGCGGGTTGTGTGGCTTGTGGGGAAGAAAGGGCGCGTACCACAACAGCCATGGCGTGCCGTCGGCTTGGCATTGGTCAATGAAATCGGTGGCAGGCTTCAATCCTTGGCGACCAATTTTCAAACCTTCATCGCCATGACGTCCGCCGCGCTTGGGATCGCCGTGGGTCATGCCTTCGGTGAACCCGCCGCGGCTTGCCGCACCCTCCCACCACTTGCCGGTTTGCATGGCGCGGTAGCCCTCGGCGACCAATAAATCCGGCAGAGTGGTGCAAGCATCGATGCGCGCCAACATTTTTACGCGCGCCTGCCCCTTCGGTGGATCGTTGCCGGTGATGCCGTGCTGATGCGGATGCAAACCGGTCACCAAAGTCGCCAAGCTCGGTCGACAAAGCGGCGCGGCGACATATCCCCGGGTAAACAACATGCCCGACGCCGCCAGTTCATCCAAACGCGGAGTGTCGACAACTTTGCTGCCCATAAAGCCGAAGTCATCGCCGTGTTGGTCATCCGAAATGATCATCAGAACATTCGGTCGCCGTTTTTCGATATCTTGACCCGCCGCTCCGCCGAGGATGAGCAGAGTACTCAGAATGATCAGCAGGGAGCGGCGCCGCAGGGTCATCCCCCGATCCTAGCCGGTCAACCCATGGTGCCGCCGTAAGAAAGGTACCCCGACAAAATCCAGCCGATCAGGCAAGCCGTCCAGGTGATGTATTTGCCCTCCGGACTCAATTTCAACCTCTTGGCGAAAACCTGGCACAGCACGCCGATGGCCATCAGGATGGAAGCAATCACCGCGACCTTCAGCGAAAAGTCGGTCCACCCGTTGCGCCACGGCACTCCCCACATAATGCAATAAGGCCCCAGCAAAGGCATCAATAACGCGCGAATGGTTGGCGCGCCGATGAGGTTCATAACCGCAAAAGGCGTCGCGACCCAAGCAAAGATTTTTAAATGACAGCGGTCGAATCCGAGGATTGCTTTCATAGTGAAAGCTAATTGGGATTGGCTACCCGCAGCTTTCGATGGGCTACGTCACGGAAAATATTTAGGAGCGGATCGATCTTCGCACCATTCGCGGCGAGTGAAATACGGGCCGCAGTAGCCGACTTCGTGAGTGAAGACCATGGTCCAATCCATCGATTCGGGGAACACGTAGAGGTCGTGGCGAAATTCGGTCAAATCAGGGGAAGGAATGCCGTGAATCCGCAGACCGGATCGTCCTTTCCATTCTTCGGGAATGACCAATAAGGAGGATTCTTTTTCCTGCGCGTAATGCTCTATGGCGGCTTCCCTCTCGATATGGGGTTCCAAGAAATAGCTAAACGCATGCCAGTGCAGGCCTCGATAGCGATAAGTCCCCTTTTCGCGTTTCACATTTCGGCAAAACGTCTTCGTCCAGCGCTTGAAATACTCGGCGCAGTCGCGGCGGTGCACCTCCTCCACCTCAGCGCCCATTTTCATCAAGCGCTTGGCAATCGATTTCACGGTGAAGTGCACCGCTACATTTTAAGTAAGCTAGTGAAATGTCGCGCCGAATGAGAACGCTTGGAATCCCTGCCCTCTTGCTCGCTTTCTTGCATGCCTGCGGAGTTCCTGCAGGTCAAAAACTGTTGCGGCTTGAGATCGAGCAGAACGGCAAAATCCTTTTGGCGACGTCCTTCGATGCCGCCGATTCGCATGAGGTTGACGCGCTTTGGCAGGAAGCCACCGAAGTCCCGCTTGAGGTCGAATTCTTGGCGCCGGATGTGCAACCTAGCGCAGACGATCCCCTTTCTGCCCAAATAATTGGCTGGGTCGATGTGCGCATGGTTCATGTCGATTCCGTCGAATCGGAAGTGCGGCTGAAGGGCTTGCGATTGCAGCGGCCGAACGCGGCTTCTGAATCCTGGAGCTTAACTGCCGATGCCGCGCACCGCGCGATTCACGTGGTTCATAATCCGCTGAAACCTTTACAAGTATTCATCCTCGCTGGTCAATCCAACATGCAAGGTTCCGGCATCATCGCCGCCGACCCCAAACGCAACGGTGGCAAAGGCTCATTGGAATTCATCGCCGCCAACGCCGACGCTCAGAGTCCATTCGGGCATTTGCGTTCCGAATCCGGCGAGTGGAAATCACGCGACGACGTAATGATTTCTTACTTCGATCGCGCCGGTTCGCTTACCGTCGGCTTTGGCGCGGGGGTGGAGACCATTGGCCCGGAGTTGGGATTTGGATGGACCATCGGCGATCATTTTGATGAACCGGTTTTATTGATCAAAGTCGCCTGGGGCGGCAAAGCCGTGGGTAAAGAATTCCGTCCGCCTAGTGCCGGCGGAGAAATTGGTGAGTCGTACACGGCGATGATTGCCGAGATCCAGCGCGTGCTTGCCGACGTGGATCCAATCTTCCCGAGCTTGGAATACAGCGAGGTCAAGTTAATGGGCATCGGCTGGCATCAGGGATGGAATGATCGCGTCAATCAAGCATTCAATGACGTCTATGAAAAAAACTTGTCGTGCTTGATTCGGGATATGCGCGCGGAGCTCGGTCATCCGGCCTTGCCCTTCGTCATCGCCGAAACCGGAATGAGCGGCCATGAGGAAAAACATCCACGCGCGCTTTCATTGATGAAGGCACAAGCGGCGGTTGCCCAGCGTGAGGAATTCGTCGGCAACGTGGCGTTCGTCGGTACCAAAGATTTTTGGCGCGACAAGTCGCAATCACCCAGCGGCCAGGCTTACCACTGGAACAATAATGCCGAAACCTTTTTCCTCATCGGCGCCGGAATGGCCGACGCGATGCTGCAGTTGCTTAAGCGCTGAAAAACTGCAGCTCTTCCAACGCGCCTTCCAATTTTTGCGATTGCGATGGCGCGGTTGAGGTCAGTTGAGCGGCAAGATTGCGCGCCTTGTCCAAATAACCGGCGTAAAGAAATGCTCGAATCGAGGCTTCCAACGCCTCGCCGGCTGGTTTGGGATCCAATGCTGCGGTGAGGTCGTACGGCTCTTCTTCGGGAGTAAATTCGCGATGGGTCCAGGTTGCCGCTTTCAAATCGAATTGATAGATCTGTTGAAAAACCCAACCGGAATCTGCGAGCAATTCCACTGCGTCGATCAAAAAATCGGCCTCGGCGTCGTCCATCGCGAAGTGGAAACCAATGCGGCACCAGCCCGGCTTGATGCCGACGAAGCCGTCTTTGACTGCGGCGCGATAGCGTTCGGAAGTCGGTTCATCGATATCGAGCAGCACATGCCCATAAGGTCCGGCGCAACTGCAACCGGCGCGGCTTTGAATGCCGAACAGATCGTTTAGCAACACAGTCAGTAGCTTCGGGTGCAAGTAACCGCCGCGCGGATCTCGAATATTGAACGAGATGATCGCAGTGCGGTCCGCGGGGTCGGCGCCGCCCAAAATTTCAATGCGCTCATTCGCACCCCAACGCTTCAAAGCGCGGCGCAGCAGCTCGTCTTCGCGTGCTTCAATCTTGTCTACGCCCACTGAATCCTTGACCATAAAGGCCAACGCCGCCTTCATCGTTTGCAACGTACCCGGCGTACCCGCTTTTTCCCGCTCTTCAATATCCTCAACAAAATCATGCGCGTGCGGCCCGACGTAATCGACGGTGCCGCCGCCCCCCACTGACGGTGGTAGTTCCGAGTGGTAAATGCGTTGATTGAAAACCAGCACCCCGCTCGAACCCGGCCCGCCCAAAAACTTATGCGGTGAAACAAAAATCGCATCCAGCGACGGGTCGCCGCCGTCGGCACCCGGGTCCGGATTCATATCGATGGGCACATACGGCGCGCACGCGGCGTAATCAAAAACTGCCAGCGCACCATGCGCGTGCAGGATTCGGGCGATTTCATGAACCGGCGTACGTCGGCCGGTGACGTTGGAAGCGGCCGAAAAGGAACCGATTAACCGTCGTCCGCGATACTGTTTCGATTGCAGTTTTTGCTTCAAATCCTCCAAGTCAATACCGCCATCCGCAGCCAATCCAATAGCCACGACCTCAGCTAAAGAATGCCGCCAGGTGATCTCGTTCGAGTGGTGCTCAAACGGCCCGACAAAAACCACCGGCCGCCGCTCGCGCACGAACTCTTCAAACGCCGCCGCTTTGCGCCGCCCCATAAATTGTTCGCGCCACTGCACCAAATATTCAGCGCTCACCGGCGGAATAGCAACGCCGATTAATTGCTGAAACCTATATATCGCCGCGGTGCTGCCGGTGCCCAGAGCAATCAACTTGCCGTCCGGACCGGCATTGACCGCATCTTTGATCGCGGTGCTCGCCTGCTCCAGCAACCTCGACATACTGCGCCCGGAAACGTCGTCTTCGGTATGCGTATTGGCGTAAATATGCTGCACTTGCAGCAAAAACTGCTCGACGAAACCCAGGCAGCGGCCCGACGCAGTGTAGTCGGCATAGGTCATCAGCCGCCGTCCAAACGGCGTCTCAAAACTGGCGTCCACGCCTACGGTTTCGCGGCGCAAAGTTGCAAAGTCGAGCGGGGGCAATTTCATGGAGGAGCTGCCGGACCCGTTTTATTAATTCGTCGGCGGCGGTTTGCAAATAGCAAAGCCGCCTGATTCTCAAGCGGATCTTCGGAGTGCTCTTGTTGCGCGGAAGTAGCATCGATTCATGCTTCTTGCCGCCCTTGCCTTACTCGCCGCCCAACAGCAGACCTTCGACGGCTTGGGGTGGAAGTTGGATTACCCCGCCGACCGCTGGATTGCGCAGGAGTTTTCAGAGAAGAAGCTCTACACGATTGAATTCCTCAGCCGTTCCAATCCGCAGGCGTTGCATCCTCCGCTGCGCATTCAGACGTCGGTCGAGAAAAGGGTTTACAGCAAGTCATCGGATTGGGCAACGGCTGCGGCCGAGGACTTCCAATACCTATTGCGGCAAAGAGGTCTCAAGCCCGGCGAGATTCAGAGCAAGGTGAGCCAGGTTATCGGCAACTACCAAAGCTCTCGCTATTTCCACTGCACGCTCGAGGATGGCAGCAAATGGGTGTATACCTTTCACGCTCAAAATCGGCCTAAATCTAGAGCAGTACTGTTCAGTTGGGCGCAACCCGACGCCGAGGGTTCCATGCGAAAAACCGATCTCAAAAAGGCTCTCGATTCCATGGAAGGAAAGGACTTTCACATATGGGATGAAATTCAGTACAACGTTTTCGGTTTGCTTTGCCCACTGCCGGTGATCTGGGAATCCAAATTGGTCGCCAATGAAACGCAGGCTTATTTGCGTGGTGAGTTTGGGTCGGAGGTAATGGAATTACGCGTGTTTCACGTTGGCGATGAAAACCAAGCCATTGCAGCGGCCGAGAAGTTCCACAAGAGCCTGCCGGAGGAGATACCGGTTGCCGTTGCGGCGTCGGGCAAGGATTACGAATATAAAGAAAGCGTGCCAGCGCGATTTGCAGTTGGGCCCAAAACAGTGTTGGGCTGGCGCAGCCTGCTTCACGGAAAGCCTGGCTCATGGGGAGGCTGGCGCTACGACGCCGTGATTCCGGTCAAGGGTTTTGTGGTGAATGTGACCGTTGTCGCTCTGGCCAACAACTACGACAAAGCGATGGACCGGTTCACTCAAACCTTAAAGAAGGTTGGGGATTCAGGCGTATCGGCGCAGATCGTTACAACCATTTGCGATGGGCTTAAGCTACGCCACGACAGCGGGCTGCAAGCTCGGCGCAGTGAAACGCCAACCGGCGTGCGTTATGACTTTGTACGCGTCGGCGTCAATGATGAGTTGGGTGATGATCAAAAAACCGGGGTGCAGAAATCCGGCAGTCTATGGCTGGAGTTTCGCGGCGACCTCTCCCCCGGTGATGCCCTTGTGAATGTGCAAAAGAAGTTTCATGCGCGGCATTTCAAGCGCAAAGCCAGCTCCAATCAAGCCAAGCAATTCCCGTTATTCGGCCAGCAAGTCCGCGGCGAGGAGGGCCGCTATTACGGTCAGAAGAAGGATGAAGAGAATGAAATCTTGCTTTCATTCATCACGTGGTTCACCGAGAAGGAGCACCTCGTTGTTGCCTATCGCGGACCTTATTACACTCGACCGGAGCTCGAAGGCTTATTGATTCACATCATGACCGGTATCTCGTTGGCAACGGGTCCGGCTTTAGTTTCGTATGAAGCCGAAGGCGTCACATACTCCGTCGATCCCAAGTTGTGGACAGTGCGCACCGACCCGTCGGCCCGATCCTCTACCGCAACTATGCGCAACACGACGATGACGGTGGAATGGATGCCATTGGTCGATGGCTTGCTCGGACCACCGCCGGCGATGGGCGATGCGCTCACCGAACGCGTCGAAATGCATACGCTGGGCTGGGCTTTAGAAGGAGACGTCGGCGAGGTGATTTATGGTGACGCCGCTTTTGGAGCCGACGCAAGTGTGCCGGCCAAATATGCTGCATTGCGTCGCACCGATGCCGACGGCAAACAATGGGATCAGACTTGGATGGTTGGTGACGTCAACGGCCGTCGCTGTTGGGCGGTGGTTACCACTGAAGTCTCTGATGTAGATGCTTTTGAAGCGGTGAGCGCAGTGTTGGCAACTGTGCTTCCGCGTTGATTCATGGAACCCTTTGCGAAATCAAATTTCCCATGCTCTGCTCCCTCATCCTCGGCTTCGCAAGTGCAACGTGTCCACAGGACACCGAAACCGGCCCCCTACCGGCTCTGGTTCCAACGCCGGTATTGATCCGCCATTCGGATGACCCGTTTGAAATCAGTTCAGCGACCGCGATTGTGGCCTGGACCGATGACGGCCCCGATTCCATGCTCGTCACCCAAGCGCGACTTCTGTCCCAAGAGTTGCAAATTTTGACCGGGCTAACCTTACCGGTAATCATGCATGACCGGAACGAACCGCCGCCGGTTCAATCCATCCATTTGGAACTGCAGCCCACGGGTCCGAATCAAAATCCGGAAAGGGAGGACGGCGATTATTCCATAGGAATCTTTTCCAGCGGTTGCACCATGAAGGCAAGAAGCACGGCCGGCATGGCGCATGCAATTGCCAGCTTGCTCCAGCTAGTCCAGGTAGACGGCGACCGAATTTGGCTGCCGGGAACAGTTCTGCAAGACCGACCGGCTTACCCCTACCGCACGATTCTGATCGACGTCGCACGCAATCCGCACAGCATCGCGGTATTGGAGGACGTCGTGCGTTTGATGCATTTGTACAAGCTGCGTTTTTTGCATTTACACTTAACCGATGATCAGTTGTTCACTTTTCCGTTTGCGCCGGTTACCGACAAGCTCGAAAACAACAGCTGCTACACGAGGGCGGAGTTGAAAGGGTTGATCGACTACGCTGCGGTGCGCGGAATCACCATCATTCCGGAAATTGATTTGCCGGGGCATTCCAGTCGGCTGCGACAATCCGGTTATTTGCCGGAAGCCAAAACCGATCGCGACGTGGCTAGCGAACAACACTTTGATCGCATTGCAGCGTTGCTGAACGAAGTCATGGACGTGTTCGACAGCTCGCCGTATTTTCACATCGGCGGCGACGAGTCCGGCGCCGGCGACCAGTTGTTGCCGTTTTTGGGTCGAGTGCAAAAACTGGTTCGCGCGCGCGGCAAACGTTTGATTGTTTGGGAGGGCTTCCATGGCGCCCCTACTGACATCTTGCCGGCCAGCGGAGCGGATCGCGTTGTCGTGGCGGCGTGGGAATCTTCGTATAACGCGCCGTGGGATTTACTGAATGCCGGCTATCCGGTGATTAATGCCAGCTGGAAACCGTTGTACGTAGTGGGAAGCCATAACGTGGTTCACCCCGGATCGAGCGGCGGACGCAAATGGTCGCCGTTGGAGATGGCGGGCTGGCCGCCGAATGAGTTTTGGCATTGGGAGCCGGGTCGTCCGGTGTTTGAAGACCGCGGGCCGAAGGATCCGAACCGCGATGATCAGGTTTGGAATGCCGAGTGGATTGATCGCGAAGATCAAATCATTGGCTCGCAAATTTCGGTTTGGGAGCAGCGTGAAACGTCGGTGATTCACGATCTGCGCTTCCGCCTACCCGTTTTTGCCGAACGCGTTTGGAGCCGAAACTACAGCGACGCCGATGAACTGCTTGCGCGTGTGCGATCCGCCGACCAAAGAGTATTTGGCATCGTGCAACCCATCGAAATTGAGCGCGGCGATTCGCTCGGACCGATCACCGCATTATTCGACACGGAACCAGCCGACGGCGTGGCGCTGCGCAACCGCACTGCGCTAAAAGGTGAAATTCGATACACCACGGCGCCGTTCCAAGGGAATATGCATTGGCTGACTTGGGGATTGCCGCAAGATCCAACCACCGACGGCGAAACTTACCAACAGCCCATTTCGAATGAAGATGGCTTCATGATTCGCGCGCAATTGATCGCCGAAGATGGCCAGCCGGTCCAAGGAACAAGTTGGGCGCGATTCCTCAAATGGCCGGATCGCGTCGCTGTTACGGAATTCGACATCGGCTCGCGCACGCCAAAGCAGTTCCCCGATTTCGATCAGCTCAAGCAAACGCGTCAATACAAGTTGCCGATGTTACGCGGACCGATCGAGCATACCCGCGTCGTCGGCCAGCGATTCGCCGCAACGGTCCGGGTTGCAGAAAGCGGTAAACACACCGTTTCGATGAAGACACAATCCGGTCGCGCCAAACTTTGGTTAGACCTAAACGGAGACGGAAACTTCACCGCTGGCGAGCAAGTCATCGGCGAAACTCCAAACACCGAAGCGCTTCAATCCAACTCGATCGAGCTAGAAGCGGGGCGCGATTATGCACTGCGGATCGACCACATTTCCGGCCTACCGCGCCCCGTCGTGCTTGCGTATTTGGAAGGTCCGGGCATTGACGGACGCAAAGAGATCACCGCGTTTATGCCATTATTGGATGGTGAATAGTAGCTCGTAAGGGCCAGTTCCGCCGCCGTTCTGGTAGTCCATCACCACAACGGTGTAGGTCCCTGTCGAACCTGCGGTCATGCCAAAGGTCGCAACATTGTTGCCCCAAGTCCAATTCTGCAACGATCCATCGGGGCGATAGATGTTCATCTGCGGTTCAAAGTTGGTGCCGCCCATATCGGTAGCTTGCAACTGAAAGGTGTCGCCTTGGTTCACGGTGAAAGTAAACGAATCCAAGTCGCCTAATTCGATGAATTCGGAAGCCACGGTGCCGCTGGTCAACTCGCCATGCTCGTTGGCACCCGGCGTGCGCACGCAGTGAATTTCATACGGCGCGGTGCCACCGCCGGATCGATAATCCCGTAGCATCACGGTGTATGGACCGGCAATGTTTGCAGTAAAACTGACACCACAAATCACTTGGCCGTAATCCCAAAGCTGCAGCGACCCATCCGGCTTATATACGTTGATTTGCGGTTCGAAATTCACTCCGCCTAAGTCGACGGCGCGCAGCAGCACATTGTCGCCGGGGTTGGCGGTCACGGTGTAAGAATCGACATCGCCAAATTCGATGGTGCCGGAAACTTTACCGCCGTTGACGAGTTCGCCATGCTCATTCGCACCCGGCGCGCGCCCGTAATGAATTTCATAAACGCCGGTGCCGCCGCCGGAGCGATAGTCCTTCAACGACAAGGTGTAAACGCCGGTCTGCGTTGCAGTGAATCCAACGCCGATGATGGCGGGCCCCCAATCCCACAGCTGCAGCGTGCCGTCGGGTCGGTAAATGTTGACCTGCGGGTCGAAATTCAAACCGCCCAGTTCGACGGTGTTGAGGAAGATGCCCTCCCCTGCTTTTGCGAAAAACGCGTACTCCTTTATTTGAAAAGGCTGGCTGATGAAGCCCTTGACGGAGCTGCCGTTAAACAGTCGGCCTTTGGGACCGATTTGTGCCCCGGCCGTCGCTGTGAGCAGCAAAATTAGGGCGACGGTGAGGGCGACGAAAAGGGAGTGCTTGAAGCGGCTGACGGTGCTCATCTGGAGTGGCGGCTGAGTTTTTGAGAGTAGGAAGTGAGTCGGCAGAAGTCCTTCTGCCTCCATTCAAAAGACACTCAGCTCGAGAACGGACAGCAAACTCGTCAAAATCAGTATGCCAGAAAATTTGAATTCGCGATTTCGGTCTGGCTACGGATGCGGATGAGTCATTACATGCTGGACCATCCAATCGCCGCCGTCATTTTTGATGAGGTTGATGAGGTCGACGCCCCAGGCGGTCGTCAGTTTCGCGCAGGCAACGCGGTCCATGACTCCCAGCACTTCGACGTCACCGTTTGGGTTGAGTTCCTCGTTTCCGGAGACCATGTCAGCGAGGTATTTCCGCACCACTTGCTCGACCAGTACACGATCCTTTTCAATGGCTTCGGCGGCGCGCGGCTCCGGCACGCTCTGCCACACCGCGTTTCGCGTTTGCCAGCGGCCTTCATACAGGCCGACGTGCATGTAGTCGATGCCCCACGAACCGGTTAATTTCACCAACGCGGTTTGATCTGTGGCCGCAAGTACGACGACGTCTTTGGGACCGGGTTCAGGCGTGTGGTCGTTGTTGACGTACCACATCACCATGTTCATGAAACCGTCGTAGTCCATCGGGTGGGTTTTCCATTTACCATCCTTCAGCGTGTACCCGATTTTGGCCAAGTCCTTATGAATGGATCGTTCGACGTACTCCGGTTTCAACTCGTAATACGACTCGGCGTAATCAAGGATCGCGCGTTCGATACCGGCGAGGTTTGCGTGCAGATTGTTCGGCAGCAGGCGCACGCGTTTAGATCGCTGATCAATCGACAGCACCATGTCTTTCAGGATTTGATATCCAATCAAAGCATTGGGCACCATTTCGTTATAGATCACAGTCGGATCGACGAACTTATTACCGGCAATGTCGGCGGTGGCGTCGATCTGCACGCTCCAAATTTCAAGCACGCTGTTGACGGTGCGAGCCTCGCCAATCTTTTTGGCTTCGTTTTTATGCGCCAGATTCTCAACGAAACTGGTCGGCAACATCAGTCCAGTCGGTGAACCGGAATCGATGTGGCATGAGATTTCCTCACCGCCAACGGTGATCATCATTTCCGGCAGCATTTCGCCGCCATAAGGAAGGATTCCGATTCCTTCAGCGGGCAAAGTCGCGCTAGTGATCTCCATCTGCTGCTTCTGGTAATCCATCGTTAGCAAGTGCTCATGAAAAAGCGGCAATCCCAAAACCCCGCGAATTTCATCGCCACCTAAACGACTGCGGTCGAAAGCGAGAGCAGGAACGCCCTCAAATCGAATGCCGTCCATTTCCACCGTCGCCAACTCGACGCGATCGGCGGCGATTCGCGCATTTGCGGTGTGATCCCCGACCTCGGTTTGGCCAAGCGACGCGATCCCCATTTCTTCGACGAAGCCGCTGTGCAGCACACAAACGCTGGCGCCGGTGTCGTAATAAAACTTAAAAGGACCCTTTCCATTCACCATTGCTTCGATCACCGGAATGGGTCGGCGGTCGCCTAGGGTGAATGGAATCCGCGCGACGTCGCCATCTAGTTCGACCAGCTTGGGCAAGACTTCCTCCGGCGCCGGCGCTCCCTCCGCCGGTTCCTGATTGGGCGCCGATTCCTGAAACATGGGCGGCGCGAGCGTGAGGGCAAGGATCAGTGAAAGGGCGGAAGACATTGCAATCATTTCGGATTTCGGCTTTGCATGTTAGTACGATTCGTACTATTCTTGCAAATCACACTCAAATGACCGACCGAACCGAGCTCGAGCAAGTCACCCTAGGCATCGTTTGGCGCGATGGCCCGTGCACGCCCTATCACGTGCGCAAGCAGTTCCTTGCGTCGCCGACTCACACGTGGAGCGGCAGCGCCGGCACCATTTACCCGTTGATGCGCCGCCTGGAAGAACAAGGCCACCTCAAGTCCGAAGACGCCGACGGCGACCGCCGCAAAACACGCCTCTACCGCATCACCCCCGCCGGCCGCCGCGCCCTCAAGCGCTGGATGCGCCCGCCACTTTCCCCCGCTGCAGTGGGCCCAGGCTTCGACCTCATCCGCGCCCGCCTCCTATTTTTCGAGGCCCTATCCCAATCGGAACGCCAAGAATTCCTAACCGTAGTCGCCGATCAGCTCAAACAAACCGAGCAAGAAATGCGCACCCACATGCGCGAAATTCAATCCTGCGAAAAACCCATCCTCACCCTCGCCGCCCGCGGCGCCCACGCCATCGCCAAAGCCCGCCGCGATTGGTTCAAAAGCGTGTGCGATGAACTAGCAAACACCTAACCCAACATTAATGGATATAAAGTTCGATGTTGTTCGACAACCGACCTGTTTGCATGTCAAAGCACTGCAGCCAAACCGTGGTTCCAGCCAGCGATGGAGGAATGTTGTATTCGATGTTCAACTGCGATCCCAGCACAGCTTTGACTTTGCCGTGATCGGTAATGGGCGCGGACAAATCCACATCCATGCCGTAGTAAAAGGTCGGCCCGGCTCCCGTGGTGGACGAGGCGAAGCGCACATATCCTCCAGGAGTCGCGCCAAAGACAATGAGGTGATGTTTGGTGCCGGCGTTTGCAGGTTTGTCGGCAGAGAGTACTAAACCGTTCGAGTTCGAAAGCTCGAAGGCGATTTCGTCCACAAAGGACATGTTTTGGTAGGCAATCGCTTGCCACAGGCACCAAATTTTGATTTCGGCTTGCCGCGCTCCAACTGGAACAACATCGGTGGTCTCGCGGTAGAGCAGAGCAGTTTGTCCTGCCCGGTCGGCGAGGGTAACCGGCCCAATGAAGCTTATGCCGCCCACCGGAGTCCCGGCAGCCGACAGAAATTGAAGCGAGACCTTGGCGTAATCACCATAAGTCGTATGGCCGCCGAGCCAGCCCGACAGCTTGAAGGTCATGCCCCCACCGTCGATCGCCGCATCGTAGGTTGCTAAATCAAATACCTGCGTGGCGTAGGAGTTCCCCTGATTGGTGCCCCCGCCAAAATAGTTATTGCCGCGATTTGTAGGGCCAGGCGTATTGGCATCAGGCCAAGTCGGTCCCCCGGTTCCGTATTCAACCGTGGTCAGGTTCCTCAGCACATCCCAAGAGGGTGGCGGATTGTTCCCATCCGGATTTCCTCCAGTTCCTGTTTCCGCACCAGGATTTAAGAAATTGATCTGCGCCGGTGATGGGGCGACAAGAATCGCGAATGCGAAAAGCATGAAGATGAAGCGCATTCCCAAACATATCCGAATTCCCAATTCCGCGCAAAAGACAGGGTGTCACCCAGGCTTGGCGTCCCCGGGGCGATTCGAACACCCGGCCTACGGTTTAGGAAACCGTTGCTCTATCCAGCTGAGCTACGGGGACAGATACCAAAGTTGGCGACAGCGTAGGTTGCTCGCGACGAAAGATCAAACGGAACGCTAGATCCCGATTCTTGGCTTCTGAAGGATTCGGCTAGCGGACGGTTACCGCTGTCCCGCTGACGGTGACCATCAGCATGCTGCCGTTGGCGCCGATGCTCTCGTAATCGAGGTCGATTCCAACCACGGCATTCGCGCCCAATTTATTCGCCTGGGTCGACATCTCGCGCATCGCGATTCGTCGCGCGCGTTGCAACTCCTTTTCATAAGCAGCCGAGCGGCCGCCGACGATATCGCGAATGCCGGCGAACATGTCTTAGTGGAGTGAATCATGAAGCGATCATCCTGAGTCCATTTGGCTAGGAATTCCACTTGTTTGTTCGCGACAAATCGTTGAATCTGGGAACACCATGCGCCGCCTGCCCCAACTCCTTGCGCTGCTCCTCCTCATCCCCTCTTTCGCGACCGCGGGAGTAAGCCAGGAAAAGGCAGTCAACATTCCACCGCGAAATGCCATAGCCGGCGACTATGCGCATAGCCCGTTGGGGCCGATTGGCGGACGCGGCGAAGTGGTTGCCGAGGAAGCCAGCATTTTGATTCTGGAGCTTCAAAGTGACGGTCCAGGTGCACAAGCCGGCTTGCAAAAGGGTGACGTCATTGTGGCGGTGGGCGGAAAGGATCTTCCGCAGCACAGTCGCGACATCAATCGGATTGATGGACCGTTGGCGGCGTTGGGACATGCGATTCAAAAGGCTGAAGCTGCAAGAGGAATACTGAAGTTGAAGGTACTGAGGGACGGCGCAGAAATGCCACTCACCGTAACCCTTCCAGTTCGCGGCAATTTCAAACCGCACGACAAGAAGAACGCATTGGCCAATCAATTCCTTGATGGAATCTGCACCGACCTTCTCAAAACTCGCCGCGCCGACGGCGCCTGGAAATCCAACACCGGTGAAGACGCCACTCGCTACACCACCGCGCTTTGCGGTCTTGCCCTACTCGGTCGCGGCAACCCCGAAGACCTTCCTGCGCTGGAAAAGATCGCCGTGCTGCTCGCCGGTCCCGAACGCCGCGGGTACGTCAGCGAAGACTTAATGGAGCCCGCCGGTTTATCCAATTGGTTCATCACCATGTCGGGGATTTATCTCAGTGAATACGCGCTCGCTACCGGCGACGAGCAATGGCTGCCGACCATTCAACACCTATGCGATTGTCTCGCCGCACGCCAAACGGAAGAAGGGCGATATGGTCACGGCATCACCGTCGGTTATGGCGGCAAGGGATTCAACATCATCAACACGCATGCGCATTTGCTGTGGGCACTCGCCGCGCGCGCTGGATGCACGATTGATGAAAAAGCATGGGATCGGTCCTTCGCCGAGATCGAAAAATCTACCGGCGATAACGGAGGCGTGCGCTATTGGACTTTGGAAACCGGTTATTGGGATGCCTGTGCGCGAACCGGACAAATGGCGCTTGCCCTATCACTAGCCGACGAAGCACCGAAGCTGCGCGACAAGATGGGCGCCTATTTGCACAAGCATCATCGGCGGATGCGTGAAGCTCATGCAATGAGTTCCATCGGCATGATTTTCGGCACCGCGGCGTTGCGGCGCGTCAACCCGAAGGGGTGGAAGGAACATATGGATTCCTGGTCTTGGTACCTGACCTTAATGCGCCAGCCCGACGGCTCGGCCGAGTACATCGGCGGCAAACGCAACAACGGCGGCGATCATTACCTTGGTTATGCACATGTCGCCAACGCAATTGCCGGCATCATGTTGACCAGTCGCTTAGGCAATTTGCACATCTTTGGTAGTGATAAGAAGAGTTGGATGGCCAACAACTAGCCACTCAATGGCTAGTGGTGATGCCGGCTAGTCCGCCAGAAACGCCTTGCGCAAATTTGCGCCCTGATCGGAGGTCATCCCAAAGTAAGCGCCAAATTCAAGCGCTGTGCTGGCGTCGACTTCCTGCACCCAAAAAGCATGCGCCGCCAAAAAGGTGGCGGCTTGACTGACATTGTCGTTGAGGACTAATGTGAAGCCAGGGTACTGAAGCCTCAGCTTTTCGAAGGCTTCGACGTCGCCTTTGGTGGGTACCTCGTTGGTCAAAGGAAGCCACTCATAATGCGGATATCCCTCGAGCGCGCCAGCCTTATCCGAACGCTTTGGATTGAGGTCGAAGATCAATCCCCAATCCATGGATTGCATGGCAAAAAAACAATAGCTGCTTGGTGAGGCTCGTACCCCGAAGCCAAGTTCCTCGTCGAGCACCACGCTATCCGAGCTTAAGATAATCTCCATCGCGCGATCGTGAGTCAATAAGTGTGGCGCGCGTTTGCGCCTGCTCTCCGATTGCGGTCCCATTGCAGCCAAGCCAAATTCCGCGCGGGCGAGATTGACCTGCTCTTTCGTCAACCCGTGAATGGACGCCCAAGACTGCACAAAAGCCGAACGCAATCCCGGAGTCATTTTTTCCACCATTTGAGCGGTTGGATTCATTGCCGCAAGCAACAGTTTCCGCTCCAGCCAACCCGCATCACTTGCGGCCAACGAAGCGTCGACCATTTCTTGGCAAACCCACTCAATCCGATCATTCGAGGACATGATCAAGGCGTGGGAAAATTGTGGAGCAAGAGCTTCAGGTAGGTTTAAGTCGGAGTCATCGACCGGAACAGCAACTGACGCCAAACTCAGTGCGAGGCGGGCGTCGAAATCTGGCTGCTTGCCGTCACCGCCCCGTGAATGTGACGATTCGATGCGCAAATTGGAAGTGCTTCCCCACTTGCGTAACGCATTTTCATAATCCTCAACCCCTTCAAATAGCGGATCATCTTGCTTGCAAAGCACGATCACCAAACTTATCCCGGCTGGGGGCTGGGTCGGCGTGGCCACCGCAGCTCGTGCCCGGGCGATGAAATCATGAGCCTCGGCGGCAGCCTCCTCGTTGCTAGCCCAAACATGAGCATGCTCTCCTTGGAATAATTGGAATTGCCGCCATTTCATTTCCTCGTTCGAGGGAACCGAATTCCAGTTCGTCAATGGAGGGGATGAACAGGAACAGGCTAGTAGGATCAATACCGTTAGGTAGCGGCCAAACATGGCATGCATCCTACTGTCTCGAATTCAGCGGGAGAACTACGGAAAAATCTCCAGCCCTTTGAATTCAAACGCACCGACGCCACGCGCGTTTTTGACCCACTCACTGCCGTTGGGCGGATCCGAGTAACGCAGCTTGGTCGACGTCGTCGATTGGCTCAGGGTTAATAACACTTGCCCCGGCCCCACCACCTGCGCCGACGTCACCGTTTCGGTGACACCATCACCGAGCCTGAATCCTTGGTATGCATTCGTGCCGAGGATGATCTGATCGGTTGCCGCGCGGTATGTCAGCAAAATTGCATCGCGGTTGGCGTCGGTGAATTGAGCTTGCAGTGGATTGGGTGCGGTGATGTTTGCAGTGTCTGTCGACCCATAAAAGTCGCGCGCGACCAACCGCGCTAAGCGTTCGCCCAATTCGCGATAGCCAGCGTAGTAAAAATGGCAGCCGTCATGTGCGCCGGTTCCGGTTATCGACATCACGGTGATGTTAGGCAGCAAATCCGCAGCGCGGCGTTGCTTGTCGCGCAGCTCCAAAGCGGGGTTGCCACAGCCCTTCAACACCGGCACCAAGTAAATCTCGCGCAAGCCGCCGCAGTCTTCTTGCCAATCCAAGTAGATGTCGTAAAAGCGGTCGGAGTAATCGCTAAGCGGCGTGACGCCATCTGATTCCCCCTGGTACCAGAAGAAGGCTTTGGCGTGTTGATCAATACCGGCCTGCTGAGCGCGCCACAACAACCGCCCGTACGCGGTATCCAAATCGTCGTGCTCGTTGTCGTTGCGCAGGTGATAGGCAATTTGAGTTCCGCCGACGGCACCGTTCAAAATCGCGATCGGCACTTGGTATTGATCCAGCAGTAACTGCCCCATGCGCAGCCCCCAAGTACCCACGCTGCCGGAGGTGTAGCCGATCTCGGCCTCCGCTAAGTGCCAGCTCAAATCATTGGCGACCTCTGACTTATAAAACGAAGCACTGCCAAACGACCGCAACCAATAGCGTTGATGCTGATCCGCCAACTGCTCACCGTGGTAATCAATCGCATTTGCGTTCGATTGCCCACTGATCAAGTAAACGTCCCCCGCGGCGACGTCATTCGCTTTGGCGACAACCTGCATTTGGTCCCCCACTTGCCATGTTGCAGTGAAGTCGTAGTCGGCCAGCTCGGCGGGAATGGCGATGGTGCTTTGAAACGCCCCGCTCCGACTGGTTCCATTCCATAGAAGGGATTGCTGCCATGGCTCACCATCGCGTGTCACTTGCAGCACCAAGCGGCCGGCACCCGCGCCAAAAATTTCACCGCTGATCGACGCATGACCGAAGCCTTCGTCATCACGCGGCAAGATTTGCAAATCCTGCGGGAAGGAAGTGAATTCAATCTGCGCCGCTTCGACAGCAGAGTCCTGGAATGCGGCTGGTGCCGCCAGCATGAGAAGGGGGATGAAGAGCATTTCGCGAGTTTGGGGGAACTCGCAAATTTACCACACATCCGCGTAAACGGCTCGTGAACCAAGATGCCTCTGGCACCTATTCCTCGCCGTCAACCTCTTCGTAACTCCAGCGCTTGTCCTCCGGCACCAACGCTTCACACATTGTGCTCGGCTCGGGCTGGAACCCATCCTGGTCAAAAACCACGGTGTACGGACCGAATGCCGACCAGCGTGAACGTCGCACCAGAACTGCGGTCCATTCTTTTTCCCAATCGTCGGATTTGAGATCACGCAGCACGAACTCGGTCGAAATGCTGCTTTCGATCTTCATCGCCTCGACGTGGTCGGCAAATTTGCCGTGAGTGCGGTGGTAATGGTTCTGCGCGCCTTGCAGGCGGTGCAAAAACTGGAACGCCTTGGCCGAAATCGGTGCCTCCTTCTGCGCCTCGTAGCGCGGAATGGCAAAAAGCGCCGTGATGCCGATCATCACGACGATCAGGGTCATTTCGACCAACGAAAAGGCTTGGTTGCGGCGTACAGTCACAAACGGGATCCGGGGGGATTCTCTATCCCATCGACTGAAATCGCCCCGCAAGTAAAGCCAATAATCGGAACCGGTTGCGGCCATCCCTCGCTTCTCCCTTTTATCCGGGCCCACGAACCGCCATACTCGAAACCATGACGTCATCCGTGCTGCAGCTCGACCAGCTGACGGTCAAATACGGCAAATTCACCGCCCTCAACGCCGTGTCTGCGGTCTTTGAAGGCGGCGGCCTCGGCCTGCTCGGTCCCAACGGTGCCGGCAAATCGTCGATGCTGCGCTGCATTCTCGGCCTACTCCAACCTGCCGGCGGCGAGGTCCGCATCTTCGGCGAAGTCAGCTCCAGCCGACGTAACCCTTTACTGCGGCGACGAATAGGCTACATGCCCGAGCGCGACACCTGGGTGCCCGGCATGTCGGCGGTGCGCGGTCTGGCCCACCTCGCCGAAATCTGTGGCTTCCAACCTTCCGACGCGATGCTGCGCGCCAATGACGTGCTGTATTTCGTCGGCCTTGGCGAAGAGCGCTATCGCGAGGTGCATACTTTTTCGACCGGCATGAAGCAGCGCTACAAGTTGGCGGCTTCGCTGGTGCACGACCCGGATTTGCTGTTTCTCGACGAGCCGACCAACGGCCTCGACCCGCGCGGTCGGGCGCGCATGTTGGAACTGATTGATTTGGTGCGCCGCGATCACGGCATTCACCTGATCCTCGCAAGTCACCTGCTGCCCGATGTTGAGCACCTATGCGAGCACGTTTGGGTGCTGGATAAGGGGCAGATGAAGATGAGCCAAAGCATCGACGAACTGACCGCGGTGGCGCGCGGGGCCAAGCGCGTGCGCGTCGATGAAGGTCAACTCGAACTATTCAAATCCGCCGCCGGCAGTGCCGGGCTGACCGTGCAGCAAGGTCGCAGTTCACGCGAAATCCTGCTCGACGCCCCCAGCGGCGTGCTCGCCAGCGAGACCATTTTTGAACTCGCCAAAAACGCCAACGTGCAAATCCACAGCGTGACCCCAGCCGCCAAGTCGCTGGAAGACGCCTTCCTCGAAGCCCTCGAGGGCGACAACCCCAGTGAACTTCCGGAGGGCATCGCCTAATGGCATTCCGCGCCGCTGAGTATTCACGCTTCGACGGCCCGCGCAGCAACAAACCTGCGTGGGTGCCGATCTTTCACGCGACGATTCGCCGCGGCCGCCAATCCAAATGGGTCGGTTGGTTGACGCGCGGTTCGTTCATCTTCGCGCTTGCGTGCACCGGGTTCATTTACCTGCTGTACCAGGTCATTCCCGATTGGCGCGAATACGCCGAAAGCGTCGGCCAGATCGTGCGCTCGGATGAAAACTTCTTCCGCATCACACCGGATAAGTACCTCGGGCTGCTTTATCTATTCGTCTATCCGACGTTGCTGCCGCTTGCGCTGGTGTTCGGCTACGACCTGCTCGCCGCCGACATTCGATCGAACGCATTCGAGTCATACTTCTCGCGCTCGATCACCCCAACCAGCTACCTCTTCGGCCGCACGCTCGCTTATGTCTGCTTCCTGCTGCTGGTCACGCTGCTGCCGATGCTGTGGATTTGGACCTTCGACGTCACCACCGCGCCGGACGATCACTTCGAAGTGGTCAAAATTGTGCCCGGCGCCTTTATTCTTTCGATGACGGTGATTTCGGTGACGTTGGCGTTGATGGTGCAAGCGGTGACCACGCTGACGCGCAGCGGCATTTGGACCAACCTGACCTTCGTCAGCATTTTCTTGTTCACTAATCCGCTCGGTGCAATCCTCGCCGAGATCACTCAAAACTACGATCTTTATGCAATCGGCTTCATGCACTGCATCAAAGTGTTCTGCGCTTATTGCATGGATTCGGTCGACAACATCCGCGGCCACCACGCGTCGCCGGGGTCGGTGATTACCGTGCTGACGACGCTGAATGTGGCGTCGCTGGCCATTCTGCTGAAGAGTCTGAAACGGAGGAGCTTGGTCGGATGAGCGAACACTCCCCTACTTCCTCGAACGAATACTCGCCGACGCATTCCAGTCCTAGCGATACGGTGATTGAATGCATCGGGCTGTCGCGCTGGTATGGCGAGGTGCAAGGTTTGGCCGGGTTGGACTTGCGCGTCGGTAGCGGCGTGATTGGATTGCTGGGGCCGAATGGATCCGGCAAGTCGACGCTGATGCGTTTGCTGACCGGGTTGATCAAACCTAGCCGCGGCGAAGTGCGCTTGTTTGGTCAGCGCGTGACCTCGAATAGTCATCAGTTGTTCCAGCGCGTCGGTCATACACCGGGTGACGACATTCACCTGGAAACCGAACGGGCGGTGGACTTCCTTAGTTTGCTTGCATGTTTGGGAGGTGAATCGCGCAAAGACGCGATCAAACGCGCCGATCATGCGCTGGATCAGGTCGGCTTGCTGGCCAAACGTGAAGTCAAGCTGAATGCGATGTCCAAAGGCATGCGCCAGCGCGTCAAAGTTGCGCAAGCGCTGTTGTTTGAACCGCAGCTACTCCTGCTCGACGAACCGCTGAACGGCATGGATCCGATCAGCCGCCGCAAAACGCTGGACTTTGTGCGCGAATTCGGTGAATCCGGCAAAACCGTGGTGCTGGCTTCACACGTACTGCACGAAGTCGAAGCGGTCACCGAACACCTGATCCTTCTCCATCACGGACGTCTGCTCGCTGAAGGCAAGCTGTCGGAAATCCGCGCGCTGGTCGATCAAAAACCGCGCAGCCTGACGATCAGCGGCGACAACTTGCAACCGGTCGCCGCATCGCTGCTGGCCGCTGAACTGATCACCGGCATTCAATTCACCGGCGAAGACAAGCTGCAAGTGGAAACGCGCCGCCTCAATGAACTGCTCGACCACCTGACCGACTTCGGCCGCCAAGGCTGGATTGAAAGCATGGACCTGGAAGACGAAAACCTGGAAGCCGTGTTCGGCATGCTGGTAGGAGACTACGCATGAGCAGCCCGATGAAATACTTTTCGGCCATTCAAGCACTGCGCGGATACGTCTTCCGCCGCCGTTTCTCCGGCATGCGCGCGCTGCCGAATGTGTTGCTCGCCGCGTTCCCAATTTTGATCGCAAGTGTAGGCGCAGCGCACGGCGTCGGTGATCCGTTCGGCTTGTACGGCAAATACATCGTGCCGATCTGTGTGTACTTTGCGCTGCCGTTTATGTGCATGTTCACGGTGCTGCCGATTCTCGGCGAGCTTTACGACAACACCTCGGTCGGTTACTTCTACACCCGACCAACGCCGCGCTGGGTCTCACTACTCGGCATTTGGCAAGGCAGCCTGCTGGCGATGCTGCCCATCCTGATTTCCGCCGCCGTCGTGCCCGGGCTCTTGCTGATGTCCGCCGCCCCCGCCGACAGCGACGACGCTTGGTGGTCACGTATCATCGGCCTTACCTCAGTCTTAGTCCTAGGCGCGATCCCCTACTCCGCGCTTTGCCTATTACTCGGTGTGTGGTTCAAGCGCGCCATCCTATGGGCAGCCTTCTTCTTGATTGGCTGGGGCGCCTTCTTCGGCTCGCTACCCGGAAGCATCCGCTTCACCTCGCCGCACCGCTACCTACTCAGCCTAATCCGCGAGTGGTGCCAAATCGAAAACACCTGGACCGGCATGTTCTCGCCCGACCCGGATCCACCCACCGTCGCGACCTCCTTCCTAGTCATCGCCATCGCCACCGTGGTGTTCTTCATCGGTGCCGACCGCGCCGCCCGCAGCCGCGACGTGCTGTAGTAATTCAGAGCTAGCTTTGCGCATCCGAAGTAGGATGTAATTCCCTGCTTCGCCATGCGCATTCCCCTCTTTTTTCCTCGATGGATCTATTTATTCATCGCTGCAACACTGATTCCACCAGCGCTCCCTGCACAAGAAGCGCTAATCATGGGACTGAACGGCGAACTGCATTCCATTGATCTGAACACCGGAGACACGACCTTTATTGGCCCAACCAATCACCACCACCACCTTTGGCATGGACTAGCTATGGATAGCCAAGGCAAGCTGTTTGGTTCTTCCGGCGACTGGATAACTGGGTATCGGATTTTTGAAATTGACCCCAATACAGGCAATGCAACCCTTGTCTATCGTTCCTCCCTATTGGGCATCCATGCCATTGAGTTCGGCCCCAACGACGAACTTTTCGTTATTGATGACCCACTTGGTCCATTTGTAGGCGGAATCCATGATCTGTACCAAATCGACCTATCCGCCGGCACGACATCCTATATCGGAAGCACCGGCTCAAATGAAATAATGGCTCTTACATTTGATGGAAGCGCCCTTTACGGTTTCGATCTCCTTGAAGGCTTAGTTCAAATTGACATGACCTCAGGGGTTGCAGATGACCAGAATTCAAATTTTTCAGGCCCCACTGGAGCAACAATTTCAATGTGCTTCGATAAAAAGGGTGCCCTTTATTATTTCGACCATGCAATTTGGATGATGGATAAGGAGTCTGGAATATATAACCCCGTTAACTGGCTCGACATCTTTGGATATTGGGGTGAAGCAGTCATCCTTGAAGGACCATCGCCTCACTTTTCTCTTTGGCTAACCGGCACAACCGGCCATTACATGCTGGCAAAAATGACTGGCGCTACGCCGAACAGCCAAGTCATGTTGATGTGGGGCAAGGGCGATGGAGGTCCGTCGCCCATTCCCAATGGATTGCCGTGCGCGGGCACGATGATGGACCTGAACTTCAACCTCGGCAAGGTGGCGATCACCGAAACCGACTCCAAAGGTGCGGCAACGGTCGGCCCTGGCCTGCGGCGTGTGCCGGCTGCCGCTAAAGGATTGATTTGGCTTCAGGCGATTGACTTGTCCAACTGCAACAAGAGCAATCGAATCTTGATGAAGGTCTAGCAGCTTTCGCGGAAGTATCCTGTGCCCACGATGCGCCCTCCCTTCCTATTGATCTTGACCTGCTTGGCCGGGTTGTTCCTTTCATCTTGCAATCTTGGAACGACTTCGGGATCTCATTCGCTGGAATCCCTTGAGCTCAACAACGGCGAAAAATGGCAAATGTCCACTGAAATGGGTGCCGCCTTCGTCGAATCGATTTCCTTTTTCGAGGACTCAAACTACCCCAGCTTAGACCAAGCCGGGTTGAAGCAAGTGGGCGCCGGATTGCACGGCAGAATGATGAAGATCATCCAATCCTGCAATATGACCGGGCCGGCACATGATCAGCTGCACGTTTGGATCATGGGCCACCTACCCGCCATTAAGCGATTGTCCGATGACGGACTTATGGAAGACGCGGAAACCGTCGACCTGTACCTGGCGACGTACGCCGAGCACTTCGAATAAAAAATCCTGGGTTCCTTAACCCAGATCGGCTTGAAAAGGATTGGGGAGAAAATCCTTTAAGCAGCACAACTGCGGCTGCTGTCCCTGACCACCTAGTACCACCTCAGTTGCTCCGTCGGCGAATTCATTGAGCACCTGCAAACACGCTCCGCAAGGATTCGCCAATTGCTTGGCTGCCACCCAAATGGCGACGCGTTGAATTTTGCGAGCACCGGTGCCGACTCCGCTGACCACTGCGGCGCGTTCGGCACACAAGGTCAAACCGTAGCTGAGGTTTTCGACGTTGGTACCTGTGGTCGTCGCACCGTCGGACCAGGTAATGGCCGCACCCACCGCGAAGTTGCTGTACGGCGAGTAACTGTGCTTTGCCGCTTGTTCGGCGGCGTTTAGCAGATCCAGTTGCTCGGCAGTTAGGGTACTCATCACGTCAGCTTAAGCCGGTTGGATTCAGGGCTACTTTACCGCTTTTTTCTTGGCGGCTTTTTTCTTTGTAGCCTTCTTCTTGGCGGCTTTCTTTTTGGTCGCCTTTTTCTTGGTGGCCTTCTTTTTGGTCGTCTTCTTGCGCGGACCGCCTTCACGCGGCTTGAATTCGAAGCCGTGGCGACCGTTCGGCTTGCGCACCAAGCGCGCAGTAAACGCACGCCCCTTACGCGACACAAAATCTTCGATCCAGTTGGTGTGACCCACCGACGGCTCGAAGTACGGCAGCAAATCTTCGCGCGTCATTTCGCGCTTGCACACGGTGCGCGGCATCTTCAAGCCGCAGCCTTTTTCGTCGCCCTCGCCTTTGCACTCGAAGTGAGTCGGCGTTTCGACGATCTTGCCCTCTTCGCATTTCGGGCAAGTCACATAAGGCGCTTCGTTGATTACGTAAGAAATCAGCTCCGGCGCAACCGCACCCGAATCATCGCTGCCCTTGTAGCCCTTGTACGGCTCGAACTCGAGTTTGAACTCGTCGTCCAAACGCACACGACCGGCGTAAGTCTCGCCGCGCATGCTGACGAAACCATCCAGCGGTCCGGTGTCTTTGGTTTCGAGCAAGGTCTTGACCACCGGACGATTCAAGTAGCGACTGCGAAACTCCTTCCAGATGGTGAAGCCGCATTCGTCGGCATCCACCGCCGAAACTTTGAACTCTTTAATGCTGGCCACCGGCACGACGCGTTCGACCAACTTCTCCAGCTCCAAGATGAAGTCCGGCGTCGGTCCGACCGCGCTGCGCTTCAAACGCACATAGCCATTGGTGCGCTTCGGCTCGGAAACAACATCGGCCACGCCATCCAACTTGCCGACTTCGGCAGCCAGCAATTCGCAAACCTCAGGCAACGGCACCTTGGCTTCGCGGCCCATACCTTTGACCAAGATCTCGAAGCGATCCCCTACCGGCACTTTGGAACAGCGATAGCCCTTCAAGCCTTCAAAGATCGGCTCGCCATCCTTCGGGCAAGCACCAATCGGCTCGAGCTCGGTGAACAAATCCTCGTACTGGAACACGCGAACCTTCTCAGCGAAATCGCGGACGGCTTCCTTGATTTCGTTCATGTAGTTCTCGGGATCGCGTTTGCCCTCCTGCACCTGATGCAGATGGAACTCCATCTCGGCGGTCAACTCGGCCTTGGCCAAGTTGTTGATCTTCAAGCGCTCCAAGAAGTCCACCAAAGTGATGCCCTTCGCAGCTGCGCACAGCGTTTTGCCACTGCGCAGTACGTAGCCTTTGGCAATCAGCGATTCGATGGTGTCGGCGCGCGTCGCCGGAGTGCCTAGACCACTACTCTTCAGGTTGGCGAGGTCGTCTTCGTCCTCGATTGCGCCGTGCGCATCCAAGTCCAAATCGGTGGCTTGCTCCATTGCTTTCAGCAAGCTTGCTTCGGTATAGCGCTTCGGCGGACGGGTTTGATCCGGCTCGAGGTCGATTGCTTTACTCGTACCCTCGGCAACCTCACCCGGCGCCACGCCGATGTTGCCCAGCAACTCCGATTCGGGCGGACGGCGATCGACCAACTGCCAACCCTTATGCACCAAACGATTCGACTCGGTAAAGAACGACGGCGGATTGTCCTGTGCCCACGACGGCAACTTAGCCGTCGACTTCACTTGAACCTCAGTGGTGCGAATCACCTTCTGCCACTTGCTCGGCTCCATGAACGCCGACAAGAATCGACGCAAAACCAACTCAAACACCTTGGCGTCGTCGCCGCCCAGCGGAGTTGCCGGCCACTTGCCGGTAGGAATAATCGCGAAGTGATCGCCAACCTTCGAATCATCAAAGTTTCGGCCGGTGTTCTTCAAGCCATTCTGCTTCACCAGCTTCGCTGCCTCGGCAATTTGGTCGGCGCGGTTGCCTTCGCTAAACGAGGCTTCCAATTCGCCGCCGCCATTTTGCGCCGCCAACTGATCCATGACCTCGTTGACGTGATTGAAATAATCTTGCGGCAGTGCGTTGCTATCGGTTCTTGGATAAGTCAGACATTTAAAACCTTCGTAAAGTCGCTGCGCCGCGCCGAGGGTGCGTTTGGCCGACATACCGAAACGCGAGTTGGCTTCTTTCTGCAGCGAGGTCAGCGAATGCAGATAAGGCGGCCGTCGGGTGGACTCGCTGACTTTTTCGCTGACTTTGACCGGCTGACCTTTGCACGCGGCAAGCAGCGCTTCGGCCTCTTTTTCATCCCACACCTTGTCGGCGTCTTTGCCGGTGCGCGTGACCCGGTACTGCGCGTTGTACTCGTGGTCGTGGCAATGGAAAGTACCCTTCAGCCGCCAGAAAGGTTTGGGCACGTGCGCCAACACTTTGAGCTCGCGGTGAACCAGCAGCGCCAACGTCGGCGTTTGCACCCGGCCGGCCGACCACACGCCGGATTCACGCCGCCCTTTCAGGCGTTTAGTAATCCCGCGGGTGGCGTTCATACCAATCAGCCAGTCGGCTTCGGCGCGGCAATAAGCGGCGGCACTCAAACCGGCGTAGCGCTCGGCGTCTTCCATTTCGGCGAAGGCGGAACGAATGCCGTCGGACGTCATCGACTGCAGCCACAGTCGTTTGACCGGCTTGCCTAAGCCCATGTAATCGTCGATCTCGCGAAAGATGAGTTCACCCTCGCGAGCGGCATCACAAGCATTGACCAACTCGACGACGTCATCCCGCTGCCCCAACTTGCGGATCAACCGCAGCTGCTTGGTCATGCCCGAGCGCGCTTTGCGCTGGAACGGCGGCAGCACCTTGCCGCTGGTACCCGACGCCTCGCCGGGGATGATCGGCAGCGAATCCATCAGCCAAGCACTGAGCTCGGGCGAGTAGTCTTCAGGCGTTTTCAGCTCGAGCAGGTGGCCGACCGCCCAGGTGATCAGGTGGTCAGGGCCTTCGAAGTAGCCTTCGTGTTGCTCAAACTTGCCCGGTAGTACACGTGCCAAGTCTTTGGCGACGCTCGGTTTTTCGGCGATGATCAGTTGCATGGCGGCGATTTCTTCCCGGCTTGCCCGGGGACTGCGAATCCAAATGCCTGATTCACTGTTCAGGCACCGACAGGTGGATTTCAAGGTGGAGATTACCCATCCGAGCGCTCTGAGGCAAGCACAGCCCTAGTTAAGGTCTTTCCGCGCTTGTGCCGATAAGAATAGCGAGGAATTGCCAGATGAATGAAAAGCCTCTACCCTTGTTCGAAAGCCTTGCATCGGTTTTTGTAGTCGCCATCGTCGCTCTCTTTGCCGCGTTGCCGGCTCTGAAGAACCCTGATGATCGTGGCGGACACAATTCCGCTTTGCAGGACCACCTAGATCAGCTGAGGACTGCCGTCGGGCAATACCTGGAAGATGAACCAACCATCGCGGCATCGGCCACGGATTTGGAGATCGCTCTGACGACCACCTATCTGACGGCCATACCCGAGAATCCTGTCAACCACCGAAGTAGCATCCGCATCCTGAACGCCGACACACCGCGCGCGAACGGAACTGCCGGATGGGTCTACGTCACAAACACTCAAGAGATCTACCCGGACTTACCCGGGGAAGATGGAAAAGGTAAGAGCTACTTAACGTACTAATACCGTCTACTCTTCACTTGAAAGGCCCGGACTGACGACATCCAGTCCGGGCCGATTCATTTCCATCCGGCGCCCCATCGGGCACACATTCATTTCTTATTGATCCCGATATTCAAAGTGGCACTTCTTGCAGGACTTGCCGATCTTTGTGTACGCCTCATCGGCGGCGGCCCGGTCCTTGCGAGCCAGTGCACTTCGTAAGTCGGCACTGGCGTCCATCGATACCTTCATCTGCTGAGCAAAGATTTCTTCGTTGGCGAAGTGCTTCGGTGTGGCTTTGTGCAAGTCGTCGAAGCTTTGCGCCAAGATCAGCGCGATGTGATTGGGTTCCAGATCCGGGTGCTCGGCCGACACCGTCCAACCCGCTTTCTTGACCAACTTGACCTCGTCCCAAGCGCGGTCCATCGATGCCATCACCGAATTGAAATCGCTGACGCCGGAAACCTCGGGCAGATCGACGTCGGCGGAATAGTCTTTGGGCTCTTCAAACGCGCGAATGTCACGCCACAAGCCGGGATAGTTCGGCGACGTCTTGGCAGTAGTCAATACTGCGACTCCCCCCTCGGCGCCGCAGTCTTCGGTTGCCATATAAGCGATCGCCGCAGCGGCCGGACCGCGGTGACGTCCGTGGTGACAGTGGAAGTAAACCGGACCAGGTTTCTTCTCCATCACGTAAGCAAAAGCCAAAGCTTGCTCTTCGGTCACGCCGTCATAACCGATCGGCACATGCACATACTCCATTCCATACTTCGCCGCCCAATCCAGCTTGGGCTTTGCGCTATCGACGCCGACGATGGTTTTGACGCCTAGCTTGGCGAGATCGGCGAATGCTTGCTCGATCTTGGGTTCGGCACCGCTGTATATCTCATCAGACAATTTAATCAGCCGTGGCAACGTGTTCGATTCGATGGCTTCAAAACCATAGTCAACAGCCAACTGCTGTTCGGCTTGGGCATCGTTGGCGCCCTCGGTGCTGGAGCAGCTGTTCAGACCAAATAGGGCGAGCAACGCCAACATTGGCGCGGCCAGGCCGGTCAGAGTCGCGGAGGATGCGAAAGGGGGTTGGGAAACTCGCATGGCGAAGATATTGGCAACTTTTGTGCCAGCCAACGCCCAAATCTGAAATTTCAAATGTCCCGTTTAGGGAACATCGAAAACTCGGCGGTAAGCCTTCCCGCTCTCGATTGCGTCGCGCGCCATCGAAACGCCGTCGGCGAAGTCAGAGGTCACTCCGGCCAGCACCAGCATGATCGACGCACCCAGCAGCGCGGTGTTGACCTCGGGCGAAATGCCCATCAGCGCCCGCGCAGTGGCTTCACGCGCCGACTCCACGCCGCAATCATGGCGCGGCAGCGGCTCCTGGTGCCATTGCAGGCCGTAGTCGTCGGGTTGCAGGCGTAGCGGACTCTTGAAGCCTTCGTCGATCCACATACCGCGGGTACGTGCCGCGCAGAACGGATCGATCGACGCCTCGACTCCTTGCACAATCGCCGCTCGGTTGTGACCCAGCGAGGCGATCGCGTCGCTGGCCATGCCTAATACCGGACCTTTCAGCGACGGCACCAGTACCGGCGCGCCTTCGGGCAACAGCAGCTTGCTGACTTGATCGGGAATGGAGCGGAGCCCGACTTCGGCTTCGATGCGCATCAGCCGCTCCCAGCCCGGATCCAATTTGGATGGGCACCAGCAAGCCAGCGAGTCTTTCAGTGCCGTCGAGCCGGCTTCACTGCCTAAGCACTCTTGGCCGCGCAGCTTCTGCCACAAATCGCCCAGCGTAATTCCACCCCCTTCCACCTGCGGCACCGCTTGCAGCGCCACATGTGCGCCGGCGGTGGCTGCAGCAGCGGCGGCGGCAAGACCCAGTGGCGGGGTTTTGGTTTTGCCTAGCCGTGTGGTGGCTACGACTACGGTGTGGCGCGGCAGCTCTGGAAAGCGCACTCGTTTTCGCGCCGCCCGCGCAAAGCCGACCAACTCGTCGGCCGAAACTCCGCGTCCACGGATCGCCAAAAAGATCGACGCGACCTGGGCGTCGGAACCGTCCCCTTCCAACAGTTCGGTGAAAACCGCCTCGGCTTCGTTGGAACTCAAATTGCGACCGGAAGTACTGGAGATCGGTCCACCCAGTATCTGAATCCAACGCCGCATGGAAGGTGTCATCGATTATTCGGCAATGACCTCCGCCAGAACCTTGCACACCCGATCGACATGACCCTTCACGCGGACGTTATCCCACACGCGGGCAAGTTTGCCGGAGGGGTCAATGAGGAAAGTGGCGCGCACCGATCCATAGTACTCACGCCCGCCGTTTTTCCGAATCCGCCACGCGCCGTACTTACTGGCAACCTTGGCGTCGCGGTCGGCGAGCAATGCAAAGCGAACTCCCAGCGAGTCCGCTAATTTCTGATGCTCTTCAATTGGATCGGGGCTGATTCCGACCACGTAGCTACCGAGCTTTTTAAACTTCGCCAAAGCGCCTTGAAAGGCTTCGACCTCGGCACGAGCGCCGGCAGTTTGGTTCTTGCCATAGAAGAACACCACGATCCATCTGCCACGATGCTCGGTGAGCCTGAACCGGTCGCCACTCGTTGACGGCAGGGTAAAAGCAGGCGCACGTTTGCCTTCGGTTAAGACTGGATTCGGCACTCGGGGTGGGGAGATCGCGTTGGAGGGCGCCCCCCTAAAAGAATAAGGGGGCATCGCATTATGCCCCCTTTTTCAAACTTGACCAGTCCTTGGCGAAACTTCTTTCACCAACGAATGATGAATGCGCTGTTTTAGTTTTTCCCGCCGTCCGGCTGCTCCGGCTCGACCTCTTCCACCTCGGCTTCCGGTGCGTCTACGTCTTGAGACTTAGAATCAGTTTCGTCGACTTCATCTAAAACCTCGACCAAAGTTTCGACCACGGTGGCCGGCTCCGGCTCGGGACGCGGACGGATGTGAGCGAAGTAGGAAGCGCGCTGCTTGTCATACACGGTGCGGCCGTTGACCACTGCCCATTCGATGAAGGTGCGGTAGTCGAACAAATCGCCGTTGCAGATGATCAAGTCGGCATCTTTGCCCGGCTCGATCGAACCAATGCGGTCGGAAACACCAAGGATGCGAGCCGCGTTGATGGTGACGGCGCGCAGCGCAGCTTCTTCGGGCAAACCACCGCGAATGGCGAAGGCGGCTTCCATCGGCAAGTTCATCAAGTCGCGACCAGCCAAACCACCCAAGCTGATCGATGCTTGGCTAGGAATGATGGCGACTTCCACGCCGTGTTCCCACAGGATGCGCGCGTTTTCAATGCTCCAACCGCTCGGACGGTTGAGGTTTTCATCGGCCCAACGTTTCTGACGCGGCGTGACCACCACAGCGGCACCGACCCGACCCAAACGCGAGGCATAACTCCAAGCTTCCATGCCGCCGAAGATCACCGACTGCATCGGGTACTCTTCCAGGAATTCACAGATAGCGAGCAAATCCTTCGAGTTGTTGGCACTGAAACGCGCAGTGCGCTCCCCCTTCAACAAGCCGACGTAATCCTGCGACGCCATCTTCTCATCCGGCATCTTCACGTCTTTTTCGCCCATGCGCTGAGCCAGTTCGGCATCGCGCAATTGGCGCAGATACTCGCGCGCTTCGTCCATCTTGTCGCGCACTTTGCGGCGCGAAGCCGGCGACGAGGTGCTGACACTGAGGCTGACCCAGCGCACCGTATCCAACAGGTGACCTTCCAAAGTGCCGCGCGTCAACTTGCCGATGGCGTCGGAAGATTGGACCGTGGTCAAGCCACTTGCCAAGCCCAAATCGACGTACATGCTGAATGGATCGAAGGAGTCCACAGCGTCGGTTGAGCGACCGCGGATGATTCCACGCGAATTCACCGCAACCAAACCGGGGTAAACGAACATGCCGGCGGCGTCGATGACTTCGGCACCTTCGGGCACATGCACGTTTTGACCGACCTTGAGAATGCGGTCGTTCTTGCACAGCACCGTACCGCCTTTGATCACACCACGAGTCACGGTGTAAACATCGCCGCCGACGATGGCCAAGTACGGGCTATCGATGGGCTCGGCAGCTTCTTCGGTTTCAACCTCTTCGATGACTTCTTCGGTCTCAGTGGCTTCGCCCTCCGGAGCAGGCTCTTGCACCTCTTCTTCCTTCGGCGGATCCTGAGGCCAGACGTCGAACGCGGCAGCCGGCTGGGCAAACAGTGCAAACGCAGTCCATGCACTTGCCCACAAAACAATCTTGGTGAAGGCGTTCATGTTTAGTCCTCCTTGTCTTTTTCGCGGTCGTACAAGACATCTCCGTCGGCCACCATGTAGACCACTTCGGAGAACGGATCCAACGGGTCGCCATCCATGATGACGAAGGTCGCCGAGGCACCGGCGATCAGCGGAGCAATGAGTTCTTCTTGGCCCATTGCTTTGGCCGGCTCAAGCGAGACGGCTTTTAGCGCAGTGGTGCGATCCAATCCTTCGCGGATCAAATCGGACAGACCTAGGCGCCATTCTTTGACGGTGCGCAGCATCGACGTGGAAGTCGGCATCAACACCATGTTTTTGACGCCGGCCTTGCTGAGAATTTGCGGCAAGTTGTTGCGCAAACGCGTCGACGGCAAGTAGCTGATGCGCGACGGCACGTAAACGCGCACGCCGGTCTTGGCTAGATCCTTTGCAACCTCGTGCAGGTTGGAGTAAGTCGAATGGGCAAGAACCACTTCCCATGCCAATTCCCGCTCGCCGATGACTTCTTTCCAGTGCAACCATTCGCCGGGGCTGTCGATCCAAATCTGAGCGACGCGCTCTTTGCGAATCCACTCGACGATCGGAACGAGGTTGGGATCGATAGTCGGCGCAGTGAAAGTCTCCGGCGGAGCTTTCTCTTCTTTGCCGTTGCCCTGCTTGCCATTGCCACCATTGCCATTGCCCTGAGCAGACGTGGCCGGCGGCTGTTCGCCATTCTTTTTGGCTTCGGCTTCAGCCTTCTTCTTGGCTTCTTCTTTCTCCTTCCACTCCTTGACCGCTTTCTCCCAATCGGCGAAGGCTTTCTTTTCCTTCTCGATGGCCTTATCGCCGTCTTCCAAGGCCTTGCGTAGCAAGTCCTTGGCCGACTTATTGATGTCGATAGTCAGCTTCAGGTGCAAGTCGCGCACGACCGCGTCGCCCATGAAGTCATCCATATCGGTGCGCAGCAACGAAGTGCGGCCTGCAATACCGGCTCCGGGCGGATCTACGCCAACCAGAAGAATGCCAAGTTCACGCAAATCTTCCAGCGAATCTTCATCCGGGTGCACCGCATCTACCGCGCGATACTTGCCGTAGCGACCACGGCCGCGCGATTCCGACGAGAAGAAACCGGCGTGGGACAGCACCATCGGCGGCATCGCCGTAGCGCCGGTTCCGCGCAGGTCGACCACCTTGGCATGATCGGGCACGATCAACGCAGCGCCGATGCGCTCGATGATTCCGTCGCGCACCAGAATGCTGGCATTTTTCAACGCGTCGCCGTCCAGGGTTTCGATGGTATCCAAGTGGTAGATGGTTGCTCTACCAGCCGGATCCGCCCCTTCCTGTGGAAGGGCGAATGGAAGCGCGCTCAGTAACAGTTCGACGAGCATGTTAGTACCGCTGACCTTGTTCGATGTCGTAGACGATGTCCCCGTCAACCAGCACGAGTTGCACTGGAGTGCGCGGGTCGAGGGGTTGGCCTGCCTTGATGACGATGTCGGCATCCAGGCCGGGTTGCAGGGTGCCGATGCGATCGGCAGCGAGTATTTGTTCGGCTGGGCGCACGTTGAGTGATTCCAGCGCGATCCAAGTGCTGCAGCCAAAGCGTTCGCCAAGCGTGGCTTGGTAAATGAACTCTTCTGCAGGCACGACCGAGGCGTCGGTCTGCACCGAAATGTCGGTGTTTCCGGCCGTCTCGTAGGCTTCAACCAGGCCGCGGACTTGCGCTTTGCCGTTGAAGTTGAAGTCGAAATTTCGCGGGCCGACGTTGAGGCCGGCGCCGGTTTTGGCAATGGCTTCGGCTGCCAAGTAGCCGTGGAACGACGCGTGGCTGACGACCACAGGTACGTTTGCTTCCAGTTGGAACATGCGCACTGTGCCGAAGGTATCGCGGGCACCGGCGGTATGAACCAAATAAGGGTGATGACCCAATTCAATGCGCGCGATTTGCTCGACGTCGGGCCGTTCGTCGAGGTTGCCTTTGCGCGCGACTTCGCGGGCATCGGCTAGCCACCATCGCAACATCCACCACATGCCCATGCGCGTGCCGCCGAGGTCGGCGGAGCGCTCCGGGTTGTAGCCTTGCGCGACTTTGACCGAACCTGGATGGCGCAAGATGCCTTCGTCGATGTGGTGGGCAGCCGGCTTGTTTTTGACCAACACACCAGCGCCGGACATGTTGGTACCAGAACCGGGAATGTTATTGAGCACGGTGACGCCACCGGCGGCGGCATCGCGATACATCTGGTTCCAAGGCCGCACCGTGTCGAGCACGCGCAACTCCGGGTTATCCGGATGCACCATGTCATTGATGTCTTCCCAACCGCCGGTTTGAATATGCGAATGCAAATCCACCGCTCCGGGGAATGCCACCGAGTTGGGGTAGTCGAAGTACTCGTAACCGTCGGGCTTGGTAATTTCGCTTTGCTTGCCGACGGCAACAATCTTGTCTCCCTCCACCACAATGCGAGCATTGTGAATCACCGTGCGCGACGTCATCGGCATGGCAATGCCGACGTCGATGACCTTGCCCTCTTGGGCGGCCAAGCACAGAGTGAGGAGGGAGAGAAGCATGCTTAGAAACGGCGGCCCTCGCTGGCGTCGTAAACCTGTTCGCCGCGCACCCACACTTTGATCACGTGCGAGCGCGGGTCAATCGGGTTGCCGGTCCACAGGGCGAAGTCGGCATCTAAGCCTTCCTTCAAAGTACCGGCGACGTCTTCGATCAGAAGCGCTTTGGCCGGGTGCGAAGTAATGCCGAGCAAACCGTCTTCGCTGGTGCCGGCGCCGAGGCGCACGCCCATTGCAGCTTGGTATGGCAGTTCTTCCTGCGGGATCACCGGCGCGTCGGTGTTGTAACCGAGCAGCAAACCATCTTTGACGTACTCGTACCAACCCGCGCCGTTGCCGACGATGCGCGCGGTCGAGCGGTCGAACCAGAATTCACGCGGACCATTCATTACCGGCACTCCGGCTTCGACCGCCAGCGAACCGGCTTTAAAACCATCGAAGGTGCCGTGGTCAATGAACGGTGCCAAACCCAGCTCTTGCTTCTGCATGACGATGGTCTGCATGACCACCTGGTAGATCTGCGTGTGGACCGAGATCGGCGTGGTGTGATCGACCAAGCCTTCGAAGTTGGCCCACTTCGGATCCCACGCAGCTTTGCCGGCGCGGTAATCGTTGACCCACTGAATGCCTTTCTTCAGCGTGTCGCGAGTGTTCCAGTTCATCATCGCGCGACCGACGCCGAAGCCATAGCGCTCGGGGTTACCCGCTTGCGCAATCTTCAGCGAACCCGGACTACGCACGACCATGTCTTCCACGGTTTCGCCGGAGGTCTTGACCAACATGCCAAAACCACCCATGTTCGAGCCCGAACCAGGGATGAACAGCGCCGACGTTACGCCACCGGCAACTGCATCTTTCAGGTATGGATTCTGCGGTTCCAACACCCCTTCGGTTTCCAACGCAGGGTTGGTCAGATAGACGGTGTCGTTGAGGTCGCGCAGCGAACCGGCGATGTGGTTGTGAGCTTCCACCGCACCCGGCACCAACCAGTAATCACCGAGGGCGACAACTTTGGCATTGGGGTATGCAGCCATCAACTCGTCGGCGCGCGCAGCAGCTTTGACCTTGCTACCAACGACAGCCAAACCGCCGTTGTTGATCATGCCGCCACGTTCTGCGGTGTAAACCTTGGCCGCGGTGTAAATCACGACCTCTTGCTGCTTCGGTGCCTGCAGCAATGCTGCGGCAGCCAGCAGGACAGTTCCTAGTCCGGCAATCATTTCTGCGGTACCTCCACACCGTTCACGAAGACGTGAGTGACACGGGTATTCAGATCAAACGGCGCACCGTCGTGCATGACGACGTCGCCATCCAAGCCAGGAGCCAAACGACCGACGCGATGGCCGATACCCAGCAGATCAGCGGCACCGGCGGTGAGGCCGTGCAGGATCTGTTCGGTACCCAAACCGAGGCGAGCGGTCATCGCCAACGCGTTCGGCAGCATTGCCGCACGGCGTCCGGAAGTGGCTGACTGGAAGGCCACGGCGACTCCGTTTTCTTGCAGCACCGCGGCGGGTACGACATCGACACCGTCGATGCGTTGCACCAAGCTGCTGGAAACGACGACGCCTACGTTGTTCTTGCGCAGCAAGTCGGCGACATTCGCTGCATCGCTACCACCAACGATTTGCACCGGCATCTTGGCTTCACCGAAGACTTCCAATGCAATGCTAATTTCGTCGGCGCTGTTGGCGTAGACCATCGCGACGGCTCGACCTTCATACAGTGCGCGCATGCCTTCCCAAGTGCCGTTGATGGCGGGCGGCTGCGGACCTGCGTCCTTCTTCTGGCGCTTCTTATCGCTCTTGACCGGGCCTTCGTCGATTTCGGTGCGAATCATTTCGAATTCAACACCGCCCATGCCGGGCACCTCGACTTTGACGTTCATGTGATCTTCGGCATCAATGGTGCCTTCGATCATGACGGTGATTCCTTGCTCGGTGATCTCGAAGGACACGATCTTGTTATCCGCATCCCACTTACCTTCGAGCTCGGCGGTTTCACCCGGAGCCATCGGCGACGAGAAGATTGCGGTGACGTCGGGACCATCGTGGAACAAGCGGGCGTGCAGCTCAACTGCCTCGGGCAAGCGCTCATCTTCGATGGTGCCTTCCCAAAGACCGTTCAGCGGATCGACGACCTTGGCTTCTTCCTCTTCGGCCTCTTCTTCACCGGCGTCTTCTTCTTTGACCTCCTCCTCTTTGGCGGAGACCGCAGCACCGGTAGCCAAACGCTTGCGCAATTCGGCTTCACTAGTCGTGCGCTCGTCTTCGGCCTTCGTCACCTGCTCGCCTTCCCACTTCTTGCGATCGGCGCGGTACTTCTCCCACTTGTCGAAGTAACTCTTACCGCCGCGCAAAGTGCCCTGGAGCTTGCTCTTCAGGTCAAAGACGTTGTTGGTGCGGACGTCGATCAACACTGCTTGGCGGTCAGCCACGTAAGCGTCGTCGGAGCCGGCCGAAGTCTTCATCGGAACGGCAATCACACCGGTATCGGTGACGCGGCTAGGACCGATCACCGCAGTGGTGATGCCACTGCGCGCCAGGTCTTGCCACGATTCGTTGTAGCGCGAACCGCCGGCCAACATGCCGAGCACTGCTTTCGGATCGACGCGGCTGCCGACGCCATGGGTGCTGCGTGCGTCGATGAAACCTGGAGTGAGATGAGCATCGGCTCCGCCGTCAATGATGCGCGCACCAGCAGGGTGCGGCACCTGTTTACCGGCAGCGACCACGCGGCCATTCTTCAGCAACACTTCGACCCCACCCGTCAGCGGTGCGCCTTCGCCGGTCCACAAAGTTCCGGCGCGCAAGACCACAGGGGCATCGCCGGTGGATGCTTCGTCGGCGGTGGCGCGATCGCGATCGTTCTTCGCGCGATCCCAAACCAAATCGCCGTCGATGAACACCTGGCTCACCGAAGCGGCCGGATCCAATGGATCGCCGCCCATGACCACAAAGTCGGCATCGCGTCCGCTGCGCAAGCTACCAACCGCATCAGCAACACCCAACGCCTCGGCGGCGCTGCGCGTGATGCCGTTGAGAGCTTCGGCTTCGGTCAGACCGTAGCCCATCGACGCGGCTGCCGATTCCAGCAACCAAGTCCAGCGGCCGTAGCTACCCGGGCTCAGCGAAACCTGAACACCGGCATCCACCAAGGTGCGCAACGCATCGTTGGCCGGCGGCTCCCAATCGGGACCCATGTCGACCAAAGTCGAGAACAGCGGCGGGTGGAAAATGACGTGAGCGCGTTGACCGGACAGCGCGTCGGCCATCGCTTGAGCACCGGAACCGCCATCCAACAACAGCGAAGTGCCCCACTCTTGGCTCAGGTCCAATGCACTGCGAATTTCCGCCTCTTGGTCGGCGGCGATGCGCAAGCTGCCGCCACCTTTGAGGTAAGCAGCGAATGCCTTGGAATGCACATCCGTCACGCCCCACTTGGCTTGGGCAGCGCTTTCACGCAACGCCATCATCGCACCGGCGCGCGACTCGGGAGCCTGCGGCTGTGCCGGAGCAATCGGGTTCTCGCTGGTCGGCGGTACCGGCGGACGGAAGTACGAAGGCGGATAGAAAGCCGACGGCTGCAGCGAGATGCGCAGGTCGCTTTCTTCTTTCAGTACACGTTGATCACCAGCACTCTTGACCACCGCACCGCGTCCACCGACTAAGCGACGACGGTCCGGCGACAAGTAGAAAGTGGTGATGCCGCGTTCCAACACACGGTCCATCTCCAAGAACGGATCGAAGTCGTCAAAAGCACGCCGGTGCGCGCCCAACGACAAATCACCTTGGTTGCCGTTGCCGGTCAGCGGGCTGTCGGCGGCGACCAAGCCGGGAAGAATGCGCGCATCGCCCAGGTCGATGACTTCAACCAAAGGCGGTACATCAGCGGGGTCGACTACCGACGCGACTTTGCCGTCACGTACCAGCAGCACACCGTTTTCCACCACCGTGCCACCGTCGACGTAAACGCGCGCGGCTTGATAGCCCTTCAGCGCGCCTTCGCCTTGTAGCCAGCTCGGCGGTTCGGCTTCGCTGCGCTCATTGCCGAGCGAAATCAGCGCCGGCGCAGCGGCCGCGGCGACCGCGGCGAGAAAGAGAAATCGTTTCACTACTCAGCTCCCTCCAGCAGACGCTGCAGACGTTCATCGTTGGCCCGGTCGTAGACTTCGTTGCCGCCAACCCAGACCTTGAGCACCTTAGATTGCAGCGACAGCGGGTCGCCGCTCATCACCACCATGTTGCCGACGGCACCCTCGGCCAAAACGCCGATCTTGCCATCCAAACCCCAAAGAGTGGCTGCGTTGCTGGACACCATCGCCAGCGCCGCGTTCTTCGACATACCTTCGCGCACGCAAGTTGCGGCTTGGTAAGCCAAGCGATCCGGACCCATGCGGCCCTTCTCGGAACCGATGGTCAAGGTGACACCAGCTTCGGCGAACACCTTCGGGGCGAAGGTGCGGTTCTCCTTGCGGGTCACCGGATCGGTTTCGACGTGGAACAAACCACCGGTCAGTGCCACCGGCCGACCGGTTTCAGCCAACATGCCGGCTGCTTTATGAGCACCGGCTTCGACAACGAAGACCGTTTGCTCGAGCAGGTTGTGCTCTTTGACCCAGCGAATGCCGTGCATCACATCGGTGGCATCCGGGCAAGCCAGCCAAATGCGCTCGCTGCCGTTCAAGATGTCGACCATGCCGCGATCCGGATCCTTTAGATCTTCTTCCGAGATCAGCGCTTTGCCTGGGAAGTCGTCGCCAAAGCGGATGTAACCGCCGGCGCTATCCAAGTTGTCTTGGTCGTCCTTCTTGTCTTCGGCTTCTTCGCCAGCCTTCTCGGCATCGGCTTCGTCGGCTTGCTGATCCAACAGCTGTTGGCCGACGCGGCGCAAAGTATCGTTGAGGCGGCTTTCGGCTTCGCGCAGTTCGGCAAGCTGAGTGCTGCGGCTCCAACCCCACTTCGGACCGATGGCGATCTTCATGCCCATGTTGGCGGACAAAGCCATCTCTTCAACGGTGCGACCGATCGGCGCAACGATGGCGCCACGGCCACCAATCACGCAGTTGTTACCAGGAATCACGCCGATGGCAGTGGTGCCGCCGCGCAGCTCATCCTCGAAGTAAAACGAAACCGGGTCGATGGAATCGGCGACGTTCAAGAACGGCGCTACCGGCACGTTTTCGTTCGGGCGGTCCAAGCCGCTCGACGTGTGCGCCTCGGCAAAACCGGCGAACAATACGCCTTCGGGGTACTCGCGCAACATGGTGTCGAACGGCACTTCCATATCCAGACCGCCGACGGCGATGATGCGCCCGCCTTGCACCACCACGGTGCCGTTTTCAATGACGTTACCGGGAGCGGTAATGACCTTGCCGGCGCGCACGGCGACGTTGCCTTCTTGAGCGGCGGCAGGTCCGGCCGCAAGCGGTGCGGCGAGGAGCAGAGCAGGGAAAAGCAGAGCGGCTTTACTCATGATTCTGGTGATTGCGATGACCTTGGATCAGTTACGAGTGTCGAGCATGACCTGGCCATCGACCAGGATGTAGATGGGACGAGAAGTGGCGCTGAGAGGATCTCCGGACCACAACACGAGGTCGGCGTCGTAGCCGGCCTTTGCCAGACCGACGCGATCGCCGATGCCGCAGAACTCGGCCGCGCGCGAGGTAATCATTGCCAATGCGCGTTGCGGAGCCAGACCGTATTGCACGGCGCGGCGGGCTTGGTGAATCAGGCTGGACTCGGTCAAAGCCTGATCGTGAGCTTCGGCGGCACCCAACACGGCGGGTACGCCGGAGGCGTCGAGCAATGCGGCCAGGGCCGGAGTTGCTTTGTCACCTTCGCTAAAACGACCACTGTGGAGACCGGTAGCCGTCGGCGAAATTTGCATCAGCAGCGAGATGTCGGTGGCGATGCGACCGAGCTGGGTTTCGATTTCGCCGTGATCATGATCGTGATCGTGATTGTGGTCGGCGTAATTCGGATCGACCGGCATGCCGTACTCGTCACGTTCGATTTCATGAACGTGAGCGGCCATTGCGTCGGTGTCGCAGGTGTGCTTGGGATAAACCGGACCGCCGGTTTCCCAGTCGGTGAGGAACAAATCCTCGTGCAAGTTCTCGCAGCAGATCGGCGGCGGGTCGGCGGCCAAGCGCAACTCGGCGAGGCTGGGACCACTGGCGATCGCGCGGCTCAAGCTGTCATATGCCGGGCCGGCGGCAACCTTAAAGCCTGAACTTTGAATCAGCTCGGCACAGCGGAAGGCTTCGGTTGCTTCTTCGATGGTGACGTCCTTCCAACCAAACTCTTTGGCCAAGCGCAACACGGTTTGAATGTCGTTGTTGCGCCGCGCTTGCACACGCAGAGGCATTTCGCCTTTCAACACCTTGGCGATGACTTCCAAGTCGGCATCGTATTCCGTGCTGCCGGCTTCGCGCGCAGCGATGTAGTTCTTGGCGCGGTAGAAGTTGTAACGCACATCCCAAACCGCTCCCATACGAGTGGTCGGACGGCGAGTGTGGAATCCGCTTGGACGCCCCCACGGTGAGTGGTTGGCAAGCGAAACATCGTTGCCGAGGCTGATCTTCAATGCTGCGTCAGCGGAGATCACTTGAGCAGCGCTGCCGGCGTCGGCAAACAAGTCAGCGGGTTGACCGCCAGCGGTTTTAACCACCGCTCCCATACCACCGAAGACGTTTAGCGAATCCGGAGTCAGGAAGGCTGCAGTGACGCCTTCCGCCAAAGCGTTTTGGAATGCCGGGTTCGACAGATTCACCGATCGAGCCAGCGACGCACTTGCCGTGGTTTCGCGAGCTTCTTCAACCGTGGTCGAGTCGACTCCTAAGTAGGAGAAGGCATCGATCAAGCCGGGCGTCATGTGTGCGCCGTCGATTTGCACCGCACCATCGGGCACCTTGCCGCCGGGAATCACCGCGGCGATTTTGCCGTCGGCGATTTCAATGAGCACGTTTTCCAACACCTCGCCGTTGCCGACGTGCAAGTAGTCGACGACGATGGTTTGGCTAGGCTTGTCGATGGAAGAAGAAGCGTCGGCGGCCAACAGCTGGCTAGCTGCGGTCAGTACCGATGCACAAAGGATGGAGCTAAGCATGGTTAGTTCTCCTGCGCGGAGCCGCGCGAAACGGTTTGACCGCCAATCATGACGGCACGAATGCTGGCGCTGGAGTCCAGCGGATGTGCAGACCAAAGCACCAGGTCGGCGCGTCGGCCTTTGGCGATTGCGCCGACTTGGTTCGAACCCATGAAGTCGGCGGCGCCGGAGGTGACCGATGCCATCGCGGCGGCAGGATCGCCGGTCACGCGCGACATCAGAATGGCGGCGCGACGCAGAGCAAGCGGATCGCGACGCGAGTTATGCGCCCAGGTACCAAAGCAGATTTTGACACCGGCTTTGTGCAAGCGCTTCAAAGTTTCCATCTGGCGCGGAGTCCAGCTGCCGGCAGGCAATTGCATGCCGACGCTTTGGCCGCGCAATTCGCCACCGTAGCTGCCGGGGTCGCCCCACAACATCCAACGGCGTTCGAGCTTGTCACCCAACATCGCGTTGGCGGCTTTAATGGCTTCGGCGCTAGCGACGTGAACGACGGCACCGCTTTGTTGAATGCCTTTGATCTTGGCGGGTTCACTTTGCTCGAGCAATTCCACCGCACCGGATTGCGATGACGGACCAAAGTCGCGATCGTTCACCGCTTGAGCTGCGAGCGACAAGACTTGGCGAGTCTTCTTGGAAAGGATGCGATCACCTTTGCCTCCAGTGGCAGCAACTGCGCCCCATCCCGCTTGCACGTTGGCCGGAGTCGGCATCACGTGGATGGAAGTCACGCCGGCGTTGCGCAAATCTTCCCAACCATCGTTGTCGCGCAAGTCGATCGCGTCGACGGCGCGCAAGCCGGGAGTCAGGCTGCGCGAATCCTCTTCGGGACGACTATCAATACCGTAGGCCGAAAACGGATCGACGAAGCCAGGCGCCAAAACGCCGGACAAGGTCATCGTGCGCACCTTGGGTGGCAGGACCAAGTCTTTGCCGACGTTGAGGATTTGACCATCCTGAACCAGCACTGTGTAGCCTTCGCCGGTGCTTCCATCGGGAAGAATCACGCCCTCGGGTTGCAACGCCCAAATCGGGGCATTCGATGCCGACGCTTGAACGGGCACCGGCGGCTGCGCCAGGGTTTGCCCCAGGGCAAAAGTAAGTAGAGAAGCGGCAAGCATGATTTACTTGGGCTTGTGAGCCTGGAAGGAACCGGAAGCGTCGAATGGCGACTGACCACCGAACAGGATCAAAGAACCGCTGCAACCGCGAGCGATGCGGCCGAAGGCGGATTCCACGCCGAGCATCTTGGCCGGCGTAGTCGTAAGTGCAGCCCAAACAGCGTCGGCGTCGGCGCCTTGAGCAATCAACTCACCTGCGTAAGTCAGCAACATCGGGCCCAGGTTTCGACCGCCACTGGAAAGGGCGACGTCGACCTCGGCGTCGAGCAGCATTTCAAACTGCTGCAAGAAAGTTCGCCCGTTGCTCTTGTCGCCGATGCGGTTGAGGTCAAGCACAACCCCCACTCCGGCTTCGGCCAAAGCGAAGCGACAGTCCACCGCTTCATGACCACCGACCAACAACATTTCGAAGTCGTGCTCTTTCTGCAACTTCAGCAAGGCTTCGATGGCTCCGACGGTTTCGGCGTGCACCCGAACCGGAGTCTTGCCGTCGATGGCGTCCAGCACCATGTTGCGCGCAGCGGTTTCGGTCGGCTTGATCGGACGCTTCGGGCGCTTGGGCCGTTTCTTTTCTTTCTTGCCCTTCTCGCCGTTCCCCTTGTCGTCGGCTTTGCTACCACCGTTGCCGGATTCACACTCTTCCTTCTTCTTCTCTTCGATGAACTTGTCGAGTTCTTCCTGGTACTTCTTCAAGCTCTCTTCGTACTTCTCCAGCTTCTCGTCGTAATCGGCCAGTGAGTCGCGCCAGTCGTTTGCCGATCCGAACAAGTCATTCAAATCGCGGATGCTTTGCTGCACACCCAAAGCATCGCCGTTGACAGCAAGATCGAGGAACTTTGCACCGCTGACGTAAGGAAGGTCGTAGGCGGAAAACCCAGCTGCAACCCCGGTTCCGCGCTGCAAGTTGCCGTCGGCGCGACCTAGGTAGATCGCCGACACACCAGCGGAGCGCTGCGAAGCCACCATCGCGCTGAGGGCGGCATCGCCACCGGCGACGTTCAGCGGCAGGCTGTCGGTGATGTCGGAGTGAGGCAGCGGCCGCCGGTCCAAACGAACCTCGGCGGGCAGGATGCCGCTCCAAGCATCGACCACTCCCGGTGCCAAGGTACCTTTGACCTTGATGACCTTCGGCTTGTTGCTACCACCAAACAGATTCTTCTGCTCTTGCGGCGCGCGCGTCGAGATCCGGGAAACCACGCCATTGCTCAGCGTGATGTACGCCGGGCTCAGCACGCGACCACCTGGCAACCAGGCGTGATCCGCGTGAATGGTGTAGGTGCGCTTGTAGCCGTAGTTCGGATCCTCCATCGAGCCGTCAGCTTGAGGGCTGACTGCGTCGAGGGGACGAGGGTTGGCCGCAGCGGCGGAGGGACTCGCGAGGCTGAGCGTGCACATACTCAGAGCCAGCGCGAGTAGAGGTAGGGGGGTGAATTTTCGGTGCAAGGGACTGTTCTCGCAGGAAGTCCAGTGACTACGCAGACCGATGGTACGCAGTAGGCCCCGTTGGGTTCGAGCTTTTTCTATGCTTGTCTCATGGAAACTCAAGAAACTACCGTTCATCCAACGGCAGTAGTCATGCCCGGCGCCGAGCTCGGTGCCGGAGTCGAGGTCGGCCCCTACTGCGTGGTCGAGCCCGGCGTCGAAGTTGGCGACGGTTGCAAGCTTGCCCCGCACGTCCACCTATTAGGTAGGACAACTATTGGTACAAACGGTCGCATCGGCACCGGCACCGTGATCGGCGGCGAACCGCAGGACAAGGCGTACGCCGGCGAGCCGACTCAGGTGGTCATCGGCAACGACTGCCGCCTGCACGAACACGTCACTATCCATAGGGCAACCAAAGAAGGGGCGACGACGTTGGGCGATGAGGTGATGATGATGGCCGGTGCGCACGTCGGTCATAACGTCACGATTGACGACCGGGTGATCATGGTAAATAACTCAGCCGTAGGCGGTTATGCGCACATTGGCGAAGCCGCGTTTCTGTCGAACGGATGCGCGGTGCACCAGTTCGGTAAGGTCGGTCGATTGACCTTGGTCGGCGGCGGTTGCATGGCCACCAAAGACGCTCCCCCATTCTCGATCGTCGTCGGCGCCTATCCGGTTCGCTGGCGCGCACCCAATTCCGTCGGCCTGAAGCGCGCCGGCTTCTCGGGTGAGGAGCGAAACGGGATACGTAAAGCTTTATTTAGTCTGTACTCTCACGACGATGGGCCACTTGCCGCGGCGAAGGAACTGGCTTATAGCAAGCTGCCGCCCGTCGTTGAACTTGCTAGGTTCGTAATGGATTCCCCGCGCGGCCTATGCGCCGGGCCTGCAAAGCACCAGTCATGACTGAAACGCAACAATCTACTGCCCTCGACACTCTGCTCGAAGAAACACGTAGTTTTACTCCTCCGGCGGATTTTGTCGCTCAGGCCAACGTGAGCGACCCCAAGGTCTATGAGGAGGCCGACGCTAACTTCGAGGCATGGTGGGAAGGATGGGCTAAGAAGCTCAATTGGGACCAGCCCTGGACGAAGATCCTGGACTGGAGCAACGCCCCGTATGCCAAATGGTTTGAGGGCGGAAAACTAAATGCCAGCGTGCAGTGCCTGGATCGGCACGTCGCCGCCGGCAACGGAACGCGTGTGGCGTTCCACTGGGAAGGTGAGTCCGGCGACGTGCGCACCTTGACCTATGCCGACATGCTGGCCGAAGTCAGCAAGGTGGCGAACGGCTTGAAGAGCCTGGGTATCAAGAAGGGTGACCGCGTCACGCTTTACATGCCGATGGTTCCAGAACTTGCGATGACGGTGCTGGCCTGCGCCCGCATCGGCGCGATCTTCTCGGTAGTGTTCGCCGGCTTCTCGTCGACGTCGCTGAAGGATCGTGTGCAAGACCAGGAAGCCAAGGCCATTGTTTGCGCCGACGCCTGCTGGCGCCGCGGCAAAGTGCTCGACCTGAAGGTGGTCGTCGACGAAGCTGTGGCCGAATGCCCGAGCGTCGAGAACGTGCTGGTTTGGAAGCGCGGCGACGGCATCAGCACCAAGGCCACCGGCGACAAGCGCGATGTCTACTGGGACGATGTAGTCGTACCGCAGTCGACCGAATGCGCACCAGAGGTTATGGACGCCGAGGATATCTTGTTTATCCTGTACACAAGCGGCACGACTGGTAAGCCTAAGGGAATTGTGCACACCACCGGTGGTTACATGACCGGTGCTTATGCCACGACCAACCTGGTCTTCGACCTGAAGCCGGAAACCGACGTCTACTGGTGCACCGCCGACATTGGCTGGATCACCGGTCACACCTACATCGTCTTCGGCCCGATGGCTAACGGCGTATCGCAGGTGCTGTACGAAGGCGCTCCCGACTTCCCGAAACAGGACCGCTTCTGGGAAATCATCGAGAAGTACAAGGTGTCGGTCTTTTACACCGCGCCTACCGCGATCCGCGCCTTCATGAAGTGGGGCGACGAGCACCCGGCCGCCCACGACCTCAGCTCGCTGCGCCTGCTGGGTTCGGTCGGTGAGCCGATCAACCCGGAAGCTTGGGTTTGGTACCTGCACCACATCGGCGGCGGCAAGTGCCCGATCGTCGACACCTGGTGGCAAACCGAAACCGGCGGCATCATGATCACCCCGCTACCGGGCATCACGACCACCGTGCCGGGCTCCGCAACTACCCCATTCCCAGGGGTTTCCGCCAAACTGCTCGACGAAGAAGGCAACGAGCTGGAAGGTCCCGCCGGCGGCTACCTGGTGCTGGATCGTCCGTGGCCTTCGATGCTACGCGGTCTTTGGGGCGACAACAAGCGCTTCGAAGAGACCTACTGGAGCCGCTACCCCGGCATTTACTTCCCGGGCGACGGCGCCAAGCGCGACGAGCAGAACTTCCTGTGGGTACTCGGTCGTGTCGATGATGTGATGAACGTCTCCGGCCACCGTCTATCGACGATGGAAATCGAATCGGCGCTGGTTTCGCACGACGCTGTTGCCGAAGCAGCGGTCATCGGTGTGCCTCACGAGCTGAAAGGTCAAGCTCCGGTCGGCTTCGTCATTCTGCGCAAAGATGTGGAGCAGAGTGATGAACTGGCCCAAGAGCTGCGCAAGCACGTCGGCACTTTGATTGGTGGTCTGGCTCGACCCGAGCAGGTCCACTTTACTCCGGAACTCCCTAAGACCCGCTCCGGCAAGATCATGCGTCGTTTGCTCCGCGACGTCGCTGAAGGCAAGGCGATTGGTGACACCACCACGCTGGCCGATCCGGGCGTACTCAAGGGCCTCCAAGCGAGTTACGAAAAAGACGAAGCCTGATTCTCGGGCCTGTAGGCCGGGCATGGGGTAATCTATTTCCTGGAACAATCTGTGGATTGACAAGGACTAAATAAAGCTGTCCTGTTGATTTTTCAGCCTTCCAGACCCTTTCCAGGGTTGCCCCACTCCATGCCCGCCTCCCTCCTCCTTCTGAGTTGGGCGCTGCAACCACAAGTTGCGGCGCCCAACCTCGTTTCCCCCCCACCGGCTGAGCCGGCGCGGTCGTCGGTGGAACGAGTCACGCCGACGCCGACGGTGATCCAGAATTTGGGTCAGTTTGCCGACGAAGTGCAATTCGGGATCGAGGCGCGCAATCGCAGCGTTTATTTCACCGCCGACGGGGTGACTGTGGTGCAGGCAGATGGCCAGAGCTTCGATTTGGAGTTCGGCGGGGCAAGCGTTTTGAGTTGGAGCGGCGGCGAGCAAGCATTGACTCGCTACAACTACTTCCGCGGTTCGGCCGATCAGTGGATTGAAAACGCGCCGTCCTGGCATACGGTGCGAACCCCTATTCGCGATGGCGTCGAGCTGGAGTTTGGGCTGCAGGGGCAGCGGCTCAAATACGCCTTCCATGTGGCGCCCGGCGCTTCGGTGGATCAGCTCCTCGTTCAATACACCGATTGCGATCAGTTGGCATTGACCGCAGACGGCGGCCTGCTCGCTCAGAAAAACGGGTCCATGTTGAAGGACGGAGCGCCGGTGGCTTGGCAAGATTTGCCGCACTCTTCCGTCGGCTCCTCAGCGCCGCATAGCGCCAACGGCAAGCCTCAACGACAAGAGGTTGAAGTTCACTTCGAGCTGGACGCAAGCACTAACCAAGCTCACCTAGTCGTCGGCGACTACGACGCTAGTTTGCCGTTGGTCGTCGACCCCGAAGTTTTGTTGCTGTGCGGATTCATTGGCGGATCCGGCGATGATCAAGCACGCGGCATCGACGTCGATTCATCCGGCAATTTGTTCGTCACCGGTTTGGCCGAGTCGAATGACATGCAAACGGTCAATGCTTATCAGGGCAGCTACGGCGGCGGCGGTTCCGATGTTTGGGTGGCCAAGATCACACCGACCAACACCATTGCTTTTCTGACTTACCTCGGCGGTAGCGGCAAAGAGTTGGCTTATGACTGCACGGTGGGCGACGACGGATCGGCTTACATCGCCGGCGGAACGACGTCGGCTGACTTCCCGTATTTGAACGGACCGAGTTCGGGCAACAACGGCAGCTTGGATTGCTTTGTCACTAAGCTCAGTAACGACGGCCAATTGGTTTACTCCGGCACCTTCGGCGGCACTGAATTCGACAGCTTGCGCGGCAATAACGTCGACGCCGATGGCTACCACTACGTGATCGGTCGCAGCTTCACCACCGATGGATCCTTCCCGGTGATAGGCGGACCGAACATGGCGCATTCGGGCGGCGTCAGCGATGCGATTGTGGCGCGCATCTCGCAGGATGGCTCCACGCTGCTGTTCAGCGGCTTCATTGGCGGCGATGAAATCGACTACGGCCGCGACATTTTGGCCGATGACGACGGCGACGTGTACGCCGTCGGCTGGACCAACTCCGACGAAACCACCTTTCCGGTAACCGTAGGCCCAGACCTAACTCATAACGGCGGCGCCAAGGACTATGGCTTGGGTTGGGAGCAATACGGCGATGCTTGGGTGGCCAAGTTCACCGGCGATGGCACCAGTTTCCATTACTGCGGCTTCATCGGCGGCGACCGCGCTGATGCTGCGTTTGGTTTGGCGCTGGACGGTCAAAAACGCGTCATCCTCGCCGGCCATACCACTTCGGATGAAAACAGCTTCCCCGTTGCCGTCGGCCCGAGTTTGGTTTTTGTAGGCAACGGAAACCCCGACAACAATCCGTATGGAGATGCATGGGTCGCTCGCGTCAACGCAGCCGGCACTGGATTGGATTTCTGCGGGTACGTCGGCGGTGATAACCCGGACCGCGCGTGGCGCATGAACCGCAGCGACGTCGATGGCGCGATTTACTTGGTTGGTGTGTCGTCGTCAAACGAAGACACAATGCCCCATGCCGACGCCGGCGCGCGCAGTTACCGCAACGGCAATAACGACGGCATTTTGTTCCGCGTCGAACCCAATGGTCGCTGGGTGGATTACTCTTCCTACTTTGCAGGCGACCAGGAGGAGGTCGTACGTGATGTATGCATCGGCCCGGACAACCGCGTGCACGTCGCCGGCTGGACCGAATCGCCAGCCAGCTTTCCCAGCGTGACTCCGGGCTGGGACTATGCCGGCGGCACCGATGCTTTTGTCGCCACCTTGCCGCCGTTCCATCAAATGATTCGTTCCGGCAACCTGTGGCCGGATCCGGTGACGCAGCAGCGCACCGATTTGCTGACGGTGAATGGCCAAGCCGGAAGCGATTACCGCCGCGAGATTCACCTGATGGCCGGAGTACCCGTGTCGGTGCAAATGGCCAGCGCCGACGGCACCACGCAGCCGTTCGCGCTGTACTTGGTGCCGCGCGAAGCCGAGCCGGAAGACGCCTTCCATATCGTGTACAAACGAGTGCAATACGGAACCAGCGTGTTTCCTATGCCGGCGATCTTCAGCAGTGATCCAACGATGGTCACTTTGGTCAACAGCTTCGGCCAGGCGCATTTTGGCACGCCGATTATCCCGAGCAATCCGGTTGCGCCCGGTGGTTTTACATGGACACCGGCCAGCGCTGGCAGCTACACCTTGCAAGCGATCATTCCCGACAGCAATAAGGCGACGGGATATACACTGAGCAATGCTGTGGTGCTGCGCGTGCATTAACTTGCAGCCTTGGAAGCAAGATCGGCAAAGATTGCTGTTGGCTTCGGCGCGAGCTACGATCTTGGAGTTCTCTGAACCCCTCGACTAGGATCGAAGTGTCTGGCAAGTGGAGTGCAATTCTCCCACGGGTCCGCCACCGTAATCGTTGCTCGCAGCCGTTTGGCCGCGCCGCTTCGTAAGTCGGAAAACAGCCTTTGATTCTGGTTCCACCTCAAACCGAGCGAGACTCTCGGATGGAAACCATGAAAAACAAAGCATTGTTAGGGGCTGGTGCAGCCCTGGTGCTGGCGTCGGCGTTAAGCGGCCAGCAATTCTCTCACGACATTTCGTTGAGCGGCCTGGGCAACGGCAGCCCGGCCAAGCCTTTCGGCATTGCCTACGAACCGGATCAGGATTTGATCTACGTGCCGCTGGCCGGCGTCGGCGGATGGCCGGGCTCGCCGAATAATGTGGTCGCGGTGATTGACCCGGTGACCGATTCGGTGGTGCAAACCATTGACTGCGGTTTGTACCCGGAGGTCGTGGCTTTTAGTTACGACGTCCATGGCGATTTGGTTTACGGCGCAGTGACGAACTCCACCGATGGCAGTGTGACCATTTGGGATGATTCTTTGACCGTGATCGCCACCGTGGTCCTGCCCGATCCGTATGCCTTTGGCACTTGCTACCCGTATGGGATTTGCGCGTCGGAGGATGGATCGAAGTTTTACGTCAGCACGGTGGATGGCAGCGGTGAGATTTATGCCATTGATTTGGCTACGTTGGCGCTGGATTCCAGTGCGGGATTCACCACTCCTTTTGCAAGCGGCAGCAAGATGTTGGCAACCGGCGGCAAGTTGTATGCGGGAACCACTCGCTACAACGCAACGTGGTCGGACTCGGATGCCGGCATGGCGGTGATTGATGTGGCGACCGGTGTGGTCAGCGAAACGCTGCTGACCGCCGAAGGTGCAGGCGCTTTTCCGGGAACGCAAGATGTGCAGTTGCTGGATGACGGGCGCGTCGCCGTGTCCGGATTGATGTTCGATGGCTACACCTACGTCTTCGATACCGACGGAAGCCTGCAGCGCACCTTTTCGCAAACCAGTGGTTCCGGCGCGCATGGATTGGCGGTGAGTCCCGATGGCGACGTTTTGGTTTGCTGCGATTTGCCCAATGACAAAGTGGTATTCCTGGATTTGGAAAACCACGTGCAGATTGCGTCGATCAGCATGAACTCGATTGGTCTGGGTTACGGTCAACCCAATGATGCGGTGTTCGCGCACGGCAAGCTGTACGTGACTTCGCAGACCACCGAAGAGGTGGTTGTTTTTGATCAACTTCCCGATCCAACGCCAGGTCCGGGATACTTCGGCACGTTGACCGTTTCGAACAACACGCCGGTACCGGGTGAAACCATCACCGTGTCGATGTCGGGTGCTGGAGTGGTTGCGCTGGCGTCGGCGCGTGCCGGTTACGCCGGAACGGTGAATAGCGTGAATGTGGAAATCGGCCCCGGTGCGGTCTTGCAAGGTACCGGCAATGGTTTCTTCTCGAAGGATGCGCTGATCCCCAACATTCCGACGGTGCGCGGTGCACGCTTCTGGGTGCAAGGCGGTCAAAACATTTTCGGCGGAACAGAGTTGAGCGAACCGCAAGTGATTGTGGTTCAGTAAACGTACGAAACCAAGCGCAATCGCCCAGCGCTGGTGATTGCAAAAACCGCGCCCGGACGACCATCCCCAGTCGTCCGGGCGCAGCTTTTATATCCCCCTGAACAAGCGTGCTTGTTACTCCTCTTCCATATCCCCTTGGCGACCATTGATCTTCATCACCGCCGCCGCTGCCGCAGCAGCAACTTCTTGATCAGCATCCTCCATCAAGCCAACCAAAAACGGCAAAGCCTCAATCGCCCCCATCGTCCCCAAGGATTCAATCGCCGCAATGCGGACGTCTTGTTGATCGCTGGAGAGTTTCTCAATCAAGAATTCACTTGGCTTCCCGGATTGCCCCGATCGCTTCCAAACTTCTAAGGTTTGACGACTGCGACGAACCATCTCGTAAAAGTCAAAAGCCTCCTTCGCTTTCTTGCCAACACTCATCGACGGGTTTTCCAAGCCATCCGAAATGATGAAAATGAGCTTGGGGTCATAGAAACGGGATACGACGGACATCAATTCATACCGGTTTTCTAAGTCTGGAACTTTCCATGCGGCTATTAACTTATCAGCGAGGTTCACTTGGTCTTGCAACCCAAAATTCACTAGCACCCTTGCCGCAGCAGCGGCGGTATTAGGCGAATCCAAAAATGAGATTAGTCGGTCAGCCTTTTTAAGTGCAATTCTTTGGGCATTCTTATCTGTTCCAAAGTTATGAACTACAAATGAGGACACTTCAGAATTCGGATGATCAATCAATACGTGATAGCCGGCTCCTAATGGCTGGTAAAACGACCTTAGATTGCCTTTGTGGATGACCTCTGGAAATTGGGCAACCACTGTTTCCATAGCAATTTCGGAGTACATCAATATCTGCGGAAAACTTTGAGCAATGACGGATGCTGACTGAGAAGTTGTAAGGAGTCCTACAAAGGCCTGTTGCAGCCCTGTCGAGGACTCGATTATGCTTGCCAATTGATTACTTAAATTCGAGAGCCGGCCTGGGCTCAAATCTCCCCGGTCGAAATACCCATCCAAGGTCAACTCAAGAAAATCTTGAAAACATTGGAGGTTTGCCTCCGAGATCTCGCCTTGAGTGCGAAATTCATCGACCAATTTCATCCCATAATCGCTCATCCTCCGGCCCAGTTCGAATGACAAAGAACCAAATCTCTCCCGGTTATCGATAGCAACCTTGAAGTGTTCGAGGAAATTGGACCTGTCCTTCTGTAACAGCTCCTCCAATAGCAGATCGGAATAAGGAGGACCAATATCGCTTTGCAATAATTCTGCCAGCCGTTCAGGTCCTTCATCGAAATCTAGCATGTGGCCCCAATAGTTATCAAGCCATGGCATAAGATCCGGTTGGCATAGTTTGTGCATCTGGTCAACCGAGAGAACAACCTTATTGTCCATAACGCGAACCGCAGCAAACTTCCCTAATGGCTTAGTGGATATCGAATGGATTAAACGCTCGGCCCAACCATCAGGCAAGTAATAGAGAATTGCAGGTAAGTTCTCTAGGTGCCCGACTTGTCTCAACGCGCGCTCTGCAAATTCCCAGTCCTTAAAACGACATGCGACCAAGAAACTCAGCTCCTTCAAGGCAATGCTTTCCTCATTCAGCAAGTCATGAATGAGAAATTGCCATTTCTCCAAATACAATTCTTTCAACTCAGAATCATTTAGGTGAATGCCCCGAATCCAATCTGGGTTTACCCAATCAACCTTACCCCTCCAATTTGGCAAACACGGTCCTGGGAAAAAGTAAACTTTGTTACCGTTTAAAGAATAACTCGTCTCACCGGTATTAGGGGCGAGCAGAGACACAGCAAGAGTCAACCTGGCGTTGCGATCTCCACGCAAAGCTAATTGGCCAATGACATCTGGATTACCTGTTTCATAGCTACTTCTTCGTAATGCACGGCTAATCTCATCTTCATTTGCTGTAATCCTTCCGACAATAGTCCTCGGATTAATCTTTATTTCACTCTTTGCGAATAACTCCAACAAGAGTGGCAGAACCGGTGACTCCGAATCATTCAAAATAGCTGCTAATTCCTTCTCTGCTCGTTCATCCTCCGTACTAAGGGTCGCAAGGGACCTAAGGACTTCCTTCACCGGCAACAGTCTTCCGGATCGAAGCACTTGAATTAAAAAGGTCGTATACACTTCCTTCGCACTCGCATCTAATTCATGTGTTCCAGGAACAGCCTTAATGACTTGCAAAAGCAATTGGCTATTTACCGTTTCCAGATGCGAGGCAAACTCATTTACTACCCGCGAGTTCGAGGTGGCGATGGCAACTCGGAAAGCACTGGGCACAGTGTTGGAATTATTAGTGGGATCAACATAGTGAACCAGGTAAGGAGTTAGCCGATCCCCATAGGCGTTTGCCAAACCAATCACATCTTTAATCCGGTGTGAGGGTTGAAGGATTTGCCTCATCACAAGGTCGAGGAATTCTTCGTTCAATTCTCCTTGCGGATTCTGAAAAGAATCCGCCTCGGCAATGATTTCCTCGGCACGTGCCTCATACTCCGTGCGCAAGGACTCCCTGCGAATCAACGGCAGCAATTGCTCCGCTTCCTCTTTGCGACCGCCTCGCAACAGCGCACGATAAGTTTGCGCCATCACAATCGACGCCTGACCGCGGTATTGAATCACCGTGGGCTCATCGACCAAGCTTTCTAGAATCTCAACCGCGCCGATGGGATCATTCTCCACCTCCAAAAGGTGGAGCGCTTGCCAATAGCTTTGGTCCACCTCCTGGTCCCAGTGGAAGGCGGGGTTTTGTAGCAAACAAGATAGGGCGAGAGAGAGAAACATCTATCTCTGTTATCGCCGCTGCACCGTTAAAACGGCGCGAATTGACGGTCAAAGATAGTTGACATTCACCGCTTCGAAGCGGTAGCCGACGCCGCGCACGGTGTGGATGTGCTTCGGATTCTCCGGATCATCCTCGATCTTTTTGCGCAGGCGGAAAACGTGCGTATCGATGGTCCGCGTATGGCGCACACCCTTCAAACCCCACACATCCTCCAGCAGCTTGGCGCGCTCGAGATTCTGGCCCTTGTGCTTGAGGAAGTAGCGCAACAGCTCCAATTCCTTGCGGTTTAAGCCGTGGCGCTCCTCCCCCTTAACCATCGAATAACTTGGGAAATCGACTTCAATTCCGTCGAACGCAACCTTTTCGGGCAGTCCCTCACCGCCCGAAGAAGTGCGCCGCAGAATCGCCTTCAAACGCAAAACAACTTCGCGCAAAGGCGTCGGCTTGACGACGTAATCGTCGGCCCCGTACTCAAAACCTAAAATCCGATCCGACTCTTCCCCGCGCGCCGACATGATCAACACCGGCACCGCGTTGCGATGTTCACGCAGCCGTCGCAGCACCTCAAAACCGTCCAGCTTTGGCAGCATTAGGTCGAGAACCAGCGCATCAAACGGTTCGGCCATCGCCGTATCCAAGCCCGCCTTACCGTCGGCGCATTCGTCGACGTCGAAGCCTTCGCTCATTAAACCGTCGACCAATCCCATACGGAGTCCGGGTTCGTCTTCGATGACCAGGATGCGGGTTTTACTCATAGTTGTTTTCAGTTACGTCCAAGCTTACCGGGAACCGTAGCTGAAATCTGGCCCCTGTTGTTAAACCCTGTTCACCATCGGCGGCCGCCGGAGCCAGCGCTACTGCAGTTCCACCATGTGCTTGCAGCGTCTCGCGCACCAACGCCAAACCCAAGCCCGCACCGGCAGCAAGGCCGATGGAATTTTCACCACCGCTCCCGCCACCGCTGACATCTCGCGCCGCCAATCCGCGCTCATAAGCTTCAAAAATCTTATCGCGCAACTCTTCCGGCACGCCCGGTCCACGGTCCTCGACCTCGACCACAACTTCCGACGCCTCGCGATAGCCGCGCAAAATCACCAATCCGCCATCGGTTGCGTACTTGCGTGCATTCTCCAGCAAATTGGCCACCGCACGCTCGACCGCCGCGTCGTCCATCATTGTTTCCGGCAAATCGGTTTCAATCTCCGCGCGCAACTCCAACCCGGCATCAGCTAAACGCGGCGCTTGCTCCTCGGCCAACTCTTCCAACAACGGCGCCGGCATCACTGAACGCAATTCAACCTGAAACACGCCGCGTTCCAATCGCGAAGCGTCCAACACATCGGCCACCAATCGCTGCAAACGCTGCGCATCGCGATTGATCGCCCGGTAATACTCACGCCGACGATCTTCGGTTGCCACGCGACCATCCATCAGGTTGCCGGCCAGCAACGAGATCGACGCCGCCGGCGTGCGCAGTTCATGACTGACTCCGGCAATAAAGTCACGCCGCATGCGCTCCAATTCGGCGCGTCGTCGCAATGCACGTGCACCCCATATGCCAACGATGGCCAACGCCATCAATATCATCAACGTTCCCGACCACAACCACGCCTGACGCATCGCCGCCGGTCGCGTGTACACCTCGGGTTTGGCCAATACCAAACGCCAGTTGTGACTAAACCCCGCCGGCAACTCCAACTTGGCCACCACCGCGCCCGTTGCCTGCATTCCACCGCTAATTAACTCGAACGCGTCGTTCACCGGCAGCACTTCTTCCAACCGCTGACGCACAATTCGCGTGGCGGTGAGCGCGTTGTACAACCGCGCCGTGGTGCGATCGGAATCAAAAAACAGCACCCGTCCGCGCAACTCCAAACTCATCGCATTGGGTTTGGCGCGAATCTTGTCACGCACTTCTTCGGCGAGGAAAAAGTCTGCGACGGCTTGCTCGAGCTTGGCGGCGTCGGCACCTAAGTCGAGGCGGTTTTGCAAGTCGATGGCGTAATAACTCAGCCGCTGCGGCGACATCGCAATGCGACCGTCGAGCAAGTCGCGGTACGTTTGCTGCAACGCGTTATCGGCGCGATCTTGGCGGCCGGCGGCTTCCCACGCGGCAGCAATGCGGTACCCCAATTTCAAATGCAGCGGGCCGTCGAGCAAATCACTGGGGAAGGTCGAACTGCGCACCGATTCCAAAATCGACGCCGCCCGCTCCGGTTCACCCAACTGCATCACCGCTTCGGCTTTGCTCAACATCAACTCCGCCCAAGTCGCACGCTCGCCTTCATGCACTTCGCGCTCGCCATTGGCGACGGCTTCTTCGGCCGCCATCCAATCCTGCTCGAAGCTCAACCGTTTGGCTTCGGTCAGCCACGATGCCGCCGGCGTCGGCCCTTGGCCGCTGGCTCCATCCACCTGATCCAGTAGCTCCTGCCCCAGCGGCAGCGGTTTAGGTTCGATCAACGTGCGGTCGGCACCGAAACGCATCACGGTAATCGGTTCTTCGCCGGTGCTGCCCTCGGCAAAATCGCGCGCCACCGACATGCCGACGCTTTGCAGCTGCCCGGCCAAACTGTTGCCGTCGGCCAGTGCTTGGGCTTGCGCCGCCACGCCCGGATCACTGCCGGCATACCAAGCCGCCGCCAGCAGCGCCAAAGCGGTCACCGACAGCGACAGGCTCCATATGCGCGACAACGGGACGCGGCGCTTCATGCCTAAAGCTTATCCTCCACCAGGGTTGCCGATGTGAACTCTGGTTCACACAACGGCACCGCGGGTTCGAATGCGGTGGCCTATTGAGCGGAAGGCGGCTGGGCTTCGGCCGCGATTTCGGCCGCGGCAGCACGATTTCCAATCGGCGCATTGCCAACGCCCGGCCACACCCGAATCCAGCCGGCGATCGCGCGCAAAACCACCCACAATCCGGTGATCCACCAGATATGAGTCAGCGCGTCTTCGTGGCGCACATCGACCAGCATCAGCAACGGGATGGAAATGCCGCATGCGATCAACATTCCGTTGCGCAAATAAGCAAAATCGCGCGTGCCCCAATGAATGCCGTCGGTGGCAAAACAAAGCGCGTTGAGGGGTTGCACCAAGGCAGACCACAACCATGCGGTGAGGAAGACGTCGACGGCGTCGGCTGGAACGAAGGCGGCGATGACCGCGTCTTGACCGAGGATCATTGCCGCGAGTAGTGCAATGCCCATCGCCAGACTCCAAGCACTGGTGTACGCCGCAACCCTGCGCGCGCCGCGGATCAAACCGGATCCGACGTAAAAGCCAATCAGCGAAATCGCGGTGATGGCCAACGCGTCCAACGCAAGCGCCGAGAAAAGATAAACCTGGCGAATCACGTGATGCGCACCGCCCGCCTCGGGACCAATCTGAGTGGCTGCGCGGGTACCCAGCACCAAAAAACCGGTCAGCGCCGCGGTGCGCAAAAACATATCGCCGCCGATTTTCATCAACACACCGACGTCTCTCAATCGCGGCTTCGGCTTCCAACCCAGTGCACTTCCAACCGCCCAAACCGCCATTGCCGCACCCAACCACTGGCTGATCGTCGACGCCCACGCCGCGCCGGCAATGCCGAAGCCGGGAATGGGGCCAGCACCGAAAATCAGCAGCGCGTCGAGCGCGATGTTGAGCAGATTGACGATCAGCGCGATGACCATCGGCGTTCGCATCTTTTGCAATCCGCGCAGCGAGCCGAAACAAGTCCCCATCATCAACACCGCCGGCGCGGCCAGCAGGCGGATGCGCAAGTACTCGACAGCATCGCTTTGGGTTTGGCCGTCGGTGCCCATCATCTCGGCCAGAGCAGCGGCAGCCGGCCAACCCAAAACCAACATCAATACGCCGAAGCCGATTCCAAGAATCAGCGCCAAGCCATTCAAATCGCAAGCGCGATCGCGCGATCCTTGACCGTGTTGATGCGCAACCTCCGACTGCACGCCGATGCCGAGGAAGTTAAAAATCCAATAACTACCCGACAACAACGTCGTGCCGACGCCCAACGCCGCCAGCGACTCACTTCCGAGCTGCTTGACGAATGCGGTATCAACCAGCCCGGTCAGCGGCTCGGCAATCAGCGAAACCAACGCCGGCACCGACAGCATCAGCAAGGTTCGGTGCGGACGTCGATCGAATTCGTGCGCCATATCAGTCACAGCCGACGGCCATCTGATCGAGGATCAAATCGCCGATCTCGTCGGTTTTATGCACGCCGACATCCAAGCTGCGAATGCCGCCACCACGCAGCAAATGCGCCACCGCTGCCTCAATCTCGCGAGCGGCGTCGGTTTCACCGAGGTACTCCAACATCATTTGCAACGCGTTGATCGTCGCAATCGGGTTGGCGATGTTTTTGCCCGCCGCTTGCGGGAACGAGCCGTGCACCGACTCAAACAAACCCAGCTTGCCCGGGTGTAGGTTGGCACTTGCGGCCACGCCCATTCCACCTTGCAGCATCGCGCCCAAGTCGGTGACGATGTCGCCGAACAAGTTGGTGGTCACCGCGGTGTCTATGGACTCAGGGCTTTCAATCATGCGCATGCACGCCGCGTCGACGTACAAATGACCGGTTTGCACATCCGGATACTCTTCGCCGACCTCGGCAAAAACACGGCTGTACAAATCCTGCGCGCGCACCGCGTTGGCCTTATCGATCAAGGTCAGGTGCTTGCGCGGCCGATTGCGCGCCTGCTCAAACGCATAGCGAATGATGCGCTCGGTACCGGCGCGGGTGTAACGCATCGACTGCGCCGCGACCTCGTCGGCTTCGCCCTGGTTTTCAAACTCGGGCTTTTGCACGTAAACATCTTCGGTGTTCTCGCGCACGATCAACATGTCGATGTCTTCCGGACCCTTACCTTTCAACGGGCAGAATTTTTCATCGAGCAGCTTGATCGGCCGCAGGTTGACGTACAGATCCAAATCCCAACGCAACTTGCCGATGATGCCGCGCTCGATCAAGCCGACCGGAGCACGCGGATCGCCAATTGCGCCGAGCACGATGGCGTCGGCTTGGCGGATTTCTTCGAACTTGTCATCCGGCAGGATTTCCTCGGTCTTCAGCCAATGCTCGGTGCCGTAGGGGTACTCGGTCACGTCGAGGGCAAACTGGTGCTGTTCGGCGGCGGCGCGCACGATGCGCAGCGCTTGGTTGACGACCTCAGGGCCGATGCCGTCGCCGGCAATGACTGCAATTCGGTGGGTTTTCATCTCGTTCGGGCTTGAGAATCCGGAATTCTAGCAGCGCGGTGGCTTCGACCTCGGCTGAGCGTGAATGCCAGCGGGGCGCTATTTGCTTTGGCGATTGCTTGCCATCAGCCGGCCCAAAGCCGAAACGATGGTGCCAAGCGGGATGAATGCGGTCATCGGTACCGCCAAATATCCGGCCGCCAGCGCTGCCAGGGCAAAACGCGCCAATTTTTTGAGCTGATAGAAGCCGCCCAAGTACCACCCCACGATCAGGCCGACGACCGGGCCGACGGTCCAGCCCAATGGTCCGAAGGTGATCAAATCGCAGAAATCCAACACCAAACCGGCAGCGACCGGGCCGACGGCGTTGTGCAGACGTCGGAACCAGCCGATTTTTGCCGGCGCCGCACCCTTGCCGGTCAAAGCAGGCGCTTGATTGGCCTGTGGGTCACGAGCAAATGCCAAAACATGGCCATCTAAATCACGCGTGTAACCGGCTTCATGGCCCCAATCCCGTGGCCGCACATCCTGCAGCACTTCGGCACCGGCCGCTTCGGCGCGATCGAGAAATTCCTCTGGCTCGGGCACCACCAAGTACAGCTCGGCGCGCGCCACGTCGCCGGCATCAGCAGGGTTGGGGATGGCGTCGGCGAGTAGCTTTTTGATTCCAGCCTCCGGCATCAATCCGAGCACCGCTCCCCCGCCGGGTAGATCAAACTCGGTCATTCCAGGTACGTCTAAGCGCGGATCTCGATCCAGCACCCGCGCATAAAAGGCCGCGGCCGCTTGTTGATCTTGAACGTAAAGAATGAAATGGCTGGTCATGAACGGGCAGCAACTTGGCTCACGCCGCGGTCACTAAGCGCGCTTCAATACTTTACGCACATTTTGCAGCAGTTCGGAGCTGGAAAATGGCTTGCCGAGGAATTGGAACGAATCCGACTGAATGCCATGGCTGGCGAGCACGTCTTCGGTGTAGCCGGAGATGAATAACGTGCGAATCATCGGAATTTGCTCGTGCAAGCGATCCGAAACTTCCTTACCCGACATATCGGGCATGATCACATCGGTAATCAGCAAACTGATTTCGCCGACATGCTCCTTCGCCAGCTGGACCGCCTCTTTGCCATCGTTAGCCGCAAACACGGTGTAGCCGGCGCGCTCCAACATGGTCACGGTCAATTCCAAAATGCCGTCATCGTCTTCGCAAACGAGGATGCCTTCGCCATGCGACTCGCCGTCGGTCACCAGTACCGGACGCGGCCGCGGCTTAACCGTTCGCTTACCGAAAGCGGGTAGGTAGATTTGGAATATCGAGCCTAAACCGGGGTGACTCTTTGCGTGAACGAAGCCGCGCATTTTCTGCACCGACTCATCAACCATTGCCAAACCCAAGCCGGTTCCCTTACCCGCCTTCTTGGTGGTGAAGAACGGCTGGAATGCACGCGCCAAAGTTTCTTCGTCCATGCCGCTACCGGTGTCGGAAACGGACATTAAAACGAATGCACCGGCATCGATGTCGCCATAAGCAGCCGCCTGCTCCGGGCTGATTTGCACGTTGCCGATGTCGATCATCAGCCGCCCACCTTCGGGCATGCTGTCGCGTGCATTCAACACCAAATTCAGCAGCACTTGCTCGATCATTCCCGGGTCGCCCTTGATCGTGCGGATGTCTTCGGTCGCCGCGGTACTAATGCGAATGTTCTCCGGCAACAAGCGCTCGAACATGCGCACCATCTCGGACACCAAATCGCCCAAGTTGATTTCTTCTTCACGCGTGCGCTGCTTGCGTCCAAACATCAGCAACTGCCGCGTCAGTCGCGACGCCCGCGAAGCGCTGCGCTGAATCGCATGCAGGTGATCCACCGCGACGTTTTTACTCGGCACACCGTCTTCAAAGTTGTCGATCAGAATCTCGGCGTTGCAAAGCACCGAAGTCAAAATGTTGTTGAAGTCGTGGGCAACGCCGCCGGCCAGCTTGCCGATGATTTCCAAGCTGTGCTTATGACTAATTCGGTTCTCCAGCTGCTTGCGCTCTTCCTCCACCTTCAAGCGCTGAGTCACATCTTGGAAAACGCCTTGATGGATCGAATGCCCGCCCTTCTCAACCGAATAGCCACCTAGTGCGTGCACATATCTCACCTCACCGCCCGGTTGCACAATGCGGAAGGTCTCCTCATAGGAATCCAACGCCACGCGCGCCGCAGCGAAGACGCGCTCCATGCGTTCGCGGTCATCGGCGTGAACACTTTCCAGCAAGGTTTCCAAACATGCCGGCGGACTGCCCTCGGCACGACCCAAAATACGCAGCAACTCTTCCGAAAAATGACCGTCGCCTAAGCTGCTGAATTCAAACGAACCCAATCGACCCAAGGCTTGCGAAGTCTTCAGCGATTGGACCAAGTCAGTCAATTTGGCTTCCGATTCCCAGCGCACCTTCGCCATTTCCAAACCATTGGCAATCCACTCCAACATGTGGATGCGCTCGCGCGTGAAAGCGTTGGGGCGGGGATCACCAAAGATCAAAAACTCAGTACTGGCCGAATCGGAGTTCACCGGAATGATTGCCAGCGATTCCAACTTACATTTATGCAGTTTCTGCTGCGCAGGATCAATGCCGCGCACATACTTCAACGATTGCCGCAGCGCGAGATTCGTGCTCCACCAAACACTGCCGCGCGTCGTCATCTTTGCCGGCGAGTCGTAACCTTCACTTTCATTCAGGTAAATCGCCAAGTCATACATCGGCAAGCAATCGCTGTTGCCGCAAATGGGATTGGGGTTCACCGGCGGAGGCGCCATCTCCGATCCGACAAAAACCTGTGCCGACGGCGTTTCATCGGCCCACTGAATCTTCTTATTGCCGACTCGGCAAACACCGGCAATGGAAACGTCTAGCTTTTGACGCACGCGTGGCAGTACCGAGGAAAGCAAAACTCGTTCATCCAAAGCGCTGTTGAAAATGCGCAGCGAACGTGACGTCAACGTATGAAACTCACTACGTTCGCGCGCGCGCCGACGTTCGGCCGCCATCGGCTTGTGAACCATGAAATACAAAATGGGAAAGAGCACGATGAGCTGCAGGGCTAAGTCCCATAACCACTCGTTGCTCTGCTTGCTTGCGGGGATGACCGCGTGCACCCCAGCCTCAACCAGAATGACGGCACCAATCGCTAGCGCGAAAATGCGCAGACTGGAGACATGTCCGCCTCGCTTGGGTAATAATCGCCCCCAAATGGCACGCGGCCATTGCGAAATAAGCCGGAAATTAGGTTGGGGCATGATGAGACAGGAAAGCCGAACCTAATTTCTAGCTTACCCCAAAAAACCGCTCACTCGCGGCATTTCCAAGCCGGCATTTTGGCCAAATGCTCCTTGGCGGCAACGGCGGCAGCGTCGGCTTCCATACCTTGCATTCCGATGAAGTAGCCTTGAATTGTTCCTTGCAATACTTCCTCGTAGCTACGCAACTTGCCATCGTCGGTGGTGCAGTAGTTGCAATACATGTCGCCGGGCTCGGCATCGGTTAGCGGCATGCCGCACGACTGGCATTCGCTGAGCTGCACGTAGGAGTACATCTGCAGGCGGTATCCATCGGGATCGAGGATCATGAAGTCGCGCAAACCGTAAAACTGCGTCTTCGGTTCGGTGCGCGGCTTGCCACCGCGTTCTTTGACGCCGCTGAAGTATTCGTCGACGCCATCGATGACGAAGTAGAACGAAACTCCGGCGCCGGGAGTGCCTTTTTGGAACACGTCGAGCATTTCTTTTTGCAGCTTCAGCGTGTCCTCGTCCTCGCACCAACTTGGATCGGGCTCCATCGCCGCGCCGATCATTACGACTTGGTCATTCAGCGACAGACTGGCCCACAGCGGCTGCTCCTTGTTCGGCCAACCTTCGTCGAATTCAAAGCCGAGGATGTGGGTGTAAAAATGCAAGCTGGCGGCCATGTCTTGGACCATCAGCATCAAGCAATTGGGGAGTTTGCGGTTCGCGCTTTGATTGCTCATCGTTGAGGGGATCGGGGTTTTGCGCCAAATCGGCGTCCAGCCATCCTAGCAACCATCGCCACCACCCCACTGACGCCGGCCGACGGCTCCGATATGCTCGCAGCATGCCAAATGCCGTCCTCATCGGTGCCAACCGCGGCCTGGGCTTAGGATTTGCCCGCCACCTCCTGCAAACCGGTTACGACTTGCACGCCACGGTGCGCAATCCGGATTCCTGCGACGAACTGCGCAGTCTGTCCGCTGCCGACGCACCCGCTGCAGAGGGTTGCGGCGAAGGCTCGCTCAATATTTATCCGCTGGAGGTGGCTTGTGCCGACTCGCGCGCGAGGATTGGCGAGCAACTGAATGTGGACAGCATTGATCTGCTGATTCACAACGCCGGGATTTATGGCCCATCGCAAGTGCTGGTCGACTCGATGGACGAAGACACTTGGAAAGAGGTGTTGTGGGTCGACACCGTCGCACCGTTGATGTGCGTGCAAACGCTGCTGCCGCGGATTCGCGCGGCCGATCAACCCAAGATCGCGCTGCTCACCAGCCGCGTTGGTTCGATCGCCGACAATCAATCCGGTGCCGGCTACTTTTACCGATCCGCCAAAGCCGGCCTCAATGCCGCCGGCCGCAGTTTGGCGCTGGATTTGGCGCCGGAGAACATCAGCGTATTGTTGCTGCATCCAGGTTGGGTGCGCACTGACATGGGCGGTCCGAATGCACCGCTCGAAATCCCCGAATCCATCGATGGCATGATGGAGCAAATCGATCAACTAACGATGGAAACCAGCGGCCGCTTCGTCGACTGGTCCGGCACCGAACTCCCCTGGTAACCATGCAACTGCTTCCCCTCCTCCACCTTTGCACTGTTCTGCTGCTCGGCGCAGCAACTTCTCCCGCCGCCTCTGCCCCTGCAGCCGACGCCGCCGTCGTTTGTGCCGCAGCCGCCGCCCCCGACTTGGCGCTGGCGCAAAAAGAGCGCACCGATCGACCCAACATCATCTTGATGATGGCCGACGACCTCGGCTACGGCGAATTGGGCAGCTACGGCCAAACCAAAATCCGCACGCCGCATTTGGATCAGCTGGCCGCCGAAGGCATGCGCTTTACGCGTTTTTATTCGGGTGCACCGGTTTGTGCACCGGCACGTTGCGTCTTGCTGACCGGACGCCATTTGGCGAATGCGGAAATCCGCGGTAACAAGGAGGTCAAGCCCGAAGGGCAGTGGCCGATTACTGCCGAAGCGGTGACCCTTCCGGAGATGTTGAAGACGCGCGGTTACGTCAGCGGCGCGATGGGGAAATGGGGATTGGGTCCGGTCGGATCGAGCGGGGATCCGAACGATCAAGGCTTTGATTTGTTTTACGGCTATAACTGCCAGCGCGAGGCCCACACTTATTACCCGGGGCATTTGTGGCACAACAAAGAGAAGGATTTGTTGCGCAATGACAAGGTTCCCGGTCATGCGCGTTTGATGGAAGAGCCGCAGGATTATTCGCGTTTTTACGGCGAGGATTATGCGCCGGACAAGATGATGGTTGCCGCTGAAGGTTTCTTGCGCGAGCAGGGAGCGCGGTATCAGCAAACCGGCGAACCCTTCTTCTTGTACTTGCCGTTTGTAGAGCCGCATTTGGCCATGCAACCGCCGCAGGAATGGGTGGATCAATACCCCGAGGAATGGGATGACAAGGTTTATTTGGGCACTCGCGGCTACACCCCCCACCCGCGCCCGCGCGCCGGTTATGCGGCGATGATTAGCGATTTGGATGATCACGTCGGCAACGTGATGGCGTTGGTTCAGGAGTTGGGGTTGGATGACAACACGTTGGTGATCTTCACGTCGGATAATGGACCCACGCATGACGTCGGCGGGGTGGATACGAATTTTTTCAACTCGTCTGGTGGTTTGCGCGGACGCAAGGGCAGCGTGTTTGAAGGTGGATTGCGCGTGCCGATGATTGCGCGTTGGTCCGGTCGCGTCGAAGCCGGAAGTACGTCGAATCATGTCAGTGCTTTCCAGGATGTGATGCCGACCTTGGCGGACGTCAGCGGTGCAATTGCTCCGGATGGACATGACGGCATTTCGTTTTTGCCGGAATTGTTGAACCGCAAGGACCAAAGCGGTCATGAGTATTTGACCTGGGAATTCTCTGGATACGGCGGTCAGAAAGCGGTGCTGATGGGCAAGTGGAAAGCGGTGCAGCAGCGCATTCACAAGGGTGGTTCGCCGATCATGCTGTTTGATTTGTCCATTGATCCGACGGAAAGCACCGATGTTGCCGCCGATCATCCCGAAGTGATCGCACGCGTGCGCCACATCTTCCGTAACGATCGCGTGCAGAACACCACCTTCCCGATGAAGCTGTACGACCAGCCGTCACCGGGCGAAAAGATGACCGATGCGCAGGTGACCGCGTTTGCTGAGTTGGCATTGGACGGCATCGTTCGCGAGTACCCGAACAAACCGGGTCCGGTGTTATCGGGGCCGCAAGACCTTCGTTCGCCTCGTGAGATGCATCCGGCTTTTTACGGTTCGTTTGACTGGCACTCCGCCGTGCACGGCCATTGGATGTTGGTCAAGTTGTTGAAGGAATACCCCGATGCGTCGATTGCAGCGCACACCCGCGAAACTTTGGCGAAGCACTTCACTGCCGAAATCATGAAAGCCGAAACGGCTTATTTCGACGCGCCGCATAACCAAAGCTTTGAACGCACGTACGGTTGGGCGTGGCTGCTGCGGTTGGCATTGGAATTGCGCACTTGGGATGACCCGCAAGGTCAGGAATGGGCGCGCAACTTGCGGCCGTTGGAAGATCGCTTGGTGGAGTTAAGCAAGGCTTACCTACCGAAGCTGACGTGGCCGATTCGCGTCGGCGAACACGCCAACACTGCTTGGGCATTGGGCCAGTTCTTGGATTACGCGCGCGGTATCGGCGATCAGGAGTTTGAGCAGTTGATCCTTGAACGCGCTCGCACTTATTACCTCGAAGACAAGAACTACCCGGTTCAATACGAACCCTCCGGCCACGACTTCTTCACGCCGTGTTTGCTCGAGGCCGATTTGATGCGTCGCGTCTTGCCGGCCGAAGAGTTCCACGCATGGCTGAACCAATTCGTGCCCAAACTCAATCAAAACGGCTTGGGCAACCTAGCTAAGCCGGTCAAAGTCAGTGACCCGACCGACGGCAAGTTGGTGCACCTAGCCGGATTGAATTTGGTTCGCGCGTGGTGCATGCGCGGTGTGGCATCGGCATTGCCCGACGGCGATCCGCGGCGCAACAGGCTCAATCAAGTCGCGCAGCAGCACAGCATGGCGGGGCTGGATTACGTCTTCAGTGGGCACTACGAAGGTGAGCACTGGCTGGCTTCGTTTGCCATCTACATGATGGAAGACGTCGGTATTGACTAGCCGCAGCGTTCGAAGCCGTCGGGATTAGCGGACGGCTTCGGCGACGAACATGCCCTCGCGATAGGCGGTGATGCGGCCGGTGAATGCACTGGCTGCCACCGTCAGCGGGCTGGCGAGGTACAAGCTGCCTGGTCCAGAACGACCGGCGAAGTTACGGTTGATCGCCGACACCGACACCTGCTCGGCGGTTTCAGAAACACCCGGACCGCAACCAATGCACGCGCCGCAGCCGGGCGGAATCAATTTGACGCCGGCTTGCTCGAACAGCTGATCCCAGCCTTGGGACAACGCGTATTCCTGCACCGACTTGGAACCGTACTGAATGTAAAACTCGACGCCATCGGCAACTTTCAAACCGGCGTCGACCGCAGCTTGGCAGACTTCGGCGTAGTAATGGAAGTCGTCGATCTTGCCGGCGGTGCACGATCCGCCGTACGCGATGTCGATGGCAACCTCGTCGAGCTCGTCGATGTTGGCGCCGTAAGTCGGGTCGCCGGGCGTGGCCACCATTGGTTGGATTTCGTCGAGGTTGAGGCGGTGCACACCACCGGCGTAATCCGCACCTTCATCAGCGTGAATAAAGCCGGCTTGGATTTGAGCAGCGCTCATCTCCGGACGACGCTCAGCCAACCACGCGGCCAACTTCTCGTCACCCTCGCAAATGCCGGTGCGCGCGGTGCATTCGGTCGCCATGTTGCACAAGGTTGCGCGCTCATCGATCGACAACGACGTCAATCCTGGACCACCAAATTCCATCGAACGGTTTAGCGTGTCTTCGCGCTTGGCGAAGGTGTCGAGGATGTGCAGGATCACGTCCTTCGCGGTACAGCCTGCGGCCAACTCACCGTGCAATTCAAAGCGAATACTCTCCGGCACTTTCACGAAGGTGAAGCCCGAGTAAATCAACGCCGCATATTCGGTTGCCCCCACGCCGTAAGTCAGCGCGTTGGAACCTCCGCCCATGCAAGTGTGGCTATCCGTCGCCTGAATGAAATCACCGGGATCAATGAACTCCTCGCGCGCCACCTGGTGGCAAATCCCCGGGCTGACGCCATCCTGCGCCGAATAATCGCGTACGCCGGTGTGCTGCTGGAACTCGGTTTGCAAATCGCGCAGCGTTTGAATCTGCTCGATGAACGGAGCAAAGCGCGCCACGCCGTCGGCGTAAAGCAAGTGATCTTCAAAGATCGCCAGCTTCTCCGGATTTTGCACTTGGTAATCGGCACCATATTCCTCGGCGAGGAAGGTGTGCACCTGCGCGGTGGTGAATTCGTGGCTGAATCCACCGTCTACCTTGGCCAATACCGCGTCGTCGGCTGCAACAAAATTGCCGTCGGCGCCTGGGTTCAACATCTTGGCGGCAATCATTTTTTCCGCCATCGTCATTGGCCGCTCGCCGGTTTGGTTGGCCGGCAATTGGATCTCACCGTCGGCGACCTTGTTCGAGAACGGGAACAAACCGCCGCACTCCAAGATCAACTTGGTCACTGGGTCGTAGCGCTCGGTGAACTCATCCAACGAAACCGCATCGCCGTTTTGCAAACGCATCAGCATCGCGTGATCGCCCATCAACTGACCAAGGTTGATGTTGTTGCGTTCGTGAATCGGCGCAAAGCTTGCTGCAAAAACGTAACGAATGCCGCTCCAACGCTCGCACTGCGGCGCGGTTTCACGACTGGAACCGGTGCCTTTGCGATAGCCGCAAACGATGGCTTCAAAGTTTCCGTCCATCAACGCACGCGTATCAAACACACGCTTGCCGTCTTCGTCGACCAAGCCGGCGTATGCATCCAGCGCGATATCCTCGGGGCGGTGGCGGAAGCACACCCATGCCGGAGTCATCACGTCGGTGTTGATGTCGTCGAGCAAGTCATCGACCGACAAATCCTCCATGCGCAGGTCCAAGCCTTCGTAGAGCTGCTTGCGAATCAGCTCCAAATCTTTGGTCAAAAACAGCACGCGCTTGTCGGCCGACAAGCGGATTTGCGACGGGGGCCAGGCCTGGGTCATGGTTTGCTCCTAAAAACTCAGCCCGCCGGACCGAAACGGAGCGGCGGGCGTCGGGCAGAAAGGATCTGCGGCAGTGAGTCCAGATTATAGCGGCGCGCAGCGGCGAAACCGTGTCGACCACCGATGCTGCTGCCGCAGTTTAAAGACGTTGCAATCGGTAGACCGATTCGGATGCCCGCGTTAAACCCTTTTCCACATATCGGTTAGGCTTGACCGCCAATTCCTCGGCCGTAGGTGGATTGGCCGGATCCAGCAACATTTCACGCTCCAACAAGCGGCAATCAAAGCGCCCGCGGCACAACTCAATGACCTCGTCCTCCTCCACTGAAAACGGCGGGCCAGCATTTTCATGCTGCGGATACTCAAAACTCAGCAACAACCCAACGGCACCCGTGGGCAGCAACTCAGCCAAATGCTGCATGTAACGCACGCGCAGTTCCGGCGGCAAAGCAACCAAAGCGGCGCGGTCGTACCACGCCCACAAATCCGATTCCTTAGGCAGGGCCGTCAGGTGGCCGTGACTCAGCGCGAACAGATCTCCCTGTAAGAATTGAATTTTTTCATATGTGAAACATTCAAAGTTTGGGATCGATTGCTTTTGCGTAGTCAAGCCGGCTTCAGCGAAAAAATCATTCACAGCAATGTCGCTGAGTTCTACTCCAAGTACTGCGTGGCTCTGTTCATGCAGCCAATGAAGGTCCAGCGATTTACCGGCCAGCGGCACCAAAACCGGCGCGTTCGGCTCGATACCGATCTTTCCCCACCACTTTTCCAGCATCGGGTTCAGCACATTTCGGTGCCATCCGATTTGCTGCTCGCTCCAACGCGTATGCCAAAAGTCCGCTTTCATCGATTCGGGTGTCTCCAACCTAAGTTGCGTAATCCTAATTCATTGCAAGCGGCTAAGCCACTGGACCTTTTTGCCCCAACCCTATACAGAATCCAGAATTCTGATAGTGTGAATTCTGTGTGGTGGTTTCTCCCACACAGGTTTCGACCCCGCCGAAACGCCCCAAGCCCCCGTTTATTCCATGGGAAACCATTTCCGTAAAACCCGTCAACGCGAAGCCATCAGTCGTGCGTTTGAAGAAGCGCAACGGCCGCTGCACGCGCACGAAATCCTGCTGCTGGCGCAAAAAGAGGTGCCGGAGCTGGGACTAGCCACGGTCTACCGAACTCTAAAGATGATGGTCACCGAGGGTGTGTTGACTGAAGTCAAACTGCGCTCCGGTGCCACGCGTTACGAACCCACAACCCGCCAGCACAGCACCTTCTTGTTCTGTGACTGCTGCAAAAAAGCCTTCCCGTTGGAAGCGAAAAACATTCACGATAGCGTGCGCAAGCACGTCGACGAAGTTCCGGCCGGCTTTCAATTCAGCCACTGCGAAATCACCTTTGTCGGTTCATGTGCAGAATGCGCGCCGTCCTCGCCGGTCGAATGCGCATCCGAAATTTAATCACGCTTTTGCACTGGCTGCGTGAGGCCTTGCTCGGCGCCGCCAATTACGGGCGCTCGATCATCATCGCGATGCCCTGACCGCCACCGATGCAAGCCGACGCCATGCCGTACTTGGCATTGGCGCGCTCCAACTGGTGGTACAAGGTCAATACCAAGCGCGTACCGGTAGCACCTAGCGGGTGACCGATGGCGACCGCGCCACCGTTGACGTTGGCCTTATCGCGATCCAACTCCAACGCTTTTTCGCAAGCCAAGTACTGCGCCGAGAAGGCTTCGTTAATTTCGACGTAGTCCATATCCTGAACCGTCATGCCGACTTTCTCGGCAGCCATTTGCATCGACGGCACCGGACCAAAGCCCATGATGTCGGGCGCTACACCGGCGACCGCCCACGAACGGATGTGGGCGCGCACCGTCCAACCTTCGGCAGCGGCGCGTTCGGCGGTGGTGACGATCACGGCTGCACCGCCGTCGACGATTCCCGAGGCGTTACCACCAGTCACGGTTCCATCTTTGCCGAATGCAGGACGCAAACGCGCCAACGCTTCCAGCGAAGTATCCGGCTTAATGTGATCGTCGGTATCGACAACAAACTCCTTGCGACCGGCTTTAACGGTAACCGGAACGATTTCCTCGGCGAACAAACCGTTCTGCACGGCTGCGGCACCGAGCTGGTGACTGCGCAACGCGTACTCATCTTGCTCTTCACGGCTGACGTCGTACTTCTTGGCGAGGTTTTCGGCGGTTTGCGCCATGAACAAACCGCAGTACGGGTCCATCAGCGACGAGAACAAGTAGTCCTCAATCTGCGGCGCACCGCCCAAACGGAAGCCTTCGCGTCCACCGCGAATGATGTGCGGCGCCTGCGACATGTTTTCCATACCACCGGCGGCGACTACTTCAGCGTCGCCACACAGAATCTTCTGGCAAGCCGACACGATCGACTCGATGCCCGATCCGCAAATCCGGTTCACAGTGACCGCCGGCACGGTTTCGGCCAAACCAGCCTTCAAGCTGGCGTGACGCGCACCATAAATGGCGCAAGCACTGGTTTGCAGCGCGTTGCCCATGACGACGTGGTCGATCTGCTCGGCGGCCACACCGGAGCGCTCCATTGCGCCGCGGATGGCGTGAGCGCCCAGATCATTGGCAGTCAGAGATTTGAAAAGGCCGAAACCCGGAGTTCCGACGTACTCAGCCATGGCAGTGCGCGCACCACCAACGATGACGAGGTCCTTTTGCATTTTTTGCTTGGATGTGAGGCTTCGGCGGCGTCTCAGCGGCATTTTTTTGCCTGCCGGACAGGGGATGGAAGCAGGCCCAAATTCTAGCGGCGCGCCGGTTCGCGCGTGCGCCGGGCTATCCTGTTGCCGTCGCCGCTCCCCCTCCCGCGGCTCAGGTTGTCATGGCAATGGACCCCAAGCGCAAGGCCTACTGGAAAGAAGGCTATCAAGACCCGGACAAAGTCGCCGAGTACGATTCCATTCGTTTTCAAGGCAAGCGCCAGCAGGCGAATAACCGGCTGATTTACAAGGCGACCGAGAAGGAATTGCTGCGCTGCGGCAGCGGCAAGATGCCGAAGTTCATCATTGATGCGCCGGCCGGCACTGGGCGGTTTACCGCGCAATTGCAGGAGCATGGTTGCCGCATGGTCAACCTTGACCTCAGCCGCCAGATGTTAGGTGTGCTGCAGAAGAACTATGGCAGCGGTTGGGAGGTCATCGGCGATTTGAATCAGCCGCCGTTGGCGCGGATTGATGATTCGGCGGTGCTGTGCTTGCGCTTGATGCAGCATTTGCGCAGTGAGGAGCGCGTCGAGGCGATGCGCGGTTTGGTTGACGTCAGCGATTGGGCGGTGATTTCCTTTTATCCGGCGCGTCACCTGAAGCATTTTGGGCGTCGCATTCGCAAAAAGCTGGGCTTGTTTAAGCGTGACTTGCACCCGACTTATTCCAACGCGCAAATTCGCAAAGAAGCGGAAGAAGCGGGATGGGAAGTGGTGAATTTGAAAGCGGTTGCGTGGCGTTTTTCCGACAACATTATGGTGACGATGAAGCGTCGCCGTTAATGCTGCAGTTGGGAAAGGAACGCGAATAGCCGTACCAGCGGCTGAACAGTTGCGGCGGTTGGCTGCCGTCGTTGTAGTCGGCGCGTGGAATACCGCTTTGGGCGTCGATGTAAACGTGCAGGGTGCGACCGTTCCAATGTTCGGTCAGCGCATCGTTGGTTTGACCAAGTTGAGCATGAGGCAAGCGGCTCATCGGATAAAAGCGGCCGTCGCCCTCGGCTATGCCCAAGCCGATTGCCATTTCCGGGAAGCGATCGTCACTGCGATCCATAGTCATGCGAAAACCGGGCGGAAGTCGGCGTTGCCATCGACCGGTCAACCAAGTCATGAACCGCGTCCACCAGGTGGATCGCGCCAGCAGCATCGGCAAATTGGGTTCGCGTTCGCGCAACGCGGCGACCGTGTGTTGTTCGATCCCCCACATCGGCAGCTGTTGACCGGCAAGCGTTCCATGCAAAGCCAAACCGCTGATGTGATCCCAATAGCTGCGCGATTCATCATCAATCAGCAGAATCAAGCCGTTGTACAAACCGCCGGCGCTGAAATGATGAACCTTGCCGTCGACCACCGGCGTCAGACCGACGCCGCTGTTGCAAACCGATCAGAAGGTGACGACATACGGTTCGCCGGCAAGTTCACCCTGCGCCACATGGTGATAGCTCATCTGCCGCGCCGACAAACCACGGCGTTGGCCGCCGCGTTCGAAAACAAGCACTACTTCATCGTCGGCCAGCTCTGTGTCGGATAAAAAAACTTCCGACGGCCCCGGGAGGAACCGTCGGAAGAGGTCTGGTTTGCGTAACAGCGCGCGCTTGGCGTCAAAGTCGGCCATGCACTAGCCTAGCGAAACCAGGGATGAATTAGCGACCGGTGAAGTTCGGCTTGCGCTTCTCTTTGAACGCGGTCATGCCTTCACGCGCGTCTTCAGAGGTGAAGATCAAACCAAAAGAATCGGCCTCGGCGGATTCCCCTTGAGCTTGACCCACTTCCAAACCGGTGCGGATGACTTCCAGCGCTGTGGTCACTGCCAACGGACCGCGCGCAGCGATGCGCTTGGCCAACTTGGCTGCGGTTTCCAGCAGCGCCTCCGGTTCAGCGATGCGGTTGACCACACCGACGCGATGCGCTTCTTCGGCGCTGAACGAATCGCCAGTCAGAATCCACTCGCGAGCAACTCCCGGTCCGGCAATGCGCGACAAGCGCTGCGTGCCGGCGAATCCGGGAATCAAGCCAAGCGAAACTTCCGGCAAGCCCATCAGCGCACTGCTGGATGCAACGCGCAAGTGGCAAGCCAAAGCCAACTCCAACCCACCGCCCAACGCATAACCGTTGATCACAGCGATCACCGGCTTCGGGCAGGCTTCAATGGTGGCAAACACATCCTGACCAAGGTGCGAATGATCGCGCGCCTCGAAGGCGGACATGTCGGCCATCTCGCTGATATCGGCGCCGGCTACAAAAGCCTTTTCGCCACTACCGGTAATGAGGATGGCAAGCACCTCGTCGTCGATGGCCAGCTCGACAATGGCGTCGCGCAGCTCATCGAGTACGTCGGCGTTTAGCGCGTTCAGCGCCTTCGGCCGGTTGATCACCAGCGTGGCGATGCCGTCGTCCACGTCGCACTGCAAGTGCTCGTAAACCAGTTCGGCGTCGTCGACCGAGTCTTGTTCGATTTCAGTAGTCATCGTTTGACGTCCTGTCTTAACTACGAGGGTAGACCTTCATGCTGTCGATGGTGCACGGCTCCATCGGAGTCGAGCCTTCACCGCCGCCACCGGTTTTGACGCCGGCGATGGCATCCAGTGCGCTGTCACCAGCGGTCATGCGACCGAAGGCGGCGTACTGACCATCGAGGAAGCTGGCTTCGCCGTGGCAGATGAAGAACTGGCACGAAGCCGAGTTCGGGTTCTGCGAACGTGCCATCGAAATCACACCGCGTTGGTGCGAGTACTTCGGATCGTTGTTGAACTCACCGGGAATGTTGCCGTAAGGACCACTTCCGGTGCCGGTTCCCGTCGGGCAGCCGCCCTGAATCATGAAGCCGGAAATCACGCGGTGGAAGGTCTTGCCGTTGTAGAAACCCTCGGCGGCGTAGCGCACAAAGTTGCGCACCGTTTCGTAAGCGGCGTTCGGCCAAAACTCGAGGGTGATGGTGCCGGCGCTCTGCCCGCCGACGCTGACCTCGATGTCGACCAGAGTGTCGGCAAGGACCTCGGGGCTAAGTTCCTGAACTTGGGTGTAGTCAGTCATGATGTTGAAGTGGCTGCGGGTTTAGTTCACACGACGGATGATGTGCCAGCCGAACTTAGAGCCGACCGGATCGTAGTTGGCAATGCCGATCTCGCCGACTTTCAGCGAGAAGCTAATGTCGCCGAACGAGGTCACCATTTGACCGCGCGGAATCGGCTGACGACCAAAGTGCTCATTTTGGTAGTCGCGGATCATCTTCATGCCTTGGTCGCGAGTGATCTCGCCTTTCTGCAACTTGGTGGTCAAGCCTTGGATGTACTCCTCCATCGCAGCCTTGCCGGTGAAGACGGCGCGTTCGAAGTCCAAAGCTTGCACGCCGTGGTTGAGCATGCGGTAGGCGCCGGGCAGATCCTCTTCCGGATCAATGTTGTCGTCGGAGTACTCCTTAACCAACGCGGTGAAGTCTTCGCCATCTTTGGCGCGCTTCAGGATTTCCTGAGCCAATTTCTCGGCGTCTTCCTTCGAGCGGTCGGCTTTGACCTGGGTCTCGCGGAAGGAAATCAGCACGTGCTGCACGACGATGTCGGCGGCTTCGCCCTTGAGGTCCGGAGCCGGACGCTCGATCTTCTCGTCGAACTTCGGCAACTCACCGCGCTTGGCGACGGCGTTAACGATCTTGACGCTGCGCATCGGCGATTGACGACGCGGACCGCCTACCGGCACGTTGGCCATCTCCTCCAAAGCCGGAACGCCTTTGACCATTTTGCCGAAGGAAGCGTACTTGCCATCCAGGTTCCAAACGTCCATCGACTCGGCGCAGCAGATGAAGAACTGGCATGACGCCGAGTTCACATCTTGACCGCCGCGGGCCATCGACAACACTCCATAACCGTGCTTGCGCTCCGCATCGCTGGAGAACTCGGCGCGGATTGCACCATGCGGACCGTCACCGGCGCCGGAACCCAACGGGTCGCCGCCTTGCACCATGAAGTCGCGCAGCACGCGGTGGAAGCTTAAGCCGTCGTAGAAACCTTCGTCGACGTAACGCAGGAAGTTGCGCACCGTTGCCGGAGCGAATTCCGGCCACAGGTCAAACACCATGGTGCCGACTTCTTTGCCATCCACCGAAACGGTCATTTCGACGTAGAACTCACTCAATTGCTCCTGGGTAATCGGCCCAGTCGCAGCGAAGTTGAATTCCGGCTCGCGCTTCGGCTTGTAGGCCGTTTGTGCGGCCTGTTGCTCCGGCTTGCTGGCCGGGATCAGCGGCTTGGAGCCGGATGCAATGCTCTTGTCCTTCAACAACTCAGCAGCTTTCTCTTTGGAGGCGGCGCTGGGTTCGTTGTTGGAGGCGGCAGTGGCGTTGCTTGTGTTCGCAACCGGATCGGCCGGCGCCGTGGAATCGGCGGTGGCACCGGCAGAATTGCTGTTGCCGTTCTCCACCACGATGGTGGTTTCCTGCTTGGAGCAGGCGCCGAGCAGCAGCATCGGAATCAGAAGTAAGGTGCGCATGATTTAGCAGAGTTCGAAGGCGGCGGTCATTCCCAGGCCGCCGCTAACACAGAGAGTCGCAAGGCCACGATCGACCTGGCGACGACGCATTTCGTGGAGCAGCGTGACCACGATGCGAGCGCCGGTGCAACCAATGGGGTGCCCCAACGCGATGGAACCGCCGTTTACGTTCAGCAGTTCGGCAGGAATAGGCAATTCCTGCAAGCAGGCCAACACCTGCGCGGCGAAGGCTTCATTCAACTCGAAAAGTCCGAAATCGTCCAGCGACCAATTGTGCTTCTCGAACAATTGCTGGGTCGCCGGAACCGGTCCCAGGCCCATGCGCTTCGGATCGGTGCCGACGGCATGGGTATCCAGCAAGACCGCCAGCGGCTGAATTCCGCGGCGTTCGGCTTCGTCGGCGCTCATCAAAACCAGAGCGGCGGCGCCGTCGGTGATGCCGGACGAGTTGCCGGCCGAAACAGTGCCGTTTTCACGATCAAAGACCGGCGGTAGCTTGCCCAGTTTTTCAACAGTGGTCGTCGGGCGTGGGTGCTCATCGCCTTCGATGACGATGTCGCCTTTGCGGTTCGGCACGGTGACCGGAACGATTTCGTTGTCGAAACGACCGGCTTCGATGGCGGCTCCAGCTTTGTGCTGCGAAGCCTGAGCGAACTCATCTTGCTGCTCGCGGCTGATGTTGCGCTCTTGAGCCAGCAATTCGGCAGTTTCGCCCATGATCATATTGGCCAACGGGCACTTGAAGCCGTCGCGATACATCAGATCGACGATTTGACCGTCGCCCAAGCGATAGCCGGTGCGCATGCGATCGAGCATGTACGGCACGTTGGACATCGACTCCATGCCGCCGGCTACGACGACGTTGGCACGGCCGAGGCGGATTTCGTCGGCGGCGGCCTGAATGGACTTCAAACCCGACGCGCACGCCATGTTCAAAGTGAAAGCCGGCGATTCCTGCGGAATTCCGGCTTGAAACTGCACCTGACGGGCAGGGTTCGGACGCTGGCCGGCTTGGCGACCATGACCAAAAATCAGGAAGTCGACCTCTTCGGCGGCGACGCCGGCGCGCATTAACGCACCGTTGACGGCAGCCCCACCTAATTGCGGGGCGGTAAGAGTGCTGAATCCGCCCAGGTAACGCCCGATTGGCGTACGCACGGCGGAGGCAATGACGATTTGGGTTGTAGCTGACATGACCGGGGGTGGTGGCTATGACAAGCCGGATAGTCTACCGGAGCGCCACTTCTTCCCCGCCTACGAATACGCGCCGAACCGGATTCTCGCCGAAGCCATAACCGAGGTGATGAAGGTCGGGTAAATCGCACAACACGAAGTCGGCGTCGTAGCCGGGAGCCAGGCATCCTTTTCGGTCGCCGGCGCCGACGGATTGAGCGGCGAATTTGGTGATGCCATGGAAGGCCTCCTCGGCGCTGAGGTTGAGGCGCACGCGGGCAAAATGCGCCGCTTCGGGCAGGCTGGCGGTGTAGCTGGAGCCGGGGTTGAAGTCGGTGGCGACGAAATACGGGACGCCGGCTTGGATCAGGCGGCGGGCGGGCACGTCGGCTTGTTGGCGCAGGAAGTGCGGCACCGATGGCAGCAGACCGGCGAAGGTTTTGCGCGTCATCGCCAGCGCTTCCATGCCGCCGTCGTGCAGCACCTCGAGGTGGTCGACGGATTGAGCCTCCAATTCAACGGCGAGCTCGGTGCCGCCCAGCGATTCAAATTGATCGGCGTGCACGCGCAGTTCAAAGCCCAGCTCGCGCGCTTTTTCCAAGTAGGTGCGGGCGCGCTTCAGGTCAAAAGCGCCGGTTTCGATGAAAATGTCGGCGGCGACGGCCAGGTTGAGGCGCTTAACCTCGGGCAAAAGCTCGTCGCAAATCTGGTCTAAATAGCGATCTGGCGTTTCCTTGTGCTCGAGCGGCACCATGTGCGCCGCTAGGCAAGTTGGGAAGATCGTCATGCCGGTGCGGGCGGCGGCGGCGTGGATGGCGCGCAAGGACTTCAATTCGTCGCCGACACTCAGCCCATAACCCGATTTGGCTTCGCACGACGTCGTTCCGTGGCGCATCATGCGGCGGAAATGGCCTTCGACGATGTCGGTGAGTTGCTCTTCTTCGCACTCGCGCACCGCGCGCACGCTGGAATGGATGCCGCCACCGCGTTCGGCGATCTCGAGGTAGGTCAGACCCTGCGCACGCCAGTCAAATTCCTCGGCCCGGCCGACGGCGAATGCGGGATGAGTGTGGCCGTCCAAAAAACCGGGTAACCCCAGCAGCCCTTCCCCGTCTACCTGGTGACGAGCAGCAAACTGCGCCTGCAGCTGCTTGCCGTCGCCTACCGCCACGACTTTGCCGTCGCGGACCGCCATCGCGTCGCCCTGGCAATCGCTTTGGTTGGTCAGGATCTCCGATGCACCTAACAACAGTAAATCGCAGGGCTTTTGGCCCGTTGAAGCAGAATCCATCGTGCTCATTATTCGCGCGTTTCCGGTACCCGATCCCGACTTCGGTTTATCAAGCCGCAAGGATCTGGGGTATTATGAAGCAGGACGGCACCCCTTTCCTAGCGGCGGGTGGAAATTCCCCGATCGCCGGGCCCCAGGGAGGCCGCTCAGCTCAAGTCACCATCTTTCCTTGCCCGAAGACCCTTTCCCTGGCTTATTACCGGCCTTTCTGCTGGTAATCGGCTCCCTTTTTGGCGGCGTTCGCGCCCTGCTTTCCTCCCCTATCCGCACCACCTTGGCTGCGGGATTGCCTGAAAAATGGCAGGAGCGGCTGGAATCCGCTGCCGACCCTGAAAAACGTCTGCATACGGCCGCTGGCCTGATGCGCATGTTTTGCCTCATCGGCGCTGTGGTGATTCTGTTACAGCAAGCCGAAGGCCGCAGCCCGTTTTTCCAGGGCGTTTTCTTCACCACGGCGGTGATTTTCGGCGGCATCATGCTTGAGGGCGTTCCGGCATTGATTCAACGTGGACGTGGCCGCCGCATGGTTTTGCAACTGCTGCCGTTAGTGCGCATTGGCGCGGTGCTGCTATCACCGGTGACGATGCTGATTCAGCGCACGTTGAGCAACTTCGCCACTCCGCAAAACCATGAGCGCAACCAGGACTTGGCTGCCGAGCTGACCGAGGTAGCACACCTGCATGCACGCACCGACAGCTTGGGCCCATCCGAACGCAAAATGATTGGGCACCTGCTCGAGTTGCCGGAAACCGACGCCGCCGAGGTCATGACTCCGCGTACCGGGTTGACCGCAATTGCCACTTCAGCCTCGGTGGCCGAAGCCTTGGAAATGGCCGCGACCGAAGGCCATTCGCGCATACCGGTGTTCGAGGAAGACTTTGACCACATCAAAGGTCTGTTCCACATCAAAGACGTGCTGGCCGCGATCGCAAATGGCGATCCGGTGGCGTCGGACTCAGTGACTCAACACATGCGCGAGGCGTTTTTTGTACCGGAGACGGTACGACTACCAAGCTTGTTTGAAGACATGCGCCGCCGCCGCGCTCACCTTGCCATCGTGGTGGATGAATACGGCGGCACCGCCGGTGTGGTCACCATTGAAGACTTGTTGGAAGAGATCGTTGGTGAAATCGAAGACGAGCACGAATCGCTGGAGGACCAGCCCAAGATTTACAGCGCTTCCGATGAAGAAATCATTGCCGACGGCGGCGTTTGCATCGATTTGCTCAACGAAGAATTCGACGCCGAACTGCCCGAAGATGAGTCTTACGAGACCTTGGCCGGCTTGATTTTCGATCGCCTCGGCTACGTGCCGAATCAAGGCGATTCGCTGCCGCTGGAAAGCGGCGTGCTCGAAGTTCTGGAAGCCGACGACCGCCGCATCCGCAAAGTGCGGTTGCGTCGCCCCAGCGATCAACAGGAGTCCGACGCAGCGTGAGCCGACATCAATCCCTCGCCGTGGTTCTCCGGCGGTGGCCGTTTTCGGAAAGCTCGTTAGTTGTGCACTGCCTAACCCCGGACCTCGGGCTGGTACCGATGCTGGCTAAAGGAGTGCATAAGATCAAAAGCGGCCATCTAGGCGTTCTCGACACCTTTGCGCTGGTCGAGCTTAGCTATGGCAGCCATGCTGATCGCGAAATGCACACGCTTTACCGCGCCGAGCTGGTCGACCGCTTTTCTGCCCTTTCCCAGGATGTTGAACATCTCGCCGCCGCCGGTTTGCTAGGAGAATTGGCAGAATTGGCTGCGCCGCTTGGTTTGCCATCGCAACAGGTGTTCGTGGACTTGGTCGAGTCTTATCAAGAACTCGCAGCCGGAACCGTCATTCCTTGCTTCCTGGTACGCCGCCTCCAGCAAGCTCTAAAACAACTGGGATTGCAGCCCGATTTCACCCCACCGGAAGCGAAAAACGACCGTAAACCTGCAACTGCCGATCCCCGCCAAGCCAACCAAGGTTGGTGGTTTTCGGTGGCCACCGGCAGGCTACTTCCACGCGGATCGCGTCGGCCCGATGGAACTTCGCACTGGGTGCAAGCCGAACATTTGAAATTCCTCGCCTCGCCACCCTCCGCCGAGCTTCAACCCTCCGACGCAGAACTGCGCTGGGCCGACGATTGCCTTACAATCCTGGCTGATTTTCTCGGCTACCACCTGGAGCGCCCGCCGCGTGCCTTGAGCGCGCTCCGCCAGATCAGCCCCACTGCCACAACCACACGGTAATGCGTTCCCTTACTACCGCCGTAGCGCTGCTGTTCCTGACAGGCGCCTGCGCCATCGATAACCCCATTCCTCTGACCTCGTCGGTCCTCGACGAAGCCCGCGTGGCGGCAATGGCCGAAGACTGGGACGAAGCGTGGGATCTGCTGAACGATTTCGACAGCGAAGATCTCGATCGCGCCACCTTGATCGATTACCACAAGCTGGCGGGCGACGTCGCTTGGGAGCGTGGGCGAATTACCCGCAGCGTGCGCCACTACGAAAATTACTTGCACTTGCGTGGACCGGGCGAGGATTCGCTGCGGGTGGAGCAACGCTTGTTCCAAGCCGGCACCGAAATGCTGGACGGTCAGCACCGCACCATGGGGATGTTCGCCAACCGCACGCGGGGTCGCACCACCCTGCAAAACTTAGCCGGTTGGTCGCCGGAAAGCCCGTTGGCTGCCGAAGCCTTGGCAACGGTCGGCGAGTACTCGTTTGAAAACGGGTTCTATCGCGAAGCCGCCACCGACTTTCACTTGCTGCTGTCGCGCTACCGCGATTCGGAATGGGGCGACCTGGCAACCTTCCGTTTGGGCATGTGCGGTTTCCAGCGTGCGTCAAACGCAAAAACGAACCTGCAGCTGATCCAAGCGTCGAGGCACCAACTGGAAAATTACCATCGGCTCTACCCCAGTGGTCGTTACTTCGATGAGGCTGCCAGTGCATTGCAAGAACTGGAAGTCATGGAGCAGGACTACTACCGCTACTTGGGCGAGTACTACCAAACCATCGGTAACGAGCCGGCGGCGCAGAAGTACTTCACGATCGCCGACGAATTGAAGGCTCAATCTTGATCGCAATTCCCACCATTCGCACCACCGCATGGGCCGCCGGCGCGGCTCTGGTGCTGACTGCGTGTAGTTACCGCGTGGTGGATCCGGCAATTGGCGGCGGCCAAAAAGTCAGCGTTCCGATTACCGTCAATGAGTCGCGATGGCGAGGGGTCGAAGCGAGTGCAACTCATGCTTTACGTCGTCAGTTGCAGCAGCAATTCGACGTGGAGCTTGCCGACGAAACGTCCTACAAATACCTGCTTCGCACTCGGGTTTCGGATATCCGCCGATCCACCGGCGTGAACAACTTGCAGGGCGGCACCACGTTGGGTGTCGGCCGCATCACAATGGATTGGGCTTTAGAAACCGCAGGCGGGGAAGTCGTATTGGACGGCAAAATCACCCGCGACTTGGAATTCTTAACTAGCACTGAAGAAAGCACTTACAGCGCCATCGACGAAATCCTTCAAGAGATGGCAGAGCAAATTTCGATGGAACTAGGTAGCGGCCTCGACGTGGCGAACAAGGAACGATGAACGATCAACCTCCCAACTCCGGTAATTCAGGACCCAAAGGCGATCCGGGTCAACGCCGCTCGTCTATTCCATTTGCGGTGATCTTCATCGTGGTTTTGATCGTTTTGGCGGTCAAGGGAAGTGAATCATCCTCCCACGAAATCACCGGCGACGAGCTGCTGTATGAGCTGTACACCGGTGGCGTTTCCAAATTGGTTGCTAAGGATCACGCCGAATTTACCGGCGAGCTGAAGCCGACCGCGCGCCGCCCCGAAGTGCGGCCGTTTTCGGTGACGGTGCACGACACCTCGGAGATGCACGAGAAGGTGCGCGACCTTCAGGCAAAGGCTCAAAAGTTAGTGAACAAGCCGATTCGCCTCGGCGAACTGTCCGAGCGTTTGGAAGGCGGCAAGGCCCGGGTGACCAAAGCGTATTTCTTGAACGTCAAGCAGCCGGCGAATCCGGATGACAAACAAGGCGTTTCAAAGACCTCGCAGCATGTTTACGTCGATTTCCTCGACGCCGAGGGAAGCCACTATGCCGAGATCGTCGGCAGCGGCCACCTGATCGACTTGGCCGCCGCGTGGAATTTGCTCGACAAGCACAACGCGACCATTGAAGAGATCTCGTTGGACTTGGTCGATCCGCTGACCACTCAGCAGCCCAGCGGCCTGGCGATGTTCTTGATGACCTTCGGGCCGTTCTTCTTGTTCATCGTCATCCTGTGGTGGTTTATGTCGCGTCAAGGGCGCGGACAGGGTCAAGGCTTGCTGAACTTCGGTCGCTCGCGCGCCACGCTTTACAACGCCGATAACCGCACCGGCGTCACCTTTAGCGACGTTGCCGGCATTGAAGAAGCCAAAGAAGAAGTGGGCGAAATCGTCCAGTTCCTGAAGAGTCCAGAAAAATTCAAGCGCTTGGGCGGACGCATTCCGCGCGGCGTTTTGTTGGTTGGGGCACCAGGTACAGGTAAGACCTTGCTGGCCAAAGCTATCGCCGGCGAGGCCGATGTACCGTTCATCTCGATTAGTGGTTCGGACTTCGTCGAGATGTTTGTCGGTGTAGGTGCCAGCCGGGTGCGCGACTTGTTCGAGCAAGCGCGCAAGTCGGCACCGTGCATCATCTTCCTCGATGAAATTGATGCCGTCGGCCGCAAGCGTGGAACCGGTATGGGCGGTGGCAACGACGAACGCGAGCAAACGCTGAACGCAATCCTGGTGGAAATGGATGGCTTCGGCACCGACTCGAACATCATCGTCATCGCCGCCACCAACCGACCCGACGTGCTCGACACCGCGTTGCTGCGCCCAGGTCGCTTTGACCGCGAAATCGTCATTGACCTGCCCGACGTCGCCGGTCGCGAGCAAATCCTGCGCGTGCATTCGAAGGCGATCAAGTTGGCACCTGAAGTGGATCTATCCGATATCGCTCGCGGTACGCCGGGCTTCTCCGGTGCTGAATTGGCCGCGCTGACCAACGAAGCCGCGATTCTTGCCGCGATGCGCGAACACGCATACGTGCGCCAAGAAGACTTGGAAGAGGCGCGCGACAAGGTGCGCTTCGGTCGCCAGAAGCGTTCGCGCGTGATGGAGCCGGAAGACAAGCGCATCACCGCCTACCACGAAGCTGGGCACGCGTTGGTCAACCTGATTCTGCCGAACACCGAGCCGTTGCATAAGGTCACGATCATCCCGCGCGGAATGGCGCTGGGTGTGACCATGATGCTGCCCGAGAAGGATCGCTTGCACCTAACCCGCAACCAAGTTTTGGATCAAATGGCCGTTGCTTATGGCGGACGCATTGCCGAACAGGTGTTCTGCGACGACATCACCTCTGGTGCGACCTCGGATATTCAGCACGCGACCCAAATGGCGCGCACCATGGTGACCAGTTGGGGTATGTCGGATGAGATCGGACCGATCAACTTGTCCGAACGCTCCGGCAATGATTTCCTCGGCAACGAGTTCAGCATGGGCCACGAACACTCGGAAGAAACCGCCAAGCGCGTCGACGCCGAAGTGGAGCGAATCATTCGCGGTGCCCACGATCGCGCCTTCCAGCTGATCGATGAGAACCAAGCGGCGATGCATCGCATTGCCGATGGCTTGCTGCAGTACGAAACGCTGAGCGGCGAAGAGGTCAAAGCGCTGTTCGACGGCACCGAAGCGGCCGACCTGCGTCAGCGCACCGGAGTCGCACCGCCGCCTTTGCCGCCGAAGTCGCCGCCGACTGCGGTCGCACCGGAAACCGAAGTGCAGCCCAACATGCCGCCGCCGGCACCTCCGGCGCCGCCGCTGCCTCCACGCCCCGGGAACGAGCCTGCCTAAGCGCAGATGAAGGCGGAATCGACTACCTCCGGCAAGCATTGCCTAGGAGTCGACGTCCGCCCATGGCAGCTAGCCGGATTGGAACTCCCCCATCACGCGTTGCCGTTGGCCGATGGCTTGTGGCGTGCGCCGATGGCGGCCGAGCCGGAAGCGGATGACGTCGGCTTGTCTTTGGTCGGACAACGTGCCGACGGTGCCGGTTGCTTTCATGTGGATTGGCAAGAATTACAGCAGCGATTCGATGGCTGGAATGCGGATCAATATGCCGCGTTGCCGGCGGGCAGTGGCCGGTGGATTGCCGCTCGGGTTTACTTGGCGGCGCACGCGTGGCTGAGATTTCCGGCGCAACCGGAATGGATGGTCATCCTCAACCTGACGCCGGATTCGTTTTCCGATGGTGGGCAGTGGTTGGATTCCGACGAGCAGCTCAACCGCGATGCGGTACGCAGCCAAGCCGAAAAGGCGTTGACCGCCGGAGCCAAATGGCTGGATCTAGGCGCCGAAAGCACGCGACACGGTGCCGAAGAAATCTCGGCGCAGCAACAATTGGATCGTTTGCTGCCGGCGATTGAACTTTTAAAGCCACTCAGCGACGCAGCCGGCGCAAAACTTTCGGTGGATACGCGCAACGCCGACGTCGCACATGCGTGCCTGAATGCGGGCGCGGCGATGATCAATGACGTCAGCGGTTTTGGCGATGCACGCATGGCGCAAATATGTGCCGATGCCAATTGTCAAACCACGTTGATGCATATGCGCGGTACCCCGGCGACGATGCAGCAGCATTGCGACTACACCGATTTGATCGGGCAAATCGCTGATGAAATGGCCGCTTCAGCAGCAAAAGGATTGGCGGCGGGATTAAGCGGAGATCGCATCTTTCTCGATCCGGGTATCGGCTTTTCCAAAACCGCCGAGCAAAACCTAGAACTCATCGCCCATAGCGACGCCTTCCGCGCCCTAGGTTTCCCGCTGCTGCTCGGCCCGTCGCGCAAATCCTTCCTCGCGCCGATCTTCCCCGACAAAGCCGCCGACCAACGTGACTGCGCCACCGCCGGAGCCGCCGCCATCTGCGCCCAAAACGGCAGTCAAATCCTGCGCCTTCACAGCGGCGAACATTGGGACGGAATTTTGGTTGCCGCCCGCCTCGGCGCGACAAAAATGCAACAAGCGCATCCGTACAATGGCGCCGCTGCATCCCGCTGCTGAACATGCCCTTCGCCTGGAACCTTCAATTCATCATGAGCTTCGCCATTCAGGTGTTGCTGCTTTGGATTGCGGTTTACGGCTTGCTCCGCTTTATGCGCGGCACTCGCGGCATCGGTCTGCTGCGCGGCTTGACTTGGTTTGGAGTGATCTTTTTTGTCCTCCACCAATTGCTGGATCAATGGCCAGGGATCGAAGTCATCAATCAGATCCTGACGAAGATCATCCCTTCCCTGGTTCTGATCTTATTCGTACTTTTCCACCCGGAAATTCGCCAGGGCCTGGCAAGAGTAGGGCGAACCGGACTGCTCAGCTTGTTCACACGCAAGCGCAATGAAGACCAAACGCTGCACATCGTCGCTGATGCGGCGGTGCGCTTGTCGCGAGAACGCATCGGCGCGCTCATCGCATTTGAACGCGGAGTGTCGCTGCTACCGTTCCGTGAAAGTGCGGTCGCCATAGACGCAAACGTCAGCAGCATTCTGCTCGAAACGATTTTCTTCCCCGGAAGCCCGCTGCATGACGGTGGCGTCATCATTCAAAACGACAAGATCCTGGCCGCATCCTGCATCTTCCCGCTAACCACGAACCCGGATGTGCAGCGACGCATGGGAACGCGTCACCGTGCCGCCATCGGCCTGACCGATGAAACCGATGCCATCACTTTGATCGTGAGTGAAGAAACCGGCAAGGTCTCCATCGCCAGTCACGGCCGCTTGTTTGAAGCCATTCCGTCGAAGGAAATCGAAAGCCGCCTGCGCAAGTTGATGCGGGAACGAGATGATTCGCCAACCTCCAAGGTGGAGGAAACTGCACAAGTTCCAACCGCCGCTAATGGAGAGACAGCATGAATTTCCTGCGCTCCTTGCTGTTTAACGATTTCGGGCGAAAACTGATCGCCCTGGGCATTGCCGCGTTGATTTGGTGGAGGGTGGATGCCTCAATGGTGTCCGTCCATCCATGGAAATTTAAGGTTGTCACGAGTGAAGGAACGCCGGACCTGCACGAGCTGAAGATTGACATCCCGGACGATTGGATGCTGATTAATCCAAAACCTGGGACTCTGCCCGAGTTGAAATTCAGCTGCAACGACCGGACCTTTGACGAATTCAGGGCAGCACTATGCGCTGCGGAATACAAGGTTGTCCTTTCCGAGACCACCACAACGGCAAAAACCTCATTCTCAGTTCGTGCAGAAGACTTGGATTGGCAGCGCCCAGACTTGGCTAAGGCGCTATTGGTACCTGGCCAGGTAATTGACTTCGACCTCGAACGGCGTGGCTCCATTGAATTGGCCCTCGACCCATCATTGCTGAAGGTAGAAGGCAGCATTTCTGATGGATATGCGCTGAAGCAAGACCAAAGCATGTTCTCCCCCAACGCGGTAACACTTCACGGGACCATTAGCGTTGGCGAGAATACCGAAACCTTAAAGAGCAATCTTGATCTCTTTAAGGTGGTTGAAATCCCGGCTGACCAGAACTCTGAACTCATACGCGAGGTCAAGCTTAGCGACAGAGCCTCGCGAGAATTCGGCATGTGGATGGAACCGGAAGCCATCCTTGTCACCATCCCCATTCAACTCCAGGCGGCTGCGCCAATTGAATGGCGTCCGACAATTCCACTGACTCTGGGCCAAGCACCCGATGGGTTGGCTTGGACGGTTCGCACTTGGGCGAACCCAATTTGGTTAGCGAGTTACGAGCCTGTGGAGGGCTTGAACATCCCCTTCGGTGCAGATTGGCTGCAGCAGAATGTTTCACTGGTGGTTCACCTGAACCAAATTCCGGAAGGCGCTTCGGAGGGTTACGAACTACTTTTGGATTGGATCATTTCAGATCCAAACTTGATGGGCAGCCGCACCGATCTCGAAAAGCTGAAAAACGCTTTGACGATTTGGCCAGCGGTCGTCGACGAACTGGAAGGCCGAACCGTCGACATGAAAAAACCTGAGCAATCATGACGCGCAAACTTTTTGGTACGGACGGCATTCGAGGCAAAGCCGGTCAGGAACCCCTGACTCCGGAAACCCTCGAACGCTTCGGCTTTGCGGTGGCTCAGCAGATGGGCGGCGGATCGCTGGTCATCGGCCATGACGGTCGCGAAAGCGGCGAAACTTTGGTTGCCGCACTGGCAATGGGTTTGTCCCACGGCGGTGTCAACGTCGACGTGGTTGGACTGACCACCACACCATGCGTGGCCTACCTCACCGCTGCCGGCGATTACCAAGCCGGCATCATGGTGTCGGCTTCGCACAACCCGGCGCCCGACAATGGCATCAAATTGCTCGACGTCGACGGCGGCAAGCTGTGTGATGAACGCGAAATCGCAGTCGAGAAGGTGTTCTTTGAACTTGAGAGCATCGAGCCGGTTGAAAACCGCGGCGAAGTGCGTCGTGCCAACAACCTACTCGGCGATTACGTCGGCTGGTTGCGCACCGAGGCATTCCCGGAGCTCGACCTACACGGCGACCACATCTTGATCGACTGCGCCAACGGCGGCGCGTCGCAATTGGCAACGCGCGTATTGCACGCATTCGGCGGTGAAGCCGTTTGCATTCACGACAAGCCGGATGGGCGCAACATCAACGAAGGATGCGGTGCGCTGCACCCGGAAGTTGCAGCCGCAGCATTGGCCGATACAACGTGCCAATTGGGTCTCAGCCTAGACGGCGACGGCGACCGTGGATTGCTCGTCGGGCGCGGTGAACGCATTCTCGACGGCGACTTTATCCTCGCAGGCTTGGGCGCATTGCTGGGCGAAGCCGACAAGCTCCCCCATCAAACGGTGGTCGCAACGGTGATGAGCAACTTGGCACTGGAGAACTACCTCGGCGAGCGCAACATCAAGCTGGATCGCACTCAAGTCGGGGACCGCTACGTCGCTGCCGAAATGAAAAAAGGCGGCTACTTACTTGGCGGTGAAAAATCCGGGCACATTCTGTTCGGTGCAGAACACGGCTTCCGCGGCGACGGTCTTTACACGCTGCTCAAAGTCCTCAACATGCTCGCCGAAACGGGCCATAAGGTTGAAGACTTCGCCGCCGGCTACGAAGACATGCCGCAAACGCTGCTCAACCTCGATGCCACGCGTCGCGTGCCGATTTCCGATTTACCGCAGCTCAGTGCAGCTTGTGAAGCCGTAGATGCCGAATTGGGCGCTCGCGGCCGCACCGTGGTGCGCTTCTCGGGAACCGAGCTCAAACTGCGCTTGATGGTCGAAGCGCAAACGCAGGAACTGGTCGACGTCTCGCTGGAACGCCTACGCGAGGCCGCCGAGGCCGACGGCGTACTCGCTTGAGCTCAGGAACAGCTTGATGGCTGAGCGCAACGCACTGCTCGCTTTGGAGTTCTCCGGCCGCCAGTCGTCGGTGGCTTTGGCGATTGGCGATGGCAGCGAAACCCGCTATTTGCAACGCCAATCCGAAGGTCCGCGCGGTCGCTATTTGCTGCAAGAGGTGGACCTGCTGATGCAGGAAGCAGGATTAGAGCGGACTGCAATAGGTGGAGTGATTGCCGGTATCGGACCCGGCTCTTACACCGGCTTGCGCATTGCCTGTGCTGCAGCGCACGCCCTTGGGTTTGCATTGGGTGTTCCCTACGCCGGCATCGGCAGTTTTGAGGCGGCATTATTCAGCGCACCGGAAGGCGCCAAAGTTCACATCGTGCAGGATGCCTATCGCCAAGAAGCCTACTACGCCAGTGGTCGTCACCAAAACGGCCAAACCGTTCTCAGTGACGGCCCGCGTGTGTTACTAATGGCCGAACTTCCGACGGATATGAGCGCCGATGACTACTTAATTTGCGATGACCGCTTGCAAGGCAAACTGCAACGCCCCGAGAACGCTCTGTTACGCCCTCAGGCGCGCGATCTGCTGAAGATTGCCATGCACCGCGGTGCACATGCAAACGGCGGCAAATGGGCCGAACTGGCGCCTGCGGAGCCTCTGTACTTGCGAGCAGCTGCGTTTCGTCCGCAAGCAAAATAGAAATCGCAATCGCGATTGTCACTGGGCATCGGCGCACAAAAAAAAAACCGGCACCCATTGCGGGGTACCGGTCATGCGGTGAACCTGAAGTTCACCCGGCAAGCATGGCTTACAGGTCCTGCGGGCGCAGGGTCTTGCGGCCGTTGGCGCTGGCGCGCTCTTCAGCAGCGTTGATTGCTTCGCGGACGTAGCTGTCCAGAGCAGAGTAGAAGTCGCCGGAAACGTTGCAGCTGGTGACAGCAGCCTTGGTGCGGCTCTTCGAGATGATCAGATCGACGGCCTTCTTAGCGGCCTTCTTTCCGCGGCCCTTGGCCTTGGTCTTCTTGGCAGGCTTCTTTGCAGCCCGCTTTGCGGTCTTCTTAGCGGCCTTTTTCTTGGTCGCTTTCTTCTTGGTAGCTTTCTTGCGTGCAGCCATGATGATTTTGTTTTCTGAAACCGGCGAACCGGTTCGGGGAACGAGAGTGAACGTGATGGAAGGGGGTAGTCCCTTCCAGTACGGCTCCGATTTTGAACATCAAGCACGCAATGCGTCAACGCGGAAATGCAAAATTCGCGCGATATTTTGGGATTGGAGGCGAATTCGGCTAACCTGAGCCCTCCTGTTTTTCGTCCCCGACGACGCAATCGCATCCGTCCATCAAGATGTTTTTTTCGCTGTTTCTGTCTGCAACCTGCACCTCCGTTGAGTTCACTTCCGTCCTCGAAGTGAACCCTATTCACCCTATTCCAACCACGCTGCCTCTACCCACGAGAATTGTGCCAAAACCATGGATTAAGACTGATTCTGGACACTTTAGCCTCAATCAACAAGAGCCGGATAATGGTGCATCCAGCGAACTAGACAAGGTACTCGGCCGCCTCAAGCAGTTTGAAAAAGACGAGCAAATCGCAATGGTTGAATCGGTTTGCGAGACCATGTTGGTGCAACCGCATTTGCTGTTTGAGCGCATGGAACAAGCGCAAAAAGAACTGCAAAAAAAACCGGCGAAAAAATTGCGCGAATTTGCGCCCAAACACTACGACGCAAGCGAATTCGCGCCTGCATTGCGTCTGCGCACCCGTTTGTCGAAGCCAAGTCAGTCACGCTGGAAGAGCTTTGCCAAGAAGTACAGCAACCCGCTGGCGCCTCCGCGAGACGACAAAAAGTGGACTTGGTCCTTTGGCGAGAAGGGCTTGGTAGCTCCCAAAAAGAGCGCTTCCGCTGAAGAACAGGTCAAGCACATGTGGCACGGCAATTGGCCACAAGCCGATCGTTTGCAAGCTGAGGTTTTGGCCTATCTCGACGACGAAAAAGCCATGCAGCAGGTCGCAGACTACTTTGAGCACAGTTACCGCGACCGCGATGGAAGGGTTTACGTCGGTTTCACCCTGGAACAGGTGTGGGCGTCGGGCATCAAGTTTGGGGTTTCCGATGTGGAAACCATTGCTTTCCTACGCCTCATTCTCGATGAGCACAAAATCCAAAGCCCGATTCGCACGAGCATGCACGATGGTTTGTACTCGTTAATTGAAGACAGCTTCGCCGATTACCGCGATTACAAGCAATTGCGCGAGGCTTTGGCTGCGCGTTTTTTGAACCCCAACGGCGAAGTCCCACCGATTTTGGCCATTGCCACGCCGCAATTTGACTTGGCATGGGCGCTTTGCGACTACCAACTTCCCGAAATGCGCAAGTTGTTGAAAAAGAACCCGCGGCGAAAGCAATTTCTAGCGGCGGTAGAGAAACTCAAAGAAAGCGGCAGCGTCTCAAAGGAAGAATTGCAACAACGATTGGAGCTACAGCGCACATTTCCGGCAGCGATCGCGTCGGCAGCTTATTTGGGCTTGAAGCGCGAAGGCTTGATGGGATTGCACCGCCGCTAACGAACAACGGAAAATGTCTTTCCGCGCGAAGTTGGCATGGCAGCTTCTGCTAAATTTATGCCATGCAAAGACGCCACCGCGCCTGGGCGGAAATCGACCTCGCCGCCTTCCGTAGCAACCTCGCTGCGGCGCGCAAAGCGGCGGGTGCGGCGCAGGTATGGCCGGTGCTCAAAGCCAATGCTTATGGGCACGGCGCGCAGCGTTTAGCTCAGGTTTGCGCGGATGAAGGCGTGCACCGGATTGGCGTGGGCGACAGCTCGGAAGCGCTTGAACTGCGCGAAGCCGGCATCGACGTGCCGCTGTTGGTCCTGGGAACGGCGATTGAAGCGGAGTTGCCGGCGCTTTTGCATCACGGCGTCGAAGTGGGCGTGCACTCCGAAGGCAAAGCGCGTCAATTTGGTCAGTACGCTACCGAGCAAGGCACCAAACTGGGCGTGCATTTGAAGGTCGATACCGGCATGACGCGCTTGGGCGTGATGCCGCAAGCGGTTTTGCGGGTTGCCAAGGCAATCGCCCAAGAACCGGGCTTGGAATTGCGCGGCTTAATGACCCACTTCCCCGCCCCCGATGGCTGCCACGATCCGCAAACCGAATTACAGCACGCCCAAGCCCTGCAAATTGCCGATGACATCCGCGCCCTCGGCATTCCGGTGCCTGCGGTGCATTGCGCCAATTCGGCAGCTCTGTTTTCCGGCTTAACGCCGCTCGCCGACGCCGTCCGCCCCGGCATTGCTCTATTTGGAATTCTGCCGCCGACACTGGCCTCTCAAATCAGTTTGCAGCCGGTGTTGTCGCTGCACACTCAGCTGGTCTTCCTCAAAGACATTCCAGCCGGTCGCGCGGTTGGCTACGGCGGCGTTTGGACCGCCCACCGCCCAACGCGTTTGGCCACCTTGCCCATCGGTTATGCCGACGGCGTGCCTTACCGCCTCGGCACTTCCGGTCGCGGAACCGTGCTCGTGCGCGGCCACCGTTGCCCGGTCGTCGGTGCGGTTTCGATGGATTACTGCACCATCGACGTCGGCCACGTTCCTGGCGCAAAAGTCGGCGATACCGCCACTTTTATCGGCCGCGACGGCCAAGAAGCGATTGGTGCCCAAGAAATCGCAGACGCAGTCGGCACCATCCCGTACGAAATCACCTGCTCCATTGGAGCGCGCGTGCGACGTGTCTTCCACGACGCCCCGCAAGCAGTCCTGATTGATTCTGCATGAAGTTCAAGCTCGTCCCGCGGCGTTTGCTGCTGATCGGACTGGCGGTGTTCAGCTCGGGCTGGATTCCGTTGCCGGTGCCGTCGGGCTTGATTCCTAACCACACCACGGTTTCCGGGAAAGCCGTGCGCATGCAAGCGGGTTCGCTGCACTTGGAATGGGCGCGCGGTCGAATCATTGCTCGCGACGTTGGCGTGACCATCGATCGGCACCAAGTTTTGGCGACGCCGAACGCCGAAATTCACTTTGGTCTACTGCCGTTTGCGTCGAGCTTTCTACGCCCCTATCGCCTTTATTTAAAAAACCCGACGCTGGATTTCGACAGCAATACCCTCGCCGAACTAACGCCGGATGATCAGGCGCAAAGCCGAATCGACTTGCTGGATCCGGATAAGGTGCCGGAGCTGGCTTTTGAAATCACCGGCGGCAAATTGCATTGGCAATTGCAAAGCGGGCAGTTATTGAGCTGGCAAGTTTCGCGATTGGCCGGGGTGATGTCGCCCAAACGCAGCGATATTCAATTGGACGGCCGCATGCTGTCGCCGATCCAATCGAACGTGCATGCGATTGCCACTGCCGAAGATTTCTTCCGCGCATGGCGTTTTCAAATTCACGGCCAAAACAGCAAAGACAGCGACGCGTGGCAAGCACAGGAGATTCCGCTGCTGCGCGGTTTGGAAGTCGCGCCCGGCAATTATTCGTTTAAGTTTGCCGCTGCTAGTGAACCTGGGCAGGATTTGGCGTCGACAGTGGAATTGAACTTGGAAGAAGCCAAGGTCACCGCTGCCGATCCGCCGATCAACATCGAGCATTTGATGTTGCGCGCCAATGGCGGCTTGCGCGAAGGCATTCAGGCTGAATTCGCCGGAACCGTCGACAACGAGTTTCAAATTCAGGCTAGCGGCCGCATGCAAATGCCGCGCAACGGCGATCCGTGGGTCAGCATTCGCGGCAAAACTACGTCGGTACAGGTAGATCAAGATCGCTTTGATTGGGTGCGTTTACTGCATCCGATCACCGCCGACATTTTGGAAGCGTTGGAAGCGCGCGGCGGTCCGGAAGCGAGTTTCTCGGTGGATTGGCGGCGCGATATTCCGGTGTCGTGGGCAGTGCACGCCGACACCAGCGCGATGACGATGCGCTACCGCGGGATTTTGACCGACGAAGGCGATAAGCCGGCATTCCCCTATCCGGTGCAAGCCACTCACGGCGATTTCGTTGCGTCGGACCGATTCCTTTTGATTAACACCCAAGGACGCGCCGGATTGGGCAGTGTGGACGGCAGTGGGGTCGTCGAAATTTATCCGGAACGGACTGCGGTGAATTTGGACATTCACGCCAAAGGTGTGTTGATCGACAGCACGGTGCGTGGTGCAGTGCCCGGAATACCGGTGCTTTATTCGCTGTGGAAGGAGCTCGGCATACCGCAAGGTGGCGACGCCGACGTCGACATTTTGATTCGCACCGAAGATGCCGAGCTGGATACCGGGATCGAAATTCGCGGCCAGGCACGCGGCACTCGGGTACGCGCAACCGAACTGCCGATCTTGGCGTTGATCGACAAGATGGATTTTCATTGGACGCCAGGCTTGACCACCTTCGAGGGCGATGCACTTGCCTCGCAAAGCCGTTTGCATATCCAAGGTCATGTACGCGAGGTTGCCGGCAGCGAATGGCCAAGTATTCAGGCACGTATAACCGGCAAAGATTTGGCACCCGACTGGAATGCGCGGCGCATTTTGACCGACCGGTTGGACCTACCCAAATGGCTTGCGTTGGGCGAGCCGTCGGGGCGATCGGACTTTGAACTGACCTACCATCAACCCGGCAACACTGAATCGGCGCAGCTACTGCTCAACGTCGACGGCCGCGGTGCCGACTTGAACTGGGGTACGCGAATTGGGCCGAAGTGGTTCCCGTTGTTGAAGCTGAATCAATTGCACGTGAACTACTTCTTGGCGTCGGCGTTGCACAAGCATTACGGCACCATCCCGATCGGCACGATGGAATTCGGCGGCAAGGAAATTGAACTTTCCACGCTAGACGGTACCGGCGGCCCCGGGGACGGCGTATTGCTGGCCTCACAACGCCTGCACACACCGGCGCCAGTGTTCGCGGCGGCGCGCAATTTATTCCAAGCCAGTCACATCTTTGGTCCGCTGACCGCCGAAAGTTGGAGCGATTTGTTGCTGGAATGGCGAATCAATTCCGACAACCCTCTGTACGCGCGCCTCGACCTGGATCCGTTGCGCATTCACAGCCCCGACGGTGACGAACCGCTGTTGCTTCGCGGCGAATTAACCATTGGCGACGGCTTGATTCAGGCACCCGAATTCCAACTGGAGCAAGGCGATGGCGTGATGAAGCTGCACGACATCGAGTTCCATTTCGGCCCTGACGAGCAACGCTTCAAAGCCAAGTTGGATGCGGCATATGGACTGCACATCGGCCCGCGCACCTATCACTTCCTCGGACCGCAAGCCGCGGCGGCACTGAATCAAATCGGCCTTAAAGGCGAAATGCGGCCGCAAGACGTCAAGCTGCATTATTTGCGCAAAGGCGACGGACCCGGCGTGCTGACCATTCGCGACGGAAAAATGGAATTGCGCGACGTCGAATTCCGTCATCCGGTTGCGGTGCGTCAAGGGCGTGCAAATGTAGATATTCGTCAATTGCGTTGGGCTTCGGATCAGGGCATGTTTGCGCAGCTGAATATCAAAGACGGCAACGCGGTGGTCGCCGGTTTGCCGATTCAAAAAGCCAAAGCCGATCTGTTTTTAAATCCGGACTTCATGCAGCTAACCAATTTGGAAGCGCATGCGTTGGGTGGCAGCGTGCGCACGACCACTCCGGCGGCGGCGAACAATACGCCCACTCAAGACCCTGAGAACAACGAACCGGTACCCGGAAAGTTGCAGCTAGGCTTGACCGCCGAAGCGCCGATCGAAGCAAACATCACCTTCGAGAATTTGAATTTGGATCGATTGCGCGATCAACTCGGCATCGAACCACGGGCAAGTGGTCGTTTCTCCGGCTGGGCCAAGATCAAAAGCCCGACCTTAAGCCCGCTGGATTTCAAAGGCCGCGGTGCGATTCAAGTGCGCAACGGTCGCCTCAGCGAGGTACCGGTACTGAAGCAGATTTGGGGTGCGTTGGGGATTAACCCGCCGGTGTTCCGCGAAGGCGTGATGCGCTACCGCCTCGACGGCGACTCGCGCATCCGCATCAGCAAGCTGCAGTTGGACCACGACCTGCTCGATATCCAAGGCAAGGGCTGGCTGCACATGGACGGCTCGCTGCAAATGAAGTTCGGCCTGCGCCAAGTGCGACTGCTGCTCGGCATTCCGGTCACCGATTTGCCGCTGATCAGTCACATCTTCGACCTCTTCACCGAGCAAGACGTCTACGGGCCGGTCGACAACTTGCACGTGACCACGCGCGGTATGCGCAAGATTCTCGGCCAAGACCTGCCGCGGCCGCCGTTCCCGCTGTGGCTGCCCGATCGCACCCAGCGCCCATCCGGCCAATCGCCGGCCATTCCGTTGCCGCCCAGCGGCGAAAGCGTGGCGTCAGGGGTAGAGAATCCGCCGTCGGACGGCTAACCTTTTCCCCATGCTGCATGCCGTCATTATGGCCGGGGGCTCAGGCACCCGATTCTGGCCCGAAAGCCGTCAAAGTCGCCCCAAACAGCTGTTGCCGATCACCGGCGGCGACTCGATGTTGGCCGAAACCGTGCGTCGCGTTCAGCCGCTGATTCCGATTGAGCGGGTTTGGGTGGTGACCAATGCGGTGCAGGCCGAAGGCGTTCGCCAGGCTTGCCCGGAGCTGCAGCCGCACCAGATCCTGGTGGAACCGTGTGCGCGAAACACCGCCGCATGCGTCGGTTTGGCCGCCACCGTCGTGCACGCTTACGACGACGATGCCACGTTGGCGGTGTTGCCTGCCGACCACGTGATTTCGCCACCCGAAGACTTCCAGCGCAGCTTGCAGGCAGGTGCCGAAGTGGCCGAAGAGCCGGGCGCGTTGATTACCTTTGGCATCCAGCCGAATTACCCGGCGACAGGTTACGGCTACATTCGCCAAGGGGCCTGCGGCGGTCAAAAGCAGGGCTTGTCTTACTTCGAGGTCGACTCGTTTAAGGAAAAGCCGAACGAAGAGCTGGCCAAGTCTTATTTGGATGAAGGCGTGTACTTGTGGAACGCAGGCATCTTTGTTTGGCGCACCGATTCGATCTTGAAGGCCTTTGCCAAATATCTGCCGTCGATCTCGGATGGCTTGCAGCAAATTGCGCCTGTGGCGCAAGACACCGACGCAATGCAGAAGTTGGTCGACGAGCTCTACCCGAACTTTCAATCGGTACCGGTGGACATCGGCATTTTGGAGCAGTCGGATACGGTGCGCGTTTTGAAAGCGCCGTACCACTGGAGCGACGTCGGCTCGTGGCGCGCGTTGTTCGACGAACTCGATCAAGACGGCGACGGCAATAGCGCGGTCTTTCCCAACGGCGGCGACTTGATGGCCGAAGATGCCAAAGGGCTGCTGGCTTATTCGCGCACGCCAAAGACGGTGGCGGTACTTGGCGTGAACGACGTCGTCGTCGTGCACACTGAAGACGCCATTTTGGTTGCCAAACGCGAGATGGCGGAAGACGTCAAAGTTTTTGTCAACCGGCTGAAGGACAGCGGTCGCGACGAGATGCTTTAAGCGATGATCGGTCGTGCCCTAGCCATTGATTACGGCGGCAAGCGAACCGGCTTGGCGATCAGTGATGCGTTGGGGATTACTGCGCAACCGATGAAGGCAGTGGTGTCGCCGAGTTTGGAAGTAACGGTGGAAGCAATCGCCATTTTTGCGCGCGAACGCGAGGTCAAAACCATTGTTTTGGGCATGCCGTACTTGCCGGATGGATCCGAAGGCGAGCAGGTGGATCGCGTGCGTCACTTCAAAACCAGTTTGAAGGCAAAACTGGCGGAAGGCGTCGAAATCGTTGAGTGGGATGAACGCCATACCACCAAAGAAGCCGAAGCGATGTGGCGCGAAGCCGGTTATTCGAAGAAGAAGGCGAAGGAATTCATCGACTCGACCGTTGCGGTGATTTTGTTGCGTGAATACCTGAATAGCTTGCAGCGCGGTTAGAATGCGCGCGGAGTGTTGCCAGGCGGCCGCGGTCGACAGCTTGCTGCTCGATCGAGGAAAGTCCGGGCTCCACAGGGCACAGTGGTGGCTAACAGCCACCGGGGGCAACCCCAGGGAAAGTGCCGCAGAAAGCAAACCGCCTAAGCAGCTTCGGTTGCCGGTAAGGGTGAAAGGGTGCGGTAAGAGCGCACCGCGCGCTTGGTGACAAGCGTGGCAAGGTAAACCCCACTGGGAGAAAGCCCAAATAGGGAGGAAAGGTGCGGCCCGCACCGTTTGGACCTCCGGGTAGGGCGTTCGAGGTCGGCGGCAACGTCGGCTCCAGAGAAATGGTCGCCACTCTCGCTTCGGCGTTGAGACAGGACCCGGCTTATCGGCAGCACTCCATTTTTTTGTTTGAGTCGGCAGGTTTTGGAGTAACAAATTTTTTGACGTTCCGCTGCCACTTGTGTTAACCACTACCACTAGTGCCACCATATCTAGATGAGGTTTTCCACAATGACTCAACAAATTGCGGAAAATGCTCTGCAGCGCTTGCCAGATATTGAAATCCTGGTACAAATGGATCGATGGAATTCGTCTGGGTCGTTCCACGTCAGGTCCTGTTTCCGCGCGCCACGGTGCATGGTTTTCAAGCCATGAATCCGGCCGATTTGGAGCAGCAATTCCTGCAGCCGGTGCGTGAGCATGGCTTCTTCATGGAGCGTCGCTACGCCGAGACTCATCCCGAATTCAAGCAACCGATTCCGTACGTTGCCGTCACTTGCGAAGACCGGGTTTTCACGATGACCCGTTTGACCGGTGGCGAAAAACGTCTGCACGGCAAGCGCAGCATCGGCGTCGGCGGCCACATCAACCCCTGCGATGCTCCTCCAAGCAGCCAAGATGACTTGCTGACTCTTGCCTGCCAGAGGGAGCTGCAAGAAGAGCTTCACCTGCCCGAAGGCGACTGGCGGCCGCTGCCGCTCGGCCTACTCAACGACGACACCACCGAGGTCGGCGCTGTGCACGTAGGTTTGGTTTATCAATTGCAAATCTCCCCACAACAAGCTCGCAACTTAAGCATTCGTGAGACCGACGGCATGACCGGCGGCTTCGAAGCATACGAGGAATTGTTGGCCGCCGCTCTGGGCGACCAGCCTCCTTTTGAAACTTGGTCGACACTGTTGTTGCGTTCCGGTGCATTGGCATCGCAATCGCAATCCGTGCTGGCCTAAAACTCGCCCCAATCACACACAACCACAACTCATGGTCCGCCGCATTCCAGAGACTGAACTCCCCCCCATCCAACACCTTGTTGACAAGCTAAAAATCGCGCATACCAAGAACTTGGTTCGCTTGCGCTTCAAGGATGGGACGGAAGAGCAAGGTGCTGTTACTTACATCGAACGCCTAGGCACCGGTCGCATCATCGACATCACCCGCGAGGTGTCGCGCGATTACAGCGTTTACGAGATCGATTCGATCGAGCTGGAAGCCGAAATTTAAGCTCGAATCGCTGATTGACGTCGGCGTTAGCTTTCGGCGCCCGCCCAAGTTGTGTTGCCGCAATAGCGGTTGACCGATGTCGGGCGGGCTACGCCGAACAAGCTCAAACCGGCTTTGTCGGCAGCACCGATCGCCAGCGAAGTGGGTACGCCCAAGCCGACCACTACGGCTACGCCGGCAATGGCCGCCTTCTGCACGATCTCGAAGGATAAGCGGCCGCTGACCCAAAGCACGGTGCTGCGCTCCAACGGGTAATCATCGGCCAGTAGTTGGGCGCCGAGCACTTTATCGACCGCGTTGTGTCGGCCGACGTCTTCGGCCAAGGCGGTGATTGTGCTGGTGGTTGGATCCACCAACGCAGCGGCGTGCACACCGGCGGTTAAGTCGCGTACCTGTTGGCGCTCGCGCACTTGCTGCTCGACGGCGGCAAAAAAGTCGTCGGCCAAGCGGTCGACACCATGACTTGGGGTCGGCAGCGAGTCTTGGATTTCGTCGATGGTGCGCACGCCGCAAAGCCCGCAAGTGCTTCCCACCATCGAAGCTTTGCGTCGCTCTTGCTCGAAGCTCACACCTTCGGCTAAAGCTACGTTCCAGTAGTTGCCCTCGACGTCGACGCCCGGGCATGGCGAGATTGCAGCCAGGTCTTCGGCTCCATGAAGAATGTCTTCAGAAGCAAGAAACCCGGCGATCAGCTCGCGCTCATCGCCAGGTGTTCTCAGAAGGACGGCGTAAGCCGATCCTTGGATGCGGATCTCCAGCGGCTCTTCCACGGCAACCCGGTCTTCTCCCTCCACACCGCCACGCTCGGCGTGCAATGTGGTCCGTTGAACGGTTTGGACGGGAGTCCGGTGTGGTGAGCGGCCGGAGCCTTGCTCGTTTTCCTTCAAGCGACCGCCTTAGCGGAGGAAGGTGGCGTAATCTGCCTCGTCGAAGCCCAGGATGGCCTTCTCGCCACGAGCCAGCAGCGGCCGACGGATCATGTCCGGGTTGGCGCGCAGCAGGTCAACCACCTCTTTCTTGGTTTTGAAATCGGTGTTGGCGATGTCCTGATCCTTGTATCCCTTGGCGCGCTTGTTGAAAGCACCCTTGGGGTCTTGTGCGTCTACAGCCTTCTCGAGAAGCTTCTTCGCCGGCGGGGTCACCAAGATGTCCACGGCCTCGAAATCGAGCTTCTTCTTTTCCAGATAGGCCACCGCCTTTTGGCAGGTCTTGCAGCCGGGCTTCAAGTAGAGTTTTACAGCGCTCATCAGGGATTGATCTGTGTTTACGCAGCCGGTCTCAAGTCATTTCGCCTAGGGGGCTTACGGATCCCAATCATGGCCGTTTCTCGGCTTATGGGGATGACTCGCACCACTGCGGCCGGACATTTTACCAGATATCATCCGGATCGCATGGATTCCCTTTGTCTTAATTGAAGCGCAGAGGTATACGCTGGCAGAAAATGCCTAGCGACAGGAATTCAACTGGCTTCGGCTTGGCCGCCGTTATCCGAATCCGTCGCGCACAGGTTTTGCAATATCCTAACAAGGCTGCTGGCAAAGGTAGATCTAGCCACCGATTGGGCGCCTAGTTCGGTAGCGGCCTCGAGCAAGTCTTCACGCTCATGCGAGGCATAAGCAAGGATAGGCAGCTCGGCATTTGCCCCATTTGCTCGGTAGGATTTCAGGATTTCAATCGCCTCGATTTGCTCATTCTCCAAGTCGACGACCATGGCGATCGGCTCGGCGGCGCGCAACTGCTCCAACACATCGCCCTCCCAGTCCGGGGCAAGAGCGAGCTTGCCTAGGGCAGATAGGGTCGTTTCGACCTTGTCCCAGAAAAAAGGCTCCGAGATGAGGACGTGGACGACAGGTGCTTCTGGACTAGATTGGCCTTCCAAAACAGAATGATGACGGGATTGCGAGCGAAACCCATATTGTCATCGGCAAAGAAAGCCCGAAAACCCCCAGAAACCGATAATTTTTTCCGATTTCAGTCAAAACTGAAGGTCTTCCAACTAGGGATCAGATTGCGCACTCGGATAATGGCGGCCATGGCAGACATCGCCCGAATCCTGCGCGGCTGCAAGGCCATCGCCGTGGTCGGCTACTCCCATAAGCCGCAACGTCCCAGCCATTGGATTTCGAACTACCTGGAGGAACACGGCTACCGGGTTCACCGCGTCAATCCGGTGCTGGAATCCACCGCCGATTGCCCCATTTACCCGACGCTTGCCGACGTGCCCGAGCCGGTGGATATCGTCGACGTCTTCCGCGCGCCGCCGCATGTGCCGGCTATCGTCGATGCGGCCATTGCCATCGGCGCCAAGGTGGTTTGGATGCAACCCGGAACGGAAAACCCCGCCGCAGCGCAAAGCGCAACCGCAGCGGGGTTGGATGCAATCGTCGGCAACTGCATTTATCGCGAACACAAAGCCGTCTTCCATATCGAAGACGATCGCGGTCAGCATTAACCGACTAGCTAGCGCCGACCTAGCGGACGAAATCCAGCGGCGGCATCGCAGGGATCAAGCCCATGTCGTGGGCGCGCTGCAGGAACAGCTTGACCGATTCGCGGCCTTCGTCTTCGTAATCCAGAGTGCGATCGTTGACGTACATGCCGATGAATTCGTCGGCTTTGGCCAGGTCGAGATCGCGGCCGAATTGCAGCGCGTACTTGACCGCTTCTTCGCGGTTTTCCAAGCCGTAGCGAATGGAGTCTTGCAGCAGCTGCGAAATGAACGGGATCAAATCGCCGTGGTCGCGGCGCACCGTGTTGCCACCCAGCGGCAGCGGCAGGCCGTCGGTTTCGCTGCCCCACCAGACGCCTAGGTCCTCGAGCAGCACCAAGCCCAACTCTTGGAAGGTCAGCTGACCTTCGTGAATCAGCAGGCCGGCGTCGAACTTGCCCTCGGCGACGGCGGCCGGGATCTGGTCGAACTCAACCAGGTCGTAGTCGTACTCGCCGATGCGCATTTGCGCCGCAAGGTGGGCCGACGTCCATTCACCGGGGATGGCCAAGCGCTTGCCTTTGCCCTTCTCCAAATCGCTCAGGCTGAACTCCTCGCGCGCAACGATGCGCGGACCATAGCCTTCGCCCATCGACGCGCCGTGATTGAGCAACGCATACTTATCGGCAACGAAAGCATAACCGTGGATCGACACGGCAGTTATGTCGTACTCGCCGTTGACTGCGCGGCGGTTCAGCGTCTCGATGTCCTCGAGCTTGTGCTCGAAGGTCAAGCCACCGGTATCCAAGCGATCGGCCGCCAATGCGAAGTGCATGAAGGCGTCATCGGGGTCCGGGCTGTGACCGAGAAGCAGGGTTTTTTCGACGGTTTGCGGGGTGGACATGGCCCCAGATTGTAACGCCGCCCGAGTTTCGCTCGCGCGATCCCAACCGCCCCGCCTATGATGTTCGTCCCTCCTTAAAAAATGAAGTTTCCTCTGATCCCCGCACTCATTCTGCTGGCCGGTACCGCCTGCCAAGCACCGCAATCCGGCGGCTCCGTCCACACCCTTTGGGACGGCTCCGATCTGAGCGGTTGGCGCATGGCCGGCCCCGGTGAATTCATCGTCGAAGGCGACACTTTTTATGCCCAAGGCGGCATGGGTTTGTGGTGGTACGGCGAGAAGAGCTTTAAGGATTTTGAGCTCGAGCTTGAATGGAAGGTTGAAGATCCGACCGACAACTCCGGCGTGTTTGTACGCTTCCCGAATCCGGGAGACGATCCGTGGATTGCGGTTAACGAAGGCTACGAAATTCAAATTTGCGACGTCGGCAAGCCCATTCATCGCACCGGCGCGGTTTATAGCTTCCAAGAATCCAGTCACGTGCCGACCAAAGACGTCGGTAAGTGGAATCACTACTCGATCAAAGTAGTCGGCCAGCAGTACACCATTCGCATCAATGGGGAGTTGGTCAACGAGTTCACCGGCGAGCGCACGCTGGAGGGTTACATCGGCGTGCAAAACCACGACGATGAGTCGCCGGTTCGCTACCGCAACATTCGCGTGACGGAGCTGTAAGCCTTGACTGACGTCGTCGTCGTTCCGCCGGCGCCGGGCATGGTGAAAACCCGCCTGTCGCTGATGATGTTTTTGCAATACGCGATCTGGGGCGCGTGGCTGCCGTTGCTGTGGCCATTCCTCGCCAACGTTCGCAGTATGACCGGAGATGAAATCGGTCAGATCTTCGCCGTCGGTGCCATCGGTGCGATTGTTGCGCCGTTCATCGCCGGTCAAATTGCCGACCGCTACTTCAACACCGAGAAGTTCCTTGGCATCAGCCACCTACTCGGCGGTGTTCTGGTATGGCAGCTTGCGACTATCGAGACCTTCAGCGGCTTAATGATCTTTTCGCTGCTGTACTCACTGATTTACTCGCCGACGCTTTCGCTGACCAACTCGCTGGCTTTCCACCATCTACCCGACCGCGACGCCGACTTCGGCAAGGTGCGCGTGTGGGGAACCATCGGTTGGATTGCCGTCGGCATTGCCATTGGTCAGTGGTTGCTGTTCCAGCACACGCCGGATGAAATTCTGATTGACGGAGTCGTCAGCAACAAAGACGCCATCGCCGCCACTCAATTCGAAGGCATGGCCGACGCCTTCCGCTTGTCCGGAATCCTCGGCGTGATCATGGGTTTGTTCTGCTTCGTGCTGCCGGCAACGCCGCCGGCCGGTGGAGCGCAAAAGAACGCCACCTTTGAAGCGCTTGGCGAAATCAAAGCGCAGCCGTTGCTCACGCTGTTTCTGCTCGCCGTTCCGGTGTCGTGCATTCACCAGTTCTACTTCGTGCACACCGCCGGCTTCCTCGGCAAGTTCCAAACCGACGCTGCCGCTTCGATCAATAAGATCTTCGGCGTTGGCGGCGGCGGCTTGATGACCATCGGCCAGATGTCGGAAATCTTGGTACTCGCCGCGATCCCGCTGGTCGCCAAGCAAGTCTCGCGCAAAGCCCTGCTCGCCGCCGGCTTGGTGGCTTATGGTCTGCGCATGGCGCTGTTCGCTTACGGCGAAGACCTCGGCACCTTCGCGGTGCTGACCGGGGTTGCGCTGCACGGCTTCTGCTTCGGCTGCTTCATCTTCGTTGCATTCATGGTTGTCGATGAAGAAACCACCGACGACGTACGCGCTAGTGCACAGTCGTTGTTCAACTTAGTCATCATCGGCCTCGGCATCATTGTCGGTTCGATGATCGCCGGATGGGTCGCCGAATGGGCCACCGTGCCCGTTGCCGACGGCGCCCTGACCGATGCGGGCGCTCCAGCCACCGAGCTGGATTACACCCGCCTGTTCAGCATCCCGATGTGGGCCAGCGCGGCCTGCCTCGCGGCGCTGCTCGCCTTTTACCCCAACCGCCCCCCACGCTCTCAATCCTCCGCGGATCATGTCTGATTCCAAACGCACTCAACCCACTCGCGACGAGCGCAAGGCTTCGTCGGATTCCGGCGCCAGCCGCCGCAAGTTCCTCAAGACCACGGGGGTGGTGGCTGCTGCAGCTGCAACTCCGGGCATTAGCGCTGCCAATTACAAGCGCATTGTCGGCGCGAATGAGCGCATCGGCATGGCGGTGATCGGCACCGGCGGCATGGGCACCGGTCACATTCATCGCTTCTGCGATCTGAAAGGTGAATCCAAAGCCGATTACGACATCATCGCACTGGCCGACGTCTGCCAGCCGCGCTTAGATAACGCGTTGAATGTTGCGCGCACCAAGAAGACGCAGGAGGGCGTGACCGTTGATGGTTATCGCCGGTATCACGACTTGCTGGAACGCGAAGACGTGGATTGCGTATTGATTGCGACGCCGGAGCACCAGCATCACATCAATGCGATGGATGCGATTAAGGCCGGCAAAGACGTCTACCTTGAGAAGCCGATGACGTTGCGCACCGAACATGCGATGCAACTGCGCGAAGTCGTCAAGAATTCCGATCGCGTTTTCTGCGTCGGCACGCAAAAGATGGCGTTGTCGAAGTTCCGCGATGCGCGGCGCTTGATTGCCGAAGGTGAAATCGGCAAGCCGATCTGGAGCCAAACCAGTTACTGCCGCAACTCGACCACCGGTGAATGGAATTACTATGGTCTGGATCCGCAGTGGGACCCGAACACCAATTTGGATTGGGATGAGTGGCTCGGTTGGATGGGTCCGCGCGAATGGGATCCGAAGGTGTTTGCGCGCTGGCGTCGCTACAAGGATTTCTCGACCGGCATTGTCGGCGACTTGCTGGTGCACCAAATGACGCCGGTGATGTTTGCCCTCGACGCAACTTGGCCGGTGCGGGTGACGGCAACCGGTCACCATCACATTGACCTGGCGATGGAAAACCACGACCAAGTCAACATGACGGTGCAGTTTGAAGATGGCCACACGATGATCGTCGCCGGCTCGACCTGCAACGAGCAAGGCTTGGAAACGATGATTCGCGGTCACGAAGGCACGATGTACCTCGGCGGCACCAACTGCCGCGTGCAGCCGGAGCGCATCTTCTCGGATGATCACGAACCGCTGGATATCCCGGCCAAGCACGTCGCCGACCAAGACATGCTGCGCTTGGATTGGATGGAAGCGGTCAAGGATCGCCGCGAGCCGTTCAGCTCGGTGGAATTGGGCACCAAGGTTGTCGTCGCCGTTGACTTGGCTACGCGTTCCATGTGGGAGGGCAAGTCATTCCAGTTCGATCCCAAGACGCTGAAGGCCAGCCCGGTTTAAACGCAGCTGATGGTTCGCTGCAGTTGACCAGCTTCGCCATGCGCACCCGTTTCGACGTGGTGTTGCATGGTGAGGCCGACGCCGACTCGCAAGATTTTGAAGCCGTGCAGCAACAAACTGCGCGGCTTCGTGCTGTAGGGCTGGAGGCGTTGGCGGAAATTGAAGCGGCTGAGAAGCGCTTTAATTTTTATGACCCGGATAGCTGGTTAAGCCGCATCAATCAGCGCGCGGCGAAAGGTCCGGTGCAAGTACCCGCCGACGTCTTTGATTTGCTGCAACTCTGCTCACGCATGGTCGCTGAAACCGATGGCGCTTTTGATCCGGCATTCGGGCGCTTTCAAGACGTGGAATTGGACTCCAATCACCGGCGTGTTCAATTTCATCATCCGGATTTGCAACTCGACCTCGGTGGCATTGCCAAGGGTTGGGCCATTGATTTAGCGGCCGAAGTTTTGCTGGATGGCGAAATCGAATCGGCGATGATTCAAGGCGGCAGCAGTTCGATGCGCGCGATCGGTTCACCTCCCGATCAGCGCGGTTGGAAAATCGAAATCGGCGACGTCGCCGGCACTTGGTTACACAATCAGGCCCTCGGCGTGTCGCATACTTTTGCCGACGACGGCTCCCCCGACGCCCCCACCTGCCATATCATCAACCCCGCCAGTGGTAGCCCCCTCCGTCGCCCGCGAATGGCGGCGGCATTGTGCTCAGCTGGCGAAGTGGACGACCCCGATTCGCTTCACACTCGTCCCGCCGCCACCGCCGACGCCTGGTCCACCGCTCTGCTCCTCCAAACCTCTGATTCCTTCGCCTGGAAACAAATACCGTGACTCTTGATCGCCGCAATTTTCTCCGCCAAGCCACCGGTGGTTTGGCCGCGCTGGCTTTGACCCCGGAGCTGGAAGCGATGATCCCTCCGCCGTTGACTGCCGAAGTAAAAGTCGGTGTGATCGGCACCGGTCACCGCGGCAACACCGCTTTGGAAGAGCTGGCGACGATGGAAGGCGCCAAAGTAGTTTCCATCGCCGACGTCGATAAAGGCCGGCGTAAGCGCGGTGCACGGCGCGCGCCGGAAGCCACCGTATATGAAAGCGGCGCCGAACTTCTTGCCGCCGGTGGCGTCGACGCGATCATTTTGGCGACGCCCACTCACTTGCACCGCGAGTTGGCGATGGCGGCGCTGAAACAGGGCTTGCCGGTTTATTGCGAGGCGCCGCTTGCGCATACCGCCGAAGAATCGAAGGCGCTGGTTGATGAGGTCGGTGCGCAAGACAAGTTGTTTGCTGCTGGCTTTACTGCGCGATCCAGTCCGCTTTATCAGCGCTGTCGCAACGTTTACCGTTCGGGCGCAGCGCGTGGATTGGTTTCGATGCGCGCCCACTGGCGCAAGCGCACCTCGTGGATGGAATCGGCGCCGACCGCCAAGCGTCAGCAAGCTCTGAATTGGAAGCTGGACCCGAAACGTTCGGCTGGGTTGGAAGGCGAAATTGGTAGCCACCACATTCACACGCTGGAGTGGATTACCGGTAAGAGTGCGATTCAAGTTTCCGGTTGGGGCGACATCCGCAGTTGGCGCGACCGTCGCCGCGTGCCGGATTCAGTGCAGCTGGAGTACTTGTTTGAAGACGAGGTTCGCTTGCAGCAAGAACTGACCTTGGCGTCGTCGTTGGGCGGCGATGAAATGCAGATCCTCGGCAGTCACGGCAGCTTCCGCCTCGCCGGCCGGTACGCGTGGTTGTTCAAAGAAGCCGATGCCGCGACCCAAGGGTGGGAGGTATATGCACGCCGCGAACGCTTCCACGAAGATGAGGGTTTTGTGCTGCTCGCCAACGCCACCAAGCTGGCCGAACAAGGCAAACCCGATACCAATTTGGGCATGGAGCAAAGCGAGCTGTATTACTCGCTGCACAGCTTCCTCACCAAGGTGGTCGAAGGCGGCGAGCCGGATTGCTCGGCGGCCGATGCTTTGTCGGCTACGCTTGCAGGTATTGCCGCACGCGATGCGGTGGCGTCGGGTGAAGCGGTGAAGTTGGGCGGTCAATAGACCCAAACAGATAGCGAGAACCAAATGTGTCCGATGAAATTCGGCGCATTTGAGAAGTATTTTTTGGGGGGTCGTGGGAGACCTTGGAGATTTCTTTACTAAGTTAGGAACATTCAGATTCGTTCCATGTTTCCACTTTCAATCAACTTACTTCTCGCCCTCCCAGCCTCGTTAGCCCAAGGCGGCGGCGGTTGGGATACCCTTCATGAACTTCACGAATCGAAGTACGACCTATTCGGCGATCAAATCGCTGCCAGTCCAGACCTAACCGGCGATGGCATCGATGACATTATTGTTGGCACCTATCAAGGCGATTACGGCAATGTTGGAGGTGCAGGTGCGGTGCTCATTTATTCGGGTACTAGCGGTGAGCGGGTCGGCCTAATCGATGGCCCCTATCGAGGCTGCGGCCTAGGCAAGGCAGTCGCCGCACTGGGCGATGTCGATGGCGATGGGTTGGCAGACGTTGCGGTCGGATCCTGGGCGCGGAGGGATGGTGGATTGGTCCAAGTTTATCGATCCAGTGACTGGACAGAGCTTTGGACGATATCAGGCAACAATTTCGCTTATAGCTTGACCGAATTTGGGCACTTCCTTCATTCGGTCGGTGACGTCGACGGCGACGGTGCACACGAGCTGCTGCTGACCGAACCCAATGCATCCCAGCCAAACGCATATCTACTCTCCGGTGCCGATGGTTCGCTCCTGCGTATCCATTCCGGAGTCGGTAGCAACTCTCGCTTTGGCATTAGCTCCGCCTCATCAGCAGATCTAAATGGCGACAACGTGAATGATTATTTGATTGGTGCCCCCGACGAATCGAATCTGTCGAATCCAAAAGGAACGATCCACGTTTATTCCGGCCACGATGGCTCCCTAATGATGTCGATCCCTACACCAACCCAAATGATCGGAATAGGCGAATCGATTGAAATCATTGATGACTTCAACGGCGACGGAGTTGCCGATATATTGTCCGGCGCGCCCGAGACTAAAGATGGCAGTAATAGCAAAACCGGTGCGGCAGCAATTTTTTCGGGGGTGGACGGTTCGTTGTTGTTCACATTGGTGGGAACTCGCTCACACTCCGGCTTTGGAACTTCGGTAGCTGAGGTTGGTGATATGGATTTGGACGGCGTCACCGATTTTGCCGTCGGTGCACCCAACTGGAGCTACGCGAGTTCGGCGTTTGGGGGTACCGTGCTGTCCTATTCCGGGGCAACTGGAAGGCGTATTGACCGTATTAAAACGGGTGAGGATGACGCTCGTTTCGGCCGCACTATCGAAGTCCTTGGTGATCTCAACGGGGACGGTTTGGACGAATTATTGCTTTCCAGCTCCAAACTCCAGCGCGTTTATGTCGGCTCGCCGTCCCAGTTCCTGTCTGCAAACCGCAATGAAATCTCGTCGGCTCAAGGGGGATCGATTCGCTTTGATTTGGATTTTCCCGATCGCACCAAGGGCTTTGAATACCGTTTGGTTCTGTCCACCAGCGGACCCGGTTGGCATGAGCACCAAATTTGGATTCCGTTGGTTTATGACACGGCTTATGAGCTTAGTTGGAATAACCAGTATTGGCCGGCGAAGACTTATCACGCCCATGGTGTGTTGGACCGTTTTGGGAATGCAACAGCGGGATTCGAAGTATTGCCCGGCGACCTGAGCTTTTTGGTCGGCCAGCAGTTGCGCTTTGCTGCAGTTTGCATGCGGCCAGGCAAGGACCCGAAGTTCACTTCGGCGGAATTAGTGGTCGACGTCCTTCCTTAAAGCTGGGGGCGGCACAAAAAATACGGCCGAGGAAAACCATAATTAGTAATCCTCAGCCGCGAAGAGACGGACAGGAAACCCTGCCCTAAACGGTTAGCGTGCGTGAATAATTTGAGTGCGGCGCTTACTGGCAACACTTGCGGAGAGATCGATGGCGTGAGACATCATCGTTTGGTTGTAAAAGCTGTTGTGGAGATTGTGCGGAAGGTACACCCGGCCATTGCTATCGGCGGTCGTCGCGACCAGTAGCTGCGGGTTGTTCAAGTCAGTGCTGACTCCCATATAGGTGTCGTTACCATATTGCGTGCTCCAAACAATATGAACGGTTCCACCAGGTGTGAATCCGTCCCCGTGGAATGCCGAGTTGTTCGACTTAGCCAAGGCGGGCTGAATACCGCCATAAACCGGAAGAGCGACATCGGGCGTCATGCGGAAACCCCGCTTGTTGCCGTTGTAGTAACCCCAACCCGTGATTTCACCGAGATCATTGATGTCGGTAACCTCTTCCAGCGTCCAACCGGAACCGGCGGGCAACAGGGTCTGCAAGTCAAACACGTTTTGATTGTCCTTCCACACCAAACAGTGGTTGGAAGTACCGTTAGACGTGTTTCCAACCGCCCAGTCAAAGCTGTTTACCGCAACAGGGAAGGTATCTTCGGTCGGGTATGGAGTCGGTAGAGTGATAGGTGTTCCAAACCAGTAGAGGAAACCGGAAACCGGGTTCACCCCGTCATCCAAACTTCCAACAATGCTGCCATCGATGTTGATGTCGGTTCCCCAGCTGTCCTGACCGCCAGTAAATAGCGCAGAAAGAACCGGGTTGGTCGCGTCGGTATCCCAGCGAACGGCGATGCGATCACCAATGCTGTTATTGACCCAACCGGTGCCCACGCTAAGCACGTTGACGGCAACCGCAGCCGATTCGGCCCCACTGAAGGTGCCCATGTACTCAAGATTCCCGGCTGCATCGCGGAAGAATCCGCGGCGCTCGTTGACCGGCGACGCAGCAGCGTAATCGTAAACACCGACGACTTCGCCATAAGTGTTGATGTCCATCGCTTCGCTGTTATCCAGCGAGCCGACGTGGATCATCATCGATGCACCGTTGATGTCCCACATGCAAGCACGCATGCCGGGACCGGAATCCTTGGCGCCAACTACGTCGCCAAAGTCGTTCATTTTGTTGGCCCAGCCAATCACTGGCGCAAGTTGAACCAATGCAGCCGGCGTACGACGCACCGCGCGAATGCCGGTCGCGCCACTGCCGGTCGTGACCAAGGAGGAGCCTACGACGTAGCTGTGGTTGTTGATGCCGGTTGCTGCACTGTCATCCGGCTGGTTTTGACTGAGCGTGCCAATGGACTCGATGTTGTAAGTCGGGCCCTGAGCGAGGAGTGTTCGTGGAGTTGAAACCGCTGCCAATAAACCGGCAGTGGCGAGGAGACAAAATTTCGAAGATGTAGTCATCGGACTTCAACGTCGGCACGCGCTCGCCAGTCCCATAAAACCGTGTTTTTCTTCCGGATTTCTTCAAAACTTGGCAGGCCCGCATCGCGGAATCAACACGAACGTTTTTCGACACCTATGCGTCTCAACAAATCCCACTTTCGCATCCAAAATTCCACAATCCTGCTTATTCGATCTTCGCCAGCTCCGAGTTGGAGACGTGCAGAGTGATGACTTGGTTATTGCTATGCACGTGGTGAGATTGCTTGGCGATGGAAATGGTTCGGGGCAGTTCATTCTTGGATCCCTCCAATTCGCTTTCCGACTCAATCATGAGCGGCCGATAATCCAGGCGGAATTGATATTCACCGCTGCGTGGCAATTGCACACTTGCAATTCCTTGACCGTCAAATGCACCTGGGAGAATGGGAAAACTTACGCCATCGCCAAGATCCATCGGCGACAAATAAAGCTTCATCACCCCATCTCGGTAATGTGTGAGCTCCTGCGGGATTTGCACCTGGATCGTCAAGCCATCCTCTAAGACCACGGTGATGTCGCCGTCAAGATTCGGAATGCGCTTGGCGTTAAAACCGTCAGCGCTGACCACTACATTTGGGATGGCTTCGACGTGCGCAATTCGGGCTTCGCCATTTACCACAGTTGTGTCTTGGCGACCCGTCGCGATTTGGTTGGTGCGTGGCTGTTGGATTTTGTGTTTGAATTCGGCGCGCCCAGTTAGTGGATTGCCCATTGAGTCGAAAACCGAAATGTGACTAACCCGAAGCTTGCCGCGTAGATCTAATGGGTTTAATTCAGCTGGATATTCACTCTGTCCGCTTGCCAGCGTGTATTCCTGTGTCAGATAAATTGGCTCACGCGTGCGTGTTACGAACTCCAAGCGTACAGGAGTATGGTTCTTAACTCGCCTACTAAACTGAATCATGCTCTCTAGGTGGCCGTCGTAATCTTCCCGATGCATGAATTCATCCTCATCCTCGTAGACCGCCACGATGGAAATATCGGCCGAGTTGATTTCCGGATCCACCAAAATACGCCCATTGATATGCGGCCTCAAAACCATTTCGACGATCAGTTTTTCCCCGAATGGTTGGAACACTAATTCCATTGGCTCAAATTCGAAACCTCCTCCAACCAAAACGTATTGCGAATCCTCAGCCTCTGAAGCGAAAAATGCAAACTCGCCACTTCGATCGGTGAAGATTCTTCCGGCCACCAATGCGCCCGCGCAACTGGAGCCGTCAGGCTGAGGTTCATAGCGGTGGATGCTCAGCAATCTCCGAGCCACGACTCCCCCATTCCCATATCGGATCACCCCATGCACCATCGGCCGGTCGGCAATCAATTCCACCTCGCCTAAGTCGATGTATTGCGGCTTGCCTGACGATTCCACATCAACGCGCGCGCGCAAAGCGGGTGAGTATTCCTTTTCCGCGCTGAATTTCAAGCCGGTCAAACGATAAGCCCGACCCTCGAATCCGTTTTGCTCAAACCAAAGATTGGCCGGAGCTAAGTCTTTGAGACGATATTCAAATGCCCCATCTTCATGAACGGTTAAACCAATCGCGCTATCGGAAGAATGGGTTTGTTGGTTGTATCTCTCCGACACGGTCACCTCGAAATCTTCGAGCTCAAACTCCGCTGCCAAAACAAACCGTCCGCGAACCACCGGGCCTTTCAAATTTGCGGTCGATTCGGTGCGGAGCACGTCGGAAGAAGGCGTGGTTGACGAGGTTGGGCTAGGTTTTTCGGTCTCGATGGAGTCCGGGGTGACCTCAGCCTTGGTTTGCAGATCGCCGTCGGGCAACGCGATCATTCCAATTACCGCGCATGAAATTACGACGGCCAAGAGCAATAGGTGCTTGAAAGGGCTGGACATTTCCTCAACCAAAGATGAAAACCGCCGCCAATGCGACCCGCCCATCATAGCTCGGGAAGAATTCGGCAGGGTGGAATGCTGGTTTAATCTTCGTCATGAAGGCAGAATTGAAATAGGCTGGAAATTCGCCCGCGCCACCCCGAACCCCTGCCCCTACCGTGGCCGTTCAAATACACGAAGTCAGCAAGTCCTTTGGCGATCACGTCCCCGTGGATTCCCTTTCTCTGCACGTGCCGCCTGGCTGCATTTATGGCTTTATTGGGCCGAATGGTTCGGGCAAGACGACGACGTTGCGGATGATAATGAAGATTATTCATCCGGATTCCGGCACGATTGAGGTTTTGGGTGAGGATCGCACGAAGGCCTACACCGATCGCATCGGTTACCTGCCGGAAGAACGCGGGCTGTATCGCAAAATGAAATTGCGACCGATGCTGCGCTTTTTCGGCGAGATGAAGTCCGGCCGCGACGTCGCCGACGAGGTCGATGAATGGTTGGAGCGTTTTGAAATGACTCCGTGGGCCAATCAAAAGGTTGAAGCGCTCAGTAAAGGCATGGGTCAAAAAATTCAATTCATCTCGGCAGTGATTTCCAAGCCCGAGTTGATGATTTTGGATGAACCCTTCACCGGCCTGGACCCGGTCAATGCCGACGTCATCCGCGACGCGGTGCTGGATTTGCAACGCAACGGATCGACAGTGATCTTCAGCACCCACGACATGGCCGCCGCTGAGCAGTTGTGCGATTTCATTTTCATGATCTACAAAGGCAAAAAGGTGCTCGATGGAACGCTGGAAGCCATTCAAGATCAATTCGGCAATGACACCGTTCGCCTGAAAGCAGAACAGACGATTGGTGAACTTCCGGGAGTGGACTCACGCACGGAACACGGCAAGTTTTTGGATTTGCATTTGGAGCCCGGCGTCGATCATCAACAAGTTTTGGCTGCGGCAATGGGTCAAAGCCGTGTCACGCATTTCGAATTGGCCAAACCATCGCTGCATGACATCTTCGTGCGCATTGCCGGTCCGGATCCGGAGGACTTAGCGCCGCCTGCCGCCGCAACATCGGTAACGGAGGTGCAGTCATGAACAAAGCTCTGCGCATTGCCCGCCGCGAATACGCCGCTCAAGTTCGTACCAAAGGCTTTTTGATCGGCTTAGCTCTAGCCCCCATCTTGGCATGCGGCGGCTTAGTGGTTGTGCTGCTAATGAAAGATAAGGTCGACGCCGATGACCAGCATTTAGCCATCATCGACCGTTCCGGTGTCATCGCCGAATCGCTGGTTGAAAGCGCCAACGCTCGCAACGCCGAAGTCACCCACGACGAAGAAACCGGCGAAAAAATCAAACCGGGATTTGTACTCGAAATCGTCAAACCGGACGACGTCAACCCGGATCAACAACGGCTCGATCTCTCCAATCGAGTGCGCAAACGAGAACTCTACGCCTTCCTCGAAATCGGCGCCGACGTCGTGCACGCCGAGAAGATGAACGTCGACCGCGACATCTTGTATTACACCGACAACCCGCTCAGCCAAGACATGCGCCAATGGCTGTGGTGGCCGGTGAATAGCAAGCTGCAAGAAATTCGCGCGGCCGAATCCGGCGTTGATTTGCAAGAAGTACGACGCATTACCAATCGCGCCTCCATCGAAACCGTCGGTTTGGTGTCGCGCGACGTCAAAACCGGCGAAGTCGAAGCCGCCGAGCGCACCAACGAACTGCAAGCCGTGTTCGTGCCGATGGGCATGATGATGATGCTGTTTATGATGATCATGTTCGGCGCGATGCCGTTGCTGACGTCCACACTCGAAGAAAAAACGCGTCGCGTATCCGAACTCCTGCTGGGGTCCATCTCGCCATTCAGCTTGATGATGGGCAAACTCATCGGTGGCGTCGGCGTCAGCTTGACGAGCTTGAGCTTTTACCTGGTCATCGGTTATTCGCTGACCACCTACATGGGCATCAACGACAAAGTTCCCTATGAATTGCTGCCGTGGATGCTGACCTTCCTCATCACCGCGATCTTCATGTTCGGCGCGCTGCTCGCTGCTGTTGGTGCGGCATGCAACGAAGCCAGTGAAACGCAATCGCTGATGCCATTCGTCATGGCGCCCATGATGATCCCGATGTTCGTCTGGTTCCCGGTGGTCAAAGAACCGCTCGGCAACTTCGCTACCGGCATGTCGCTATTCCCGCCGTTCACACCAGTATTGATGATGCTGCGCATGTCCACTCCGGCCGGCGTACCCACCTGGCAACCCTGGGTTGGCTTACTCGGCTTGATTGCATGCACACTCTTCTGCGTGTGGGCCGGCGGCCGAATCTTCCGCGTCGGCATTTTGATGCAGGGTCAAGCGCCGAAGATCGGCCAGTTGATCAAATGGGTGATCCGCGGATAATTGCGTAACAACCGCGCTACCACCCACTAGCCTAAGCTGTCCAATGCACAGCCTATGATCGTGAACCCCCTGTACCTCACCATGATCCTGGCTCTGCCGGTCGCGGCGCAACAGCCCGAGCAATCTGCGGAGTCCAATCTTTTCCCAGCCGTCGTAGGCCAGCCGGCGCCGCCGCTTGGTTTGAGCACCAAGGAGTTGGTGGACCCGGAGGAGGCCGCCAAGATCAAAGAGGCATTGGAACAAGCGAAGAGGCAAATTCGGGAAGGCGTCGATCCGGAAAAAGTGATGATCCTCGGCAACATGGCCGACTCGGCATCCCAAGGTAAATCGCCGTTCGAAGCCATGGCGGGCGACGTCATTCTGATCCATTTGGTCGATCCGCAATCGCAAGATGCCACCTTCCATACGCTGCCGCTGTTGCGCGATTTGGTGCTCGCCAACGAAGATCGAGGATTAGGCGTGATTGGCTTAGCCGCCAAACAAGACGGCTTGGATGACTTCGCCGAAACCTTCGAGCTGCCTTGGGAAATCGTTTCCTATCCGCCGGATTCCGCCTCGCCCTATTTGCAAGGCGGACATTCGCGCGCGAATTATTTGTGGGTGATTAGCCGCAGTGGATTCGTCGCGTGGCAAGGCGATCCCAAAAGTAGTGAAAAAGCATTGATCAAAAAACTCGACGCATTGCTGTCGGCCGCACCCGCACCTGCGTTGGAACACCCCTTAGTCCCTGCTTTGGACAAAGCTGTCGCTGCCTACCGCGACGGCAAATGGGAAACCGCGCGCAAGCAAGCCGACAAGTTGAAGAAGAAATACTCCGGTCAAAAGTCGGCTGAAGACGCGCTGATCTTCGAGGACGCGCATTACCTATCGTCGCTGGTCAGCGATCATGAAGTTTCGCTAGCGAATCAGGCACTGAAAGATTTAGACAAGCGCCGCATCCTCAGCTTCCTTCAAGCACAAGCTGCGGTGGAGTATGGATTCGCCAAATCACCGATCCGCAAACAACTGGAGCAAGGCGTCAAAGACTTCCGCCGCAAGCGCGTCGTCGCCGGCGTGATTGAAGAAGGCGAGGTGATGTTCGAGTTGTTAGAAGAACGTCCGGTGTTGTTCCCCGCGCGCAAAACTTCGGCCGGCGACAAGCTGGAGAAGGAACTGCAGGCATATCTCAAACGCAGCTCCTTCACCTTGCAGTCTGGTCAGCTCGCCGAAAAGCTACTCGAGAAGTACGCCGAAGCCGTGCGCGTCAAATAATCACGCCGGGTCGGTCATCTTGCCAATTTCGACGGTTTCCCAACGCGTGAAGCGTATATCCCGCACCTGGCTCATCTCGCGCCAAATCATCGCGTGGCCTTTGGTCCAACCCACGCTCTTCACTCGCCGTTGCCAACGCTCGACCTCAGCTTCGGTCGCGTCGCGTTTATCGCCGACCACGCCATAAAGACGAACCGCTGGTGGCTTGGAAAAACGCCCGCGCAGCAATGACTTCAGCCAATACATGCGACTGCTGTCCACAACCATAATGCAGACCTCTTGATTGGATTCAAGGTTGCTCGGCAGGTTACGCGGGAACTTTTCGAAGTAAATCGCGTGGCCAGGGTCGGCCAACATCAGTGAGCCTATGGGCGTGAGATGCGGTCCACCTTCGGCATCCAGCGAAGCAACTGCTGCATGAAAAGTGGATCGGAATGACCGCCGGAACAAATCACGAATCCAATTCCAATCGGCCGCCCAATCGACATCGGCAGTTTCCTCCACAACCGATTGGGGCTCACTACTTGCATCCGCACCTGCCTCAGCAACCGCCCGACGCGGACGCCTCTGAAATTCCCCGCCGCAATTCGGGCACTTTCGCGCCAACGGACCTTCCACGCAATCGGTGCAGAATGTGCACTCGTACGAGCAAATCCAGGCGCAATCCGAGTCGTGGGGCAGCGCGCAGCTGCAGGATTCACATTCAGTGCGGAGTTCTAGCATGACGGCGGTTCCAGGAAGCATTCTAGGAACCGCGTTGGTGCTAGGTAGCCTCAGAGCTACTTGTTCTTCAACAAGAACTCTTCCATCTCACTGCGCAACTCAGTCAACCCGTAATTCGGATCGGCCATGGTGCGGTAGATCATGCGATCAAACTCAACCGGCGAGCGCGGGTTCAGTTCACGCGGGCGCGGGAAGGACAGGAACAACGACATCATTAAGTCGTAGTCTTCCCGCTGGTCCGCAGTGATTTCGCAGCCGGCGTAGCGGAATGGCACCTGCTCGAACGGCAGGGCTCCGCAGAACAGTTCGTACAAGATGGTGGCGATGGCTTGTGCATCGGCCTTCGAGGAACGTTGCAGGAATGGGTTGTACCAGGGGGTGGTTACGCACAGATCGGGCCTGTCTAGCGAAGGCGTAGGATCGATCAGCACGATGGATTCATCACGGCGCACCAGAATATTTTCCGGTTTGACGTCGCCATGACATTCCCAACCCAGTTCCTGCACAGATTCCAAAGTCTTGGCAACCTTGATGAACCAGCTCAACTTGACTCCCTCAAGCGAGCGGATGCGGTCGCGCAGTGAACTGCCGTCGACCTCTTCCATCACGATCACCGGACGGCCATCGACTTCTTCGACGCCGTAGAACTCGGGGAAGCCGTTGCCGCCGGCACTTTCCAGCAGCTTGGCTTCGCGCCAAAGCATGTCATCGACTTCGTTCGAGTCGAGGATTTCAGCGCGCGCCCCTTGCAGCGTATCCAGGAACATGGCCTCGGCGGGGGTTTCGTCGGGGCTCAGTCCGGTTGGGCTGCGTTCGGAAGTGATCTCCCGAAATCGGCGTAAAAAACGCCCGCCGCCGCTTTCATCGCCCAACTTCAGGGCGACGCGACGGTTCTTTGAGTCAATCGCTGAAAAGACCTGCGCGAATGCTCCTCTACCGAGGAAACCGCGAATTTCAAATGGGCCAATCTGCTGGCCGGTTGTGATTTGAAGCATGGCTGGGATGTGCTAGACAGTTTTCTTTCGGCGAATCGGCGGAATTTCTGAAGCGAAGCCGCTGACAGGTTGGAGGATTGGATTCCGCGCCCTACAAAGGGGCTAAAATCCCAGATTCCTTTTGGGAGTACCTACGATGTCGGCCAATCTCACCCCCGCCCTTGAGCCCGGAGCGCTGGAGAAATTCCGCGAAGCTGGAAGGATCGCGCGCCAAGCTCGCGAGCTCGGTATTTCGCTGATTGAACCTGGCGTTTTGCTGCGTGAGGTGGTGGAAAAAGTCGAGGACTTTATTCGCCAAGAAGGCGGTGGCCCGGCGTTCCCGGCGCAGACCAGCCGCAACCACATCGCCGCCCACTATTGCTCCCACCCGAGCGACCCGACGGTGTTCGAAAACGAGGATGTGGTCAAGATTGACATCGGCGTTGAGGTCGATGGCTATGTGGCGGACAATGCTCAGACCAAGTATTTGGGTGAAAAGAAAGAAATTCACAAGCTGGTCCAAGCCTCGGCCGACGGTTTGGCAGCGGCGATCGAGACGGTTGGGCCTGGTGTAAAGGTCAAAGAGGTCAGCGCGGCGATTGAGGAAGCCATCAAAGCCCACGGTTATCGCCCGGTCTACAACCTGACCGGCCATGGCGTTGCCCGATGGCGCGTGCATACCGCACCGCAAATTCCGGCCAGTCCGGATCGCGGCGATCGATTTGAGCTGCAGCCCGGCATGGTCATCGCCATCGAGCCTTTTTCCACCGATGGGCGCGGCCAAGTCACCGAACACGGCCGCGGCGAAGTTTTCATGCTGCGCAAACCACCGCGCAAGATGAAGCAGATCGACGAGCGCGTCTGGCAAAAGATTGAGGCGATGAACGGTTTGCCTTTCGCCCGCCGTACCTTTGGCACGCTGCCCAAAGCCGACGTCGAGGCAACTCTCGCGCGCCTGATCCGCACCGGATGCCTGTCGGTTTACCCGCCATTGGTGGATCCGGACACGAATGTGCGCATTGCTCAGACCGAGCACACGATGATCGTCACCGAGGATGGCTGCGAGGTCATCACCGGTTGAATTCTTGAACTAGGGCCAACTTGGTCGGCTGCTCCAGGAAATCCATAGAGGGCACACCATTTTTTGCCCATTTATTTTCGATTTCGCCAAATGATTTTGGGATTTTGGCGATCGAAAACGTCTTCATGGTATGGAGAGTTTGAACCGAATATTTCCTGCCATATTTCTCGCGGGATTTGCCCTCGCACCGGGTGGGGCCGCCCAGGCGTCGCCCGACCCGGATCCATCCAAACGCGAGGTCACCATTGCCGGTGTAGTCCGCGATAACGATTCCAACCCATTGGTTGGCGCGACGGTGGAAGCCGTTGGCCATGGCCAAGTGGTGACCACCGATTTGGAAGGTCGCTACAGCCTGACCTTGGCAGACAACCCGCAGGGATTTGTATTCCTGCAGGCCAAAGCTCCAGCGTTTGGAAGCAACTATTCACAGGAGTACATTCCACAGGGGAAGTACGTCGACCTAACGAAGGCTCCTTGGCTTTCGCGAACCAAGTTCATTGAAGACTTGGGAGATACCGGGCCGATCTCGGAGATGGAGATTGATCCATACCGACTGGAAATCCAAAACTTCTTTCTGCAGCGGCGGAACGGCTGGTCGTCCCCCATCATCGGACCGAATGGTGGAAGTGCCGAAAATTCGGATGGGTCAATCGCGGTGAATGTTCCTGCGGGTGCATTTGATCAGGATTTTAGAGTTGTGGTGACTCCGCTTGATTTCGTTTGCCTTTCTACTTACGGCGATTTCAACAAGGTCAAATGGTCGCAGGCTTGGGTGCAGTTTGAGACCGTGCTGGTTGATGCCAATAATCAGGTGGTTCGCAATCACCCGTTTCAGGATTCCATCTCTGTTGAAATTCAATTCCCGCTATTAGCCATTCACGGGATGGACGGAAGTTTTTACTCCATCGACCAAGTTGCGATTATCGAGCATGGAAGTTGTGGCTATAGCCCACAAGCAAGTGTGGGGATCGGTTGGAACGCAGACGCTGAACGAGTTACTTTTTCTCTTCCGCACTTCTCCCATTGGGCTTGCCAGGTGACGGATGAAACTTTGTGGCATAAGGCGGATCGACCCAAACGCCCTAGCCCGAAGCCTCAACCAGAGCCGGACTATGAAGTGAAGTCTCGAACTAAGTGGGTCAACAAGGAAACGGTTGAAGTCTTGTGCGGATTTCCAGCCGGCACATCAACATTCAGTCAACAAGTAGGCCAGGAACTTTCCAGCTCGTGGTCAGTGGCGGCCGGCGTCAACATCAAGAAGTGGCTTCCAATCCTGGCGGTTGAAGTCGGAGGGAAATACGACAAGTCCGACAAGGTTTACTCCACCACGAGTATTGATCGCACCATTGGAGGAAGCGGGCGGACTTACCACGAACACTTCAATGGCAAAGTCATTCTGCAAGTGAAGGAGAAGAAAGCGTGGCTGGAGCTCAATGGGGTAAAAGTCCCTGGAACGGAGGTTGTGAACAACCTGGAGGGTCGGATCAAATTCAAAAAATCCGATGACGGTCAAAACTGTTGAGGGTTGACAGACAGTCATTCTTCCTTATCCTCTGAGCCTTGAGCCGCCGCCGGTGAACCCCGGAGGCGGTTCCTCACAAAGATGAATTGCTACTACATGATGCAGATGTGGATGGACATGCCCAGGCCTGGGCAGTGGTCCTCTGCGCTGTGTCGTTGAAAAGAATCATCAACTGACGGCTTGCCACAGACCACTGCCCAGGCAGTGGTTTTTTCGTTTGGCACCTTCTCACCCTCAATCCGTTCAGTTCGATGACTTCTTACTCCACTCAAGCCATACACGCCGGCCCCGGACCCGACGCGGCCACCGGCGCACTGCTCACTCCCGTCCACCAAAGCACCACTTACCTACAGGACGGCATCGGTCGCGATCGCGGCTACACCTACACGCGCACCGGTAATCCCACCGTTTCGGCGCTGGAAGAACGCCTCGGCGCATTGGAAGACGCGTTGCCGGCAACGGCTTACGCCACCGGAATGGCGGCAACCACCACGTTGTTTTTGGCAACGCTGCAAGCTGGGGATCGCGTCGTTGTTTCCGACGTGGTTTATGGCGGAACCGTGCGTGTTTTGCAGCAAGTGCTGAACGCGTTTCAGGTCGAGGCGGAATTCGTCGACACCTCGGATTTAGCTGCTTTGAAAGCAGCGCTGCAAAAACCGACGCGCCTGCTGTTTTTGGAAACGCCGGCCAATCCGACTCTCAAACTGACCGACATTCGCGCTGCAGCCCAACTGGCCAAAGCGGTCGGAGCTCTGGTGGCGGTCGACAATACTTTTTTGACCTCGGCGCTGCAGCGACCACTGGATTTAGGTGCCGACGTCGTGGTTTATTCGACAACCAAGTACATCGAAGGCCATAACTCCACAGTCGGCGGCGCGCTGATTACCCGCGATGAACCGCTGAACGAGCGCCTGCGTTTCGTTAAAGGAACTGCCGGCACCACGCAAGCACCATGGGAATCTTGGCTGACCCTGCGCGGGCTGAAAACACTGCCGCTGCGCTTAGAGAAGCACTCGGCTAATGCTCTGGCGGTGGCTGAATTCCTCGAACAGCATCCTGAAGTACAAACCGTGCATTACCCGTTCCTACCGTCGTTCCGCCAATTCGATTTGGCGCGCGAACAGCAAAGCGGTGGTGGCGGCATGCTTTCCTTTGAGTTGCATGGCGGGTTGGAAGCCGGCGCGGAATTCATCAAAAATTTGAAGCTGTTTGCTCTGGCCGAGAACCTTGGTGCGGTCGAAAGTTTGATCACTCATCCGGCGACGATGACTCATGGAAGTGTGCCGCCGGAACAACGACGCGCGGCAGGGATCAGCGATGGACTGATTCGTTTGTCAGTCGGTTTGGAAGGCGAGCAAGATTTGATCGCCGATTTGGATTGGGCACTGAAGTGCGTGCAGGGAGGTGTTTTGTCATGAGCCACTCCCCCATCCAAGTGTTGAAATTCGGCAGTTCGGTGCTGCCCAACGCCGAGCAGCTGCACACCGCGGTGCACGAAATCTACCGCCATTGGCGCGACGGCAAAAAGGTGATTGCGGTGACGTCGGCGATAGGTAACACCACCGACCGACTGCTGCACCAAGCCGGATTGATCGCTGATCAACAGAACGACGAAGCAATCGCCGAACTTTTGGCCACGGGTGAAACCGAGGCCGTGGCGCTGCTGAAAGTCGCTTTGGCAAAGGCCGGCATTCCGGCGTACGCGTTAACCGCGCGCTGCTTGGGAGTGCAAACCGAAGGCCCCATCCTCGACGCCAACCCAATCGCTTTAGATTGCAAGCCATTGCTGCAACGCTTGCAAAAACGATCGGTCATCGTCGTTCCCGGTTTCGTCGGCGTGCAAGCCGACGGCAATCTATCGCTACTCGGCCGCGGCGGATCCGACTTAACTGCGTTGGTCATCGCCCATGAGTTAAAGCAACGCCCGCAAGTACGCTCAATCAATGAGGCGGACGCATGCAACGAGGTGCATTGCCGCTTGCTCAAAGATGTGCCCGGTCTGTATCAATGGGACCCAGCCGCCGACGGTCCGCCGCCGCGACGTTACCGCAGTGTGGGATTCGACGAAGCCGCCGACATTGGTGGCGCAGTTCTGCAACCCAAAGCGGTGCGTTATGCTCAAAAGCACAAGCTGCGGTTCGAACTGGGTCAATGTGCATCCGACCGCACTACACGCGTGGGAGCGGAACGCACGCAATTGGCCGAATCGTGCTCAGCCGTGGCAACTCTGGCGCCAAACAGAAAACTGCGTGTTGCGCTGTGGGGTTTGGGCACGGTTGGATCCGGCGTTTACCACTACTTGACGCAACACAGCGACAAGTTTGACCTGGTGGAATTGGTTGCCGCCGACCCAAGCAAACCGCGTGCGCTGAAACCGCCGATTGAACAACTGAATTCACTGGCCAACCCACTTCGCATAGAACCGAGGCCTAACGCTTCCACCCAGGCGGATGTCATCGTCGAATTAGCGGTTTCCGCAGCAGGGTTCGCGCCCAAACTGTTGAACGCACTCGAAGCCGGAACCGCAGTGGTGAGTGCCGATAAAGAGTTCGTTGCACGCTACGCATCCGCGCTTGCTCCCTACCGTCAAATCCTCGGCGGAGGATTGCGATGTTCCGCAGCCGTTACCGGCGTGGTGCCGGCGCTGGAAACCGCGCAGCGAATTGCCGACGACATCGGCGTGGCGAAGATCCAGGGGGTTTTGAATGGAACCACCAATTTCATTCTGCAGCAAATCGCCGACGGTCAAAGTTACGAAAACGCGCTGCAGGAAGCACAGCAACTCGGCTACGCCGAAGCCGACCCCAGTGCCGACGTCTACGGTTGGGATGCGGCGCGCAAGCTGAGTTTGCTGATTCAACAAGCGTGGAACATCACCCTGAGTCCGGAGCGCATTCCCTGTTGTGGAATTGCAGCGCTTACGGCTGATCAAGCGCACCCCAATCTACGTTTAGTTGCCAAAGCCATTCAAGAAGCCGACGGCCGCGTGCACGCATCGGTCCAACCGGTGCAACTCAGTGACGGTCACCCGCTGCTTTCGGCACAGGGAGTTGGGAATTCGCTGCTGATCACAGATGGCAACGGCGGCACCCATCAACTCACCGGCGCCGGTGCCGGCAAATGGCCGACCGCCGAAGCGGTGTTTGCCGATCTGCTCGATCTCTGGCGTGAGCGCTCGCAAGATCGCACCCCCGAACCGCAACTGCAGGAGGTGCCGGCATGAATCCCGCCACACAGCTGATTCGCCAAAGTTGCGATCCACTCGACCCCTACGCCTCGTCGGCGCCACCGCTTTACCAAACGGCGACCTTTCGCCAACCCGACCCGCTGGTTAACGGCGAATTCGATTACACGCGCAGCGGCAATCCCACCCGCGACTTGCTGCAGCAGCAGCTGGCACGCTTAGATCAAGCCGAACACTCACTGGCTTTCACCACCGGCATGGCCGCGCTGACTGCACTCACTAGATTAGTGCCTTGCGGTGGCCGAATTCTGGCAGGTGATGACCTCTACGGCGGCTTGTGGCGTCTGCTCGCGCAAATCACCGCACCGTCCGGCATCGACGTGCAATTCGTCGATACCACCAACGCCAACGCACTGCAAACTGCGCTGGAACTCGGTGCCGACTTGCTGCTGCTCGAAACGCCGACCAATCCGCGCATGCGCATCACCGACTTGCGCGTTGCGGCACAACTTTGCCATCAACACGGCTGCTTGCTCGCTGTCGACAACAGCCTGATGTCGCCGCTGCGTCAACAACCGCTTGCGTTAGGCGCCGACATCGTCATGCACTCCGCGACCAAATTCCTCGGCGGTCATAGCGACGTCAGCGGCGGCGTGCTGTCGCTACGCGATTCACAACTGGCCGAGCGCTTGGCTTTTGTACAGAACGCCGAAGGCACTGCGCTGGCACCCTTTGAGAGTTGGCTGTTACTGCGCGGATTAAAAACTCTGCCGTTACGCTTGCGCCAGCAAGAAGAGAACACCGCGCTCATTGCCGAATTCCTGCAGCAAGAAGCACAGGTCAAAAACCTGCGCTGGCCGGGCGCACTGACGGGAGAGGCCGCGCGCATACACCGCAGTCAAGCCAGCGGCAACGGCACGGTGCTGTGCTTCGAAACCGGCAGCGTGGAGCAAAGCGCTGATTGGATTCGAGCGCTGAAGTGCTTCTCCATCGCCGTTAGCTTCGGCAGCGTGGAGTCAACGGTCAGCATGCCTTGCCGCATGTCGCACGCATCCATTCCCGAAGAAGAGCGCCGCAACTTCGCGCTGCCGGAAGACCTCATCCGCATTTCAGTCGGCGCCGAACACGGCGAGGATCTAAAAAACGACCTGCAGCAAGCCTTTGCCGCAGGTCGTCGAGTGCGAAGTCTTTCGAGCTAACTTCGAGTGAGTAGAAGGTCTAATCGAGGATTAGGCCTTCGCTTCCTCCATCGCTGCCAACACGCGCGACTCACCGAAACGATCGGCGGCCACTGCAGTGCAGATGCCTTCTTCACGAGCGAGCTGGAAGATCTTCAGCAAGTTTTGGCGAATGGAATCCATCTGCGCCATAGCTGCATCTTCCACGTAACCGCCCGGCACCAACTCGTGGTAAACGTTGATCAAACCGCCTGCGTTGACCACGTAATCCGGAGCGTACAGCACGCCGCGGTCGCGCAACATATCGCCATGCTCAGGGCGAAGTAGCTGGTTGTTGGCCGCACCGCAAACCACGCGCGCTTTCAAGTTTTCGATGGTCTCATCGTTGACCGATCCCCCCAGAGCGCAAGGTGCGTAAACATCGCATTCGATCGCTGCAATTTCATCGGGGCCAACCACGGTGCCGCCGGTTGCTTCGGCGACGGCACGAGCGGACTCATCCTTGATGTCGGCAGCGATGATCTTGCCGCCTTCTTTGGCGATCAGATCGGCGTATACCGCACCCACCGAGCCGGCACCTTCCAAAGCCACGGTCAAACCCTTCAGATCGGAAGAGCCAAACTTCTCCTCAGCTGCAGCCTTCAAACCCAAGTAGCAACCCCAAGCCGTCTTCGGCGACGGGTTGCCCGACTTGCCGGCCAAACCAACGACGTGATCGGTCACCGAATTGACGATGGCCATGTCTTCGACCTTAGTGTTGACGTCTTCCGCCGTGATGTACGACCCCTGGAAGCTCTCGACGAATTGGCCCATGGCTTCGAACATCGCCTTGGACTTATTCTTCGGATCGCCAATGATGACGGACTTACCGCCACCCAAATCCAAGCCCGCGCAAGAAGCCTTGTAGGTCATGCCCCGCGACAAACGCTTGACGTCGGTCAGGGCTTCTTCTTCCGAGGCATAAGGCCACATGCGCATACCGCCCAGGGCGGGCCCCAGAACGGTGTTATGTACAGCAATGATGGCGTGTAGACCCGATTCAGAGTCCACGGCGCGGCAAACTCGTTGGTAACCCTCTACAGGGATGACAGTGATTTCAAGCATGTTGAGCAGCTTTCTGGGGAGAAGGCGGAGTTGTCAGACCGTGCATTATCGCGGCGCCCTCCCCTCGGGGCAACCCGCACGCTCAGACCGTGCCATTGGTTAAACCACAAATTGGCCTTTGATTATGGCAATTCTTAGCAGGGTTCCGATTCTTCGCCCCACTCTTGGGAGTATTGCTCCTGGTGGGCGCGGACCTGAATCCGAGCGATCAGTCGCTGCAAGGATTCTTGAACCTCAGGGCGGCTATCGCGGGCGAAAGCCCACAAAATGCCGCCGATGTCGGGGCAACGGCTGAAATTGGCGCAGTGGCACCAGGTTTTCAGCAGCTCTGGCTCCTCGTTGCGCACCTCGACCAAGCGGTCGTAGTGCATGCGGTCGAGCATCGTGGATAGACGCTGGCGAAGGGGTTGGGATTGATAAACGGCGCGAACTGCGTGGTTGTAAAAGTCGTCGAAATCGGCGGGCAGGCGCACACCGGCATCGGCTAGGCGATTGCTCAACGACGCAGGGTCGAAATTCGACGCCAAGATGGCGGTGACCATTGCGGTCGACATCTGCAGGAGAGGCGTAGTCATCTTATTGAGACTGAATCTCAACATAGGCCAAAAACTGGCTCTCTACAAGGGCGGATTTGCGGCAATTTTGCAAATCAGAGTTACCTTTTGAAGCCGAGCCCGTCTGCTTTATGCTGACACAATCAGAGCGGCCGACTTCGATGCTTTGTCGTCGTCCAGCTCGTCCCCTTAACCCCTGTGCTGGCTTCCACCGACCCTGTTTTTGTGATTTGCGACTCGACCGGACCCGATCCGGTGCGAGATGGGGTTTATTTCGTCGAAGCGTGGGCTTTTCCGGATAACGAGGGCCCGGTTGCCGTCATCGAACCGACCTGGTTGATGCCGTTTCGCGATCTTAATCCGGGGTCACCGCTGTCGAAAAAGCTCAGTGATTTGGGGTTGAAGGGTGACAAGCTGAAAGAGTTGCCAATGAGCGCCGAAGCTCTGCCGGAGTTGCTGCAACTTCTGGAAGCGCGGCCGGTGGTGCTCGCCGAAGGACAAAGCGAATTCCTCGCTCGCTTCCGACGTCATTGCCCGGTCGCAGTCGAACCGGTCGCGCTGGATCTCGGCGCATTTGCTGCGTTGGTCCACCCGCGTCGCGGCGAACGCGGCACCGAGGCATTGTTTGCCCGCTACGTCGGCCGCGAAGTTCCGCGTCACTGGAGAGCCACTGAAAGCCGTGGCCTATGCGAGGGCTTGGTTCGTGCCCACTTTGATCGCAATGACAAATTGCGCGGCCTCTTCGCACGCGCCTTCGATGAGCTGCAAAATTCATGTGAAGGACGCGAATCGCAAGCCGCCGAATGGCTGGAACTTGCGCGCCGCTTGCTCGACCGCCCCAGTCGTTACGCCGCCGCCGACGAAGATCTTTATCGACAGCTTCCCGACGACGGCAACTTCACCGAAGATCTGGAACTCGCACCTTTGGATGCCGAACGCGTACTCGGCGACATTCAACCCGAGTTTTTGGTTCAGTATCAGCTCGACTTTGCCCCGCATGAGCCGCTGGAAAGTCGTCGCGAGGATGATTGTGGTTTGGACCCGGCTGATGAACCGGTGCTCGAAGCATTTTTCGATCACCTCCCCCGCCATTTCGCCAAAGGTAAAAACGCTCGCGCCGAGCGCCCGGGTCAACGCGCGCTGGCTCATGCCATTGAGCAAACTTTCGCGACCAGTGAATTCCTGATTGCCGACGCACCAACTGGTACCGGCAAAACGCTGGCATACCTCGCACCGATGATGATGTGGGCGGCGCGCAATAACGTGCGCGTTGGGTTGAGCACCTATACGCGGGCGCTGCAAGAGCAAGCATTCTTCCGCGAAGTGCCGCGCGCGTTGGAGTTGCTGCACGCCGCCGGTCAGCCGCCGGAGCTGATGCCGCGGGTGGCGATGATGAAAGGACGCGCCAATTACATCTGCGGTCGCGCCATCGTCGACGCGGCGCCCGAGCCAGGAACGGCAAGCGCCGTGGCGCGTGCGACATGGATGCGTTTAGCGTTGTTTTACGCCGAAGATCCCTCCGCCGATTTGGACGGTTTTTCGCTGCAGCCCGGCGTGCCCTTCGGCAACCCGGCGCGCATTCTGCGAACTGCCGGTGCGATGACCGGACAGGTACGCGCTATCCCAACTTGCTGTATTGGTCGCGCCGCCAAACGTTGCGCCGCCGGCGTACGCGGCATGCGCGCCGAACGTGCCCATTTGGTGGTGACCAATCATGCTTTTGTACTGTCGCGGCCGGATTATTTTTCGCACATGGTGTTCGATGAGTGCGATCACCTGCACGAGGTCACATTGTCGGTGCGCAGTTTCGACATCGAACTCGACGAGGTCTCGAATCTTGCCGCTCAGTTGCTCCATGGCCGCGGACGCGATCGCTCGCCGCTGGAGCGCTTACATCGGTTGATCAACCGCCTCGCCGACGGTGATAAAAGCGAAGAATTAATCGAGCAGAGCCACGAAGCCGTCGACGCCAGTCAAATGCTCGATGCGTCGGCACATGAGTGCACGCGTGAACTACGCGTATTCAACGAATACCGCAAAGAAGAGGGCGCCAACCGCACGCCGGAAGAACGCGCATTCCTACTCCACGAATACCTCGAAACCGGTCGCGGCGACGGCCTTGCCACCGCGCTGCATGACTTCAAGCGCGCGGTCGACAAACTTGATTCTTCCCTGCGTTATTGCATCGAAGAATTAGGCGACGTGCCGTTGCGCGGTGCACTGCGATTGCGCTGGGCATTGCGTCGGCCGTTGGAGTTGCTTGGCCATTGGCGCGAAGGATTGGAGTTATGGTTGGGCGGCGATTCATCGCAGGGTGATTTTTCCGACCAATTCCACTACCACGTAGTCTTCGATGGCCGACGCCGACCGATGCTGGAGTTGAAGTGGATCCTGCCGCAAAAGTGGTTGGGTGAAACTTACTACCCATCCCTGCGCAACGCGGTGTTGTTGAGCGCAACCGCGCGTTTACGCGATGGTTTCAAAGCCATGAAAGGCTACTTGGGTTTGGACATCCTCGAAGAAGACACCGTCGACTCGATCGGCCGTGAGGTCAAAGAATTTGCCGGACCACCGACCTTCGATCCCAAGGCGGCGCTGATCACCGTGCCCGAAGACGCACCGCCGTATGGCTGGCGCGGTCCGGCAGCCGATGCGTGGATGGAATACATCGAAGATTGCTTGGTTTATCTCGCCGAGCGCACCTGTGGCCGAGTTTTGAGTTTATTCACCAATCGTTTGGTGCTGCAACGCATGGGCGAACGCCTGGCTGTACCCTTCCGCGCACGCGGCATCCCGCTCTATTGGCAAGGCATGCCGGGCTTTGGCAAAGAGGAAATCATGACGCGCTTCCGCAATGAAAAGGACAGCGTGTTGCTTGGCCTCGACACCTTCTGGTACGGCGTCGACTTCCCCGGCGAGACTTGCCAATACGTGGTCATGACCAAGCTGCCCTACGGCGCGTTGGACGATTACTCCTATGCGCAAAAAGCGCGCATGGGTTCCGGCCCCCACCGCAATCGGATTTACCTGCCCAAAGCACTGGCGATGTTCCGTCAGGGCTGCGGTCGATTGCTGCGTAACGAAAGTGACCGCGGCGCGGTGATCATTTTGGATCGGCGGGCGTTGGAAAAACGTCATGCTGACTTCTTGAAGGAATTGCCGGGCGGTCTAGAAGAGTGGCAAGATCCCAACCTTTTGGTGGCGTCGACGGATGAGTGCTTTGAGCGCATCTTTAGCCACATGAAGCTTGGATCGGAAATCGAACGGCGCGGCCTGCAAGCCGATTTCTCGGCGACGCGACGATCCCACCTAACGGAACTGGCATGACATCCGCTATCCTGAGCGACATGAGCGCGGCGCAACAGCTGCATGGAACTTCCATCGGCCATCTCTTTTTGATTGCCGACGACGGCTTGGCCGATATTCCACACGACAGCAAGGTGGTCGATCTACGACCATTTGCCGATCAACTCGAATCCCTCGTGGCCGACGGCTCGCTGCTGAGCTTGCGCCTGCTGGTCCCCATGGTGCCTATGCCCGATGCCGACCTGGCAGCAATGAAGGTTCTGATCGCCGGCCCCGATGCCGAATTTTTTGCCCACTGCGCACGGCAAATCGGCATTGAGCAAGTGACCACCCGCGCATTGAAAGAGAGCTCAACCGAAACAGCCGACGGCCCCGCAGATGCCATTTATCAAAGGGTGTTTTTTGGGTGTGGCGGCAAGGTGCCCTCGGTTGCCGATTTATTGCCGTCTTTGGTGATGTTGCGCCCCGATGGGCAATTCGGCCTTTACGGACTGCCGGCGAAGCAACTCGCCAAGGTGCAGGAAACGCTGTCGGATTGTGGGTTTTCGATGCGGAGCGCCGGCGTAGACGGCGAATTTGGATTGCTGTCCGGCTCGATGGAAAGCCTGAAGCGTTTGCGCAGCAAAGACGCGCTGGTTTGAACCGCGGCTAGGGGTTAATTTATAGGAGTACCTTTTTGTTACTCCCATGATTCAAACTGCTGTTGCTACCAAACCCCATTTCTTCAAAACCCTGATCACCGGTCTACTGTGCCTGCTTTTCGCCGGCCTGGGCGATCTGGCCGTTGCCCAGGACATGACCAAGATCAGCAAGGGTCCGCGGCGACTGGTTAAAAAACTTGCCGAGGACCTTGCTAAGGATGGATTGGAGGTTCCCTATGAAGAAGCGATGCAGATTTTTGAAATGCTCGAGCCGGAGCATAAAGAGCTAGCCGATTTGCAAGCGAAGACTCAAAAGACTCTATTCAAGGCTAAAAAGAAGCCCAAAACGAAACGCCTTGCCAAACATCAAGCGACATGCGAGAGCATCGCCGGAAAGATTGCGGACTTGATCGAGAAGTATCCACATGAGGAGGAGAAATTGGCCGAGGCCGCCTTAGCCCTGGATCATCGCTGTACGGTGATCCATGAACGCTTGGGGCATGTGCAAGGAAAGGATGGGATTTGGCGCACGCCGCGCGCATTGGAACTCCATCAGCAATGGCAGAGTTGGGGAGTGGAGCGCATCAAGATCAGCAATCGAGACTTGGAAATTGAAGAGAAGATGGCGCCGAATTGGGCGCGGGTTAGCGTCGGCCAGGAAGCCAAAGGATTTGAGACTTCGGGCATTCATATTTGTGGCAAGCAGCGGCCGAGCTTGTTGAAAGAGCGATTGGCTTCGCTGGTGCGTTCGTTGTTAATGGTGAACTTTTTAGCGACCGGCGATTCCAAAACCACAGGTATGGAAATCTTCCATCTTTGCGTTGGGTCTTCGGCAAAGGACTACGAAAAAACCTTAAAGACTTTGCAAGAGCATAAATTGGTGACCTTCGGCGATCTGTCTCAAGAGTTGCAGTTCAAAAACGGCTGCTTTTATGGATATGGGGTAGATCGACTCGATAAAGAAAAGAAGTGGTTGGATCCGGTATTGACTTCTGCACTGCACGACCATTGGAAGGTGGGCATTTATCCGAACTGGTTCTCGGTCGGCCTCAGCAATTACGTTCGCCTGATGCTCGACGATGTGGAAAAGGAAGTGCCGGAAGGTCCGATCTCGCGGCCGGCCGGGTTGATCAAACAAGTCGACATACCGATCTCTGATCTGATGAAGCGACGCAACCTTAGCAACTTCGAAACGCTGACGTTTACGCCTACTTCGGAGATGAGCCCGCTGGAGATTGCCCTGTCGACTAGTTTGGTTGAATTCATCCTGCTTACCGAGGAAGACGGAATGAACTTCCAAGTTCGTTACCAAGAAGCCGTCGGCAAAATTTTGGAAGCAAGTACCAGGCCTCAGTCCTTTGAATGGGAACAGACTTTGGACCAAGCTCTAGGCCGAAGCTTCAAAGAGTTCGAAGCCGATTGGCTGTCCTGGTTGAGCGCCGGCGAGGGCAAATCGTTGAAGTCCGAGCTAGCGTTGCTGGAAGAATAGCGCGCTACTCGCTTTCGCCATCCGCCTGCTCCTGCCGCCGACGTTTTTCAATTTCGTCGCGCAAGAACCTCAACCGTTCCTCGATGCGCGCTTCGACTCCATGGGCGGTGGGATGGTAAAACCTTTGCCCGGCTAATGGATCGGGCAAGCATTCCATCGTCGTGATGGCATCGGCTTCGTCGTGAGCATATTTTTGACCTTGGGACCAGCCATGATCCTTCATCATGCGTGTGGGCGCATTACGCAATCGCTTCGGCACCTCGCAGGCATAGCCTTTGTCAATCAGTTGGCTAACCTTTTTGAATGCCGCATAGACGGCGTTGGATTTTGGCGCCACGGCCAAATAAACCACCAGTTGAGCCAAAGACAAATCTCCTTCCGGGCTGCCCAAAAACTGATAACTCTGTTGCGCAGCCATTGCTAATCGCAACGCATTGGGATCGGCCAAGCCGATGTCTTCGGTAGCCATGCGGACCAACCGTCGCGCCAGGTAATTCGGATCTTCGCCACTTTTCAGCATGCGCGTAAACCAGTACAACGCAGCATCGGGATCGGATGAACGCACCGATTTATGCAGCGCACTGATTAGATCAAAATGGCTTTCCCCGTGCTTGTCATAAAGTAATGCCCGACCTTCAAAAACGGCTTCAATCGCCGAATCGGGCAGCGTTTCGCCTACATCGCACTGGCGCACGGCACCCTCTAAAGCAACCAAAGCTCGACGTGCGTCGCCGCTGGCAAAGTTGGCGATGGCTTGCATCTGATCCTGGCGAACTTCAACCTTGCGTGCTCCTAAGCCCAGCTCCTTATCGGCGACTGCGCGCTCCATTAACGCAACCAATTCGGCCTCGGCTAACGGCTGCAAGATGTGCACTGTCAATCGCGACAGGAGGGGCCCAATGACTTCGAACGATGGATTTTCGGTGGTTGCACCAATCAGAACAATGTCACCGCGTTCAACAAAAGGCAAAAACGCATCCTGTTGAGCTTTGTTAAAGCGATGAATTTCATCGACGAAAAGCAGAGTTGCTCGACCGGTTGCGCGCCGAAGACGTCCGGCTTCTTCCATCGCCGCTCGAACTTCTTTAATACCCGAAAGTACCGCGCTAAAAGTTTGGTACTCCAAGTCCACGCTTTGCGCCAACAAATTTGCAAGCGTGGTTTTTCCGGTACCGGGCGGCCCCCAAAAAATCATCGACGTGATTTCTTCCTGATCCAACAATCGCCGAATGGGTCCGCCTTCACCAACCAAATGTTGTTGGCCAATGATTTGATCCAAACGCATCGGCCGCATGCGTTCGGCCAACGGTGCGTGGGCGAGCGATTCAGCTGTGCCGACGTCGTCGGCAGGTCGCTGGTCATCAAAAAGTTGGCGATCCATTTGCTAAGCCAAAGCCTGGATCAATAAGGCAGCCGCAGTTGCGACGTTCAAACTTTCGACTTCACGCTGCAGCGGGATGCCGACTTGGCGATCGCATTCCATCAGCAATCGGCGCGGCATGCCGCCGCCTTCTTCGCCCAACACTAAAGCAGCCGCGGAATTGCGCTGCACCTCCCCCACCGCATCGCCTTCGGCCGAGGTCGCCCACAGCTCGACGTTGTGAGTGCGACACAATTCAACAAAGGTCGCCACGTCGATGCCTTCAGCCACCGGTAGGCGGAAGGTGGTGCCACTTGCTCCACGCAGGGCGCGCGGGTGCCAAGGCGATACCCCGCCCTGCAGAAACAGGATGCCGTATGCACCCAGGCCGGCGGCACAGCGGACGAGGGCGCCGGCATTCCCTGGATCTTGCACGCCGGCCGAAACCACGATCAATCCATTGGCTGCAGCAGCGTCGGCGAACATGGTCGACGGATCCAAGTGCGGACGCGGTGTACAGCCGAGGATTTGCGGAGCGGATTTCAGATCACCGTCGATGGCCATCAGCTTCGGCAGGCACGACAAGCATTGAACTTGCTGCTTGCGCGCCAACTCTAGTGTTCGGACGGAAACGGATCGTGCGTCACTTTTGGCTTCGCCGATAGCGATAGCCGCGGAGTCCTCGTCGAGCTGTGGGTCGAAAAGCACCCAATCCGGCTTCACACCGGCGGTTAGGGCGTCGCCGAGCACGCGGGCACCCTCCAGCAGCACGGACCGGCGCTCGCGGCCTGCACGAATCGCGCGCACCGTTTTCAATTTGGCGTTCTGGGCCGACTGGATCGCCGTTTCCTCAATCACGCCGCCATTTTAGAATCCGGGCAATGGATGATGCGCCGCCCCTGACCGGGATTATTGTCCGGGTCGATGCCCGGCAGTGCGAAGTGCTGCCGGACGGCCAGTCCGAGGTTCAGCCTGCGCTGATGCGCGGCAAGCTATTCGGCGAACGCAGCGAGGACAAAAGCCCGGTCGCCGTCGGCGATCGCGTCGACCTGGCCGAGGATGAGCATGGCTGGTCGGTGGAGCGCGTGCACCCGCGCAAAAACCTATTCAGTCGTCGAGCCGCCGGCGGCGACACCCGGCGTCAACCGTTGGCGGCAAACGTCGACCAGGTTGTGTTGGTGGCTTGCTTCGGCACGCCGCCGTTTTCGTCGCTGACCACCGATCGCATTCTCGCTGCAACCAGCTTCGCTGATATTCCGGCAACTTTGGTGCTGAACAAAATCGATCGCGCCAAGCCGCGCAAGATCGAGCGCATCGCCAAGACTTATCACCAAATCGATCAAAGGCTGCTACTGACCTCGGCGGCCACCGGCGAAGGCGTTGACGAACTGCGAAACCTCTTAGTCGGCCACCAATCGGTGTTTTACGGCCTTTCCGGGGTAGGTAAGTCGTCGTTGCTGAACTTGATTGAAGACGGCTTAGGCATCCGCACCCGCGAGGTCAGCGCTTCGTTGAAATCGGGTCGCCACACCACCACCTATGCGCGCCGCTACAAGCTCAAAGAAGGCGGCGCGGTCATCGACACGCCCGGTGTGCGCTCGTTTAAGCCCTACGGCATTCCGCCCAAGGAATTGCGATTGCACTTCCCCGACCTGGTTGCCGTCGCCGACGACTGCCAGTTTCATTCCTGCTACCACCGAGGCGAACCCGGTTGCCGGATTCCGTCGGCGGTGGAAGAAGGCTTGGTAATGGAAACGCGCTACCGCGCCTACACCGAGCTGCTGGCGGAGTTGGAAGAGGAATACGGCCAGATCCGCTGAGGACAGCGACTTAGGGCAAAAATCGGCGCCAATCGAGGCGAGAAAACTGCGATTTTCGAGATTTTTTTTGCCGCCAAAAGTGAGCAACCGATCGCACCTGTATCAAATAGACACACTATGGTTTTCCACATTCAGCAACTTCCTGATAGCCTGAATTGAACCAGTATTTCCGCGGCATCCAAGCAGGACTAAAAATGAGATTCAAACGACTGTTTCAAATTTTCACCCTTATCCCCATGTTTTCCACATTCCTATCTTCTTAATCAGAGACAACTTGAGGCGATCGATTCCTATTGAGCCCTACTTCTCAAATCTCAGATTTGAGTTAACCTCGCCACGTGCCTAAGTCGAGCCGAACCCGATTGCAAAGCCCTCTCCCCGGGCGCAGACGCGGTGCGGTCTCACCTTGGCTCCAAACCTCTAACTTCCGGACCGGTGCGCGCCCCAACTTTTGCACATCGATCCAACCATCCCTCGACGCAGGCCCTCCATCCCCCTCACCCCCCCTCCAGGGCGGCAGCCTGACTCTTCCTCCTCTGCGTCGTGGAAAACCTCATTCCGACGAAGATTTCCATGAACCAATCCACACCAAACGGTGCCGTCAATCATGGCGCCGTACACAGTGAACTCAACGGTGGCGCGGACACCTACCGCTTCCGACCTCAAAGGCTCACGACCGACTCACTGGCCTACAAGCCAGTCTGCCGCTTCACTTACAGCGGCCAGCAAATTACCGCACGGCAAGTTCTAGACGTCTCCCCCACTGGAATTGCCATCATCCCGGGTGCCTCTTGCGGCATGTCGCCGGGAACCACCGTAGACGAACTCCAGGTCTTCCACTGCAACAACGAAGTTTGGCAGGGCAGCGCAGAAGTGGTCTACGGCAGTGCCGACGGCTCGGATCGCGTCGGCCTGCGCTTTACTTCCGGCCAGCTGAATATGCGCAGCCTGAAGTTCCGCGACGAATTGGTGGAGCGCCGCTTGGTGCAGTCGCTGTTCCATGTACGCGAGTTTGATCGCGTGCTGCCGGCCGAATGGCGGTCGGGGATTAGCGTGGTTCGCCACCTGCTGCAAAGCGCGAAGTCGGTAATGGACGATATCGAGCGCAATGAGCCGCCGGAAGCTTGGAAGAGCAATCCGCAGCGCAAGCGCGAACTCTGCGAGATGGTTTACAGCAAGTGGTGGCCGGTTTATCGCGACCAGCTGCTGGCGATGGATCACCTGTCGGCGTTGCTGCCGACCACCTTGGTGGAATCGGCCCAAGAGTACGCCGCACGCGAGTTAATGCCGCTGCTCGACCCGTGCCCGATGCACAAGCGTGCCTACGACAAGCCGCTCGGTTATGCCGGCGACTACAAGCTGATGTTGCTGGGCCAAGACGAGGAGTTGCAAGGCGATTCGTTATATGGATGCCTGCTTCACCACACGGTGCAAAACTTTGGCCTAGGCCGAGCAATTGTCCAGCGCTGCCACACTGCCGGCCGCGCAGTCAGCGCTGTTGTAAACCAAGACAAGCCGACGCGCATTGTTTCCTTGGCATCCGGTCCGGCGATTGAACTGAAGATCTTCCTCGCCGAACATCCGCAGCTGAAGCACGAGGTGGAACTGATCCTCGTCGACCAGGACTTAGAAGCCCTGGAAATCGCTCATAGCGTGCTGAGCAAGGAAATCCTTAAGCGCGAGGACGGCCATTTAATCAAGCTCAGCTGCTTGCACTTCTCCATTGGCCAGATCATTTCGCCGTCTGGTGAAAGCGAGCGCAAGTTGATTGAAAACGTGCTCAGCGGCGTCGACTTGATTTACTCGATGGGTTTATTCGATTACCTACAGCGCGCCGTCGCGCTGAAGCTGATGCGTAACGTCTACCCATTGTTGGTACCCGGCGGCCGCCTGTACATCGGCAACCTCGAGCGCGTCTCCGACTGCTCGTGGGCGATGGAATACGCGGTGCACTGGTCGCTGATTTACCGCAGCGAAGCCGAAATGGAAGACCTCGCCGCGCGTTTGCGCCTGCCGATCGGAAACGTCGACGTCAGTCGCGACGCGTCCGGCCACTGCCTCTTCTTAGATATTCAAAAGCCGATCTGACCGGCATCCTTAGAGGTAGGGAACTCACTTTTACTCACTGTCATCTGGGAGGGACGATGCAAGTTCCTCCCAGAATGACGTGTTCTTACCGATCTCGATCACGAACGAGGCGCCCCCTTCCGGTGGCTGATTTTCCACGGCAACGGTGCCGCCGTGAGCCTCGACCAAGTTCTGCACGATCGACAAGCCCAGCCCAGTGCCCTTTGGCTTGCCGGCGGTTTGGAACGGTTTAAACAGCGTTTCGGCGACTTCATCCGGAATTCCCGGACCGTTATCAGCCAATCGCAGCACCAAATTGCCGCGCGATCCATAAGCCTGCACTTTGATTTCATCACCGCAGGCGTTTTCAAACTGGGTCATCGCTTCATAAGAATTCATGATGACGTTTTGCACCGCGCGACTCATGCGCTCGCGATCCATCGCTACGCACAACGGCTCGACATCGGAAATCTCAAGCTTGATTGCAATGCCGGCCGGCTTCAACGTGGGCTTTAAATCATCGGCGATGTCGTGCAGAAACGGCCCGACTTCGACTTCTTCAATATTCAGGTGCACCTTCTCGCCGGACAGGTACTCCATCAAATCGTTCACCATCGAACTGGCGCGCGCCAGCGAGCGCTTCATCACGTTGAGGTCATCGCCAACCGACGGCTCGAAGCCCTTCTTCTCGGCTTCCATTCGCAATACGTCGACGCGCAGACCCAACGACGTCAGCGGACTGCGCAAATCATGCGCAATGGTGCCGGCCATTTGACCGACGGCAATCAAACGCGTTTCGCGTTCATCCAACTGCTTCTGCACCCTAACCATGCGCAACTGCGTTTCGATGCGCGCTTCCAGCTCACTAATCCGGAACGGCTTGGTGACGTAATCGATCGCGCCCAACTCCAATCCCTGCACGATTTCGTTGGCACCGGTGCGCGCGGTGACCAAAATCACCGGCGTAGCGTGCATCGCGGCGCTTTCGCGCAAACGCTTGAGCATGCCGAAGCCATCTAAGCGCGGCATCATGACGTCGGAAATGATCAGATCGGGCTGCAATCGGTGCGCAGCCTCCAATCCGGCCATGCCGTCTTCGGCGGTTTCGACGCGGTATTTGCGGCTGAGCGAACCGGAGATGAACGCGCGCATGTCGTCGTTGTCTTCGACAACCAAAATCAACGGCGCGTTTTCATCGACATCGGTTTCAGCCTGAACCTGGGATTGACTCAGCGTCGGTTGCGCCAGGTCGGCGAACTTGGTCGAAGTGGAACCGCTGGTAGAACCGAAGCGCTGTGCGGCGTCGATGTTTTCTTCGTCGACCTCTACCTCGCGACTGGCGTCGTGATAAGCCTTCGACGGTTCCAGCGGCAATTCCATGCGGAAAACCGAACCAGCACCTTCACGACTCTTAACCGTCAGGTCGCCGTCGTGCATGCGCGCAAATTCACGCGACAACGACAAACCCAACCCTGTGCCTTGAATCTTGGCGGCTTTGGCGGAGTCGGGGACTTGGTGGAAGCGTTCAAAGACCTTGGCTTGCTCCTTCAACGGGATACCGCGGCCGGTGTCTTCGACCTCAACCCACAACCGACCGTTTTCGGAGCCGGCGCGCACTGTGATGCGCCCGCCGTTCGGCGTGAACTTCACCGCGTTACCGAGCAAGTTCGACAAGATGGTTTCGATTTTCTCGGGATCGAAAACCGAATTCGGCAATTCATCAATGCCCGAATACTCCAAGCGCATCGCCCGCGATTCGGCGGCCGGATCCAAGCCCTTGATCAAATTGCTCAGAATATTGCCGACGTTCGCCGTTTCGAATGCACAGTCTTGATGACCGGATTCGAGTTTGGCGAAGTTAAGAATCATATTGACTTGGCGCAGCAAGCGGTTGGCGTTCATATTCATGGACTCCAACACCGGCTTTAAGTTGTTGCGATGCTGCCCGTCCAATAACGCTTCCAACGGACCGAGAATCAACATCAACGGCGTGCGCAGTTCGTGACTGACGTTGGCGAAGAAGTTGGTCTTCGCTTGGTCGAGTTCTTGCAACTGCTCGTTCGCATCTTTCAAAGCCAGGCGCTGTTCCAGATCCCGTCGTCTGGAACGCTCGACCGCCATCGATCCCATCGTCGTCAACGCCGACGTACCGAGCAGAAAGAAAAACGGCAGCACTGCATTCAGCTCAAGGTTATGCAACCACAGATTGCTGCTGAAGTACCCGCCGACAACGACAAAACAGAAGGTCAGCGTGATGCCGAGTCGCCACGGCATAAACAAGCCGACCAAGTACAGCACCAGCATGATGCCGCAGAAATACTCGCTGGAAAAACCTTTGAGCATCGACGTCATCATCGACAGCACGAAGGCGGCGACGCTGAGGGTGAAGAAGCTCAGCGGCAGCACATTGCGCTCGCCCCATTTGGTCAGACTGAGGCCCATCGCCAAGCCGGCGATTGCGGCTACGGCGACGCGCAGGGCAAAAAATTCACCCCACTGATCGCGGGCGAAGAACCAGTCCAGCATCGAGAACAGCAAATACAGGACGATGCCGATCGAAAACGACAGCCTAAAGCGATTTCCTAGAAGGTCACGTGTTTCCTTCTCGAAAATCTCTTCAAAGGTCGCCTGCTGCGCCTTTTCCTGAGTTTGACTTTGGCTAAGATCCATCTGCTTGCAGCAATGGAGCGAGCACCGGGGGAGCGCCGGAGGTGGCTCCATCCTCCAATTAAGCGCCTCCAGGTGCAAGTTGTCCATCGGATAAAACGCCCTAAACCCTTAAGTTTTCTATGGCTTCGCTTTTTCTATGGTTGCGTTCGACTTGCTAGGAAACCGGTGCTACGCTTCAACGGCAAATACCTCCACAGCCGTGCCAACCATCCTTGTCGTCGACGATGATCCCGAGATCCGGAGCACTCTCAAGAAAATCTTAGAGATGTCCGGTCATACGGTGCTGACCGCCTCCTCCGGTGTCGAGGCTAATGCCTGCTTGGATGAAGGGAAGGTTGACCTGATGATTACCGACATTGTGATGCCGGACCAGGATGGCCTGGAGAGCATGCGCCAAGCCAGGGCGAAAAACCCTGACCTGCCAGTGATTGCTATGTCCGGCGGCGGTCGTCTGCGAACCGACAATTACCTGCGACTCGCCAAAGCTTTCGGCGCCAGCGAAGTGCTGGAAAAGCCGTTCGACACCGCAGCTTTGATCGAGACCATTGATCGCGTGCTCGGCTAGTCGCCCAAGCTGTCGAGGGCAGACGTCGGCTTAAGCCGTCTGGGCAAAATCGACCAAGCGCTGGATGACTTGGCCGAGAATAGTATCCGGAGTGGAGGCACCGGCAGTGAAGGCAACTCGCACCGAACCTTCGGCGGGCAACCAATTCTCCTGCTTGAGAATTTCACCGGATTGACGCTCGCGGTAGCTCAGCTGACTGCCGATGCAATCCGGACCTTCAATGTGGTAAGACGGCACGTCGTAATGATCGCCGACACGCGCCAAGTTGCGAGTATTCGACGAATCGTAGCCCCCCACCACCAAAAACAAGTCCGGCTGCTCCTGCACCACCGTGTTCGCAGCATCCTGGTTGTCCTGAGTTGCGCGGCAAATGGTGTCGAAATCGCGAAAGGTGTCGGCAATGCCGTCTTCGCCGTCGCGGTCGATCAATGCATCCTTCAACAAATCGCCGATGGCGCGCGATTCGCTGGCCAACATCGTGGTTTGATTGATGATTCCAATCTTCTGTAGGTCACGCTCAAAATCGAAATCGGCGCTGGCCGCTTGCGAATGCAAACGCTCTTGCAACGCGTCGGCGGCTAGGCCACCGCGCAAATACTGGGCAAGCGCCTCGGCTTCAGCGAGGTCGTGCACGACCAAAAAGCGTCCGCCTTCGTGATTCACCAACGAGCAAGTCGCTCGCGTTTCATCGTGTCCGACGGTGCCATGAATGACGGTGGTGAAGCCTTCCTTCAAATAACGCAGCGTGCGCTTGTGCGGCTTGATCACCCAAGGGCAGGTCGTATCGACGATGGCGACGCCGCGCTGTTTCAGATACTCCACATCCTCAACCTCCGCCGAAAACGCCGGAATAATGACGACGTCATCCTCGGTCAGTTTTTCGTACGCACCCTCAACCGCATGCGGCCCCTTCAAGAAGCCGATGCCCATTTCCCGCATGTCGGAATTCACACGCGGATTGTGAATCAGCGAGCTCAGCAACCACATGCGCCGGCCGGGGAATTGCCGACGCGCACTTTCCACCATCGCCAGCGCGCGGTCCACGCCCCAGCAAAAGCCAAAGCTGCGCGGCATCAGCAGGGTCAAGCGCCCCACTTGCAAATGGCCGGTTTGGCGCAGCCCTTCGACCTGCTCATCACGATAAGTGTGACGCACGTCGGGGTTGTCGAGATCGGTGTGGTCGATGGCTTCGCTCATGGTGGACTGAATCAAGGTGTGCCGGGCACGGTATCGTCGACTGCGGTGACGCTGGCATGGCTGCGCAAAGCGCCGACCAAGTAGGTCGAACCGGTAATTAATAGGACATCGCCGCCGCTAGGGAAAGCAACTTCCGTAGTGGATTCTGCCGCGAAACCGGCAGCGCGCAGCGCCGACGCCACCGATTCCGGATCAGCCGAGCGCGGATGGTCGGCGGCGGGCATTGCCATCCAAGTTTCGGAATCGTCTGCACCCAACTTTTCCGCTAGGTCCTGCGCAAGGTCAACGGCGTTTTTGTCGTCGCGCAAAGCGATGGCGATGGTGCGTGGCAGCTCGGAATATTTACGCCGAAACGCTTGGATCACGGCGGCTAGCGATTGCGAGCTGTGAGCTACGTCAAACACGGCTGTTCGACCGTCGCTGAGTTCGCGCACCTCCCATCGCCCCGGCATTTGCAACTGTTCGGCCGGCAGCTCCAACAAAGCTTGGGCAGCACCGGGCCAGCGGTCACTGTGCGCCGCCAAAATCGAATGGGCCAAGTCAAAGTTGGCCTGCATATGGGCTTGCGGATGGCCGATGTCCTCCCGCTCGGTCGGCGTTGGGCCAAGTAGGCGCAATCCGTGTTCATCGGCTTCGTTCTGAAGCACCGCTCGCGCCGCCGCCGGAATACCGGAACCGGTCCAAGCCTGGCTGTGCGGCTTCAGAATCCCCGCCTTATTCCAGGCAATAGACTCCAAATCCGGTCCCAGCACGTCCACGTGCTCCATTTCCACCGACGTCACCACCGACGCCACCGGCTCCAGCACGTTCGTGGAGTCGAATCGACCACCCAAACCGACTTCGACAACGGCCACGTCGCATTTTTCGGCGGCAAAAACGGCAAAAGCGGTGGCCGTTAATAAATCGAAGAAAGTCTCCTCGCCGCGCGACTCGGCCAAAACTTGCTCCATTGCCGTGGCGTAACGGAAATCGTCGGCGAAACGATGCTGCACGCGGATGCGCTCGCGCCAGTCTGACAAGTGTGGGGAGCTGTATTCGCCAACCAAAAAGCCTGCTTCCATTAACCCCTTGCTCAAAAACTGCGCCACCGAGCCCTTTCCCTTGCTGCCGGCGATGAGCAAGCTGTCGTACTTGTAATGGGGGTTGCCCATGCGCTGCAAAAGATCGCGAATCGCATGGTTGGAAAACCGCGCAGCCCGCGGCTTTTCGCACTTTTCGTAATCAGTGCGCGAACAGATTTCTTGCCAGAGCGACGACAACCGCTTCATTGGGGTAGTCTAAAAGCAAGGAGCAGTGAATATGAATTCTCACTTCCAACCTGACGACTTCGGCGATGGCGGCCTGCGCCACGAGGTGAACGTTTTTGTTTACCGCAGCGCGAGGGCTGGTCTCGAATACCTGCTTCTGCGGCCGCAACCCAGCGCCGATTCGCTGTGGCGGCCGGTGGTGCGACCGATCCAATACCACCAAGACCTACGCGAAGCCGCGGTGCGCGCGGTGCACGACGAGATCGGCGTCGGCAATCCGTTCGATTTGCAGTGCCCGGCACTGGGCGTGGAGGAAGACGTCGGCGACTTGCATTTGGTGGGTTGGCCGGTCGGCTTCCGCTTACGCAGTCGCAATATTGCGATGCCGAAGCGGCGCGAACTCGCGCAAGTGGGTTGGATGGATTTCCAAACCGCGCTGCATGCATTGGGTTTGTCGGTGCATCGCCAAAACCTGCTGCAGTTGCACTGGAAGTTGGCTTCCTAGCCACCCTTCGCCATGCGGCGAATGCGCGCCTGCATGCGCTGCTCCAAGCGAATATCCCAAGCCGGATAGCCGCCAACGGTCGCACCGTCTTCGATGTCCTTGGTCGCAACTGCCGCACCAGCCATGCGCACGCCGGCTCCGATGCGTAAATGACCGACCGTGGCCGCGCGTCCGCCGAGAATGGCGCCATCCCCCACTTCGGTGGAACCGGACAAACCGACCTGCGCGCACAAAACCACAAAACGACCCAGCTTGCAGTTGTGACCGATTTGCACTTGGTTATCGACGATGCAGCCATCGCCAATCACCGTCGCACCAAAAGTGCCGCGGTCGATGGTTGTGCACGAACCAATTTCCACCCCACGCCCTATGACGACGCCTCCGAGCTGCGGCACTTTTTCGTGGCCTTGCCCGCTCCATTCATATCCGAAACCATCACTGCCGATCACCGAGTTCGCATGCACAGTGCAGCCCGCGCCTAATTTAACGCCTGGATAAACCACCACGCCGGGGTGCAACACACAACCATCGCCGATCTCCGCCTCGGGTCCAACGACGACTCCGCGGTGCAAGGTCACGCCATCACCGATGCGTGCGCTTTCATGCACCTCGGCATGCTCGTGAATGCCGACTAAGCGCGGCTGCGCAAGATAGAAGTGCTGCGATAACAACGCTGCCGCCAATGCAGGTTGTGGTAAACGCACGATGGTAGCCGCCAAATCCACCTCGGTGCCCTCTGCAGCAAAGACCAAACCGGCGCGACAATCAGCCAATGCAGCCATAATTTCGCGCGGCGCACGCGGCGCGACGTAAACCGCGTCAGTGGCATCGGCGTCGGTCAACGACTGCACAGCGCTGATGGTGACGTCGGCGTTGCCTTCGACTTGGCCGCCGAGCATTTCCGCGATCTGGGCGGCGGTTAGCGGGGCCGCGTTTTCAGGCGCAGGGGCGCGATATTCCATGGCGGAAGCTTATCAGCGCGGCCCATTGATCATGGCCGCAGGCCCATCTGGTCTGCACTCGCAGTCTTAACTTTGACCGCCGATCCACCAAGCCGAAGACACGTATCCAGCGATGAGCAAACCACCGCCGATCACCCCCAACTTGGTGCGTCGGCCTCCTTTGCGGCGCACGATCATTGGCAGCAACAGGACCAGGCAAAAGGCTGCGTTGACCCAAAGTTGTGGATTGACTTGCTCGACGTCCAGCGGCACTTGAGCGCGGATGGCAACCACGCCGCCAACGATCAACAAATTGAAAGCATTCGAGCCCAAGATGTTGCCGAAGACTGCGCCCACCGCACCCTTCTTCATCGCCTTGTACGAGGTGAAAAATTCCGGCGCCGATGTACCGGACGCGGCGATCAGGTAACCCGCAAAACCGGCGCCCCATCCCAGCTTTTCCGCAAGGCCGAGTGCGCCTTCCAAAAACCAACCTGCGGCGATTGCCAACAAAGCAAAGCCGCCGAGGGTGATGGCGAATGCACGTGGCAACGTCGTCGCCAAGCCCTCGCCGGGAGCACCGGCTTCGGGGTTATCGGGCGTCGACGGAGTACCACTGAGCAAGCTGGATAAAAACAGCAGTCCATACATACCCAGCAAGGTCGGGCCGGCCCAACCTGGAATTTGCGCACTGCCGAAGGCCCAAAATGCGACCACGCTGCCGATGGCCAGCATGATCAGCGCAGTTAACGACGTCTGCCGCAGCGGAATGCCGCCGCGCGATTGCAGCACCAGCATCATTCCGAGCACGCCGCCGACGTTGATCGCGTTACTGCCGAAGATCGCGCCCAATGCAAGGTCGGGATGCTCGGGCGCACTTGCACCACTCACGAAGAGTTCGGGCAGCGAAGTACCCAACGCCAGCAAGATCACGCCGGTGACCCAAGTCGGCCAGCGCCAACGGTGAGCCAACGCCAGCGAACCGCTGACGGCCATCTCGGCGCCGATTAAAAGGCCGCCAAGGCCAAGCAGAAGGTACAGCAGAGACATCGGGCGGCTTAGTATAGGTGCCATGGCCGACGCCTCCCGGGTTGTCATCGGGCTGACCACCGAAGTTCTCGCCCCGCCCTGGTACGACGGGCGGGAACGCTATCAGCTGTTCACCGATTACAGCCAGTGTCTGCGGGCGGCCGGCGCGGTGCCGTTGTTGATTCCTGGTGATACGCCGCCTGAGGATTTGGACCTATTGCTGGATCGCGTCGACGGCGTGATCGCCACTGGCGGCGACGACATGGATCTACGCCGCTTGGGCGGCCCTGCCCCAACCCCCGAATGCAAGCCGGTACCGGCATCGCAGCAGACGATGAACCTGGAGCTGCTGCGCCGCGTTGAAGAACGTGACATGCCGTTGCTCGCCGTGTGTTTTGGAATGCAGATTCTTGGACTGCTGCATGGATCGGGCTTCGTCCAACATTTGGACGTGCATGAAGAGCACACCAAAGGAGTGGAACACGGCGTGGCGTTGAATCCGGACTGCCTGCTCGCCCAAATCATTGGCGGCGACCGCTTGGATGTGCCTTCTTTCCACCACCAAGCACTCACCGACCTTTCGGACGGGCGTCTGCAAATCACTGGCACAGCAGAAGATGGAACCGTCGAAGCGGTGGAAACCCGCGACCGTCAATTTTCCATCGGCGTGCAGTGGCATCCGGAGCGAGCGCCGGATTCCGTCGCCAGTCGCGCCCTTTTTTCGCGTTTCGTCGAAGCGGCAGCCGCCTACCGTAAGAGAACCTAATGACTTCCTCTACGCCCCCCAAACTGAGTAAACGGGAAGAACTCGATCGTCTGAAGCGGCGAAGCCCGCTGCAACGACGCGAACGCGTGCGCCTGATCTTGATGACTGCCGGCCTGGCGCTGGCGATCGGGATTTTCTTGTACATCCGCACCAAAACCCAGCCTCCCGAATTCCGCCTGCCAGGGCCGCAGACCGAGGCAGATGCTCAAGCAACCGAGATGGTCTTTCCGCCGGTCGACGTCGCCGCGTTGACCGAAGTCAAAGACAGCACCGCCTCCGAGCGCTTGATTCTGGAATCGGCGCCGTTTGAACGGCTGCTCAAGCTATCGCTGCAATTACGTCCGGGACACTTGGACGCTCTCGGTTCGCCGACTTTGGACTTCGATCACGCTCCGACGAATTCGCCTGAGTTACGCGGCACGCCATATCGCTTACGCGGCGACGTCAAAGACTTGCGCATTCAACAGCGCATCATCGAAGGTCCCGAGGAGACTTGGACCTGGATCCGCACCGACGAAGGCAAAGACTTCTTTTATGTGTCGCTGAATGCACCTGAAGTCCTGTTCGGCAGCGACGGCATGTTCGTCGTAACCGAGGGTTTTTATTACAAAATTTATACGCAAACCATCGAAGGCGAAAAGATCACTGCGCCGTTGTTAGTCGGTCGCGGGTTGCGTCCGTCGGTGCGCAAATCGAAGCCGGCGACGGAGTTGGATTTTGCCATTCTTGGCGGCGTGCGCGACGACGCTTTTCACGAGTACAGCGAAGTCGAGGATGAAGGCTATTGGCACATCATGAATTACGCGGCAACGTTGGCCGGCGACGAAAAACGGTATGATGACGAGTTCGACAACGCCACTTATTTCAACAAGTCGCTGCTCGCTGACATCAGTGCCGACCCGGGTCCGTATCGGGGAAAGGCGGTGATTTTGTATGCCAAACCGGTGAAAGAGTGGACCAAAGCCTGTCCGGAAAACCCGATGCGCTTGCGCGATCACAGCCATGCGTTTGTCAACAAGTATGAATTCGGCGATCAACTGATTCGAATCGCCGCACCTGGCCGCGAAGCTTTTAAAGGCTTGGGCTTAAACCATGAATTGCTCGGTTACTTCGTTCGCATGTGGGCATTCGAAGACACCAAGGGCAACCAACGACGAACCCCGGTTTTTGTCATCGCCGGCGTACGCGAACGCAAGATTGCGCCGTCTTTGTTGGAAAGCCAAATCATGCAAGTGTTCTTGCTGTTGTTCGTCGTATTCGTCGCCGGCTTTGTCATCTTGATTCGCCGCGACAAACGCCAAGCGCAAAAAGCCATTCAAGAACTGCGCGACCGACGCAAACGGTTTCACAAAGGTCCGAAATAATTCTCGCCGCCAACGCCGATGAACCTTGCTCCAGTTTTTGGGTTGAACCTCACTGCGCGGCGATTGCCCGGGCTGATCAAAAAACTACAGCCGCTACCGACTTCGGTGGTCGCGGTTTTGGACCGCGGTGCTGAACCGGTGATGCGGGAGCCGTTGATCACCGCACTCGAGAAGTGCGGACTGCCGTTTAAGGTGATCGGCTTTAGCCCAGGTGAAAAGCGCAAGACCTTGGAGCAACTGGACCGCTTAAGCCAACAGATGGTGCGTGCCGGATTGGATCGCGGCGGTTTGGTGTTGGGTGTAGGCGGCGGCATCACGACCGACATGGCCGGCTTTGCTGCGGCAACATTCATGCGTGGAGTGCGCTGGGCGGCGCTGCCGACGACATTGTTGGGCATGGCCGACGCGGCGATCGGCGGCAAAACTGCGGTAAATCTACCGCAAGGCAAAAACTTGCTCGGCGCCTTTCACATGCCCGAGTTTGTGCTCGCCGACGTCGCCAGCCTGGCTACGCTCAACGATCGCGAATGGCGCTGCGGCATGGGCGAGGTGGTCAAGTCGGGCATGATCGGCAGCCCGGCGTTGCTGCGAAAATTGGAGCAAATGCCCGCTGCGGCGGCCGCCACCAGCAACAAACGAGGGAGCAAGCCCGGCTTGCAAACGCGCACCATGGATCAACAAACCTTGGCCATCGCCCGCGCCACCGCCAAGGTCAAATGCACCATCGTCGAGCAGGATCCGCTGGAACACGGCGTGCGCAAGCTGCTCAACCTCGGCCACACCTTTGGCCACGCGTTGGAAACCGCCGCCGGGCCGCGCAAATTGGCCCACGGCGAGGCGGTGGCGTTGGGATTGCGCTGTGCGTTGGATATGGCGGTGGATTTGGGCATGGCAAAGCCCGCCTACCGCGAGCGCATGACCGCGCTGCTGGCCCACGTCGACCTCGCAGCCGGCTACCCGGGGCGGCTGCCGACGGTTGCACAACTGACCAAGCTGCTGCGGCGCGACAAGAAGAAAGCCAAGCGCACCGTAGACGTCATCCTGCCGGTCAAACCGGGGCATTGCGAAATCCTGCCTGGCCAGGACCCGCGTGATTTAGCAAAAAGGATCCACTCAAGTCTGGGTTAAGCGCCGGGGTGGCTGCTAGAATGACCCAAATCGGCTGTCATCCCCCATGCCTAAAAGAACCGATCTGAGTTCCATTCTCGTCATTGGCTCTGGTCCGATCATCATCGGGCAAGCTTGTGAATTCGACTATTCCGGAACCCAGGCGATTAAAGCGCTGAAGGAAGACGGATACCGCATCGTGCTGGTGAACTCCAACCCAGCGACGATCATGACCGACCCCGAGCTGGCCGACGCCACCTACGTCGAGCCGATCACGCCGGAATTCGTCGAGAAGATCATCGCCAAGGAGCGACCCGACGCCATCCTGCCGACGCTGGGCGGGCAGACCGCGCTGAATACGGCGCTGGCGCTGGCTCAAAACGGCGTGCTGGAGAAGTACGACTGCGAAATGATCGGCGCCCGTGCCGACGTCATTCACAAGGCCGAAGACCGCGACGAGTTCCGCCAGGCAATGAGCAAGATTGGGCTGCAAAACGCCCCGTCGGCTATTGCCCACAGTTTGACCGAAGCGCGCGAGGCGGTGAAAGAGATCGGCCTGCCGTGTGTGATTCGCCCGGCCTTCACCATGGGCGGCAGCGGCGGCGGCATTGCTTACAACCAAGAAGAATTCGAAGAGATCGCGGCGCGCGGCGTGCGTTTGTCGCCGGTCAACGAGATTTTGATCGAGCAAAGCTTGATTGGGTGGAAGGAATTCGAGATGGAGGTGATGCGCGATCACAAGGACAACTGCGTGATCGTCTGCTCGATTGAAAACCTCGATCCGATGGGCGTGCACACCGGTGATTCGATTACCGTCGCTCCATCGCAGACGCTGACTGATAAAGAATTCCAGCGCATGCGCGATGCCAGTTTCGCGATCATGCGCGAGATTGGTGTGGAGACCGGCGGCTCGAACGTGCAGTTTGCCGTCAACCCTTCCAACGGTGACTTGATCGTCATCGAAATGAACCCGCGCGTTTCGCGCAGTTCGGCGTTGGCGTCGAAGGCGACCGGATTCCCGATTGCTAAGTTCGCCGCGAAGTTGGCCGTCGGTTATACGCTCGACGAAATTCAGAACGACATCACCAAAGAAACGCCGGCGTGTTTTGAGCCGTCGATCGATTACGTGGTGACGAAGATGCCGCGCTTTGCGTTTGAAAAGTTCCCGCAGTCGGATTCGACGCTGGGCACGCAAATGAAGTCGGTCGGCGAAACCATGGCCATCGGCCGCACCTTTGAGGAGTCGTTCCAAAAAGCGCTGCGCGGTTTGGAAGTCGGACGCACCGGCTTCTCCGGCAAGAAGCGCGACTTCTCGGCGGAAGAGTTAGCGCATAAGTTGTCGCGCCCCGCGCCTGGTCGTTTGTTCGCCATCTACGACGCTTTTATTCAGCGCTACAACGTAATGGAAGTGGCGCGGTTGACCGGCATTGATCCGTGGTTCTTGTCGTACCTTGAGCGCTTGGCGCAAACCGATTTGGAGTTGGAAAACTTCAACTTGGAAAACATCACTGCCGATAAGTTGCGCGATTGGAAACGGCGCGGCTTTAGTGACGCGCGCATCGCCGAGGTTTTCGAATGCACGGAAACCGAACTGCGTGATAAGCGCCTCGAGTTGGGTGTGAAAGTCGGCTTCCGTTTGGTCGACACCTGCGCCGGTGAATTCGCTGCGGCGACCCCCTACTTGTACTCGACTTTCGATTGCACTCACGAAGAGGTCGCGCCGCTGGAAGGCAAGAAGGTAATGATTCTCGGCGGCGGCCCAAACCGCATCGGTCAAGGAATCGAATTCGATTATTGCTGTGTGCACGCGTCGCTGGCGCTTCGCGACATGGGCATCCAATCGATCATGGTCAACTCGAACCCGGAGACGGTTTCTACCGACTTCGACATTTCGGATCGCTTGTACTTCGAGCCGCTGACCACCGAAGACGTGCTCGCCATCTGCCGGCGCGAAAACCCGGACGGCGTCATTGTTCAGTTCGGCGGTCAAACGCCGTTGAACTTGGCAAGCTCGTTGGAAGCGGCCGGCGTGCCGATCATGGGAACGCAAGTAGAAGCCATCGACCGCGCCGAAGACCGCGGTCGCTTCTCGGAAATGCTCGATAAGCTGAAATTGTTGGCACCGCCGAACGGCATGGCCACCAACACCGAAGAAGCGATTGCCGTCGCCAACCGCATCGGTTTCCCGGTGCTGGTTAGGCCCAGTTATGTGCTCGGCGGGCGGGCGATGGAAATCGTTTACGACACCCGCGATTTGGAGCGTTACATGAAGGAGGCGGTAATTGCATCGCCGGAACGACCGGTGTTGATCGACCGCTTCTTGGAAGACGCGATTGAAATCGACGTCGACTGCGTCAGCGATGGCAAACGCGTCGTCATTGCTGCGGTGATGGAGCACATTGAAGAAGCCGGCATTCACTCCGGCGACTCCACTTGTGTCATTCCACCGATTTCGCTGTCCGATGCACTGGTTCACCAAATCTGCGATTCGGTGCGCGCAATGGCGTTGGAGCTGGGCGTCGTCGGCTTGATGAATGTGCAGTTGGCCGTGCGCGGCGAAACCCTCTACGTACTGGAAGTCAACCCGCGCGCTTCGCGCACCGTGCCTTACGTGGCCAAAGCAACCGGCATTCCATATGCCCGCATCGCCACTCAGGTCATGGCCGGCAAGTCGCTTGACGAATTGGGCGTGGAAGAGATCGTCGCACCGCAACATATGGCGGTCAAAGCTCCGGCATTCCCGTTCGCCAAGTTCCCCGGTGCACGTGCCGACCTCGGTCCGGAAATGCGCTCCACCGGCGAAGTCATGGGCATCGACCGCGACTTCTCGATGGCGATGGCCAAAGCAAGCAGCGCCGCCGGCCGCACCTTGCCGATCGAAGGCAAAGTGTTCTTGACGGTGAAAGACGCCGACAAGCGCAACGTCGTCATGGTTGCGCGTCAGTTGCTGAGCTTAGGCTTCACCTTGGTTGCCACCGACGGCACTTACAAGGTGCTGCAACGCCACGGATTGGAATGCGAGCGCATCAACAAGGTGCATGAAGGTCGTCCGCACGTGGTCGACTTGATTAAGAACCGCGAAGTCACGCTGATCATCAACACACCGCTGGGCAAGGTCACGCGTTACGACGACGGCATGATTCGCTCCGAGTCGTACCAAGCCAACATCCCGTGTTTGACGACGATGTCGGCGGCGATGGCGGCAGTGGAAGGCATTCAAGCGCTCAAACTAGGCGCCGCCGACGTCAGCCCGCTGCAGGAGTACTACTCCACCGAAGCCGAACGCAACGCCGATAGCGAGCGCATGGTGGAAACTCCGTAAGCGTTATCGCTTGCGGTTGAGTTTCGCCAATAATTGCGCCGCTTCTTCGGGCAGAAACTTCCACGCCACCAAACCGGCGGCGGCGACGCCTGCGAGGATGCCTAAGGTCAAAGCCACCCACTCGGGTAGGACGTCGGCAGTATTCGGGTAAACCAGTCCGGCGGCAAGCGTCGATGCGGCTCCCGGTGCGAGCAAAGTCAGCAATCGCCGCCCGCGAATCGGCGGACCTACGCCAATCTTCGGTAAGCCTTGGGCTATGCGGAAGTATTGAAGAGTGATGGTGATGGAGGTTGCATAACCAGCGCCGGCCACTCCAAACATAGGCAACAGCAGAAGATTCAAGCCTAGGTTGATCGGCACCATGCCGATGGCGATGCGCGCAGGTCCGCGGAGGTCGCCACTTGCTTGACGAACCCGAACGGTGAGCCCGAGCATGGCACTTGCCGGCAAGGACCATAGGTAAGCGCGAAGCACCGGCGTGAGCAGCTCGGTATCGGTGGCGGTAAAACGACCGTGCTCGAACAAAACGCGAATGATGGGCTCGGCCAAAACCCCCATACCGAATCCGGCAGCGATCATCAGCATCAGCGTCATCTCGCTACTCTTCTGCAGGGTTTGGGTCAGTTCATTCTTGCGCTGTTCGGCGGCCAACCGAGCAAACAACGGCATGGCCCCGGTTGCGGCGGCGACGCCGACCAACGCGCCGGGAAGTTGGATCAATCGGCTCGAAGCGTAGGTGAATGAGTTTGCTTCTTCGCTCACCATTTCCCGGACCAGAATTTGGTCAACCAGCAAATTCAATTGCACCGCCGCCAAACCGATGACCGCCGGGGCAAACGCTTTCAGCGCTTCCCTCAGGCGCGGGTTGGCGAAGTCAAAGCGCGGCAACAACGGCCAGCCGTCGGCGCGTAGACCTGGAAATTGCATGGTCCACTGCACCATGCCTCCAATCAGCACGCCGATCGGCAGCAATAAGATGTCGGCACCTTCGCCTATGACGACCAGCCAACTAATCCAAACCGTATTGAGTGCGGCTGGCGCCAATGCCGGCAAGCTGAAGCGCCCGGAAAGTTGTTGCGGTGCCCCGGCGAGTGCGGTCATGCAGATCGGCAGGACGTAGGGCAGCAAATAGACGGATAGTTTCAGCGCCTCTTCGTCGGCATCGCCGGGTTCAAGACTGTTCAGCATGGTCAGGAGTACGACCTCGCCGACTACAACCAAGGCGGTCAATAGCAGCGCAAAAACGCCCATGAAGGCTGCAAATAGTCGGGCGGCAGCCTCTTGGCCCTCCTCTTCTTGGGCTCGGGCCAACGCCGGCTGGATCGCGGCGCTGACCGCCCCCTCGCCGAATAAGCGTCGAAACAGGTTGGGCAGCATCCAAGCAATGACGAAGTTGCCGGTTGCCACCGAGGCACCAAAAACCGCCAACATCGCCGCGTCGCGGGCAAAGCCGAGGATGCGCGACAGCAAGGTCCACACCGAGGTCACCACCGCACCTCGAAAGGCACTGCCGCCACTGATCTTTTCCCGTCGGCGCTGACCCGCGCCCGGCGTATTCTCCATGCCAATTTATAGCTACAGGGTTGTCCCCGGGGCAATCAAGAACGCCGCTAAAATCCCCGCTTCCTTTGAGCGCGGCCTCCCCTCGCGCCCCCTGCCCCCCTGCCTCGAGTGCCCGCCGAACACAAACCCATAGACCTGCGCTTGTGGGCTCTTTGCTTTGCCGGCATGGCCCAGCCATGGTCAAAGGCGGGATTGAGCATTGGCGCCGGGCTGCTGTTATTGACCACTTTATGGCACAGGCGCGCCGTCGGCACCTTCGTCAATCCAATCGGTAAAGCCACCGGGGTTTTCCTGATGGTGCTGCTGGTTTCGGTATTCGTGTCCGACAACATGACCGAAGGCTGGGATAACTTTTTCGGCTTCTGGCCGCTGGGCTTTCTTTTCCTCGGTGCCGCCGCAGTGCGCGATGCGGCAAACCCGCTTTGGTACTTATGGACCTTCCTCGGTTCGGCGGTTTTGGCGTCGACCCAAGGCATTTGGCACATTATTCAGTCTTTCCTCGAACGCGGCTTTTTCGACGGCACTACCCAAGTCAGTACCAACATTTGGATTTATTCGCTGGCGATGTCGGGCGGTGCGATTTGTGCCCTGGTTTTGATGCGCGACAAAAGCTGGCCGGTCAAAGCACTACTGTTGGCTGCCGCAGCCAGCCAAATGTTGGCCGTGTTTGCCGCTCGCCGGCGGGTCACGCTAATTCTTTTGGGCGTGCTTTTGCTGACGATGATCCCGTATTACCTGCGGCGGAGTAAATGGGCGCTGCTGGCGCTGGTGGCAATGATTGGCGCCGGCACCTGGATGGTTTCCTCGGACCTGCGCGTGCAACGCCTGACCTCGTTGGATCAGTTTTTCGCCGGTGAAGTCACGCGAACCTCGCTGTGGCAAATCGGTTGGGAAACCTTCGAGGAGAGCCCGATGACCGGAACCGGTTTGGGTGATTTCCGCGATGATTTGCGCGAGGTCGCCGCCGCCGAGGGCAAAACTCGGTTCGCCGGGGCCAATTTGCGCCATTCCCATTGCCACAACACCTTCTTGCACGTCGCGGCAACCAGTGGCGTGCCAGGATTTTTGGCGTTCCTGTGGTGGATCTTGATCATCCCTCTGTGGGTGTGGCGCCACCGCAAGCTACACCAAGACGCCGCCTTTTTAGCGCTCTCGGCCTGGTTCATGCTGTTCGCCGCCGGCTTCACCGACGCCCCGCTTTACAGCTCGTCGCGGCTCAGCGCCTTTACGCTGTTATTTGGCTTCGCCTGGGGCATGATGCTGCGCGCACGCGAATCCAGCCTGGCCCAGCCGACCGAAGCACCCGATTCCGACCATGCTGCTGTCGCTTGAAAAGCAATTCCTGATGATTCACGTGCCGAAAACGGGCGGCACCAGTGCGGCTAAGGCTTTGGACCAGTGGGTCGTGCATCCGCCTCAGGACAAATTCAATAAAATCCTTTGCCGTCTGCACTTGCGCAAGGATCCAGCAAAATTCATGCTGCGCGTGCACGGCGGATTGCGCTACGCGGAAAAGGTGCTGCCGGCCGATTTGATGCCGCGCCTGTTTAAATTCGCCTTCGTGCGCAATCCGTGGGACCGGCTGGTATCCGAATACAGCTTTGTCATCGACCGCGTCATTCATCCACGCCACAAAGAAGTCAAAGCGCTGCCCGATTTTCACTCCTACCTGGAATACGAGAAGTTCCGCGCGCGTGGCCGCAGCCAAGCCGACATGCTGCGCGGCGCCGACGGCAAGCTGGGCATGGATTACGTCGGCCGTTTTGAGAATTTGCGCGGCGATTTTGCCGAGGCGTGCAGGCGATTTGGCGTCGACGCCGAGCTGCCGCACCTAAACAAGACCAAGCACCGCGATTTTCGCGAGTATTACGACGACCGCAGCCGCGATTTTGTCGCCAAGCACTGGCGCGATGAGATCGAATTGTTCGAATATGAATGGTAGTGCGGCAAAAATCTGAAAAATTTACAGGTGCAGGCTGTTTCTATTCGCCTATGGGGTTAAACCGGGTGCGAGGCTCTACGATGTGGAGCGTCAACGGCCAATTCATGCCCTTACCCCCCTTGCCCTTGAGGCCCTGAGATGACCTGCGCCGAAATCATGACGCCTGACCCGATCACGGTCAGCGAAAACGAACCCCTGGAGAACGCCGTCGCCATCCTGCGTGACAACCGCTATCGCAGCGTGCCTGTCATCGACAAGAACGGCAAGATGGTCGGCCAATTCGGCATCCACGCCCTGCTGCGCCTGCTGGTGCCGAAGGTGGCGACGATGCGTTTTGGCATTCCGCGGCTACCCTTTGTCACCGATGACACCGAAGACCTGAAGCGCCGACTTTCGGACCAGTACCAAAAGCCGGTGAAGCGCTTTGTGGAAACGGAATACATCATCGTTCACCCTGACACCCCCCTCACCCGAGTCGTGCTTGGTTTGTACCACTGTCACGACAACCTCCCCGTGGTGGACCGCGAAAGCCAGAAGTTAGTTGGCATCGTGAGCTACTGGGACATTGTTGGCCGCCTACTGGACTAAAGAGTGACTTCTGGAGCATCTGACGGTGCAATAAATGTGATGTTTGGCATGGACCCGTTGTGGGTCAGCGGCATCATTTTTGTTCTCACCTACGCGGTCATCATGACCGAAAAGTTCAATCGCGCAGTGGTCGCACTGCTCGGTGGCACATTCATGGTTCTGGCCGGTATCCATACTCAGGAATCGGCCCTGCATGGCATCGATTGGAATACCATCGGCCTGTTAACGGGGATGATGGTGATTGTTGCCATCACTCGAAAGTCCGGAGTTTTCCAATACCTGGCGATTTGGTCGGCGAAAAAGGTTAACGCGCGACCATGGGGCATCTTGGTCATGCTGTCCTTGGTGACGGCAGTGTTGTCGGCTTTCCTCGACAACGTGACCACGGTGCTGCTGATTGCGCCGGTGTCGTTGCTGATTACCGAAGAACTTGAAATTGAGCCATACCCGTTTTTGTTCGCGCAGATTCTGTTCTCGAACATTGGCGGTACTGCAACGCTGATTGGTGACCCGCCCAACATCTTGATTGGTTCGCAAATCGAAAGCATTGACTTCAACAGCTTCTTGGTCCACGTGGCCCCGATCGTGCCGGTGGTGTTCTTAGCGACGTTGGGGCCGATTTACCTGATGTGGGGCAAAAAGCTGAAGGCGACGCCGGAAGCGATGCAACGCGTCAGGCAATACCGCGAGCGCGAGGCGATTCGCGACGTGCCGCTGCTAAAGAAGTCGCTTGGCGTTTTGTTCCTGGTTTTGATCGGCTTCATGTTCGGTCACCCGGCAGGATTGGAGCCGGCGACGGTTGCCATGGCGGGAGCGGCGTTGCTGCTGTTCTTGGACAACATGGGCCATTCGGCCGAGGATCAATCCGAGAGAGTGCACCACACCTTTGGTGAGGTGGAATGGGTGACGATCTTCTTCTTCATCGGCTTGTTCGTCATCGTGCACGCGCTGGAACGCGTCGGCGCGCTAGGCATGCTGGCCGAGCAAGTGGTGGCGATGACCGACGGCGCCGAATCGACGGCTGAGATCACTTCGATCCTTAGTTTGTCGGTGATGTGGGTGTCGGCGGTTGCGTCGGCAGTGGTCGATAACATCCCGTTTGTTGCGACGATGATTCCGACGCTGGAAGCGACGATGGAGCAATTGCGTGAGCAAGGCACCGGGCTGGATTTGGCTCAGCAGAACACCATCTGGTGGTCGCTGTCGCTGGGCGCCTGCTTGGGCGGAAATGGTTCGCTGGTTGGTGCAAGCGCCAACCTGATTGTGGCCGGTTTCGCCGAACGCGCCGGTTCGCCGATCAAGTTCGTGACCTTCCTGCGCCATGCATTCCCGTTGATGATCATGTCGATCATCATTGCGACCGGATACGTTTACTTGCGCTACCTGTAATACCGTCGGACAGCGCAAACGAAGAACGGCGGAGAGCGTCGAGCTCTCCGCCGTTTTTTGTTCAACCACTCCTAAGAGTTTGGATCAGCCGCCGGATCCACCGGACCCTCCTGATCCGCCAGACCCACCTTTGGTCTTACCGTTGGAGCCGCCGCCGGTCTTTCCACCCATGCTGCCAATAATCCCTGAGATTTGGGATGGGTTGTCTCCATCGAGTTCTTTCTTATTGCCCCCACCACTTGGCATCGATGTCGCGGGTACGACCAAAAATGCCAAAGCCAAAACAGCGCACATGCAAGCTGCGCGGAAACGTTTCGCGGATTGAAGAATGTTCATGAGACGGAATGAAGGACTTTTCTTAAGTGACAAGCGAAATCAGGGTCGCTGTTGAGGGATTCCGAAGCGCGGCCACCGTTTTGAGAAAGCATACTCCAAACATGGCTCGCACGAAATTGCCTCCCGTAGCGGAGGCAAGCATTGCGCAATTTAGGAATCCGCTTGCTGGCATCGGGAGCTATAACCGCGTAGATCAGGTAGCTCAGCAAATTGGATTGATTGCCGGGATTCAGTTCGACAGCGCGTTCGGCAAACCACGCTGCTCCGGGATCGTCGCCCAGGAGTTCGTAACAGGCGGCGAGGTTGCGTTGATAGCGTGACCGTTCTTCTACCCGTAGAGTGGCTCCCTGAAGAGCGGTGATCAGGTGCTCCCGCGCAGGCAAGACGTCGCCCCGGCGAAGTTGGTTGACGGCCAGGGTCAGGCGCGCCTGGTTGGAGTTGGGCAGCAAGGCCACCGCCACTTGCGATGCCGCGAGCGGATCATGCCAAATTCGCTCCCAGGGTTCATCGGCCAAGTTCGCCAGCTCGGGTTCGGCATCGGCCGCCGCGGCTAGCTGGAGGAACTCAGGTAGGAGTAAGCGAATCCGGGCTCGGGTTTCCGATGAATCCGATTCGAGCCAATTCGAAGCCGGGACGTACTTGTTGCCGTCGCTGATTCGCATGCCGGCGTGAATTGCGTTGATCAACAACAGTTTTCCTAACTCCACCGAGGCGTGCCGGCCCCATTGGCGCCGCATTTCACGCAGCGCGGCGGCGGTTGGCTGATAGGTGCTCGGGGTGATCATGCGGCCTATTCGGCGGGCGGATTCCACTGGCTGGGGAGGTGCTCCGGGGCGACCTCCGACTCGAGATGACGCCAGATTTGCTTGAGCAAGTGGCCTAGCTTGGGTTGAGTCATGCCGGTTTTTTGAGCGAGGGCCGAGGCGTCGAAGTCTTCCATCATGTAGAGGTAAAACAAAGCTCGGTCGGAATATGGCAGGTTGTTGAATTTCTCCTGCAGGGCGGCCGGCGGCTCCCCGGGTGCTCCGTTGCAAACGCCGAGCTCGTCGCTGGGATCGGCGAGGTCGGTGAGGATTTGACCTTCGATCCACATCAGAAAGGCTGCGTGGGCTTCGGGTAGGTCGGAGCGGTGAGCGATTCGGGCGAACAATCTGGCGACCAGCATCTCGGTCGGCAGCAGCAAAAAATGCCTCATTGCGGTGGAGCGGATGCCGCGTTCCAGCCAGGGTGAGCATTGCTCAAACAGCTCGCCGAGGAGCTTGATGCGTTTTTCAGGTGGGCTAACCTGAAAATCGCGGTGAGTGCCCAGCAGCTCACGCCATTCTTCACTGAATCGCTTTTGCTGCTGGTCCAATAGTGTCCGCAAACCGGATTCGACCATAGTCAGGGGAGGGTTGTGTTGGGGAGTGCTTCATGAGCCATGAAGCGAGGTCACACCCTAGCCGGATCCTGGCCATCGCGCCACGGATTGTGGAAAACTCAGATTTTGGCGGATTTCGGTGTTACTTTTTCTTCGGAAAACCGTCTTCTTAATGACAAGGGAATTTCTTAGAGAATTCGCTGAAAAGACCGGCTTCTCCCGCCTCGAATCCACATTTTTGATCAAGCAACATCTTTTCTGTAAAAAGCAGCAGACTCATCAAATGCCTT